>JAZNEX010000024.1:0-2845 GCA_045588855.1 Acutalibacteraceae bacterium
AGCATAAAACGCAAAAACCTTGTTTTTGCCTGCTTTTGCTGATTTTTACAGTTTTAAAGGGTTTCTTTGGTAGTTAAATACCGAAAGAAACCCTTTAGTTATCTTGTTTTATGCGGTCTGCACTTTTTTTACAGCCCCTTACTTTTTGCTGAGCTGTTGTCAGATTATTTGTTGGAAACGATGAATATCATTCTTTCCTGGATTGTGGGACCGCCGTGGCCTGTGCCGAAGCCGCCGTGGTCTGAGGTGATTATAATGAGCCAATCCTCTGTTTCGTAGGTTTCTCTTGCTTCGATTGTAAGAAGTGTGCCGAATGCAAGAGTGTCGTTAAGCTGAAAGCCAGCCTGATAGCAGGGGTTGTTGATTGAGAAGCCGAAGCTGTGACCTGCACCGTCGGGGCCTTCGAGAATTGCAATTGTAAAGTCGGGGCAATCAGAAGATGCAAGCTCACTCATACAGGTTGTTGCTGTAATAACATTGGTTGCGCACTTTTCGAACTTTACATTGAGATTGTTTGCCTCGCAGTATTCTTTTTCGGGTACATAGGTTGCATCCTCGTCAGTGAAGTGACCGCCCCAGATAGTAAGGAAGGAGGCTGAATCCATTTTACCTTCTTCAATAAGAGAGGTCATAAGAGTTTTGTTTTCCATATTCTTGGGCTGACCGTTGCCGTAAACACCGTTTTTGTCTGCCCATACACCTGTAAGAAGTGAGCACCAGCCGGGAGCTGTGGAGGTAGCCTGAGTATTTTCACCGTCAGGATAATTTACACCGCCGCAGTAGCTGAGGTTAAGTGAAGCACCGTCATTGAGCATCTTGTTTATAGCACTTGTTGTACCTCCGACAAGTGAAAGAGCATCTGCGCGGCAGCCGTCATAACCGATAACGATTGCCTTTTTTTCTGTTTTGCCCTCGGGCAGGGGAGCGTTGAAGTGGTCAACGATCATATTGTAGATTTCTGTCTGAGGAATTGCGGTTTCAACGGTGTTTTCGTAGGGGATGGTGCCCAGCACATCAAGATATGCCTGTTCGGTATCCTTTGCATCATCCTTGTAAAGACCGCAGAGTGCGGGAATGAGCATAAAGAAGCTGAGAAGCTTTGTAAAAATTGCCATAACAATTCTCCTTATTGAGTTAATATGTACAAAATAATAGCACATACAGGCATGAAAATCAATAAAAAGTTGAAAAGAAAAATAAACTGTGATACTATTTAGCTGAGTGTGATGCCTTGGGACTTCGGATTTAATGGGGGATGAATATGAAAATAACGGTGAACAAAAACAAAATTTACAGCACCTATGAGGGAATAGGCGCCAGCGGTGCATGGTGGGCGCAGATGGCAGGCGGCTGGGATAACAAGGACGAAAACGGTGAAGAAATCCGTAATGTGATTTCCCGTCTGCTTTACAGTAAAACCGAGGGTATCGGTATGAATATTTACCGTTATAATCTCGGGGGCGGCTCGGCAGAAAGCGGTAACGGAGAATACTGGGACCCTATGAGAAGAGCAGAGTGCTTTGAAGTTTCTTCGGGCAAATACGATTTTTCCCGTGATAAAAATGCTGTCTATATGATGAAGCAGGCAGTAAGAGACGGTGCGGATGAGGTTATTTTCTTTGTAAACTCTCCCATAGAAAGGCTTACGAAAAACGGTTGGGCGCACCTTAAAAAGACTCAGCTTTTCAGAACCAATCTCAGCAGAAAAAACTATAAGGCATTTGCAGAATACTGTCTCAGGGTGACTGAGCATTTTGTAAAAGAGGGTATTCCCGTAAAATATATTTCTCCTGTCAATGAGCCCTTCTGGATATGGACGGGCGGTCAGGAGGGCTGCCATTATTCTCCACGGCAGGCAGGTAAGGTTATGCTTACCTTTGCAAAGGAAATTGTAAAGTATAAATCCCTTGACAATGTGCGCCTTTCAGGTGTTGAAAACGGCGATATCCGCTGGTTCAACAAGTCATATACAAGAAATCTTATGAAGTATGAGCAGGTAAGAGACAGAATTGATTCCGTTGATGTACACTCATATTTTCTGCATCAGCCTCTGCCGTTTTTTAATGACAGAATGAAATTTCTTGTAAGATACAGAAAATGGCTTGATAAAAAATATCCATCCCTGCCTGTCAGAATGAGTGAGTGGACACATATGAAGGGCGGAAAGAATACAGGTATGGATTCTGCTCTCGAAACGGCAAGGGTTATGTATGAGGATTTTACGGTGCTCAATGTCACATCCTGGCAGCACTGGATTGCCTGCTCACATTATGACTATCACGACGGACTTATCTATCTTGACCCCGAAACAAGGTCTTATGAAACCACAAAAAGACTTTATGTAACGGGAAATTTCTCAAAATATATCCCCCTCGGTGCTAAGAGGGTAGAAATAAAAGCCGATGACGGTGAAATTCAGCCTCTTGCCTTTACAAAAGAGGACAAAACGATTATAATAATTATAAACCCCGGAAAGGATATAAAGGAGTATGTTCCCCCGTGTGATGCTCTTGCTGCTCTTACCGATAAGGATAACGACCTTACAGAGTCCTTATTTAAGGCAGGAGAAAAAATAACAATTCCTGCCGAAGCGGTTATGACAATAGTTATGTAAGGAAATAAGTATTAAAACGGTATTTTAATATATAGGAAATTGCTCGCAAAAGTGAGCAATTTGCATATATCAAGAAACACCGATTCCCCCCAAGATTGGTATGAGTGTTATTAACGGATTTAAAAATTCACTTCTTCACTATTACTTATTACTTTTTACCTCCGGAAATCCGAGTCGGAGAGCTGAAAGTGAAGAGCAAAGAAGTAATAGGTAAAAAGTAAATCCCCGTAC
>JAZNEX010000025.1:0-11651 GCA_045588855.1 Acutalibacteraceae bacterium
ACGGAAGCAGTGAAACGGCATTGCTTGGTCTTTATCCGTTGTCGTCAGAGGGATTGTCAGTAAAGGAGCGAACAGAGCTTTGTGCATTCACTGACGGTGCGGTGTTAACTGCTCCTGAAAATTGTGATATTGCTCCCTTTATAAAAGATAATATTCTGGTCAGAGAGGGAACTGCAGACGGAATCAATGAAAAAGACCTGAAAAATCCCGTTATGACAGGAATTTCGGGAAATCTTCTCAATTACATCACAAAAGGTGCAAAGGCAATCGGACATATTGTTGTAACTCAGTTGAAAGCAAAGAGATAAACAGTAATTTGCACAAACAAAACAGCAGACTGCATTTTTTTGCAATCTGCTGTATTTTTTTTTGTGTGTGTAGGTTTGCTGATAATATGTAGGAGTGTATCTGTTGTTAATAGTTATTGAAGCACCGAGTGCAAGGATTATGGAAACAACTGACATAATAACGATTGGAATACGCCATAAAAAAGCTCAGGTATGTATCAATCTTTGCTTCAGCTTGTTCATTTCAAGCCATCCTTTCAAGGGATTCGAGGGTGACCTCATATTTTGTATTGCCGTCTGACATAAATCTTTCAAGTTCTTCCATCATATAATAAGCCATTCTCTGAGGCTCATTGCCCGTACTGCCTGCAATGTGAGGCGTCAGAATTGCATTCGGACACCAGAAAAGGGGATTTATATAAGGGAAAAATTCACGCTTGAGAACATCAGCTACGAAAGTTCTTGAAGGATGCAGAAGAAGTGAAAGAGCAAGTGAATACTCTGCAACCTGAGCGCCTCTGCCCGTGTTTATGAATGTGGAACGCTTTTTCATCAATCTGAAAAGCTTATAATTGAATACATTCTCAAGCTCTTTCTTGTTTGCAAGGTGATTGCTGATAACATCGCATTCGCTGAAAATTGTTTCAAGACTTACAAGTTTAACTCCGTAATCATCGGCTTTTTCCCGGGATACAAACGGGTCATATGCATAAACTTCAACATCAAGTGCTTTGAGTCTTTCAGCAACCATACATCCTATAGCACCGAGTCCGACAAGACCGACTTTGCAACCGAAATTACCGGGTGATGCATTTGCATGTGCTGATGATTTAGCAAGCAGAATACGATAGAATTTTGAAGACTGAAAAAATCCTTTTGTTGCAAGCGAAATCTGAGCAAATGTGTATTCTGCAACAGGTACGGCATTTGCCGCAAAAGCGCTGAAAACTTTTATTCCGAGCTCAAGAAACGGTTTGGCGAAATACTGCACCGTACCTGCAGAATAGAAAACTGCTTTCAGGTCAGGCATATATTCCGTGATTTCATCCTCGGTAAACTGCGGCATCCCCCAGGTAGCAAATGCAATTTCGCAGCCACTGAGAAAATCCTTGTTTTTCTGAAGATTTTTACGGTTGATTTTTTCGGATAATTCACCGAATTCCGAAAGCTTTGTAAGTACCTCAGGGGTGTATACCTTTGAAAACTGTAGCTGATTTGTGCCGAACAATGCAATTTTCATTTTTTTTAATTTCCTTTCAGATGATATAAGTTAAGTTTACCATACACAGCAGAAAAACTCAATAACAACGATCCGAGAACTCTTATTTTACGATATAATCTTACACTTTTGCACTTAAAACCAACACTTTTGCACTTTTTCATAAAAAGGTTGACAAAGGGTAGCGTAATTGTTAGAATTAGGGAAAATTATAAGAAAGGTAGGGTGGACAATATGACAAATACTATGCTTTATAATGTGCAGGATATGCATAAAAATTTTATACGGGATGTCGTTTTGTCTGCTTTTACAGGCTGACAGAATACAGCTGATTATATTTCAGGGCATCTCCGGTAAAACCGAGAGGTGCTCTTTTTTTGCACATTAATTAAGGAGGTGGCTTATGAAAATCGGCATTTGTGATGATGACAGTTTTTTTGCAAAAGAAATCAGAAACAGGCTTTCAGCTTTCAGAACGGATACCGAAGGCTTTGATATTTCAGATTTCTCATCAGCGGAAGAACTTATTGAATATTATAAAAGCGGTGGATATTTTGATATTCTTTTTATTGATATCGAAATGAAGGGCATAAGCGGGATTGAAGCTGCCGAAATAATACGGGCACTGGGGCCGCGCACAATTATTATTTTTGTTTCGGCACATTCGGATTATATATTTGAAGCCTTCAGAATAGAGGCTTTGCATTTTCTGGTAAAGCCTGTAAAAGACAGGGAATTTAATGAGGTTTTTTTAAGAGCTCTGAAAAAATACCGTGCGGTGAATGCCAGCATAATTCTCAAGTGGGAAAGCACAAGAAACAAAATTCAGATAGATAAAATAAGCTATGTTGAAGGCTACAGACGGCATCTGTGTGTACACACTGCAACCGGTGTTTATGAGGCGGTAGGCAAGCTTTCTGAAATGTATGATGTTCTTTCGCCGCACGGCTTTGTAAGGGTGCATCAGGGATTTATAGTAAATATGAATTACATAAAAAGCTTTAAAACAGATGAGGTTGAGCTGACTGACGGTACAAGAGTGCCTGTCAGTGTAAGAAAAAGGCAGGATGCCTTGAAGGTTTATGATAATTTTATAAGAAAGTGGGGTTGGTAAAATGGTGAGAATAATTGCATATATTCTTTTTGCCTGTGCAGAAATATTTATGATGAATATGCTTTTTTCGAGTATTTCCAAAAAAAGACTCAGAGGAACAGGTCTTGTGGTATTTATGACAGCGGCAATATCAACAAATACTGTTGTTTCTTATTTTTTTGCAGGGACAGGTATTATGCTTCTGGCTCTCGGTATGATTACTGCATTTGTATTTGCTCTTGTTTACAATGTCAGAATGCATTTTGCAGTTATATGCAGTGTTTTGTTTGTTATGATTCAGGCAGGTGGTGAAACTGTTGTAACGCTGCTTTCGGGTATGCTTATGGGAAAAGAGGATCTTGATTTTTTGCAGGATGATTATATTTTTCTCGGAATGGGACTTGTATGTAAATTCTTTTCCTTTATCATTGTTTTTATTATATCAAAGAGGGTCGGAAGGATTGATCTCGGAGTTTCAAAGGGTTTATCAGTGCTTCTTATCGTACAACCCGTTGCCACGGTATTTGTAACGCTTGTAATACTTAAATGTACTTATGAGCTTGACAGTATTCCTGCAATTATGTTTTCCGCAGTTTCGGTGCTGATGATTGCGGCAAATATAATGACACTGTTTCTTATATACAGACAAAAGGATTATATTGAATCAAAGGAAAGACTTAATTTTGCAAATGAACAGCTTAAAAATCAACTTATTCACTATGAGGAGCTTTATCGCTATCAGAGTGAAATCCGCACATTCAGACATGATATCAAAAACAGATTGCTTTCGTTGTCAGGTCTTATTTCGGACGGACAGTACACGGCGGCAATTGATGCAATAAACGGTGAACTGAATTTTCTTGAGTACGGAAACGGCAGTATTATAAACTCGGGTAATCCCGTAGTTGATGCCGTTTTGCAGTCGAAACTCTCTTTGGCGAAAAGCAAGGGGATAAGACTTGAGCTTACGGTAAAAATAAACGAAAAAATAAAAATCGATCTGCCTGATTTCGGTGTTCTTATGGGAAATGCCCTTGATAATGCAATAGAAGCAGCTGAAGAGCTCGGGAAAAATAAAGAGAGGATAATTTATGTAAAGCTTATTTCTCTCGGAGGAAGAATTGTATTCAGTGTTGAAAATCCCGTAAACGGTGAAGTTGATACGAAAAATATTGCAACCGTGAAGACAGATAAGTTAAATCACGGTTACGGTATCAGAAGTATGAAAACCATTGCCGCAAAATATGACGGAGACGTTTTTATCTCTTGTGAAAACGGAAGCTTTACCGTGAGCATCAATATCCTGAACACTTTTGAATATTAAATTCACACTATTGCAGGACATATTTAAATCGGGTTTTGTTTTAATTATCATAATACTGAAGCGGCGGAGCTGTTCTTCGCCGTTTCTTTTTTTATCGTTTTTATGAAAGGAGATATTTAAATGAAGCTTTTATCTGTAATATTTTTTATTTCGTCGGTTTTATCTGCTGTTATTGCTGTTCTTACTTTTTTCGGAGCGCTTCCCGGAAAGGGCAATAAGACGGGCACCGCATTGGTTATAGCGTCGGGAATTTTCGGATTATGTGAGCTGCTTTGTATATGGGAGTCCCCCGTAACACTGATTGTTGTTATATGTGCACTGATAATAATTGAGTTGATTTTTCTGATATCTGGAAAAGGAGAAGATGAAAAGTGAAAGTGAAACGAAAAAAATATAATTATTTCAACAACCTGAGATTTATGCTTAAGCATCACTGGAATTTTGATAAATCCTACATTCTTTTGCAGGCGGGACTTTCACCTGTAGAGGCTTTTATGTCTGTGCTCGCGGCATTTTTGCCGAAGCTTGTTCTTGACTGCATTGAAAACAGAAGCAAACCTTCAGAGCTTCTGATAAAGGTGGGAATTATGAGTGTTGTCCTGATTGTTTTCGGATATGTTCAGAATGTTGTTCAGAACAAGGTGTGGACATCAAGAATGCTTACAAGGGATATCCTTCTTCATAAGCTTATCTGTAATAAGGTTATGACTATGGACTATAACAATTATGCTTATAACGAAACCAGAGTGTTGCGTGAAAAGGCGTGGAACGCTGTGCACGGCTGGGAGGGCAGCGTTGCAAGATTTATTGAGCTCAACTGCAGCATTGCCGCATCCTTTTTCGGCTTTTCTGCATTTACCGCAATTATTGTCCGTTGTAATCCGTGGTTTATTCCCATACTTGTAGTCTGTTACGGCATAAGCATGGCAGGCTGGCTTCTGTTTCAGAAGTGGAAGGATAAAATGAAAGAAAAGGTTGCTGAGATTTTTCTCAGACTTCATTATGTCACATACCGTTCAAAGGATTTTTCCAATGCAAAGGATGTAAGAATCTACGATATGTCAGGCTTTCTTATGAGAAAAATCGACAGACACCTTGATGATGTAACAGGATACAATATTGCAAGGAATAACGGACATTTTATAAATGTACTTATTGAGGATATATTTAAATTCGGAGTAAGCCTCGGCGCATACATATATCTTATTTATCTTAAGCTGAATTCCGATATGACTCTCGGTGATTTTTCTCTTTATTTCGGGGCAATAACAGGCTTCGGCGCATGGCTTGCAAGATTAGTGGATTCCATATCCGAAGTAATTTCCGGCTCTCATAATGTAAGTGATTTCAGAGGATTTCTTGATATAGAAGATAAAATGAATACAGACAGGGGTGAAAGGCTTCCTGACGGAAAAGAAAATCCCCCGTCGATAGAGCTTAAAAATCTTACATTTTCTTATGACGGTGCCGAAAAGCCTTCGGTTGATAATTTGTCACTTAAAATCAATAAGGGTGAAAAAATTGCCGTTGTCGGTGTAAACGGTGCAGGTAAATCTACTCTTGTAAAGCTTATCTGCGGACTTTTTGTGCAGAGTGAGGGGCAGATTCTGATAAACGGAACGGACAGCCGGCTTTTTAACCGTGATGAATATTATAAGCTTTTTTCAACACTGTTTCAGGACTGCGCACTGCTGCCGTCAACGGTTGCTAAAAATATAGCTCTTTCGGAAGAAGCAGCGATTGACCGTGACAGATTGTATAAGTGTATGGAGCTTGCAGGAATCAGGGATAAGACAGAAGCCTTAGCCGAAAAAGAAAACACACTGCTTGTACGAGAGGTGCATGACGGTGCCGTTGCCTTTTCGGGCGGTGAATTGCAGCGTCTTCTTCTTGCCCGCGCACTTTATAAGGATGCACCGGTAATTATTCTTGATGAGCCCACAGCTGCCCTTGACCCTATTGCCGAAAATGAAATGTATCTTAAATACAGCGAGCTTACTCAGAACAAAACGGCAATTTATATTTCTCACCGTCTTTCGTCAACAAGATTCTGTGACAGGATTATTCTTATGGAAAACGGCAGAATCATAGAATCGGGTACGCATGAGGAGCTTCTGGCTGCGAACGGTAAATATGCTCAGATGTTCAACACTCAGAGCAGATATTATAAGGAGGAAGCGGTAATATGAAAAAGTATTTTTCCGAACTGAAGGAAGATTTTTTTGTAATCAGGCAGGGTCTCGGGCTTGTAAAAATATATCTCGGTAAAAATTATTTTTCCCTTAATCTCATTGTTAAGATTCTTCGTGCAGTGTCACCGTATATAACAATATACTGTACAGGGCTTGTAATAACGGCTCTGACCGAAAAAAAGGATTTCAGAGATATAATTACATACGTGCTGATTGCCACTGCATCAACTTTGATAATTGATATTGTAATAAGACTTGTCAACCGAAAGGCGCTTATTATGCTTAACAGCTGCTGGGAAAAGCACAGCGCACTTCTTTCAAGAAAAGCGCTTGAGCTTGATTTTGCCAAAGCTGAAAGCTCATCTGTGCAGGAACTGAGAGGAAAGATTGAAGAAAATGCAAACAACGGCAACGGTCTTACATGGGTTGCCGAATGTGTTGCTGAGATGATAGCCTGTGTTATTTCCGTTGCGGTAGCTGTTGTTATGATTTCGGGTATGGTTGTAAAAAGAGCTGCAGTGCCTCTTACGGGATTTGCGGCAGTTATTGATTCCCCTTTGTTTGCGGTTATCCTGATAGTATTCAGTGTTGCCGTAATTGCTGTCGGTGTAAAATATCATAATCTAAGTGAGAAAAAGCAGTTTAATATTTTTAACCGTATGGTAAAATTCAACCCTGTGCTTGAATATTACAATCAGAAATATCTTAATGAAAATGAAAGCGGTAAGGATGTAAGGATTTTTGACGAAAAAGGCCTTATTGAAGAAGAGCTCAGGGAAAAAATATATAAACCTATAACAAAAATGCGCAATGATGTTTTCAGAGTATGGACTACAATCGGACAGATAAGCACTGTCGGTACAAATCTTCTTGGCGGTCTTGTGTATATATTTGTGGGACTTAAGGCTCTTGCGGGGGCATTCGGTGCCGGTAAGGTTGTTGCGTATTACGCAGCTATAACAAAGCTTATTTCCGCATGTACGGATATTGCGGGTAATGCGGGATATCTTAAGGCGAATAATGCGCAGCTGAAGCAGGAAATCGAATATCTCAGTCTCAGGTCAGATATGATAAGCGGTGACAGGACACTTGAAAGAATTGACGCGAAAAATGCCGTATTTGAATTTCATAATGTCAGCTTTTCTTACCCCGGAACAGATAAAACCATTCTTAAAAATTTCAGCATGAAAATTTCTTCGGGTGAGCGTCTTGCCGTTGTGGGAATGAACGGCAGCGGTAAATCAACAATGATAAAGCTGCTTTGCCGGTTGTATGATCCGGATTCGGGAAAAATTACACTCAACGGAATTGATATAAAAGAGTTTAATTATACCGAATATCTTAAAATGTTTGCCATAGTATTTCAGGATTTTTGTCTTCTTGCTTTTCCTGTAGGTGAAAATGTAGCCTGCAGTGAAAATTATGATGATGCGAAGGTTTGGAAGTGTCTCGAGATGGCAGGTATAAAGGACAGAGTGGAACAATTTCCGAAAAAGCTGAAGCAGTCGGTTTATAAGCTTTATGAAAAGGACGGTATTGATCTTTCGGGCGGTGAGGAACAGAAAATTGCCATAGCTCGTGCACTTTATAAGGATGCACCGTTTGTTATTCTGGATGAACCTACGGCTGCTCTTGATCCGATTGCGGAAAGTGAGATTTATTCGAGATTCAATGATATTATAGGACAGAAAACAGCTGTATATATTTCTCATCGTCTTTCCTCCTGCCGTTTCTGCAGCCGTATTGTTGTTTTTCACAAGGGTGAAATTATTCAGGAGGGTACACACGATGAGCTGCTGAGGGACAAAGACGGAAAGTATTCCGTTCTCTGGAATGCACAGGCGCAGTATTATGCCGAAAACAGTATAACAGCATAAAAACTCAATCCCCGGATACGGTAAAGCCGTAACGGGGATTGTTGGTTTAATATATAGGAAATTGCTCGCAAAAGTGAGCAATTTGCATATATCAAGAAACACCGATTCCCCCAAGATTGGGGGCAGGGGGTTGACAAATCGTTAGTTTTTTTCTTATAGATCAAAATGAATTTCTTCGTTTGCTTTCAGAGGGTATTTTCTGCCCTGCCATATAAGTGTGCCGCCTTCGATATCGGATTTTACCGTAAGTGATGCTTTGGTCAGGTGTACATATACACTGCCCTTACCTGCAGGGGCTGTGCCTTCAATTTCACCGAAGCCGCCGGGGCAAGGCTCAACATTGAATTCTCTGTAGCCGGGAGCTGTGGGATATACGCCGAGGTAATATCTTCCCAAAAGATATATGGGTGTGGAGCCCCATGCGTGACAGAGGGATTTTGCGAAGCGGTTGCCGTACATCGCATAATGCTCAGCCCCGTTTTGCGTGGGGTCAAAGGCTTCCCATACGGTTGTTGCACCGAGCTCAAGCATTTTTCCCCAATAGGACGTGAGCATATCCTCGAAGAATGTTCTGTTTCCTATGCTGCACATAACATCAAGCTCATAGCCTTCAAAATAGGGGGTTGTGATTTTCTGAATGTTTTCGGAAAGAAGTACATTTTGTATTATGCTCTCACGCTGTGAAGCGTCGGCAATATCAAACAGAAGAGCAAATATGTTGGCGTGTCTTGTAACATTGCGTTTCCCCGAAGAGTAGCTGTCGATGTATGCCCCTTTTTCCTTATCCCAATAGAAGTCATTTACTTTTGCGATCAGCTCTTCGGCTTCGGCTCTGTAGCTTTTTGTGTCTTCACCGATTATTTCCGTGATTTCTGCCATTGCGGTTTTTGTGCGTATATACAGCATCTGCTCTGCGCACACCGCCCCTGTTTTATCAATATCCGACCAGTCAATAAAGGTCCAGTCTCCGTCCTTTGCCTGAATAAAGCCATCTTCGTTTTCTCTCGTGCGGATAAACTCATACAGAGAAAGGGTACGGGGATATATCATCTTAAGAAAATCTTTATCCCCATAGGTCATATAATAATCCGTAAGGGCAATTATCCAGTACATGGAATAGTCGATAATTGTATTTATATGCTGTTCAACAGGGTCCTTTCCTCTGAGTCCGATTATTGTGCGGCGGTCAATATCCTTATCTGCATAAAGATATCTGTTTATATCATAGCTCTGATATGCGTCACCCGACCATGGCCAACGGTCTCGCTTTATTCCGTCAAGGTATGTTTCGCGGCAGTTAAGCTCGAAGGTGTAACGGCACATTTCCCATATACGGTTTATTGTTTCATTGTCACAGCGGAAGCTGCCTCTTTGTGTAATCGGAAGATATTCATATTCTGCACTGACTGTAATTTTATCACTGTCTTCACATGCAACGAAAATGTATCTGAATGCCCTCTGACGAAGATGAACGGTTCCGGCATTTTTTATATATTCAAATATAAGGGCTTCCTCGTCTGCCAGAGCTTCTTCAAGGGATTCTCCGTAGAAAATACCGTATTCACGGCTTTTATTAAGTCCGGATATGTCAACAAATCCGTACATTTCCTTGCCGAAATCATACAGCACCCCTGTTTTCCCTTTTTCATTCTCTGTTTTTCTTGTGCTGACAGGGTGCTTTGTTTCATAAGAGAAGGGGAAGGTGTCGGGGGTGACACATGGTGAATCATAGTATGTGAGATATGCGGCAGGTGACTTTATCGGTGTCATACGGGTGCATGTCCAGCCTTCACCCGAGGGGCATAAGTCACTCTCAATAAATGCGGCGGGAAGTCCGCTGAAATTGGAAACACGGACAGTAATAAAATGTCTGCCGGCTTCCATTCTGACAGTCTTTTTGTCGGGGTATCGTTTTCCGTCAACGGTAATATATCCCTTGCCGCAGACATAAAGTGTCAGTGTTGTGGCTCTTTCGGTAGTAATTTCCCGAAAAAATTCGACAACGGGATATACATTGTCACAGTGCCACGCGGTAGGGTAGTCTGCACCGAATTCCTGACGGCGGTCACTCATAATATTGGTATGGAAGATTTCGTATTCTCCCCAGTGCCACATCCAATAAGCTTTCATAAGCGGTCTCCTTTGCGCATAATATATTTCCATTATATATGCTTTGTATTGATTATACAATAACAGTTTCGGTATAAAAAATTTTTTTAAAAAGCTTTGAATAAAACTTTTGTTGCGGGGAATAATTATGGTATAGCATCGGTATTACGGATTGTTTTTATGAAAACAAAAAAAATATTAGCACTCTCACACAGAGAGTGCTAATATTTACAGAATAGTCACAAAAAAAACATATGGATACAACAAGTGTAGTATATATTATAGTTGCAGGGAGGGGAACAGACGGAAGATACCGGGTGACAGGTCGGATTCTTCATAGTCAGGTTCCTTGACGGAATACCGGTGAGGCGGCAAAACCTCAGAGATATATTCTCTGTGTTCACTCCCGAAAACATTGCTTAAAAATTATATCATATACAGGAGGAAAAAACAATGTTTGAAATTATCCCTTTAACACACAGCCGTTCTTTCTGGAGTCCCTTCAGAGATATGGACAATCTTGCAAGAGCATTCTTCAATGAGCCTTTTTTCTCCGAAAAAGCAGAAATAAGACCATTCAGAACAGATATCAGAAAAACGGATGAAGGCTATCTTCTTGAGGCAGACCTTCCCGGCTTTGACAAAAAGGATATCGGTCTTGAGCTTAAGGATGATGTGCTTACAATCAAGGCACAGCGCCACAGCGAGGTGGAGGATACGGATAAAAAGGAAAACTTTGTCCGTATAGAAAGAAGCTACGGCGCATATGAAAGAAGCTTTGATGTATCGGGTATCGATACTGACAAAATCACGGCAAAGTATGAAAACGGTGTTCTCAGACTCAATATGCCTGAAAGAGAGCCCGTTCTCCCGGAAACCAGAACACTTGAAATCGAATAAAACCTTCTCCTGAACATCTTGTTCCCGAAAAGCCTTCTGCCGTTTTTACGGCAGAGGCTTTTTCGGTTTTTTGTTTCTTTTACCAAAAACAGAACAGGTAAAATGGTAAAATAGTAAATTGACAAACTGATTTGTATGATATATAATTTACTTGAAATATATTGTAATTTTTGAAAGGAGTATTTCTTATGGATTCTCTTCCCGGCCCCATCAGAGTAATTATTGATTGGCTCATTATGGTAATCGGTACACTTTTCACATTCTTAGAAAAGAAAGAAGACACAGATACAACTGAAGAAGCATAAGAGATGCTTTATGTTGTCTGACAAATCACCCGGAATTTCCGGGTGATTTTTTTATGCCGATAAAAAAACCACCTGCTATGCAGGTGGAATGTACGGACTTTAGTGTCAGAGACAAAAGTAAAGGTGACAAAAAACTCCATTCTGATATAGTTAAATCGGCTACCAACCGAAAAAACAGAATGGAGGACATTAACAATGCAGAATAAAGCTAATGACACGTACAGTTTATCACATACGAGTTGGAAGTGTCAATATCACATAGTGTTTGCGCCCAAGTATCGCAGGAAAGCCATATATGGGAAATTGAAAGCAGAGATAGGCGCAATACTACGTGAGTTGTGCGAG
>JAZNEX010000026.1:0-23492 GCA_045588855.1 Acutalibacteraceae bacterium
CAAGATAACTAAAGGGTTTCTTTCGGTATTTAACTACCAAAGAAACCCTTTAAAACTGTAAAAATCAGCAAAAGCAGGCAAAAACAAGGTTTTTGCGTTTTATGCTATAAACAAACCTCGCCCTCGGAGTACCTTTGTACGTCGTCGGGTAAACCAAAATAAAGCTGAACGCTTTATTTTGGCTCGGTTTGTTCATTCTGCGCATTTTTTCCTAGCCCCTAAAAAGAGGATGTAAAAAAACGAGTTTTTTTACATCCCCTTTTTTTTGTCAGTCTGTAAACAACATATTATTTATGAATAGCTCTGAGAATGTCCGGTTACAGGATAAGTCAATATAGCAGGTATTTTTACAGATTGTATCAAGAGGATTGTTTTCTGTTGCATATTTTACCGTGCCGAGCAGACTGCTGTTATTTATTGCCGTGCATTTATCCTTCAGCTGCCGCGGAAAAAGTCCCGTAATAACGGCATTTTCTGTATTGATTTTTCCCGAAAAACCGCCGGAAATATACACTTTTTCTATATTATCAAAATTTACATTCTTAAGCTTCATTAGTGTCTGCACGGCAGAGCAGACAGCTGATTTTGCAAGCTGATACTGCCTTATATCATTTTGGGTTATCACGATATCGTTTAATATTTCAATGTCATCTTCGGTAAATCCCGATTCATCGATAATACCTGCCTTAAGATAATAAGCGATAATATCAATAAGTCCCGTACCGCACACTCCTTTTGCTGTTGTGTTGCCTATGGTTTTTATTGCACCGGGGGAATAAGCATAAATTGCACCCTCGGTTGCACTCATTCCGCAGGAAATATTTGCTCCTTCAAAGCAAGGCCCTGCCGCCGCAGCGGTACAGAGTGCATCACTTTCCGAAAAAAGAACAATTTCCGCATTTGTTCCGAGATCTATAAGAAGACTGTGTCTGCCGTGTTCAGGTAATTCTGTATAATTTAATCCTGCCGTAATGTCAGCACCCACAAAGGAGGCGATACAGGGGAGTGAAATAACGGTCTGAACACCTTTTATTCCGATGCTTTCCGCTTTTTCCGTTTTCGCTCCGAGAAATACGGGTGTATAGGGTGATACTCCCATAGATGAACAGTCTGCACCGAAAAACAGATGAAGCATTGTTGTGTTGCCAGAAACAAAAAGCTTTTCCGCTTTTTCTGCTGATGTTTCTATCATTGAATTAATTTCTGCCGTCAGTGTTTTCTGCAAATCATTAACACCGTTTTTTCTGCAGTGGTCAATTCGTGACATAATGTCCGCACCGAAAATTCTCTGGGGATTATTGCGTGTGATAACACGTATAATTTTCTTTTCGTCTGTTGCAACGAGTGCCAGAGCAAGGGTAGTTGTGCCGATATCAAGCACATAACACAGCTTGTCTGTCAGAAGACCTGTTTCAGCTGCCCCGGTTTCGGAGAGAATTTTACCTGCTGATTCCGTAATAACGTTTATATCAGAGGTTATTCTATACTGACATGACAGTACTGATTTTCCGTTTACCGATACGGTACATTTTTTACAAAGTCCTTTACCGCCGCAGATATGCTCTACGGGATTTTTTGCCGAAATCAGTAATTCCGATAAAAGTGTACCGCTTTTGGCATATTCCGTTTTTCCGTTTATTATGACCTTATGCATAAAGCTCGTTTACCTTTTTAAAATATTCGTTTATATTTTCCCATTTTGCCTTTGCAGGCACATCGCACCCGGTGGATATCATAAAGTTATCATACTTGCCGCATTCGTCAAATATTCTCTGCACCTCGTTGCTGATATCTTCTTTTGTGCCTGTTTTAAGTAATACAGGGTCTGCATTTCCCATAACAATCGTATCCGAAGGGATAATTTTCATAGCCTTTTTTAAATCAACGGCATTCCCGAGATGAACAATGTCAGCACCGAGGTCTGCTATCATATCAAGCATATCATTTGCCGAGCTGCCGCAGTTGTGATAGCAGAGAATAAAATCATCACTGTTTACTGCTTCAAAAATCTGTTTTACATAGGGCATCGAAAATTCTTCGGCAAGAGTCGGAGACAAAAGCCCGGCAGCAGGCTCTGCCATAATAACACCGTCAGCTCCTGCAGCCTTGAAAGCCTTTATATAGCTTATTATGAATTCCGCAGACTTTGACAGAAGTATACCGACATCATCAGGATTGTCATAGCACTCTATCATAAGCTCTGTCATATCAAAAAGTCTTCCTGCAAGAGAGTACGGTCCGATAACACCGCAGAAAACACACTTGTCGGTTATTTCTTTCTTTGCAAGTCTTATCCCTTCAACGGCAATTCCCGTTCTGCCTGCGCCGATTTCGGGAACTGTTATGTCTTCGGCTTTTGTTATATCGTCAATTATGCCTTTTTCAACAGCAGGTATGTCATCGTCATAAAAGCGTACCTTTGCATCGAAGGCTTCGGCTTCGAGTGATAAATCCATCATATTGAGACTTGCGCCTACGGTACAATTCTCCGCGATTGCCTTCATCCCATTAAGCTGCATTTCAGGGGATGAAATAAGCTCTCTTACGGTTATTCCGAGCAGTGTTGCCGAGGGAAAAGCGAGAATGGGAAGTGTTCTGTTTTTGTGTTCCGATATATTCTTTAATTTTTCTTTCATATCATTATTCCTTACAAAGCTTTGCCGCTTCATCAGCGGCACTTGCTGCATCCGAAGTGTATATATCTGCACCTATTTGTTTACAGTATTGCTCCGTAACGGGTGCTCCGCCTATCATAATTTTAACCTTGTCGCGTATTCCTGCTTTTTCGGCACATTTTACAACCTCAGCCATAACCTCCATGGTAGTTGTAAGAAGTGCGGAACAGCAGATTATCTGACAGTTGTGTTCAATTGCAGAGTTTACGAATGCTTCGGGAGAAACATCGGTTCCGAGGTCTATTACCTCAAGGCCCTTACCCTCCATCATCATTTTTACGAGATTCTTGCCGATATCATGAAGGTCGCCCTGCACCGTGCCGAGACATACTTTACCTGTTGCGGTAACTCCGTCAGCCGTAAGCAGGGGCTTAAGAATTTCAATGCCTGTTTTCATTGCTCTTGCAGCAACAAGAACCTCGGGAACATAGACCTGATTGTTCTTGAATTTTTCACCGACAATATCCATTCCCGAAAGCAAGCCTTCTCTGAGAATCTCAGAGGCGGGAAGTCCGTCTGCAACAGCCTTTTCAACAAGCTCTTTTACTATTTTATTTTTTCCCTTCTGAAGATTTTCCGATATTTCAAGATAAATACTCATCTCGTCTCTCCTTACAGCTTTATTTTCTTTATTCCCTATGCATAATACCGAATAAACTCAATTATTGTATGCGAATATATAGATTATAGCACATATTTAACTGAAAATAAATACGGAATATTATTTACTGACATATATAAATTTTTATGGAAATCTGAATTTTATTGTGTTACAATCGGTTACGGTACAGATAAAATGAAGATGTGATAATCAGGCTGATAAATAACTGCGTGACAATACGCAATACATAATTTATGAACTTATAAATTAATTCAGGCGGTGGATTTATGTATAATTTTAATTTTGAGGTTATTTGCAAAAGCAACAGCACAAAGGTAACGTTAAAAAAGACGGTTAAAGATGATATTTTATTTGTTGATGTGGATATGAAACAAGCTGCACTTTCCGTCCCCGAGGAATTTGCCGTTATCTGGAGAATAAGCGCTGCTGACAGCTGCGGAGTGTGGAATTCCTTTGCCCGTAATCATTCAATACGTCCCGATTGGGGTATGGTCGATGCCGTTTCAAGACTTGCTTCGGGTATGCCAGCGGAACAGATAACAACCTTTGACGGAAATAACAAAGTCTGCGTTGCTCTTTCCGATGTTGATATTCCTTCAAAAATTTCAATGGGTTATTGCGAGGAAACTGCCGAAATTATCTGCAAAGCAATATTTTTTACTTTGCCTTCAAATGCAGTTACGGATTATTCTGCAAAAATCAGAATTGATATGAGAAGAATTCCTTTTTATGACAGTATTTATAATACTGCTTTTTGGTGGGAAAACGAATGCGGATATAATTCAGCATTTGTACCCGAAAGTGCAAAAATGCCTATGGATTCACTCTGGTACAGCTTCCATCAGGATCTGAAAAAGGATGAAATTTCGGAGGAATGCCGACTTTCAAAGGAACTCGGAATGGAAACTGTTATAATTGATGACGGCTGGCAGACTGATGATAATAACCGCGGCTATGCTTTTTGCGGGGACTGGAAGGTCTGCGAAAGCAAAATGGGCAATATGGCTGAGCTTATTGAAGAAATACATAAAATCGGACAGAAGGTTATTCTCTGGTATTCCGTTCCGTTTGTCGGGCTTTATTCTGATAAATATGAAGAATTCAAGGATTGCCTTCTTGATAAATCAGGAAATGAAAAGGATTTCTGGGCACTTGACCCGAGATATAAAAAGGTAAGGTCATACCTTTGCAGTATTTATAAAAATGCCGTATCGCAATGGAAGCTTGACGGGCTTAAGCTTGATTTTATTGACAGCTTTGTATTAAAGGGAAAATCTCTTGAGTATGATGAAAACCGTGATTTTCAGTCTCTTGAGGATGCAATTCACGCTCTTATGTCTGAAATAAAAGCAGAGCTTACGGCGCTTGACAGTGATATTCTTATTGAATTCCGTCAGTCTTATATAGGACCTTCTATCAGAAAATACGGCAATATGCTCAGAGTCGGAGATTGTCCGGGAGATATACTTGCAAACCGCAGTCAGATAATAAATCTCAGAATGACCTCGGGAAAAACAGCAGTGCATTCTGATATGATAATGTGGAGTGAGGAAGACAGTGCCGAAAATGCTGCCTTGCAGTTCGCAAGCATCATTTTCTCGGTTCCGCAGATTTCAATGCTTATAAAGAATTTACCTGCAGCCCATGTTGAAATGCTCAGGTTTTATATATACTTCTGGAAGGAATACAGAAATGTGCTTCTTGACGGAAAATTAACTGCCGTAAATCCCGAAAACGATTATTCGCAGGCACAGTCCGTGCTTGATAACACTGCGGTTGTTGCAGTTTATACCAATAATGTTATTGATGTAATAACAGAAAAGAGCGTTATTGTAAATGCGTCGGCATTTACTTCGGTTATTATAAAAAATGCAGACGGTAAAGACTTTACGGTTAAGAACTGTAAAGGTGAAATTATCGCAAATGGAAAAATCAGCAGCAATCTGTCAGAGCTTCCCGTGTCAAAAGCCGGTATTGTATTTATCGGATGATTTATATGAAAAACACTTGAACGGGGGGTAAATAATGAGTCTCAGTATGCTGCATTGTGAAGGCGAAAAAATAATAAATTCTGAGGGCAGGCAGGTTTTTCTGAGGGGTACAAATCTCGGAGGATGGCTTCTTGATGAATTATGGCAGGGCTTTTTTAAGGGCGGTGAAGCACAATGGGATGTTGTAACTACGCTTGAAAGACGCTTCGGCAAAGAAAAAGCCGGACATCTGATAAAAATCCGTGAAGATAACTATATTACCGGATATGACCTTGATTATCTGCAGTCGCTGGGTTTTACCTGTGTGCGTGTTCCATTCTGGTACCGTAATTTTCAGAGTGATGACTGCGGCACGTGGAAGCGTAAGGAAAACGGTGAAATTGATTTTTCACGCCTGGATATGATTGTTGATGAATGCGGAAAAAGAGGAATGTATGTTATTCTCGATATGCACGGTGTCCCCGGGCATCAGAGCATAGCGCATCATAGCTGCCGGGTAAATCATTGCAGACTTTATGATGAAACTGACGAGGGTGAGCACTTCCGTGAGCTTGCAAGTGAGCTGTGGTATGAAATTGCCTGTCATTTTGCAGGAAACAGCACTGTTGCGGCATATGACCTTATGAATGAGCCTATGTGTGACTATGAGGGCGATGATAAGGTAAACAGTAAGTATCATGATGTATATTCACTTTTATATAGCGTAGTAAGAGCCGCGGATCCTGATCATATTATTACACTCGAGGCAATCTGGACACCCGATGACATTCCGCATCCGTCAGAGCGCGGATGGGAAAATGTGATGTATCAGTATCACCTTTATGATGATTCCGATGAAAGCTTCAGAGATGTTACAATACATCACAAAAGCCGCAATTTCAATGTGCCTGTACTTGTTGGTGAATTTTCTCCCTGCAGAGGAACTGCAAGCTGGGAATATATATTGCAGCTATTCAATGAATGCTCATATAACTGGCAGACATGGACATATAAGGGGCATTGTCCCGGGGGAAAAACCAGTGAGTGGTTTATGATGGGCTCGGACGATGAGAAAATTGTTGTTGATATAAATATTGACTCGTATGAGGAAATAGAGCGCAAATGGTCATCTGTCAGAACTGAATTATGCTGTAAGCCTATGAATGACCATAAGCTGCTTTCGCTCTATGCAAAAGCATAGTTTTTGTATCAGATATCTGTTTTGTCTGAAGCAAAACTGTTATGAACGGAGGATGAAATTATGAAAAAAGAGTATTTGGGAATGCCGATGAGAATAGCGCACACCGGCGTTACACAGTTTGCACCCGAAAATTCACTTGAAGCATTCAAAAAAACAGCTGAGCTGGGTTTTGAAGGAATAGAAATGGATATTCAGCTGAGCGGTGACGGTGAAATTATCGTAACCCATAACGGCAATATGGGATATATGACCTTTGAAAAGCACAGGGATGTACTTGCGGATATGACAACAGAACAGATCAAACAGTTTGATATTCCGTTCCGTGATGCACTTAAGCTCAAATATCCGCCCTATCCCTGGACTGAGCATTTCGGCGGCAGACGTATGATTATTCCTCCTGATTATATTGAAGACAGAGTAACTCATCTTATTACCTTCAAGGAATTTGATGAATGGCTTTCTACTGTGGATTATGATATGACTGTAGAGGTTGAATTCAAATGTACAGGTATGCTGAAGCGAATGGATGAAATACTTTCCGAATCGGATAATGTTTCAAGATACATACTGTTTTCAGGTGATTGGGCTGTGCTTGAAGAAATGCAGGAGCATTATCGGATAAACGGAAAGCCGGAAGGCTTGCGCCTGGGAGCTAATATACGCTTTATCAATGAGAGGACAATGGATTTTGTCAGGCGCTCCGATCTTTGGGAGGTAGGACTGAATAACGAAGCATTTACAAAAGCTGATGTTGAGATGTTTGCAGCTATGGGAATAAAGGTATTTTCAAACCTTGGTGATTATCCGGAATGGTGGAAGCAGATCTGTGATATGGGAATAGCCGGCTTCAAAACAAATTACCCCGATGCTTATACCGAATGGTGGAACAGCAATTATTGAAAGCAATACCGCAGTCTGTGAAATTATATAAGAAAAAATCTTACGATTTGTCAACCCCCTGCCCCCAATCTTGGGGGAATCGGTGTTTCTTGATATATGCAAATTGCTCACTTTTGCGAGCAATTTCCTATATATTAAAATATTTTTGTGCAAAAATCTTCGGAAATCAGAGCTTCCGGGGATTTTTGTTATTTGCGGTCAGTTTTCGCTTTTCTTACGTAAAAAAGTATATTGTGTAAATATATTTACTTTGATATAATCATTTCATAAGAGACTACAGGGATTGCAAAAATACGGTGCATATCCATTGCGGATTTTACGGATTAAAGAAAATCCTGTGAACAGGTTTTTATAATATGAAATGTGAGGTTAATATGCAGATTTTACAGACAATAATTTCTTATCTTGCAATAGCAGGAGCTTTTATATCTTCATTATTTTCTTGGGGAGAGACGGAAATGGTACCTTTTTCAAATGATTACGAAATTCCGGAAAGTATTCCGCCGTATTCCGTAATTGATACCGTAGAAAAAGTCGGATGGCAGGCTGAATGGATATGGGATAATGATAATCTTACAAATGAAAATGTGTGGATGTGCTTCAGAAAAACGGTAACAATCCGTTCTGTGCCGGAAACACTCACTGCATATATTTCAGCAGATTCAAAATATTGGCTGTACATAAACGGAGAAGCTGTTGTTTTTGAGGGTAGTGTAAAAAGAGGTCCTTCTGAAAACAGCGGTTATTATGACAGTGTTGACATAGCGCCCTTTCTTAAAAAGGGTGAAAATACGGTATGTGCCCTTGTTTGGTACTGGGACGATAAAACCAGCTATTCCTATAACAGCAGCGGACAGGGCGGATTTCTTTTTGAAGCCGTAAGCGAAGATATATTGCTTGTTTCAGACGGCAGCTGGAGGGTAAAGCGAAATGAAGCTTTTGTTGACTCTTCACTTTATCCGCCCAATTACCGTCTTCCCGAATACAGTGTTTACTATGATGCACGTAAGGCATCCGAAGACTGGATAAGTGACGGCTATGACGATTCCTCGTGGAAAAATGCTGACTGCTGCGGCAAGGGCGGAGAGGGTGTCTACGGTAAGCTTTATCCCGGAGGAATACCCTTGCTGAAGGACTTCGGACTCAAAGCCTATGAAAATTCGGATGCTTACGAAAATTATACCGTAAATAAGCTTTTCGGTGAAAAAATCACCGTTGATATTCCTTATAATGCACAGCTTACACCTTACCTGAAGGTAATCGCACCTGCGGGAAAAAAGATAAGAATCACAACGGAAAATACACTGATAGGCGCAGTTTCCTCCACATACATAACAAAAGAGGGAGAACAGGAGTTTGAATCCCTCGGATGGTTTAACGGTGAGCATATAACATACAAAATTCCTAAAGGTGTTACGGTTGTAAGCCTTCAGTACCGTGAAACGGGTTATGATACGGAATTCTGCGGAAATTTCGAGTGTGACGACGAATTTATGAATTCGTTGTGGCAGAAGTCCCTGCGCACACTTTATGTCACAATGCGTGATAATTTTATGGACTGTCCCGACAGAGAAAGAGCGCAGTGGTGGGGCGATGTTACAAGTGAAATGATAATGACTATGTATTCTCTTGACAGCAATTCATATCTGCTGTATCAGAAGGGGACACAGGCAATGCTTTCACATACAGGTGATGATGCGGTTCTTCAGACAGTTGTGCCCATAAACGGTGATTATTTTGAGCTTCCCGTTCAGCAGCTTGCGGGAATTGTCGGCTTCCTGACCTATTATGAATACACAGGGGATAAAGCATTTTTAGAAAAGGTATATGACGCTTCGATTGCCTACTTAAGGCTCTGGGAGATCGGTGATAATAATCTTGTTGTTCACCGTTCAGGCTCATGGGACTGGCCGGATTGGGGCAGCAAGGCAGATATGACAGCCATTGAAAACGCCTGGGTTTATTATGCCCTTTCTTCTGTGGAAAAAATGGCTGATATTCTCGGAAAAAAAGCCGATACCGATTTTATAACCCAAAGAAAAGATGCCATCAAAACAGGATATGAAGCTCTCATTACCGAAAACGGCTTTAAGAGTAACGATGTAAAAAAGCCCGATGACAGAGCAAATGCTCTTGCAGTTTTGTCGGGACTTGCAGACAAAGAGCAGTACACAACAATAAAAGAGGTTCTTACGACTACGCAAAATTCAAGTCCTTATATGGAATATTATGTGCTTGAGGCCTTGTGTAAAATGGGAGAATATGAAGCTGCCCGTGACAGAATCCGTGACAGATATTCTGATATGGTAAATGAAGATTATTCAACTCTTTGGGAATTCTGGGATCCTTGGCGCGGCACAAAAAACCACGCTTGGAGTGGCGGACCTCTTGTAATTATGAGTAAGTATTTTGCGGGAATAACGCCACTTACGGCAGGCTATGAGAAGGTTAAAATTGACCCTCAGTACAGCCTTTACGACTCTGTTCACTGTACTGTGCCCGGTGTTAAAGGACTTATAATTCTTGATTATGAAAACACGGACGGAAAATATACTATTAACCTTGAACTTCCTGAAGGCATGAATGCTGTATTGTATATTCCGCAGGGCGCAGTTGTAAATATAAACTCTGACCTTTACTATAATGACGGCGGGTATGTGAACGGAAATGCTGACGGAGAAATCGAAGTTATTACAAAGAAATAAACGGGGATTTTGTTGATTTTATATTTGCACAGGTGATATAATATTCTTTATAAATCCGATTAAGAAAGCGGGTACTGATATGAAAACTTTTTTGTTTCAGGGAGATTCAATAACAGATGCAAACAGAGATGACGATAATCTGATAAATTCAGGTCTCGGATGCGGTTATGCTTTTATGTTGGCGTCTGAATTCGGAAATAAGTGTAATGCTGAAATGAATTTTATCAACCGCGGTGACAGCGGTGACAGAATAACCGATGTTTATGCCAGAATAAAGGAAGATATTATAAATCTCAAGCCTGATTATATGTCAATTCTCATAGGTGTTAATGATGTTTCACATGAGCTGACCATGAATTGCGGAGTAATTACCGAAAAATTCAGAAAGATTTACAGGATGCTTATTGATGAAATCATTGAAAGCTTACCTCAGATTAAAATTATAATTCTTGAACCGTTTGTGTTAAAAGGCACATGTACTGAAAAATTATGGGATGATTTTAATATTGAAGTCAGAAAACGCGCAGAAGTATCAAAGCAGATTGCAGAAGAGTATAATTTTACATTTGTACCGCTTCAGGATAAATTTGACAGTCTTTCTTCTGACGGTAATATAAGCTATTGGAGCGCTGACGGTATTCACCCGACACAAGCAGGACATGCTGTAATCAAAGATGAACTGATGAAGGCCTTATCGGGCATCATATGACTTTTATATACGCTGAAAAGGAGATATGCAACTATGGACTATGGGTTTAATTATGATTATTCAAAAACATTATGGATGAAGATGTTTCTTGCTGAGCCTGACTTTGAAAATAATACATCAAAGGTTTTTATAACCTTTGAGCAGGTGCTTGAGATTGTAAAGGCTGTAGATAATATCACTCAGGGCATCAGAAAAATTATTTACCTTGTCGGTTGGCAGGGGCTCGGACATGACGACTGCTGGCCGGAAATGGATACGGTAAATGAATATCTTAAGCGTGAATGTGATCTGAGCGCAAGAGACAGCTTTTTATGGCTTTATGCGGAAGCAAAAAAATACAATACTGTAATAAGTGTGCATCTGAATGTTTCCGATGTTGTCAGGGAGGACGGTATTTTCCGTGAGCTTGTTGACGCAGATGCCATTTGCAATAATAAAAGCGGAAAGCCTGCAGTGCTGCAGAAACTGAATAACCGTAACTGTTACAAGACTTCATATAAGCAGTTCTGGGAAAGCGGTATATTCAAAAAATTGTTTGACAGTTTTCTTGAGGTTATCCCTGCACAGGATGCAGGCACTGTGCATATAGATAATTTTTGTATTGCTGAAAGCCTTAACCCGAAAACATATCTTGAAGACCAGGATGAGGCAAGAAATCATATGCTTGACTACATTATCAGCAAAGGCATTGATATAACGAGTGAATATACCTATAGGGAAGCTCATTTCAGAAATGAATCAATTACCCATCCGAACCGTGAAATGTATGCTGAGGCAGGGGAAGATATGACGGAAATCCCATGGCAGAATGTTCCCATAAGAACTCTCGGGAAAATTCCTGCAACCTGGTGGACATCCCAGGTAAGCATCGGGGAAAGTATTGATATTCCTCCCGCTCTTTACAGTGGTCATCTTGTTGATGAAGCTCAGATTCCCGTATTTTACGGAACAATGCACGGTGAGGATATATGGCAGAAATACGGAACGGATGCAAAAAAATGGGCACCTGCATTTATAAAGGAATTCTGTACCTATCACTTACCTTATGTATATCTCAATCGCTATAAAAGATTGAACTATTGCGGAAATGAAGCTGACGGTTATACAGTGGCTTTTGCAGACGGAGTCGAAAGTAAGGGGGCAGAAAAGACCGTTACCAGAAACGGAGTTGTGATTAAAAAAGAAAATGATGTTATTATGCCTCTTACAGAGGATAATAAAACCTTTGTCGCATATTCCGAAAGCGGCAGAAGCGGTGAGTGGAATATGCCCGATGCTGATTTTACAAGAGCAGCAGTTTATAATATTACTCCCGACGGCAATGAGTATATCTGTGAAGCTGATATCAATGACAAAAAAATCATCCTTGATATAAAGGCTTGTCAGGCTGTAGTGATCAAGGCATTATAAGTGCAGAAATTTTACGCTTATGCAATGAATGACGGTAAACTGAATACATTTATGTGAATTGTGTTTTTTTGTTAATTACATATACAAAAAAAAGACCTGAAAACAATCTGCGTTTTCAGGTCTTTTTTTTATGTCAGAATTTTTACAATGCCTATGGCAGCTGCAATAATTGCTACGGGTATCAGCAGTAAAAGTCCGCCTGCAAATATAAGGCATATTCCGAAAACAGGTATTGCCAGAATGAGAAGAATTGTAGCAATGATTTTTGCAATACCCCATGAGAGCCTGAATATAAGCGTTACCGCTTTTATCAGTAAAGCGACAGCAATGATTGTTATAATAATTTCAGTCATTATGATTTCTCCTTTTTTTGATCAGTTATGCTTTGTATGCTGATATTTTATGCTTCGGCGGCATTTCCGATACTCCTTTTTTGTCTGTGATTAAATAATAGCCCGAAAATTTCCGAAAGTGAACAGCAACAAGTGCAAAAATCGGTATCTGATTTTTACAAAAAGTGCAGAATACAGTAAAACGGTGCCGTAAATTATACCTACGGCACCGTTAATTTATTCGTTTATGATCTGATTGTATTTCTCTATGTTTATTTTCTTGTCGGCAAGCATCTGTTCAACCCACAGCTGAAGTGTTTCTACGGTAATTGAAATTCTCTCAAGCTCTTTCTGAATATAAACAAAATCCCTGATTTCATCATCCTGAATGATACCGTCTGCGGTGATATCAATCAGCCGTTCCTGATGTCTTTTCATGGTGTTAAGAGAAGACAGCATTTCAAGAACAATCTGTGAAAGCTCCTTTACCTTGATTTCGGGAACATATTTTTCACCGATGGGACATTCCTTTGAACAGTAATGGTTGCATAGAGCAGGTTCACCGTAAATGTCGGCAAGAAGCATTACCTCGTGAGGGGTTATGGGAAATTTTCCGTTTTCAATTCTTTCAAGTCTTTCGGGCTGCATCGGAGTACCTGCTTCCGAAGCCTTGTCGCAGACCTCGTCTCTTGTAAGAGAGTGACTTTTTCTCAGATTTTTATAAACAGTTTCCGCCATAGTATCCTCCTGTGAATTGTTATATATCGTTTGCTTAATCAATATTGATTGTCAGGTTATCGTCATCGGGTCCGTTGTTATAAAGAAGAGGCTCCACAAACTCAGTAAGAGTATATCCGCCTATGAGCTTTTTTGCATCAACACGGATTAAAGAAAGCAGTTTTTCGATTTTCTTTATCATTCCCATTGTGATTCTGTATTCAACCGTGTCAGGTGAATAGGGAGCATTTCCTCTGTAAAGATTTGCTATGAGACGAAGCAGGAGCTCAACGAATTTTTCATCCTTTTTGTCTTCATAGTCTTTTTTACTGAGACCGTTGTATTTTCTTCCGAATGCCGCAACCTTTCCGTATGTAAGACCGTTTAATTTTCTGCCCGTAAACATAACAATCTTCGGATGCTTCATAATAAGATCCTTGGGAAGTGAAATACCGCCCTGTGTATTGGCAAAAGCCTTTACATCGTGCTCCATATTGTAAGGAATTTCTTCTATTATTCCGAGGAAGCCCTTTCTTGCATATTCCGTAAAGCTCATTCCGAGATCGGGAAGCTCCATATCAATTGTGCGGATATTTATTGTTCTGTTGTCGGTGTCATATGTGATTTTTCTCATTTTCGGCGGAAATGCAGCAAGAGAAGATGTCTGCACGCTGTAAATCTTATTTCCGTTGTCACTTACAATTTCTTTCATACACTGAACGTGTGAGTGTCCGCTGAAAAAGAGCTTCACGCCCATATCTGCAAGCTCCTTAAGCCTTTTCTCGCCGTCACGGAATGTGTGTCCCTTGCCGATAACCTCATAAGCAGGGGATGGCGCTACTATGGGTCTGTGAGTGCTGCATATAACAACACCGCCCTTTTTGTTTACTTCCTCAATATGCCCCTTCACCCATGCCATAAGCTCATCGGAGAAATAGGGGTGGTGAAGTGTACGCTCATTTTCTGAGTTATATCCCATGGCAATATGATAAAGGCCGGGAAGAATTTCCGCAATAAATGTTATTCCGTCATCGTATGTATCAAAGGCCTTATCTCTTCCGAATGGGTTGAAAATCTTTCGGATTCTCTCTTCGGGTCTTTGTGAGGCAGGCAGCTTTCTGCTTTCGTCAGTGATTTCGGTATTATGATAGTCATGGCTGTCTGTATATGCAGAGGGGTTGCCGCCTTTTGCAGTAAACTCCTGAAGTAATTTGCTTGCTTCTTCAAGGCTGTAGTCGTCACCGTGATTTGTTATGTCACCCGTTATGATAACGGTGCTTGTATCCTTGTCAGCTTCAATTATTTCAAGTGCCTTTATGAATGCTTCCTCACTTTTTAATATACATATCTGAGTGTTCGGCTGAGGCATTGTGCGCCAGTCACAGTCAAAATTTTTCTTGCTGTGATAATGTACGTCCGTAATATGATAAAAGTTGTATACCATAGCATTTTCCTCTTTAATTCTGCTGTCTGCAATTTATTCTTTTATTATAGTACAACAAAAAAGCTAAAAACAATAGATATTTTATAAATAATTTGTTGTATGTATCTAAAATTTTTTCAGACTTAAGATATAAAAGCTGATGTGAGTCACGGTTCTTACCTTTTTTATGCAATGAGTATATTCTGACGAGAAGTGCTCAGTTGCTTATGAAGAGAATAGAATTTCAGCATTTTTTTGTTTGTGTTATTGTTGAAAAACTATGAACGTTTTGATATAATAAAATAAACTTCAGCAAGGAGATGTGTTTATGGATAATAATGCTGTGATTATAGCTTTGTCCGGTAAGGGCGGAGTAGGAAAGACTTCAATCTCTGCCGCAATTGTGAAGCTGCTGGTTGAAAAATATCCCGATAAAAAAATACTTGCCATCGATGCAGATCCTGCAGTAGGACTTTCGACGGCTCTGGGTATAGAGGTTGAAACTACGCTTGATGATATCAGAAAAGAAATTGTTGCAACTGTTGAGGACGGAAATACAAAGGCGGCAATTGAGCTTTTAGGAGATGCAAGATACAAAATCTTTGATGCTCTTGTTGAGACAGACGGTTTTGCATTTATTGCAGTGGGCAGACCCGAAAGTGCAGGCTGTTACTGTAAAATCAATGCCTATCTCAAAGAGGTTATAAGTCTTTTGTCTTCCGATTTTGATTATGTTGTTATTGACGGTGAGGCAGGGGTAGAACAGATAAACCGCCGTGTTATGGAAAAGGTTACCCACCTTCTGCTCATAACCGATGCAAGCAAAAAGGGTACTCAGGTTATATCTACCATAAAGAGTGTTGCGGACGAGCTTGTTATGTATAAAAAAATAGGCGCAATCGTAAACCGTATTCCCGATAAAAGTATTATTCCTCACATAAACACAAACGGAATTCCCGTTTTGTCTTATATAGAAAATGATACAAACCTTGCTATTTTTGACATTGAAGGAAAGAATATTACAAAGCTCCCCGAAGACAGCAATGTTGTAAAGGGTGTAAAAACAGCACTTGAAGGCTTAGCAATATTGTAAGGAGAAGGCAATGAAAGATTTAAAACACCTTTATGAATTTGAAAAGCTTCTGCAGGATGCCAATAATGACCTTGTGCAGAAGGCAAAGGCAGACGGCGGTATTGCATTGGGCTATACCTGCTATCATATTCCCGAGGTCCTGCTTAACTGTGACAACTGCTTTTCCGTGAGACTGCGTGCTCCGCGTACAGGCTCAATGGATATTGCCACATACTATATGAGTAATTTTCTTTGCGGCTATTCAAAGGCAGTGCTTGAAAGAGCTATTGAGGGCGGATATAACTTTCTTAATGCACTTTTGTCATCCGAAACCTGCTCTGAGATGAACAGAGCTGCCGAGCATTTTGAGCTGCTTAATCTTGTGCCCGAGGATAAGTTTTTCCTTACTTTTCTTGATATGCCCTTCAAAATTGAGGAGCATACCGTAAGACACTATGTAAAGCAGACAAGGACAAAAATTCTTGATAAGCTTACACAGGTGTACGGTGTTGACACTTCAGATGAAGCCTTGCTTAAGTCGGTAGAAGAACACAATGAGGTCTGCCGCATTATGACCGAAATCGGCAATTACCGAAAAGAAGACAATCCCAGAATTACGGGTTATGAATATCATATTCTGAATCTCATTACATACTGCTGTCCCAAGGCACTTATTCTTCCTGCCCTTCGTGAAACCGCAGAGGAATTAAAAACAAGACAGCCTGATGCTAAAAAGAATTACAGGGCAAAAATTGTGGTAGTCGGTTCCGAAATGGATGACCCCGAATTCACTGCACTTATAGAAGACAGCGGTGCGCTTGTTGTTGCAGACAGATATTGCTTCGGTGCACTTCCCGGAAGGCAGGAAATTATCATAAAAGAGGGCGAGGATGTGCTTACACAGATTTGTCTTCACTATCTTAAGACTAGTCAGTGCCCGAGATATATGAGCCACGAAAAGGTTCAGGAAAGACGTGATTATGTAAAGGCACTTGTTGATGAATACCATGCAGACGGTGTTATGTATGAGCAGCTTAAATTCTGTGAATACTGGGGCTATGAAAGAGCACTTGCTTCTTATGTAATGACCAACGATTACGGTGTGCCTACTGCAGCGGTTGACCGTCAGTATACTGCTTCCGCATCGGGACAGCTGCGTACCCGTGTACAGGCATTTGTTGAAAGCCTTGAAATCAAAAAAATTCAGAAAGAGAGAAAGGAGAAGGAAAATGGATAATTACGGTAAGCTTTATAAAGAACATACAGCCGTACTCAGGCACAGAGAATGGCGCGGCTTCAAAGATACGATGTATGACTATTACCGTTGGCTTGTTAACTGGAAAGATATGATAAAAATGGTGCTTAAAGCTCCCGTATCAACAGTCAAGGGCTTATGGAGATACCGTTGGATGGCATCCTATCTTTCAACTCCTTCTTTTATTGACCGCCATGTTGCGGGGCTCAGAGGCCCTCACCTTCGTATAGCACATCTTCATTACAATATGATAGTAAAGCACACAACAAAGCTAATCAATATATCCTTCCGTGCCGATGAAAAAATCAATCCCGGTAATAAGCTTTCAAAGAAAATTGTGCTTATGGATGAGATTGTTCCCAATGAGGTTTTCACGGGCTTCCCGAATCTTATTCCCATTCCCTTACAGACACTTCCTATCTTTCTGTCGTCAATGGTCGATCAGCAGATTACTCCTCCTTATCTTGAGGTAACCGAAAGCTTCGGTGTTCCTGCTGATGTGTGTCCGCTTCCCTCAGCCGAGGCAGGTGTTGCCATTGAAGATGATTATCCCAAAATGGGCTGTTGTATGATAGGTACAAATATGCCCTGTGACGGTTCAATAATGAATTCCTCCTTCCTTGACAGAAGAATAAACCTTCCTACCCATTTTTTCGGTATTCCTCTTCGGTATGACAGTGAGGATGTTCAGGAATATGCGGTTGATGAAATCAAATCTCTTATTAAGTTTATTGAAGATCAGACAGGCGAAAAATTTGACTGGGATGCATATTTCAAGCGTATGAAGGACTACAACAAGCAGCTTGAGTATGAAAGACAGAAGTGGGATATAAACAAAACACCTTATCCTCAGATGACAGGCGCAGCATTCTGGCTTTATCGTATCTTTTATTTCAACCTTTCGGGCGGCTCAAACGAAAAGTTCCTTAAGGTTGACGAAAAGGTAAATAAGATTATGATGAAGGCATACGAAAAGAAAACTCCCGTATCCCGTGAAATGCGTCACAGAGCCGTAGTATGGTCCTGCCCAGCAAACTATTATACCAGCTTTTCAAACTGGCTTGAAAACTGTTGGGGTATGAATGTTGTTATGGATATGGAAACTATGATTTCCTATCTTGAAATTGATACTGAAGACAAAGAACAGTCCCTTAAGGACCTTGCAAAAACATATCAGCGCTCAATTATGCGTAAGCACACAAAGGGCGGCTACAGAAATGTAGTTGATGAATTATGGCGTATAGTTGAAGAGTATAATGCCGATACGGTAATTATGTATGATCAGATTTCCTGTAAGGGTATGGACGGTCTTATGGGTGTGTTTGATGATCAGGCAAGAGAAAAGGGTGTCAACTTTATCTGGGTTCGTCAGGATCTTATGGATCCTCGCACCATTTCAAGACGTGAAATGCGTGATCAGGTAAATAAGTATATGCAGACAGTTCTTCAGGAAGAGCCCCTTGATGCATCTCTTCTTGATTTCGAAGACGATTTAGCTTGGTAAAGGAGAAATAACTATGAAATATTTCGGCGGATGCGATGTAGGATCAACCTACACAAAATGCGTTATTTTAGATGAAAACGGCAAAATGGTGGCAAATGTTACAAACAGAAGCAAAATAAATCCCGTAAAGAGTGCCGAAATTGCTCTCGGTGATGCGGTAGCACAGGTAGAGGGGCTCGGCAGTGCGGAAGAGCTTACATACCTTATCGGTACAGGCTACGGCAGAAATAAGGTGCCCTTTGCAGATGAAAATATTTCCGAAATCAGCTGTCACGCAATGGGTGTGCACGTAACAAATCCCGAGGTTAAGGCAATTATTGATATCGGCGGTCAGGATGTAAAGGGTATTGCCATTGATACCGACGGTACAGTTAAAAATTTTGCTATGAATGATAAGTGCGCTGCCGGTACAGGCAGATTTTATGAGGCCATGGCAAATGCCTTCGAAATGTCTCTTCCCGAATTTTCAAAGCTTTCGCTTCAGGCAAAAAACACTATTCCGATAACTGCTCAGTGTACTGTTTTTGCTGAAAGCGAGGTTATTTCCCTTGTTGGCGAAGGTAAGCCTATGGATGAAATTGCCGCAGGTATTCAGCTTGCGGTTGCAAAGCGTTGTTTTGTTATGGCAAAAAAGGCAGGTGCTGTGGACAGCATCACTCTGACAGGCGGCTGTGCAAAGAATGACGGTCTGAAGGCTGCAATCGAAAAGGTTCTTAAAATCAAGGTTGTTGAGCTTTCCACCGATCCTCAGCTTATGGGAGCACTCGGTGCAGCCGAATATGCAAGGCAGAAAGGTCTTTCAAAGGTGAACTGATATGATTATTGCTTTAATTATAATTGGTGTTCTTCTTGGCTTGTTTGTTATCACCTTTACAATTTATTGGTTCAATCTCGATATGAAGCTTATAAGGGCGGTATATGACTGGCTGTGGAAAAACCATTATGACAAAATGAAAAAGGATAAAAAGCTGTAATGGAATTTTTTGATTCTTTAATTTTCAGAGCTTTGCAGGTGATTGAAAAATACGACAGGAAAAGCTATCCTTATACCCCCTCTGATATATGGCCGGAGGAGGAATACAGTCATGTTATTTTACAGCGTGATACAGTATCGGAGCTTGATGGTACGGGATTCAATTTAGTGACCTCAAAAAAGATTGAAGATGGTGTCTGCTTAATCGGTGATGATATCGGAAATATAAAAGGTAAAAGAAAATTTGCCCGTATATGTATTGTGCAGCTTGAATATGGCGCAGACGAGCAGAAAAGCTATAATCTTATCCGTAAAATCGATTATATAAAGTATCATTTTTTTCCTGAAGGATATATGATAAGAACTTCATCCCGTGCCCACAAAGAGAGCGTCAGAGTTTCAAAGGCAGCAGTTAAGGATGGTATATCATTCAGAAGAATCGGCAATATGATTGTAAAAAAATATAAGGAAAATCCTGCTGTAAAGGGAGTTCAGGTATATTTTATTACAGAAGCAGCTGCCGATTATGAGGAAATTGAATCACTGGCATGTAAGAGCAACAGCATAGCAGAAACACTCAATCATGTTATGAATTCTGTGACTTTTGATTGTGATACATGTAACCTTAAGGCAGTCTGCGATGAGGTGGAAGGAATGAAGGAGCTCCATTTTAAAAATAAAGGCAACGGTATGAATTGATGAACAAAAGTGAAATCAAAGCATTTTTTGATGAAAAAGCACCTGTATGGGATATGAATCAGATTCGCAGCGATGAAATTATCAGTTTTATTCTTGATAAAAGCGAAGTGAAAAAAGGAACGCGCGTCCTCGATGTTGCATCGGGGACAGGTGTGCTTTTCGGAGATTATCTTAAAAGGGAAGTCGGTTCTCTTACGGGTATTGACATTTCTCCTGAAATGCTGAAAATTGCAAAGGGAAAGTATCCGCAGGTCAGGCTTATATGTGCCGATGCCGAAAGCTATTGCTTCAGGGAAAAATATGACGTTATAATGATTTACAATGCTTTTCCCCATTTTCCCGATCACGGAAAGCTTTTTTTGAATCTCTCGTCAGCTTTGACGGCAGGCGGAAGACTTACAGTCGCCCACGGAATAAGCATAACGGAGCTTGAAGAATGTCATGCACGTGTTCCCTTTAATATTTCAATGCCTCTTCCCGATACGGAAACGCTCTCTGAAATTATGTCAGAATACCTGACTGTCGATATTAAAATTTCCGATGATAAAATGTATATGGTGTCGGGTATGATAAAATAAAAAAGCTCTTATTCCGGCAAGAAGTTTACCGGATGAAGAGCTTCTTTTTTTCCGGTAATTATATCGTTGAAGAAATGAAAAAGCATTGCCGGTATTTTTGATAATCTTAAGAACAGGGATAGTGAATTTATGGTTATTATCGGTAATTCCCGTACAGATAAAAATAATCCCGAAACATATTTTAATTATGAAGGTATTGTTTAATCCTGAAACAGAAAAATTCGATAAGCCGGACATATAAAGCAAAAATAAAGTAATAAAAATGATGGAGCAGAAAGCGGTCTCGCTTAGGGATTTATACGCCGAAACACGGCTCTTTTTCCGATAAAATGCGACAAAAAGCCACGACAGGTGTCAGCCTTGTCGTGGCTTTCTTTCTTGGTTTACAGAAAAAATGCTCATTTTTTTGTGTTTTGCAGTTTTTAATAAAAGATTTTTGTTTGCTGTCGGTTTCTGTTAAGCCCGCATAAATCTCTGAGGGAGACCGCATATATGAGCTGCTCTGTTTTATGTTTCTGCATTATACGCACCTCTTGCATATAGTATCCATTTTGACCGGTCAAGGGGATTCACACCGTTACGGGGATTCATATGCTCCGGTCCGTCATTACATTCTCTGTAACCGTAAAAATCCTGAGAAAGCACGGCTTTTCCCGAAGTCATAGCTGCCAGCTTTTCGGGGAAGCTCATTGATGTTGCAACCGGCACAATTGCTTCAATGGTAATCATTCCCGAATGCATAACAGGGGAGTCATATTCACCGCCCATTCTGATTATTTCGGAGAATATTTTTCCCGAAAGCTCCTCAGGGGCAACTATTCTTATTTTAAGAAGCGGCTCGAGGATTGTTGATCCGACGCTTTGCAGCCCGTTCATAAAGGCCATTGGTGTGCACACAAAAAAGTCAAGAGGATGTGTGTGTATTGTATGATGCTCACCGCCGACAAGTGTACACCTGAAGTCCGTTACCTCCCACCCGTAAAGTCCCTGTTTGATGCATCTGTTGAAAGAGGTATGTATATGTGACTGATAACGGTAATAGCATTGGTTGTTCGGCAGCTTGCCGTGGTACGAAACACCGTAGCCACGGGGCATAGGTTCAATTTTGAAATCAACAACCGCCCAGCAGGGTTTTGGCATTGTGTAGCTGGCGTGACCTATGCCTGCCGATGACGGAGTTTCTTTGTATATAACCGTTGGGGGAGAAAACTGCGCATCAATATTATATCTTTCCTTAAGAAGATTTGAAAGCACCTCAAGCTGTATTTTTCCGGTTGTGCTTATTGTGATTTCTTTCTGACCGTTTTCCCATTTTGCATCCATATAGGGCTCTTCATCGGATAATTCATTCATAGCCTGTGCAAGGGCGGGGAGCTTTAACGGATCAGAATCTGAAGGTGTGACCTTTACTCTTAAAAACGGGTTTACAAGTCCCGGTGCTTCAGATGTTAATGCTTTGCCTATATAAAAACCGTTTTTTGCAGACGGGAGACCGCATACTGCGGCAACGTCACCGCTTTTTATAATTCCTGTATCAGTGCTTTTTGCACCGCAGAATTTTTTTATCTGAGATACCTTTTCTCTGACAGACGTTTCTTCTTCAATTTCAACCGCATCGCTGACAATTATCTGAGTCCTTTTCGGAGCCAAAAGCTCAATTTCGTCTCTGTTGGATATTTCACCGCCGAAAAGACGGATATGTGATATTTTCCCGAGGCTTTTATCGTGTTCAATCTTGAAGATAATCCCGCATAAATCATCGGTAGCTCTGCGGCTCGAATCAGGCATATATTTTACCAGAATATCGGCAAGCTCTTTTATTCCCACCGAATGCTTTGCACTTCCGGATACAACGGGAATAAGCTTGCAGGCAGCTATCTCTTTTTTTATGATTTCATCGGCTTTTTGCTTCGTAAGTATATTGTCTTCAATAAAAGTTTCAGCAGCTTCATCATTGATATCTGCAAGTGCTTCGGTAGCTATTGTTCTGAAAATGTCCTCTTTATATTCCTGAATTCTGCAGTTTTCGGTGCCCTCATTCTCAAGATCCGTAAGTACTATATATCCGCGGTCGGATAATTGCCTCAGCTCATCGATTACTTTTGAAAAGTCTGAGCCTGCACGGTCAATTTTATTTACAAAAACAAGACAGGGGAGCATTGCTTTTTCAAGAGATTTCAGGATGTTTTCCGTATGTGCCCTTACACCTTCAACGGCAGAAACTATAACGACTGCATAATCGAGAGCTGCCAGGGCTCTCTCAACCTCACCTGCAAAGTCAATATGTCCGGGAGTGTCAATAATATTGATTGTCGTATCCTTCCATTTTGCCGTTGCCGTAGCTGTACGCACTGAAATTCCTCTTTGCTTTTCAACACTGAGACTGTCCGTAGCAGTCGTGCCCGAATCAACAGTACCTGCACTTCGTATAGCTCCCGTCAGATACAGCAGCTGTTCTGTAAGTGTGGTCTTTCCCGAGTCAACGTGTGCAAGTATTCCGATATTATGAAAATTTTCAGCCACATCCGCCACCCCTTTTCGTTAGCTTGTATTATAACATTTTGTATATCATAATTCAACTTTTAAAAAATAAAAGAGTTGTCCGGAATATAAGAAAAAATCTTACGATTTGTCAACCCCCTGCCCCCAGAAATCCTCGTACGAAAGTACGGGGATTTACTTTTTACCTATTACTTCTTTGCTCTTCACTTTCAGCTCTCCGACTCGGATTTCCGGAGGTAAAAAGT
>JAZNEX010000027.1:0-11882 GCA_045588855.1 Acutalibacteraceae bacterium
CTCCGAGGGCGAGGTTTGTTTATAGCATAAAACGCAAAAACCTTGTTTTTGCCTGCTTTTGCTGATTTTTACAGTTTTAAAGGGTTTCTTTGGTAGTTAAATACCGGAAGAAACCCTTTAGTTATCTTGTTTTATGCGGTCAGCACTTTTTTTACAGCCCCTTTATTTTTTTGCGTCGTAGAATATTATAATTCTTCGGCAGTTATATTTTTGTTTTCGTCTACAAGTACATCAAAAACCAGCTCCTCTGCATATGTATCGGTTTCTTCCGAAACATATCTGAAGTAAACAAAGGTTTCCCCCTCTTTGAGTGATGTCAGGAGGAATTCGTATTTAATTTCTGTTTCATTATAATATTCGGATGACAGAGAAACTATTTCCGGGTCATCAATAATGCACTGCCATTTGCTGTCGGAATTAGGATTGGCATTGAGGGTTATCATTACAGAATTTCCGTTTTCCATAATATCAGGCTTTGCGTCAACGGATTCTGCACCTATAACTATGACTTCAGAGGGTTTTTCTTCAATAAATTCCGAAGTAAGAAGTCTTAATTCTGTTCCGAGATAATAATATTTTTCACGGTGTATATCAGTGTAGGTTTGTTTGTTGTTTGATATTACTGTTTCATTGGTTTTGTTGAATTCGGGATTGGCAATATTCGACAGGGGAAGGTAGTATCTGTAAGTGCGTGCTTCATTGTCCCATAAAAAGCAGAAATAGAAGGAATTCAGCTCATTTTTATAATAGCATACACCGAAATCCGTATAACCGTCAAAATTCATATCATCGCTGATTCCTATGGGAATATTGTCTGTTTTCTGAGGGCTGTAGCCTTCGGCAGATATTGTGAATCTTTTGCCTCCGAATTCGTCAAAAATAAGAAAATATCCGCTCTGAAGAAAAACGGTCAGCTTGCCGTATATTTCCGTATTGAAGGAGAATATCTCTTTTGCTGTGGCTTCGTCAAAGTTTATATTTACGGTTTCGGTAGCTTCGGTTGTTGCTTCTTCTGTTGCTTCTTCTGTCGTAGTTTCTTCAATTGTTGTGGTTTCTTCAATTGTTGCTTCGGGTGTTCTTTCAGTTATGCATGCACTCATTGTAAGAAGGATGCTGATAATGAGTATTACGGAAATAAAAAATTTATACATAAATACACCTCTCAGGTTTTATAAGTTCATTTTAGCAGTATGAGTATTTTTTAGCAAGACAAAAGGATGAAAAAATGGTTGAGTTTAATATATTTATATGATATACTCACTGTGTTAAATTTTTCTTTAATGTAAAGGAGAAGTAAAAATGAAAAAGTTTTTCAGTGATTTTAAGGCATTCGCTCTCAAGGGCAATATTGTGGATATGGCTGTCGGTGTTGTTATCGGCGGTGCTTTCGGTAAGATTGTCAGCTCACTTGTTGCTGATATAATCACACCTCTTATCGGTCTTCTTTCAGGCAATATATCACTTTCAGATCTTAAGTTTGTGCTTGCTCCCGCAGTACTCAACGAAGCAGGCGAAGTTGTTACTCCCGAACTTGTGCTTACATACGGTGTATTCCTTCAGACTGTCATTGATTTCCTTATAATTGCAATGTCAATTTTTATTGTTATACGTGTTGCAATGAATACTCACAAAAAAATAGAATCTCTTAAAAAGAAAGAGGAAGAAGAAAAGGCTGAGGAGCCCGAAGAAGAAAAGGAAACAGAGCTTTCAGTTCTTCTTGAAATCAGAGATCATCTTAAAAACAAAGAAGACTGATCAGCCTATTAATTTTTTCGGGGTGAGAATATGAGTGAACTAAAAAAGAGATACGGTCTGTTTACTGCAATCTGTATGGTTGTAGGTATTGTTATCGGTTCGGGTGTGTTTTTTAAAGCACAGGATATACTTGTAGTAACGGAAGGCAATATGCTTCAGGGGATACTTGCTTGGTTTGTAGGCGGTATTGTTATGCTTTTCTGTGTTCTTGCATTTTCGGTTATGGCACAGAAATACGAAAAGGTCAACGGTGTTGTTGACTATGCCGAAGTTACTATGGGCAGTAAGTACGGATATTTTATCGGTTGGTTTCTTACCTTCCTTTACTATCCCACGATGACATCTGTTCTTTCATGGCTTTGTGCAAGATATACCATTACTTTTATATGCTCTGCAAATCCTGATTTTGCACTTCACATATCAGCTTCCGAAGGCGGTGCAGTATTCGGACCTGAGTGCATGACTCTGGCATGCCTGTTTCTTGTTCTCAGCTTTGCTATCAATGCGCTTTCACCTAAGCTTGCAGGTAAGATTCAGGTTTCCACCACTGTTATCAAGCTTGTACCTCTTGCACTTATGGCGGTAATCGGTACAATCTACGGCATCACACACCCTGCAGAGAGTGTTGATACATCCATTCTTGTTAATAATTTTTCTCACGAGGTTCAGTCATGGGATCTTCTTTTCCCTGCAGTCGTTGCAACAGCTTTTGCTTATGAAGGCTGGATTGTTGCAACCTCCATCAATGCAGAGCTTAAGAATGCAAAGAGAAATCTTCCCATTGCCCTTATTGTGGGTGCACTTGTTATAATTGCAGTATATATTTTCTATTTTATCGGTGTTGCAGGCGGTGCTTCTGTTGAAACACTTATCAAGGACGGTGCAACAGTTGCATTTGTAAATGTTTTTGGTCCTGTATTCGGCAATATTCTTAATCTCTTTGTTGCAATTTCCTGTATGGGTACACTTAACGGACTAATGCTTGGCTGTTCAAGAGGTCTTTATTCTATTTCCGTAAGAGGCTACGGTCCCAATCCCAATGTTTTCAGTCAGGTTGACAAAGGTACAAATATGCCCGCAAACTCCTGTATCGTTGCAGCTCTTCTTTCGGCAGGCTGGCTTTTCTATTTCTATTGCTCACAGCTTGCTCCGAAAAGTTGGTTCGGAATATTCACATTTGATTCCTCCGAGCTTCCCATTGTTACAACATATGCATTCTATATTCCTATTTTTATTTCATTTATGATAAAAGAAAAGAAGCTTCATCCCGTAAAGAGGTTTTTGCTTCCTTCACTTGCAATTATTGGTTCGGGATTTATGGTGTTTGCCGCAGTTTATGCACATGGCATAAGACCCTATATGCTGGCTGCCGAAAACGGTGAATTCAATTGTCCCGTTATATTCTATCTTATAATATTTGCGATAATTATGTTCCTTGGCATTTTCTTCGCAGATAAAAAGAAAAACAGAAAGTCATAACAGCTTGTGGCTTTCCGGAGGTTATATGGCATTTTTTAAGAAAAAGACGGCAGATGCGGGAATTTCTGCAGGTAAGCCCGAGTTTATTATCGCAGGGCTGGGAAATCCCGGTAAGGAATATGAATACTCAAGACATAATGCAGGCTTTCTGTGTCTTGATATTCTCTGCAATAAATATAAAATAAAGACCGACAGAGTAAAGTACAGAGCACTTACCTGTACTGCTGTCATAGAAGGACATTCCTGCCTTATTATGCGTCCTCAGACGTTTATGAACAATTCGGGTGAATCAATAAAGGCTGCTGCCGATTTTTATAAAATACCTCCCGAAAAAGTCATTGTTATATATGATGATATTTCATTACCCACGGGAACGCTTCGTATCAGAAAAAAAGGTTCTGCCGGAGGTCATAACGGCATAAAAAGTATTATATGGCAGCTTAATTCGGATGTTTTTCCCCGTCTTAAAATCGGGGTGAGCGACAGAAAAGATAAGGATGATGATCTTAAGGATTATGTGCTCGGCAGGTTTTCAAAAGAGGATATGGAAACTCTTAAGAAAACTATGGAAAAGGCTGTTGAGTCATTATCATATATTCTTGACGGAGATACTGACGGTGCTATGAGCCGTTATAACGGTTAATCTTATGTCGTGTTATTCAAAATTGCTGATATCCTCACCGGAGTATAAAAATATCAGCATCAATGTCAATAAAAACAGATTTCCCTTTGGTGTGCTGGGGCTTCCTCCCACACCGAAGGCTTTTCTGATACACACACTGTGCGAAGAACAAAAGCACGGTGTTGTTGTTTTGGTGCCCGATGAAGCTTCGGGAGAGAAGCTTTGTACTGATTTAAGAGCATTGGGCACGGAATGTGTTGTTTACCCTGCCAGAGACTTCGGTTATCACTCTGTAGAAAGCAGCGGTAGTGAATACGAGCAGAAGCGTATAGGAGCTCTTTCGAAAATGCTTTCGGGAGAATGCGATGTGCTTATTCTCTCTGCGGAAGCTGCTATGCAGAGAACAATTCCAAAGGAAGAGCTTGTAAAAAGAACCTTCTCTCTTTCTGCAGGAACGGAAATTACTACAGATGAGATAAGAAAAAAGCTTATAGATTGCGGCTACTCGGCTGCAGATATGGTTGAAGGTGCAGGTCAGTTTTCTCTGAGAGGCGGCATTCTTGATATCTTTCCGCCGAACTCATTTAATCCCGTAAGAATAGAATTCTGGGGGGATGAAATTGACACAATCACTTATTTTGATGTTGTTTCACAGCGAAGAACTGACAGTGCAGAAAGTGTTTCATTTGCGCCCGTTACAGAGGTTCTTATTGATTCAAAAGAAGAGCTTGCTGATAAGCTGAAGCTTATGCAGAAGGGTATAAGGACAAAGAATTCGCAGAAGGTAAAAGAATTTCTGATGAAGGATGAGGAACTTCTGAGAAACGGTATAATGCCGGGCTGCTGTGATAAATATCTGCCGTTGGTGTATGATAAAATTGTTACTCCTCTTGATTATTTCCCCGAAAGCCTTCTTGTTGTTACCGAAACTGCAGGTGTAAAAGAAAAAGCACTTGCACACGAAAAGCTTCATAATGAAGAGTTAAGAGAGTTGTTTATTGAAGGCGTGCTTTGTAAAGGGCTTGAAGGCTTTTATATCGCTTTTTCCGAGCTTTCGGAATTTTACACTCTTTGCAAAACTGTTTATGCAGACAATTTTGCTAGAGGCAGCTTTGATACCCCGGTGAGGGATCTTATTACTTTTCATGTAAATCAGATATCGGCATGGGACGGCTCATATAAGCTTTTGTTAGAGGATATTGAGCATCCCGTAAAAAATAAATACACAGTAATTGTTTTTGCAGGTACGGAAAAAGCAGCGGCAGGTCTCCTTGAGGAGCTTGCCGATGATGAATTGCCTGCACTTATGTGTAAGGAGCGTCCTGAGCTTATACAGAAGGGATATATCAATGTTCTTACGGGGGCACTTAATGCAGGTATGGATTTCCCCGGAGAAAAGCTTCTTGTTGTAAGCTACGGCAGACACGCAAAGTCTGAAAGGCGCAGTGTAAAAAAATATCAGAAAAATAAAAACTCCTTTAACTCTCTTGAAGAGCTTCATATGGGAGACTATGTGGTTCACCGCACCAACGGTATCGGTATATTTGACGGTATTCATAAGGTTCAGATGGAGGGTGTTACCAAGGATTATATAAAGATCAAGTATGCAAAAGGCGATATTTTATATGTTCCCGTTACAAAGCTTGAGCTTGTTTCCAAATATGTAGGACCTCACGAAGAGGATTCGTCAAGAACTGTAAAAATAAACCGCCTGGGCTCGGGTGATTGGGAAAAGACAAAGACCCGTGTAAGAGGTGCCGTAAAGGATATTGCGGCAGATCTTATAAAATTATATGCTCAGCGTCAGAGTGCGCCGGGATATGCCTTTTCTCCCGATATTGATATGCAGAACGATTTTGAACGCCGTTTTGAATTTGAAGAGACGGAAGATCAGCTGAGAAGCGTTGATGAAATCAAGCACGATATGGAGAAAAACTGTCCTATGGACAGACTGTTGTGCGGTGATGTAGGCTTCGGAAAAACCGAGGTTGCTCTGAGAGCTGCCTTTAAGTGTATATGTGACGGAAAGCAGGTGGCTCTGCTTGTTCCCACAACAATTCTTGCTTTGCAGCACTACAGAACAATAATGCATCGTTTTGAGGGATTCCCCATAGAGGCAGAAATGCTATGCCGATTCAGAAACGCAAAGCAGCAGAAGGAAATTATCAAAAAGATAAAAGCCGGTGCGATAGACATTGTGTCCGGCACGCACCGTATAATTTCAAAGGATGTCGAATTCAAGGATCTGGGACTTCTTATAATTGACGAGGAGCAGCGTTTCGGTGTGGCTCAGAAGGAAAAACTCAAGGAAAAATTCCCCCATGTGGATGTTCTTACTTTGTCAGCTACACCTATTCCCCGAACACTTAATCTTGCAATGTCGGGAATAAGAGATCTGTCTGTTATCGAAGAAGCACCCATGGACCGTTATCCCGTGCAGACCTACGTTATGGAGCACGATATGGGTATTATTTCTCAGGCTATTGCAAAGGAACTCAGAAGAGGCGGACAGGTTTATTATCTGCATAACAATGTAAGCGATATAAGTGATTGTGCCGCTTCGCTCAAAGAGTTTTTCCCTGATGCGGAAATTACCGTAGCCCACGGAAAGATGAATGAAGAGGAGCTTTCGGATGTATGGAAAAGACTTACCGAAGGTGAAATCGATATTTTAGTATGTACAACAATTATTGAAACGGGCGTTGACGTTCCTAATGTCAATACGCTTATTATAGAAAATGCCGACAGACTTGGACTTTCTCAGCTTCATCAGTTAAGAGGTCGTGTAGGCAGGTCTTCAAGGCGTGCAAGCGCATACTTTACATTCACCCGTGATAAGCAACTGAGTGAAATTGCAGATAAGCGTCTTTCGGCAATCAGAGAGTTTTCTCAGTTCGGTTCAGGCTTTAAGATTGCAATGCGTGACCTTGAAATAAGAGGCGCGGGAAATCTTTTAGGTGCAAAGCAGCACGGACATCTTGAATCAGTCGGATATGATATGTATATGGAGCTCTTAAGCGAGGCTATTGCAAAGCTTAAGGACGGTGAAGAAAATTATAAGCCGAAACCGGATTGTCAGGTGGATATCCAGATTGATGCATATATTCCCGACAGCTATATTTCAAGTTATCCTCAGAGAATAGGTATATACAAGCGTATAGCAGATATTCATACCGATGAAGATTCTTCTGATGTACTCGACGAGCTTATAGACCGCTACGGTGAACCGCCTGAGTGTGTTATGGGGCTTATAAAGGTGTCTCTTCTCAGAAACTCCGCAGCCGACAGCGGTATATATGAAATAACACAAAGAGGCAATACGCTTCTTTTATATGTAAATGAAATAGATAAGAATATTCTGGGTAAGCTTTCAACGCTCAGGGGCCGTGTTATGGCAAATGCCTCAACAAGACCCTATTATGCAATAAAGCTTAAAGACCCTAAAAATCCCATCGAGACCTTCAAGGAAATAGTACAGGCTCTGAATATGTGATATGGAAAATTTCCCCGACAGACAACTGAAAATTAAAAGACCGTTTATTATCAGCGGTATTGCTATATCTGTCAGTATTGCACTTATGATATTTTTCGGAATAAAGGCTGTAATCCCCGCTTTTATATGTGCAGTGCTCGTTACTGTTTTTGTTCTCATAAAATCCCCCGAATTTTCAAAGCACACTTTTGTTGTACTTGTATCCGTACTTGTTGCATCTGCTTCATTTACAATGTCATCAATGCAGGTTGATACGGCATATCAGGCGATAGGGAAGTCAAGACATATTCAGGGTACTGTCTGTTCTTATCCTGCCGTAAAATCATCAGGGAACTGTTTCTTTGTGCTTTCTGACTGTAAGGTTGAAAATATTCCCGTCCCGGGGAAAATATGCGTATACACAAATGAACCGGGAGAGTTATGCCCCGGTGATAAAACAGAGTTTGTTGCATATTCTCTTAAGAAATCTTCCGATGAAGGGATATTTTATTATCATTCCCTGTCTGACGGCGAATATCTTACCGCATTCTGTTATGAAAATATAGAAGCTGCCGGGGATGAAAGCGAAACTTCATTATATACACGTATTCTTTCTCTGAGAAAATATGTGTCTGATAAATTTTTTAAGTATATGGGACAGGAAGAGGCATCTGTTGTCAATGCACTTGTCACGGGAGATAAGAATTATCTCAGTCCGGAGCTTTCGTTTTTTGTAAGAATGAGCGGAATTTCCCATATTTTTGCCGTGTCAGGTATGCATCTTGCAATATGGACGGGTCTATTCTTTCTGGTTCTTAAGCAGAGAAGCTATTCTGCATTTTTTCCTAATTTTCTGGCAAGTGCTTTCGTACTTTTTTATTGTGCATTTACAGGCTTTTCACCCTCTGTTATGCGTTCGGGAATAATGCTTCTCATTGTGTTTATCGGTAGAATGATCCGTAAATACGGAGATTCTCTTAATTCTTTGGGGCTTGCCGCAACGGTACTTCTGATATATAAGCCGTTTCTTTTAGGAAATGTTTCATTTCTGCTTTCATTTATTGCAACTTTTGCGGTTGTTACAACTACCGGGAAGATGTCTGTTCCGGATCCCTTTTCATCTGATAAAACCTTAAAGACAAAGATAAAGAAACTGAAATATAAAATAACCAATCCGTTGATGCTGTCGCTTAGTGTTATGCTTATGACAATGCCTGTGGTGTCTGTTTTCTTCGGATATTTTTCAGTGTTTTCACCCGTATCATCTCTTCTTATGACTCCTGTTGCCGAGGCACTTATGATTACGGGCGGTCTGGCACAGCTTGTACCGGAAGGCTTTTTCCTGAATTCTCTGATTTTTTCATGTGCCGATTTTTTAAGCGGAGTAATTATTGATTATATATCATTTATCGGAAGCTTTGATTTCAGTATTGCTTCATTGCCGTTGGGTGTGCTTGCCATATGTATGACGGCAGCAGGTGTTTTGTATTTCCTGGCTCCCATAGTTTTCAGATGCAAAAGGACGTTTGCGCTGTATGTACTGCTGAATGTGATTGCCGTGATGGTATATTCACTCTTTGCACACGTTCCGGATGTAGGTAAAACCTATATTTATATTCCTTCGGGACAGACCGATGTGTGTATTTCGTTATGCTCTTACGGAGAATTTTCCGCGGTATACGGTACAGGCAGTGAGTACAGCGATGTTATAAAAAACTGTGATTATCTTACGGAAAAGGGTAATGCATCTGCAGATTTTGTGCTTATTCCCGATTATTCTGTCCGTAATGCAAGCAATGTCAACTATCTTACAACTATGCTTTCACCTCGTTATGTTTTCGGCAGTGATGAAAAGGAAAGAGATGACTATTCATTTACTGTTTCATTTTCCGATAATGCAGATATGCATTCCGTCAGTGAGAAAGGGTACTGTGCTGCCGTGATAAATCTGAACGGAACAAAGACGGTTATATGCTCGGGTGAAGATGAGGATTTTGCGGAAAAGTATGAAGAATTCACTTATGGTGACATTCTTATATGCGAAAAAAATATACCACTTTCACTTGATAAAAATAATTTTACCGAAATTATAATTCTTACAGATGAAGAAATACCGGTTGAAGAGGGTATTTATACCAATAAAGACAAAGCTATAGAAATTACCGTTAAAGGAGACAGCTATGCCGTTAATTGATGAGGATTTATTTGCAAAAAAAATAAAGTCCGATATAAGCGACAATATATTTATGTTCTGCGGTGATGATGATTATCTCAAGGAATTTTATCTTAATAAGCTTACGGGAAAAATTGTAGATGAAAGTCTGATGTTCTTTAATTTCCATTCTTATGAGGATGATGATACACCTCTTGATGTCATTTTTGCTGACGCTGAAAATCTGCCTGTGATGGCGGAAAAATCCTGTCTTGTAGTTAAAAACTATTCACTGGATTCGCTTAAAACCGAGGAAATAACGGAATTCAAGGATAATCTGAAAAATATCCCCGAAAGCACGGTTATGATATTTTATTTTTCCGCATCTAAGATTCCTACAGGCAAAAATGCAAAATGGGATAATATAACCAGAATCTTTTCGGATATGGGTGTTGTCGTAAAAATTGAACACAGAACCCCTGCAAAAACCGCAAAGCTTCTTGTTTCCCGTGCAAAGGAAAAAGGAACATCCATAGACTATGATACTGCTTACTATCTTGTGACAAGTGTCGGAGATGATATGCAGACGGTGCTTAATGAATTCAATAAGGTATGTGCTTTTTCCTGCGGTGAGCCTGTAACAAAGGAAATGGTTGATATGACAGCGGTAAAAAGTATAGATGCCTCTGTTTTTGATATCAGTGCAAGTATTTTTTCGGGAAACACCGACAAGGCATTCAGCATAGTCAATGAGCTGCTCAGACAGAAAACTCCCGTCAATTCCGTGATAGGTGCACTGGGAAGCGCTTATGTCAATCTGTACAGACTCAAGGTTTCACTTAATTCTGAAAAAAATGTTTCCGATTTTGCCGACAGCTTTCAATATAAGGAAACAAGGCATACCTTCGGAAAAATAATGCCCTTTGCAAAAAGCACAAAGCTTTCAGCTATAAGAAAATCACTTGATGTGCTGCTTGAAGCTGATACCAGAAGCAAGAGCAGTAAGATTTCGGATGAAATTCTTCTGACGGAGCTTGTATCAAAGCTTGCGTCTCTCAAGGAGTAAGGTTATGCTTCATACAGACAAGGCTATAATAGTTGAAGGAAGATATGATAAGGCACGGCTTTCGGGTATTATTGATGCACTTATTATAACAACGGACGGTTTCGGTATTTTCAGTTCAAAGGAAAAGCAGATTCTTATAAAAAAGATTGCCCGTGAAAAGGGTATTCTCATACTGACAGATTCTGATGCTGCAGGCTTTAAGATAAGAAATTTTCTCAAAAATATTGCTCCTGCCGATACAGTAACTCACGCATATATTCCCGATATATACGGCAAGGAAAAAAGAAAAGAGAATCCTTCAAAGGAAGGAAAGCTCGGTGTCGAGGGAATCGATAACAGTCTTCTTATAAAGGCACTTCTTGACAGCGGACTGTTTTCGGAAAAAAACGAAAAGTCTCAACGTCGTCAGATAACAAATTCAGATTTGTTTGAATACGGTCTTTCAGGAAGAGAAAACAGTGCAGATAAAAGACGGAAGCTTTTATGCTCAATAGGACTTCCCGCAAGGCTTACTGGCAAAAATCTTTTGTCGGTGCTTAATACCTTTATGACCTATGAAGAGTTCGTCGGAAAAATCAAGGAACTTTTTCCCGATTGACATCATGAACTTAATTCTGTAATATAAAAGCGAAGGGATGATGCAGATGAATGCAAAAACAAAAAAAATAACGGCAATTCTGTCCGTAATAATTCTTGTCGCAGGAATAAGCTTTACTGTTTTTGCAATTACAGGCGGTAAAAAGCCTTCCGTACAGTCGGGAGAGTTTGAGAATCTTATCGCAGACAGAATAGAGCTTACTGTGAAAAACACTGATTTTGTCTTGACAAAATCAACAGACGAGGCAGAGACCTTTACTGTTACGTGCTTTTTTACTGCAAAAAAAACACAGGCGGATTTTTATGCCGTTATAGATAATTTTGAATTTACCTCTCTTTCTTATGACAATATAGTGTTTACTGCACTTAATGAAAAAACTGAGGATAAAACAGTGAACGGACTTACGCTTACCGCATCCGATGCACAGCCTGACCTTTATGAATGGCAGGTTGATATTACGCTCAGTGTCCTCGGAAAGGGTGTTTATAAGTCAGCACTTAAGATTGACTATACTTCAGGTATGACTCAGCAGACAGCACAGAGCAAAACAGTTGAAATTCCTCTGACCATAACAGTTGAATAAAAAAAAGGGGATGTAATGCGTGGGTGTCCTGAGGACACTCACGCAGTTTTATTCGCCTTGCGGCGAGTGATATTGCTTCGCAGTTATATAATGCTACGCATTGTGATATTGTCCTTCGGACAGTTTTATGCGAATAAAATAACACTGAAATCGAA
>JAZNEX010000028.1:0-1522 GCA_045588855.1 Acutalibacteraceae bacterium
AAAAGAGACCGCAGAAAATTTTGTGTAAAAGCTGAATAAGATTCTTCCGGACAGATAAGAATTAAGATATAAATTCAAAATCTGAAAGGAAGAATTTTTTTATGGAAAAATCACCGGCAGAATTGATGAGGGAATATGTGAATTCACAAAAATTCAGTAGCACAACTGAAATAATGGAAGCAATGAAAGTTATGTTCGGGGATGTACTTCAACAGGTGATGGAGGCAGAATTAGACGCCAAGCTAGGATACGAAAAAAGTGAAAGAATATCAAATAATGACGAAAGCAGTATGTCGAAAAATTACCGTAACGGGCACTCAAAAAAGACGGTAAAAACACAACTGGGTGAAGTTACTATTCAAGTACCTCGAGACCGTAACGGCGAATATGAACCATCAATCATCGGAAAATATAACCGTAATGTAGACGGTATGGAAGAAAAAATTCTCTCTTTGTATTCTTGCGGTATGAGTCAGAGAGATATTTCGGAGCAAATTAAAAATCTTTATGATGTTGAAATCTCTCCTGAGCTTGTAAGTAAAATTAGCGAAAAAATAATGCCAGAAGTTTCAGCCTGGCAAAATCGAGCACTTAATAATATTTATCCGTTTGTGTTTATGGATGCTATTCATTACAAGGTAAAAGAAAATCATCAATATGTAACTAAAGCCGCCTATGTGGTCTTAGGTATCAACATGGACGGCTGTAAGGATATTCTCGGCATTTGGATTGGTGAACACGAAAGTGCAAAGTTTTGGCTAAATGTGCTTAATGACCTTAAAAACCGAGGCGTAAAAACGGTTTACGTCTTTTGTGTAGACGGTCTTAGCGGATTTAGAGAAGCAATAGCCTCTGTATTTCCTGAAGCACAGATTCAACGTTGCATAATTCACCAAATACGTTCATCCACAAGATTTGTAAGCTATAAGGATATAAAGAAGCTTATGGCTGATTTGAAAACCGTATATCAAGCAATAAATGAAGATGAAGCATCGAGAAATCTTGCAAGGTTTAAAGAAAACTGGGGCAAAATGTATCCCTCTTGTGTAAAAAGTTGGGAAGAAAACTGGGATATTCTCAGCACATTTTTTGCATATCCTGCAGAGGTACGGAGAATCATATATACGACAAATATAATCGAGGGTCTTAACCGACAATTCCGAAGTATTACAAAAAGCAAGCCTTCGTTTACAAACGATGACAGTTTGCGGAAAATGCTCTATTTGGCATCTAAGAAAATTGTCGAGCATTGGACCGTACGATGTCGAAATTGGGATCAAGTCTTAAATCAACTTGAAATTCTGTTTTCTAACCAAAATGCGGGATAGTTTGCCCACAAAAATAGAATGTCCTACGCGTGTTATGTTATTCACACTTTTGGTATGCATAACATAACCACACATAGGACGAATTGCCGATAAGGGCAAATATCTATAGCTTTTCTAAAGCAAAAATTTATTGTTTGTTATCTGATTTTTATTTCGTTCGGAAATTACTTTTACACAAAATTTTCCGCCCTGCC
>JAZNEX010000029.1:0-85067 GCA_045588855.1 Acutalibacteraceae bacterium
TATACCGGATCAGAAATTTCTATAATTTTTTCAATTTCCAGTGGTAATTTTAATTGATATGGTGTATTATATTTTCTTGTGATATTAGTTTTCATTCGCACGTTAATTATATCACAAAAAGGACTACATTCCTACCTTTTCAGGTAAGTTTGTAGTCCTTTTCCTTTTAGACTGTTTTTTTACAGCCCCTTTTTACATAAAAATGAGTAAAGAGGAGTGTGGAAACACACCCCTCTTAAAAATTAATACTTAGGACGAGCTATATAGCCTGTATGAAGAATCTCATGAGCCTTATGAGAATTAGGTTCTCCGAAATATTCAGCGTATATTGCCTTAACATCAGGATTAAGATGCGACTTTCTTACGGGAAGATTCTTATCATCATTATAAAGACCTGCAGCACGCTTTGCACGGATATCTTCATTGTTATGAACTGAAGCAGGCTGAATGGGCTGTCCGCCACCGTTTACGCAACCACCGGGACATGCCATAACTTCAATAAAGTCATATGACTTTTCACCTGATTTGATCATTTCAAGAAGCTTCTTAGCATTTGCTGTACCGGAAGTAACAGCAACTCTGATTTCATTGCCTGCGATTGTATAAGTTGCTTCCTTGATACCTTCAACGCCTCTTACTTCATTAAATTCAAGATTAGCAAGTTCTTCGCCTGTAAGAGTTTCATAAGCGGTTCTGAGAGCAGCTTCCATAACGCCACCGGTTGCACCGAAAATAGTACCGGCGCCTGAGCCGAGACCAAAGGGAGCGTCATATTCTTCATCAGCGAGCTGATTAAAGAGAATGCCGGCTTTCTTAATCATTCTTGCAAGCTCACGAACTGTAATAACAGCATCAATATCAGCAAGGCCTTCAACAGCTGTATGATCAAGTCTTTCTGCTTCAAATTTCTTAGCAGTACAGGGCATTACACTTACAACATAGATATCCTTAGGATCAATACCCATCTTTTCAGCATAATATGTCTTAGCAACTGCACCGAACATACCCTGAGGAGACTTACAAGAAGAAAGATTAGGAATAAATTCGGGATAATATGTCTCACAGAACTTAATCCAACCGGGAGAACAAGATGTAATAAGAGGAAGATTTTCTTTCTTTGTGTATCTGCCGAGGAATTCAGTTGCTTCTTCCATAATTGTAAGGTCAGCAGAGAAATTAGTATCAAATACTTTATCAAAGCCAAGAGCTCTGAGAGCAGCAACAAGTTTACCTGTAACTACGGTACCCATCTCATAGCCGAATTCTTCACCAAGACCTACTCTTACCGCAGGAGCAGTCTGAACAATAACATGCTTTGAGGGATCATTGATAGCATCAAGAACCTTCTGGGTATCATCTCTTTCGGCAATAGCACCTGTAGGACAAACAGTTATACACTGACCGCAGGAAATACAGGAAACATCACCAAGAGGCATTTCAAAAGCACAACCGATATGAGTATCAAAACCTCTTGCATTAGCACCGATGACACCAACACCCTGGTTCTTTTCACATACCGCAACACAACGACGGCAAAGAATGCACTTTTCGTTGTCTCTGTACATATGAGATGCTGAAGCATCGATAGCATAAGTATTTTTAGCGCCAGCAAATGCTGTTTCAGTATCAATACCATAATCATGGCAGAGCTTCTGAAGTTCACAAGAGCCTGAACGTACACAGGAAAGACATTCTTTCTTGTGATTTGAAAGTATGAGCTTAAGAGTAGTTCTTCTTGCTTCGATAACATCGGGAGTATTTGTAAAAATCTCCATACCTTCATTTACAGGGAATACGCAAGCGGCAACAAGGCTTCTTGCACCCTTAACTTTAACAACACAGATACGGCAAGCGCCGATTTCATTGATTTCCTTAAGGAAGCAGAGTGTAGGAATCTCTATACCTGCGATACGAGCAGCTTCAAGAATTGTGCTGCCTGCAGGAACAGTGAAATCTCTGCCGTTGATTTTAATATTTACATCAGCCATTATTCCGTACCTCCTTATTTCTTGATAATTGCGCCGAACTTACATTTTTCAATACAAGCACCGCACTTGATACACTTGGACTGGTCAATAACATGAGGATTCTTAACACTGCCGCTGATAGCACCGACAGGACAAACTCTTGAGCAAAGAGTACAACCCTTACATTTATCTTCAACAATTGTAATTGAAAGGAGTTCCTTACAAACACCTGCAGGACACTTCTTGTCAACAACGTGAGCAATATATTCATCCTTAAAGCGCTTATATGTAGAAAGAACAGGGTTGGGAGCAGTCTGACCAAGACCGCAAAGTGAGTTATCTTTAATATAATTACAAAGAGCTTCCATTTCATCAAGATCAGCAAGAGTACCCTGACCCTTTGTAATCTTTTCAAGAATTTCATAAAGTCTCTTAGTACCGATACGGCAAGGTGTACACTTACCACAGGACTCATCAACTGTGAACTCAAGGAAGAACTTCGCAATATCAACCATACAGGTATCTTCATCCATTACGATAAGACCACCTGAACCCATCATCGCACCCTGTGCAACAAGGTTATCATAGTCGATTTCAATGTCAAGCATTGAAGCAGGAAGACATCCGCCGGAGGGACCACCGGTCTGTGCAGCCTTGAAGGTTTTGCCGTTTGGAATACCGCCGCCGATTTCTTCAATAACTTCACGAAGAGTTGTACCCATAGGAATTTCAACGAGACCTGTACGGTTAATCTTACCACCGAGCGCAAACACCTTAGTACCCTTTGACTTTTCTGTGCCCATAGTATTAAAGAATTCTGCACCATTAAGAATAATCTGAGGTACATTAGCAAATGTTTCAACATTATTTTCAGTTGTGGGCTTGCCAAAGAGACCCTTTACTGCAGGATAAGGAGGTCTGGGACGAGGCTCACCGCGGTTACCTTCAATTGAAGTCATAAGAGCTGTTTCTTCACCGCAAACGAAAGCACCGGCACCAAGACGGATAAAGAGGTCAAAATCGAAACCGGAACCGAAGATGTCCTTGCCGAGAAGGCCATATTCTCTTGCATCATCAATAGCCTTCTGAAGACGAGCAACAGCAATAGGATACTCTGCTCGAACATATACATAGCCTTCAGTAGCTCCTGTAGCATAACCACAGATTGTCATAGCTTCAACGATACAATGGGGGTCGCCTTCAAGAACTGAACGATCCATGAAAGCACCGGGGTCACCTTCGTCAGCATTACAAACAACATACTTCTGATCAGCCTGATTCTTAGCTGTGAAGCTCCACTTAAGACCTGTTGGGAAACCACCGCCGCCACGGCCGCGAAGACCTGAATCCATTATAACTTTAATTACATCTTCAGGCTTCATTTCTGTAAGACACTTACCAAGTGCAGCATATCCGTCCATAGCAATATATTCATCTATATTTTCAGGATTGATAACACCGCAATTACGAAGAGCAACTCTCTTCTGCTTAGCATAGAATGTTGTATCATTAAGAGATACATTACCATGCTCAATTTCAGTGCCTTCAGCAACTTCATTATAAACAAGACGTTCTACAATACGGCCCTTGAGAAGATGTTCAGAAACAATTTCTGCAACGTCCTTCTCTTCTACCTGGCTATAGAATGTGCCGTCGGGATAAACAATAACAACGGGGCCGAGTGCACAAAGACCGAAGCAACCGGTTCTTACAACCTTAACTTCATCAACAAGACCGTTCTTTTCGATCTGTGATTCAAATTCAGCAATAAGCTTATTACTGCCAGAAGATGTACAGCCTGTACCGCCGCAGATTAATACCTGTGCGCGAATCATAATTTATACCTCCAATAAATCTCTTCTTGATTTAACTAAATCAGATATTGCTGATCGTGTATTCAGCGATAACCTTACCGCCCTTGAGGTGCTTTTCAGCAACTTCTTTTGCCTTTTCAGCTGTCATGTTAACATAAGTAACCTTTTCTTTTCCAGCTTCAAAAATTTCAACAACAGGCTCATACTGACAAATTCCGATACAACCTGTCTGTGTAACGGTAACCTTATCACTGAGACCGAGTTCATTAACTTCAGAAACAAAGGTATTGAGAACGGGTCTTGCTCCTGCTGCAATTCCGCAGGTTGCCATACCAACAACAACTCTTATATCAGAGCTGCCTTCACGAAGTACTACCTTGTTCTGCATCTTTTCTTTGATTGCTGCAAGTTCTGCCAATGACTTCATAATTATTTTCCTTTCATTTTTTACATATATAGTGTTAAAATTTATAACCTATTTCAGTATACTGTTCTTTAAGATATTCCCCTATCCAGACGATTACTTCGAATGTATCAAGAGGAACATCACCGAGAACATCCTTCAACATATCCGTATCAAGTGAAACAGTGCCCTTTTCGGTACTATGCTCATAAATCCACCTTATACCGGGTTGCCCCTGAATAAGTACGGTTACAGTAGAAATAACATCACCGAGAGGAGTAAAGTCCAGATGAGTTTTATCAAAATTTGCACATACAACTGTACCGTGCTCTTCCGGATATTCATCAACATGCTTTGACTCTATAGTCAGATCCCCGCCGGTCTGCTGAGCCGCAAGCATAAACAAAGGAATGCCAAGCCCAACTTTACGGGTGGTGCGTGTAGTTGTAAAAGGATTTTTAACATTTTTAAGAAACTCCTCTTTCATACCGCAACCGTTATCAATAATACGAATGGTTAAGCTGTTTTCAGTTTCATCAATTAATACAGATATTGTATCAGCTTTCGCTTTAACTGAATTCTGAGCAATATCCAGAATATTCAAAGATAATTCTTTCAAGCGATATCACCTCTCAAAATTCTGAAAAGTTCTTTTCTGACTTTATCACCGGAGTACGGTTCATCGTCAATTTCGAGATAGTTCTGCTTATCACGGATATCCCATAGATAATGAGCATCAGAAGAAACAAGACACAATCGTTGAGATATAACAGGATAACGTCCAATATAATCTGATATCGCTTCACTGTTATGAAATCCGCAACAGCGGAATTTTTCATTATCAGGGAAAATACCAAGTGTCGAAATAATACCGTTAGCATCCCTGTCAACATGTGCAGGATAACAAATTCCGTGAAATTTTTCAACAAAATCAGCTACATCATCAACCGAAATATCCGTAGCATTAGATAACAGAAATTCTTCAGTACCGATAACATTATCATTACCGTCAAGAATCATCTGTTCTCCGAAAATATCGGTCCTGTTAGGAATGAGAATTCTGTGACCGTTCACAAAATCACCAAAGCGTACTGCATCCTCAAGAAATTCAAACAAACAAACAATATGAATATCTTCAGAAGTAGTAAGTTCCATTCCTGCAACAGGAATAATACCGTTCTTTTTTGCTGCTTCAAAAAAAGCAGGACAATTCTTTGTCGAATTATGATCAGTGAGTGCTACAATATTAAGACCTGCAAGTGTTGCCATACCGGCAATATTATTAGGAGTCATATCATCATCACCGCAAGGTGACAAGCATGAGTGAATATGAAAATCGTAATAATACCTATTCATATATCACTACTGATTCTGACCGCAGTCTCATATGAAGTCATATCTGTCAGAAATATATTAACTCCTTTTTCTTTAGCTGTTTCAATAACAGCTTCATCAGGCTTAGCTGAATCAGCAATTATAACAACAGAAACATCAGCAAGGGATCCTACAGCTGCAATATTAACATTAGTCATAATTGTTATCCAGGCGTTATCAGCCTGAGCCCTGCCCATAACCCAGCTGAGAAGATCACCGACATATCCGCCACGTACTTCACGATCCGGATCAGGCATGGAAAGGGTTTCAAAAGCATATTTATCTGCCAGTTCTCTAACTGTCATTATTTTGCTCCTCACTGTTTTCAAGCATCTTATTATGTTCCAGAACCACACACTTACGGTCATCATTTATCCCGCGGACAACATCTTCGGCAAAAGCTCTGCACGTAGGAGCACCGCATGCACCGCAATCAATACCGGGCAGAATCTTACGTAACTCCTGGATTTTTGCCATCATTCGCATAGACTCAGATAAACTTTCACTCAGACGTGAAATTGGTGTATAATTCGGAAGCGAGTCCGTAATAAATCCGTCAGGGACAAAATTCACATCGGAACTCAGGAAATTTTTTGAGACAGGCATATATCTGCGTACAGTCTGCAATCGGGTTTTTGCAATAAACGGATTTTCAATCGTCATCACGCCCCCGACACAACCGCCGATGCATGCATTAAGTTCTACAAATTCAATCTGGGGAATATTTCCGTTCTCAATCGACTCAAGAACCTGAATGCAATTTTCAATACCGTCAGCAAATAAATAGCTGTCATTGAGAATCGCCGAAGACTCGCCGCCTGAAGAAGCCCAACCGACACCGATCATACCTGCTTCAGAGGAAATTTTCGGAGATTCATTATTTTTCATAGCACTTAAAAGCATAAAATATATATCGCTTAAAGATACTACAACATCAACATTACTTTTATAATTTCCGTAACCGTTACGGATATAGCTTACCTTTGCGGCACAGGGCGAAATAAAAAACACACCAATCTCTTCATCCTTCAATTCAGGATGCTGAAGCTTTGCACGTTTTTTTGCCTCAATAGCAGCAATTTCCATAGGCGGCAGCAACGGTAAAATATTGTCCTTAAGATACGGAAATCTCAGAGATATCAATCGGGAAATAACGGGACAAGCAGAGCTGATAACAGGCTTTTTAATAGCACCGGATTTAAGATATATTCTGGTGTAAGACGAAATAATCTCAGCTGCCTTTGCAACTTCAAAAACATCATCAAAACCAATATCACACAATCCCTGCAGAACCATATCAACATCATCAAGTCCGTCAAACTGACCATATAAAGCCGGAGCCGGCAATGCAATCTTCCATTTATAATGGAGATAATGTTCAAATTTACTGCACATTGCCTTTTTAGCCTTATGCGGACAAACCCTGATACACTCACCACAATCAACACACCTGTCAGTGTTGATTTCAGCGTGACCGTCTTTAATCCTGATAGCCTCAGTAGGACAATGTCGGATACATGTTGTGCATCCTGTACACTTATCTACATCAAGGACAACAGAATGTCTGTATGAATTCAAATCATCACCTTATTTACTTGAGGTAAACACACATCGTAATCGTTGTACCTTTACCTACTTCAGAAACAATTTTCATTTCATCAGTATATCTTTTCATGTTAGGAAGACCCATTCCGGCACCAAAACCGAGAGATCTTACATTCTCGGTAGCAGTAGAATAGCCTTCCTGCATAGCAAGATTAATATCAGGTATACCGGGACCTTTATCAGATAAAACTATTTCAATCTTATCTTCCGTAACATTTACGTCGGCTTCACCGCCACCTGCGTGTATTACCATATTGATTTCGCCTTCATATAAAGCAATCGAAACCTGCCTTATAATTTCAGGCGGCAATCCCAATCTTCTGAGATTCTTTTTAGTCTGAACTGATGCCTGTCCGGCAGAAACAAAATTGTCGCCATCGACATCAAAGTGGAAATTAAGTACATCGCTCATAACTTTGAACCTGTTAAACCGTTAGTATAAAGGGTACCGCAGGCATCATACATTCGTTTATTAGTGGCAAGAAGTACAATACCGCTTTCCTTTGCAGCCTCCACCATCTCGGGAGTAGGTCTTTTTGAACGGACAAACACAATGCAGATCATATCCATCATTTCAGCAGTTCTGATAACCTGAAGATTAACCAAACCGGTCAAAAGAACAGCCTGATCCTTCACGAAAGCAAGCACATCACTCATCATATCACTGCCACAGGCAGAGTGCACATCCTTGTCAAGAAACTCTTCACCGCAAAGAATATCCGCTTCAAGTAGTTTTTGTAAGGTACTGATTTTCATAATTTATTCCTCAGTAATAAAATTAGTTATTCTGATATTTAGCAAGAATACCGGGAACCATATCTGCTGTAAGCTTACCGTAAACATCATCGTTAACAGTCATAACGGGAGCAAGACCACAAGCACCGATACAACGACAAGCTTCAATAGAAAACATACCGTCTTCAGAGCATTCACCTGCGTCAACACCGAGAATCTCACAAATCTTATCAAGAACCTGCTGAGCACCCTTAACATAACAAGCAGTTCCGAGGCAAACAGAAATATTATATTTACCCTTGGGAGAAAGTGCAAACTGAGCATAGAAGGTAGCAACACCATACACTTTTTCAACAGGCACATCAAGACCTTCCGCAATTTTACACTGAACTTCATAAGGCAGGTAGCCATATATGCTCTGGGCATCCTGCATTACTGCCATAAGACGACTTTTGTCACCTTTAGCTGAAGCAATAACTTCCTCAAGCTTAGCTGCCTGCTCAGGAGTGTCCACAAAAGGAAGTTTACTGATTTTCTTCTCCATTCTTTATTTCCTCCATTCAATTTTTGGTGAAATTAATATAACGGCACATAGCCATACATTTTGAATTATATCATATGATTTTTTACAAGTCTATAGTAAATAACAAGAATTTTTTTGTTTTTGTTATAATTTTAACAATTTTTTTTATATTTTTTAATTTTTCATTGATTTTCTCTTGTAAAGTTAAGATTTCAATTGTATAATGAAAAAAAATAAATGTCGGAGGATATTAATATGGATAAAAAAGTACTTGTTGAAACTTCTGCAAGACATGTTCATGTGTCTAAATCAGATCTTGAAATCCTTTTTGGCGAAGGATATGAACTTACAAAGAAAAAGGATCTTTCTCAGCCCGGTCAGTATGCATGCGAAGAAAGAGTTCAGGTTATAGGTCCCAAAAGCTCCTTTCCCGGAGTATCAATTCTCGGCCCCGTCAGAAATGCAACTCAGGTTGAAATCTCCGCATCCGATGCACGCTCAATCGGTGTTGCAGCTCCCGTAAGAGAATCAGGTGACATCAAAGAATCAGGAGCATGCAAACTTGTTGGTCCTAAAGGTGAAGTCGAAATTTCAGAAGGCGTTATCGTCGCAAAAAGACACATTCATATGACATCTGCTGATGCAGCCGAATTCGGTCTTGAAGATAAGCAGGTGGTTAATGTAAAAATTGAATCCGCTGAACGCTCACTTACATTTGGTGATGTTGTTGTAAGAGTAAACGACAGCTTTGCGCTTGCTATGCATATCGACACAGATGAAGCAAACGCAGTTCTTGCCGGCGGAAATGCTATGGGTGAAATAATCAAGTAATTTTTTCAGCAGTACTTTCAAAAGTACTGCTGAATTTTTTCAAATTTTTTCCTGTTTAATTTCATTTAAACTATATTATTTTGTTTGAACAAAGTTTCTCGTCTGTCTGATAAGATTTCTGATATTATTCAAGCAAAATTCAAGAACTTTTTGCAAAGATTTAAAATTATATATTTGTTTGGTTTTAATAAATTAATCACTTCTGCAGAAAATCTTTTTGTGGCGGAGGTGATTTATATTTTAAAAAAATTAACAAAAATTACAACAATTTTTCTGACTTGCATATGTTCACTAATTTATGCTTTTTTGATTTACGGAATAACTTGCTTACCTGATGATGCCGACAGATTTTCAACTAATGAAACATTTCTTTATCAGGTTAGTTTCGAAAATAATACAAAAGCTGCTTTCAGCTACGGAACTGAAAGCAGCTTTGAAAACAATTCAACTCTGAAATTCCTCCGGGTCTTTCCGGTAAAACATCTTAACAACTCAGGTAATGAGCGAAAGTATGTAATTCCCGGTGGCGAGTTAATCGGAATCAACCTAAAAACAAATGGGGTTCTGGTAGTCGGCACCGAATGTTTTGATTCAGTAAACGGACCGGTAAATCCCGCAGATAATGCAGGGATAAAAGTCGGAGACACGCTCACTGAAATTAATGGTAGTCGTATTTCCTCCAATTCTGAGCTTTCTGATATTATTGCAAATTCTGAAGGCTCTCCCCTTTCGCTGTCGCTAATACGAGAAGGAAAAAATATCAATGTGACTTTAAAGCCCGAAATTTCTGAATTATCAGGGCTATATAAAGGCGGTTTATGGATCAGAGATTCAACAGGCGGAATTGGTACACTGACATTTACTGATAGCATTAACGGGACATTCGGTTCACTCGGTCACGGAATTTATGATGTCGATACAGGCGAATTGATACCAACTGAATGCGGTGAAATATACAACGCTGAGCTAACCGATATTATCAAAGGAACCACAGGTACAGCAGGTGAATTAAGAGGCACATTTTACGGCAACGCGTTCGGTTCGATAGATGTAAACAGTGAAAACGGAGTATGTGGCAAAATTACAGGCAAAACAACTGAATCTGGAGTTATTCCGGTTGCTCACTGTGATGAAGTTTCAACAGGATATGCTCAAATTATATCTACCGTCGAAGGAAACAACAAAGCTTACTACGATATTGAAATTGAAAAAATTAATAAAACTTCAGGTAACAAAAATATGGTAATTAAGATTACAGACCCTTATCTGCTTTCTGTAACAGGCGGTATTGTACAGGGAATGAGCGGATCTCCTATCATTCAGAATGGTATGATAATTGGAGCTGTAACACATGTTTTTCTAAATGAACCGACCAAAGGCTACGGTATTTTTATAGATAATATGATGAATATCAATACCTGAACAATAAGCAGCAACGATTTAAGGTTGCTGCTTTATTTAATTTACATTAATCCGCAATCTACAGAATAAATATATTTGTTGACTGTTCAGGCTAATAATGTTAAACTTAAATCGGGAGTTGATTATATGGAAAAGTTGGTATTTGAGACTGAAAAACAATACGGCAAATTTAAGATATTAAATGCCACAAACGGCGGTCCTTGGCATAAAAGACATGCTGATGACCAATACAGGTCAAATTTTGATAACTACAAAAAAGCAAGAATTCCATATTCAAGGAATCACGATTCAGCAATGTGCGGCATTTACGGCGGCCCCTACAGTCATGACATAACATGTATTTTTCCTAACTTTGATGCAGATCCTTACTCCCCTGATTCATATGATTTCGCATGTACAGATGAAGCTATTCTTGTTTGTCTTGAGGCAGGAACTGAAACTTTTTTCAGACTCGGACAGACAATAGAGCATCATATAAAAAAACACGGGACAATTCCGCCCAATGATTTCAAAAAATGGGCAATTATCTGCGAACATATTATAAAACATTACAACTACGGTTGGGCTCAAGGATTTAATCTCGGAATTGAATATTGGGAAATATGGAATGAACCTGACCTTGATGATGATAACAGCCCGAATAAACGTTGTTGGGGCGGAACAAAAGAAGAGTTTTTTAATTTTTATGAGATTGCTGCAAAGCACCTTAAAAATTGTTTTCCAACACTTAAAATAGGTGGCCCTGCACTTGCCTGGCGCGAGGATTGGGCAGATGACTTTCTGAAAAGAGCAAATATAAATTCAATACCACTTGATTTCTTCTCATGGCATATTTATTCCGATGACCCTAAACCTATTATTGACAGAGCTCAAAGAATAAAAAATCTTCTGATCAAATACGGTTTCACAAAAACAGAAAGCATTCTCAATGAATGGAATTATGTCAAGGGCTGGGGTGAGGAGTTTGTATATACAATTGAATGCATCAATTCCATGAAGGGTGCTGCTTTTATGATGGCAGTTATAAGCGAAGCTCAAAAATCCGATATAGATATGCTTATGTATTATGATACACGCCCTTCAGTTTTTAACGGAGTGTTTGATTTTTATACTTACAGACCATTAAAAGGATATTACCCGCTTTATTGGTATGGTAATTTTTATGACCTTGAATACGAAATAAGATGCAATAACAGAATTGATAATATATATTCTATTGCCGGAGTTGACAAATACGGTAAAATTACTGCAATAATCACCTACTATTCTGATTATGATAATGCTGCAGACAAAGAGATAGCAATTGATTTCGGCAGAGAAAGTACATTTGACATTTACCTTCTTGACAGTACAAACAACGGTGAATTAGTAAAAACATCAAAGGAGCTTAGTTTTCTATTACAAAACCATTCAGTTATTATGATCAGAGAAAAATAATTAAGAACAAAAATTCCCGTTGCCGAAGTTTTTGGCAGCGGGAATTTCAATTAGTTTATTTAATTTCGGAAAGTAACACAGGTCTGTGTTCTGCAACAGACTTTTTAGCAGCAAGACCAATCTTAACAGACTGCATACCTGCATGAATACCAACAGGAACCTCAGTATTATTTTCGCAAGCATCAACAAACTGACGCATTTCCTCAGAGAAAGAACCCATATATCTTTCAAGGAAGAAGAAGAGAGGCTTTTCGCCGGTAACACCATTTTCATCAGCTATAACAGCAGTAGAAAGCGTATCATTAGCAGAAGCTACCATTCCCTTGGAGCCGAAAAGCTCTGCTCTCTGGTCATATCCGTAAGCTGCGCGACGAGAGTTATCAATAACAGCAAGAGCACCGTTAGCCATCTTCATAGTAATGATAGCAGTATCAACATCACCCTGTTCACCTATTGCAGGATCAACAAGAACCGCGGAATTTACATATACTTCTTCAACATCACTGTTGGTAAGGAAACAAGCCATATCAAAATCATGAATTGTCATATCAAGGAAAATTCCGCCTGACACCGCAATGTACTTGGGGTTGGGAGGTTCAGGGTCACGGGATGTGATTTTAAGGATATGAGCATCACCGATTTTACCTGCATCGTAAGCTTTACGGATAGCAGCAAAATTATGATCAAATCTACGATTAAATCCAACCTGGAACTTGATTTCGGGATGCTTAGCAAGAGCATCAGCTACAGCCTGAATCTTTTCAATTGAGTGATCAACGGGCTTCTCGCAGAATACATGCTTGCCAGCCTCGATTGCTTCAATAGAAATAGTAGAATGTGTGTCTGTAGATGAACAAACAAGAACAGCATCAATTTCCTTATCTTCAAGAATCTTTTTATAGTCTGTGTAAATATCTTTAACGCCAAAACCTTCACAGAAAGCTTTTGTCTCATCATTCATAAAAGGATCAGCAATAGCTTTAACAGTTGCATTTTTTACATGATAAGAAATTGATTCAAGGTGAACCTTACCGATTCTGCCAGCACCTATAATACCAATAGTAAGCATAATAAAACTCCTTTATTTTCTTAATTAAATTGTGCCGTCCCATGTTGAAACAGCCTTATTTGTTTTTTCTTCTTCATCAAACCAACGCTGAGTTACACACTTGCTTTCTGTAAAGAAGCGATAAGCATCTTTGCCGAGACAATGAAGATCGCCGAAGAATGAATCCTTGTGACCTGTGAAGGGGAAAAATCCGATAGGCACGGGAATACCGACATTCACACCGACCATACCGCCGTGTGTATGACGAACAAATTCACGTGCAAAATAACCACTCTGAGTGAAAATAACAGAACCGTTAGCATAAGGATTGTTATTCATAATCTCAAGACCTTCCTTGAAGGACTTGCAACGCTTGATAGAAAGAACAGGACCGAATACCTCATCTCTGCCGATAGTCATTTCCTCAGTAACATTGTCGAAAATAGTAGGACCAACAAAGTAGCCGTTCTCATAGCCTTCAACCTTACAGTCTCTGCCGTCAAGAACAAGAGTAGCACCTTCGCGAACACCCTTATCGATATCGGCAATTACCTCATCATAATGCTTTTTATATGTAATAGGACCAAGCTTTGAAGTCTTATCAACAGCGGGCCCAACCTTTATCTGTGATGCCTGTTTTCTGAGCTCTGCAACAAATTCATCAGCAATTGCATCTTCAACCACACAGCAAGAAAGTGCCATACATCTCTGACCTGCGCATCCGTAAGCAGAATTGATAATACCTGCTACTGTTCTTTCAATTGGTGCATCAGCCATAACGAGTGCATGATTCTTAGCCTGACAAAGAGCCTGAACACGTTTACCGTTAGCAGCAGCCTTCTGATAAATAAGCTTACCAACAGGAGTTGAACCAACGAAAGTAATTCCTTTTACATCAGGATGTTCAAGGATAACATCAATTTCTTTTCTCGAACAAGTTACAACATTAACAACGCCGTCAGGAAGCCCCGCTTCCTTATAAAGCTCAGCAATTCTGAGAGCTGTACGAGGTGTAAGAGAAGCTGCCTTGAGAACAATTGTGTTACCTGTAGCAACACAAACGGGCACCATCCAACCAAAAGGAATCATAGCCGGGAAGTTTACGGGAACGATACCTGCAAATACACCCATAGATTCACGGTAAAGAACAGTATCAAAGCCCTTGGAAGCATCCATAAGACTTTCACCCATCATAAGTGAAGGTACCTGAATAGCAAGTTCAGTTCCCTCTTTTGCCTTAAGAACATCGCCTTCAGCTTCTGCCCAAACCTTGCCGTTTTCTTCGGCAACAAGGCGTGTAAGTTCTTCCATATGTTCCATAATAAGCTCTCTTACTCTGAAAAGAACCTGAGAACGCTTGATAGCAGGAGTTGAACTCCAGCCGGGATAAGCAGCTTTTGCAGCAGCAATAGCTTCATTTACTTCTTCTGCGGTACAACAGGGAGCGTGACCTGTTACTTCACCTGTCGAAGGATTAAAAACATCGTAATAAATGTCAGTTTTTGATTCTAAATACTGACCGTTGCAAAAATATTTAAGTTTTTCTGCCATAATACCTCTCCTGATTAAAGTCCTGCTTTTTCAGCAATATATTTTCTTGCCTTAAGGGCATATTCAAAGGGATTTGCAATTGCGGGATCCTGTTCTGCTTCAACAAGTACATATCCTTCATAACCGGTCTCAGCAAGAACATCAAAAATAGGAGCAAAATCAATTGCACCGTCACCGGGAACTGTAAAGGTGCCGAGTCTTACACCTTGAAGGAAGCTGAGCTTCTCAGCCTTTACTTTAGCAATAACTTCAGGACGAATGTCCTTAAGGTGAACGTGTTTGATTCTCTTCGCATACTTCTTAAGAACAGCCATATAGTCTTCACCACAGTATGCAAGATGACCTGAGTCAAAAAGAAGACTGAAGAGCTCAGGATCAGTATTTTCCATCATTCTGTCAATTTCAGCAGCGGTCTGAACTACTGTACCCATATGATGATGGAAAGTAAGAGCTATTCCCATATCTTTTGCAACCTTGCCGAGCTTATTAAGACCGGTGCAAAGCATATCCCATTCTTCATCATTCATAACATACTTATCTTCAAAAATTGAAAGATCTGTACCCTGAATCGAATGTCCCTGTTCTGAAACACCGACAACCTTTGCGCCCATTTCCTTAAGGAAGGTAATATGTTTTATAAATTCCTTTTCTGTTTCCTCATAAGGTTTTGTTGTAAGGAACGTTGAAAACCATGCATTGCAAATCTGCATACCGCGAAGATCAAGTGCCTTCTTGAGAACAGCTGTATCTTTGGGATACTTATTTCCTACTTCACATCCTGTAAAGCCGGCAAGTGCCATTTCAGATACACACTGCTGGAATGTGTTTTCAGCGCCAAGGTCAGGCATGTCATCATTTGTCCAACCTATGGGAGCAATACCGAGTTTAACTTTGTTTTTGTCGAGCATATTAATATCTCCTTGCTTTTTCAAGATTTTCTGCTTTATTTTTATATGCATTCCTTACGGAATCTTTGCCGGAAACAGATGCAAGTCCAACATGCCACCATGCATCATAGCCGTCTGTCATAGACTTAGGAAGAACTTTGATATCTATCAATGTGGAAACCGTCTGTTTTTTGCTGTCTTCAAGAGCCTCTGCTAACTGTTCCATAGTATTTACCTTGTATGTCTTTACACCGTATCCTGCAGCACACATTGCAAAATCTATAGGCATAAGCTCACCGAGAAGATTACCGTTTTCATCTCTCTTTCTGAATTCAGTAGCAAGGTTTCCGATACCGTTTGACATCTGAAGATTGTTAATACAACCAAACCCTGCGTTATCAAAAAGAAGCACATTGATTTTTTTATTTTCCTGAATAGAGGTAACAAGTTCAGAATGAAGCATAATATAGCTACCGTCTCCGCAGAAAGCATACACTTCCCTGTCGGGCTCAGCAAGTTTTGAACCAAGTGCACCGGCAATCTCATACCCCATACAAGAATAACCGTACTCCATATTATATGTGTCTCTTACATCAGATGTCCACATTCTCTGCATACAGCCGGGAAGTGAACCTGCAGCTGCTACTGCAATTACGTCGTCTGCTATATTATTTCTGATATAAGCAAGAGCTGCAGTCTGAGTAACAGCACCTTTATACATATCGATAAATTCAGGAATAGTTCTCTCATCACGGGCTTTGATAAGAGGCTTAAAATTCTCATCATACATATACCCCGAAAGAGCTTCCATTTCATCAGCCCAGCGCGCTTTAGCATCAATAATTTCAGAAGTATAAGCTGACTTATAGTTATTGGCTGAGAGAATTTCATCGAGCTTGGTCACAGCAAGTTTTGCATCGGCAACACACTTAACAGCATCAAGCTTATATGCATCAAAACGATCTGTATTGATTGTAACAAATTTTACATCCGGATTCCGGAAAAGAGATTTTGATGCAGTAGTAAAATCAGAAAATCTTGTACCGACTCCAATAATAACATCAGCATCCTTGGCAATGGTATTAGCAGCAAGATTTCCTGTAACACCGACACCGCCGAGATTGTGTGAATGTGATGAAAGAACAGCGCTCTTTCCGTTCTGAGTCTCAGCAAGAGCTATATTAAACTTTTCACAAAAATCTTCAACTACTTTACCAGCCTCAGAATATCTCACACCGCCACCTGCAATAAGAAGGGGCTTTTTAGCAGAAAGAATTATATCTGCAATATCGGAAAGTTCATCCTCTGCAGGATTGATTCTTGTTATTTTATGAACTCGCTTCTTAAAGAACATATCCGGGAAGTCATAGCTTTCACCTTCAACATCCTGGCAAAGAGAAATACAAACAGCACCTGTATTTGCAGTATCAGTAAGCACACGCATAGCATTTATCATAGCACTCATAAGATGCTCGGGACGAGCAACTCTGTCCCAATAACGGCAAACAGGCTTATATGCATCATTTGTTGTGATAGCTAACGAATGACTCTGTTCAAACTGCTGAAGAACAGGGTCAGGCTGTCTGCATGAAAAAGTATCTGCAGGAAAGAGAAGCAGAGGAATATTATTTACCGTAGCAGTTGCTGCAGCAGTAACCATATTTGCAGCCCCGGGACCTATCGATGAAGAACAAGCTATAATCTTTCTTCTGTTATTCTGCTTAGCAAAGGAAGCCGCTGCATGAGCCATTCCCTGCTCATTTTTTCCCTGGTAAACTTTAAGCGAACCGGGATCTTCATCAAGAGCCTGACCGAGACCGCAGACGATACCGTGACCAAACACAGTAAAAATACCGTCAACAAACTTTGTCTCAACTCCATCAAAGGAAACATATTGGTTGTTCAGGAACTTTATCAGAGCCTGAGCTGTAGTCATAATAGCCATATTAATTTTCTCCTTATATTAGCAATGAGTTAACCATTCATGTTCATCAGAAACAAAACGAGTTGTCTTATACCAAGGATCCCCATCGATATGTCTGATCATCCATACATAATACATTTCATAACCTGGAGCTGCAGCCTGCTGATGATCCTTACCGGAAGTAATACAGCAGAATGAGCCATCCTTGCTCTTATAAACATCCTCTCCGATATAACATGCACCGAAGCCCTGCGGCTTATCAAATTTATAATAATAAACTTCAGGCTGAGGATGATGATGAGGAGGATAACTTGACCACTTACCGGGCTGGGTAAATACTTCACCAAGCACAAGATTTGAATAAGGTGCATTGTCATAATCAAACATAGTTGATACTATTCTGTGACCTGCACCGCCCCACTGACCTTTACCAAATTCCTGATAAAGGCAATTTTCAGGATTATAGAAGTGAGGTTCAAACAATTTATCATTATCAGTCTGCTGCACAATAAACTCCGAATCTTCAAGAGCTTCTATTGTAAAAAGCGTGTCTTTCGAAACATGAAGACAATAAGGCTTCTTTTCAAAAGGATTCTCTCGCTTACCTTCAGCTCTGAGATTATTACAATTAAAAACTACATTTCCAGAAAGAAGAAGTACAGCAGTTTCATTGTTGGCTTCACAAAGTGAGAAGCATTCACCTTTGAGAAGCTTCTTGACATAAATAGTCATATTCATATCGGCATTTTTGCCGTTCATTTCACAAAGAAGCGAAACATTATTATTATCAAAGGCAGGATATTCAAACATAATTACACTCCTTAAACTCGAGCAACCATTTCTCCGTATTCTGCCTTCTCGGCAGCAATAAATTCTTCTACCTGCTTAACAGTAGGCATATCCTGAGAACATGCATGACTTGCAACAAGCATCGCAGCTGAAGCAGATCCGAACTCAAGACAATCAATGATTTCTTTACCCTCAAAAAGACTGTAAAGGAAAGAAGATGTATATCCGTCTCCGCCGCCAAAAGACTTAAGAAGCTTTACGGGGAAAGGTTTGATTGAAAAACTCTGACCATCATTTGTATATGCGGTTGAGCCCTGCTTGCCATGTGTTACGATAACAATCTTAGCGCACTTACTCTGCCAATAATCAGCAGTTGTCTGATCAGTTCCGTCAAGTCCGAGAAGACCTTCTGCAAGATCATATTCCTCACGGGAACCGATTATCATATCAGATTGAGAAGCAACGAGAGAATAATAAACAGCAATTTCATCCTTGTTCTTCCAGTTATATGCTCTGTAATCGAGAACAAAAATCACGGGGATATTATTCTTCTTAGCAAGCTGCATAGCTTTAAGAGAAGCCTCTCTTGAAGGACTTTCTGCAAGAGCAACACCTGAAATAAGAACGGCGGCACCCTGTTTGATGTATTCTTCATCAATATCTTCACATTCAAGCTTCAGATCAGCTGCCTCATTACGGTACATTACGATACTGCTTTCAGTTTCTGACTTGATTTCAGTAAAGGTAAGACCGATCTTCGAGCCATCTTTACATCTTACAATTCTGGAGGTATCTATACCTTCCTTGTCAAAAAAGTCAGTAACAAAAGTACCGAACTGGTCATCAGAAACACGTGCAAAAAATCCGCATTTTTTACCAAGTCTTGCAAGACCTACTGCAATATTTGCAGGTGATCCTCCGAGGTATCTTTTGAATGTTGTACTCTCATTAAGAGGACAGTAATAATCAACAGGGTTAAAATCAACAGCAACTCTGCCCACAAGAATAAGATCAAATTTTTTCGATTGGTCAAACTCTATATACTTCATATCAGTTCTCCTTGTTATTGAATATATTTATATGTTTTGCTACATTATTATACACACCGTCAGCCATTTTTTCTGACAGAGTAAAATAATCCGAACCTTCAGAAAGATACTTTTTTGCTGACAAAGCAAGAGCATCAAAGCTTGCAGTCGCAATATTAATTTTCCTGATTCCCAAAGATATTGCTTTTTTGAACATTTCATCTGTAATTCCCGTCCCACCATGAAGAACCAACGGAATATCAGTGATATTATAAATTTTTTCCAGGACATCAAAACGAAGCTCAGGTAACACCGGATAATTACCGTGTGCATTACCGATAGCAACAGCTAAAGCATCAATTTCCGTTTCTTTACAGAATCGTTCAGCAAAGGCAGGATCAGTGCAGGTGATAATATGTTCTTCCGCGTCACCTTCATTTCCTCCGACAACTCCAAGCTCAGCTTCGACGGTAGCTCCGTTTTCCCGAGCTAATGCTACAACTTCCTTTGCAGTAGCAATATTCTCTTTCAGAGGCTTAAGTGAACAGTCAAGCATTACCGAAGTAAACCCGTAAGAAAGTGCATCTTTTATACAACCAAGAGTAAGTCCGTGATCAAGATGAACAGCTATTTTAACCTTTGAATTCTTCGCAGCAGAAACCATCATCGGTGCCATCAACTCTAATGGTGAATTCTGCAACCTTTTCTCTGCAATCTGAAGAATGATAGGAGTATTCATATCTTCGGCAGCTTTGACTGCTCCAATGACCATTTCCATATTACCAACACTGAAAGCTCCGACTGCACGATTATTTTCAGCTGCATCAATCAACAATTCCTTCATTGTAACTAACATCTATATCACCCCAAATACCACTATTTTAGATTATACAACAATAACAGAATAATTTCAATGCAGTATTTGCAATAATGCATAAAAAAATATAGCCAATTCAACAAAAGAAATGACTATATTTTACGATACAAAATATTACACAAGCGTCTTGTAAATAAACTCGGCAAATCTGACAGATTCCATAGCATCTTTTGTATACTTATCAGCACCGATCAATGTTGCAAATTCTTCATTCACAACAGCGCCGCCGACAAAAATTTTACACTCCGGTACATTTAATTTAACTTGCATTACCGTATCCTTCATAGCTTCAAGAGTAGTGGTCATCAACGCACTGAGACCAAGAAGAGGAGCTTGCTCCTTGAGAACAGCATTAACAATTACATCAGGCGGAACATCCTTTCCGAGGTCTATCACGTCATAGCCATAGTTTTCAAGAAGCATCCTTACGATATTTTTACCGATATCATGAACATCACCCTTGACTGTAGCAAGAACAATTTTGCATTTATTCTTACCTGAGCCGATGCAGTTTGCACGGATAACATCAAAAGCCTCCGAAGCAGCTTCAGCACTCATAAGCAGCTGTGGAAGATATATCCTGCCTTTTTCAAAATCTACACCCGTTTTATCAAGAGCAGGAATGATAAAATCATTAATAATTGCAAGAGCGTCTGTGCTCAAGATTTTCTCACTGCATATACGTCCTGCTTTATCCTTCATACCTCTGTAAATTGCATCTGACAGATCATTACTTTCAGTGTCAGTATTAACAACCGATTCAAGCGTACTGTTCTGTGCATAGCCTATGAAGTTTTCAAAGTTTTTGTCAAGACTTTTAAGTGCACAATAAGAAAAATATACATTCATCATGCAATCAGAATAAGGATTTATAATTGCAGCAGAAAGTCCGTTGCACAATGCCATATTGAAGAAAGTGCTGTTAAGCATTTCGCGTCCGGGAAGACCGAAAGAAACATTAGACACACCCAATGAAGTTTTTACACATAATTCGTCATTTAACACCCGTACGGTTTCAAGAGTTTTAACAGCATTATCAGGAGATGTACTTACAGTCATAGTCAGAGGATCAAATATAATGTCTTCAGCACCGATCTCATATTCAGCTGCCTTGCGTAAAATTCGTTTTGCAATGTTGACACTATCCTGAACAGAATCAGGGATACCGTTTTCATCAAGAGTCAGCGCGATAACGACACCTCCGTATTTTTTTATCAAAGGAAAAATTGCTTCCATAGATTCAGTTTTTCCGTTAACAGAATTAACAAGAGGCTTTCCGTTATAAATTCTCATCGCTTTTTCAAGAGCAGCAGGATCAGCAGAGTCAAGCTGTAGCGGAAGATTACACACAGACTGAAGATTCTGAACTACCAGTTCCAGCATATCTGACTCGTTAATACCTGCAAGACCGACATTTACATCAAGAATATCTACTCCCCTATCCTGTTGGAATATTCCTTCATTCAGGATATAATCAATGTCATTTTCAAGCAAAGCCTGTTTAAATCTCTTTTTTCCTGTCGGATTAATTCTTTCACCTATCAATACAGGCTTTTTATCAAAAACTACAGTATGAGAATATGATGAAACTGCAGTAAAAGATTTAACTTCACGAACAACAGGAGCAACATCACGTATTTTTACTGCAACTGCAGAAATATATTCAGGAGTAGTTCCGCAGCAACCACCAACAAGGCGCACACCTTTTTTCACAGCAGTAAAAATATCATCGGAAAACTCATCGGGTAAAACATTATATACAGTATCACTTCCCACAAGAACAGGTAAACCGGCATTTGGCTTAAGCACAACGGGAACAGATGACACATCAAGTATTCTGTCAACAATTTCAAGAGACTGCTTGGGTCCAAATGAGCAATTAATACCTATCGCATCGGCACCCATACTCTGAAGCATAGCAACCATTGCTTCAGGCGAAGCACCGGTAATAAGCTTTCCGTCTTCTCCGTAAGCATTTGTGACAATAACGGGAAGATCAGAATTTTCCTTGACGGCAAGCAATGCCGCTTTCGTCTCATAAGAATCATTCATAGTTTCAATTATGAAAAGATCTATTTCATATCTGACTGCAATACGTACACACTGAGCAAAAATTTTGACCGTATCATTGAATTCCAATTCACCAAACGGTTTCAGCAATTTGCCGAGAGGACCTATATCAAATGCAATAAATTTCGGCTGATTACCGGAGCTGTTATTTCTTGCTGTCAGACAATTCTTAATTGCTGCAGAAATCAGCTCTTCGGCTTTTTCCACGCTATATTTGATAGTATTGATACCGAAAGTATTTGCGGAAACAACATTGCTGCCTGCATCAAAATATGATTTATGTATTTCTGAAACAATTTCAGGATGAGACAGATTCCATTCTTCAGAATGTTCTCCGGGTTTTAATCCTTTTTTTTGAAGAAGAGTCCCCATTCCGCCATCAAGAATAACAATATTTTCAGATAAATATTTAGTAAACTCCATTTAATTACCTTCTTAATGCAAAATAAATCAACCTTTACCGATAACATCAGAAAGATTATTCCAAATCATTTTAGCAACGGTCGGATTATTCATAGAATACACATGAACGTTTGTTATTCCGTTAGCGTACAAATCAATAATCTGATCAGTAGCATAAGCAACTCCACACTGCAGCATTGCAGCAGGATCATTTCCGAATTTATCAACCATTGACATAAATCTCTGCGGAATATGAGAAGAAGAAAGCATTTTTGCACGTTTGATCTGATTGCCGTTAGTTATCGGCATAATCCCCGGAACAATCGGAACTGTGATACCGACTTCCCTGATACGATATAAAAAGCTATATAAAATGTTGTTATCAAAAAACATCTGAGTTGTCAAAAAATCGCAGCCTGCATCAACCTTTTCTTTAAGACAAACTATGTCGCTGATCCGGTCATTGCTTTCAGGATGCATTTCGGGATAACAAGCACCGCCGATACAAAAATCGTTACTGTATTCTTTTATATCCCTGATAAGTTCAACAGCATGATTATAATCCCATGAAGAACGGTCATCATTTTTCATAGAGTCGGGTATATCCCCTCTTAATGCCATTATATTCACTATACCCGAATCCTTAATTTTTCTGATCTGTTCATGAACGGTATTTCGGGAAGATGAAACACAGGTTAGGTGTGCCAATGAAGGAACACCGTAGCTTTCCTTAATATCTTTTGCAATATCAAGTGTGTATTTACTGGTTCCGCCGCCGGCTCCGTAAGTAACACTCATAAAAGACGGTTTCAATTCGGCTATTTCAAAAACAGCGCGCTTGACAGAATCGAAAGAAGAATCCGTTTTAGGAGGAAAAACCTCAAAAGAAAGCAATAATTTTTTTGAATTTAACGTCTCAGACAATTTCATAAAATCAACTCCATTGATCTTAATTATAACACTGATCTGATTTTTTTCAAGATGTACAAAAAAATTACTTTATTGAATTAATATTTTCACTTGATTGAACGCAAAAAAAAATATATAATAGAAAAAAAATTAGCAGGCGGTAAAATTATGGAAATTATTAACCCCGAAAATTCTGTGTGGTCTCTTGAAATAATCAACAAGATACCGGCTGACAGAAAATTCAAAGTTGCTTTATTTGACTTTGACGGCACTCTCAGTCTGATTCGTGAAGGTTGGCAGGAAATTATGATTCCCTATTTCATTGAAGAATTCTGCGAAGCTTTACCCGGTCATACAGAAACCGATACTGAAATACTTGAGCTTATCACTGATTTTGTTGATGAGCTTACAGGAAAGCAGACAATTTTCCAATGTATGCAGCTTGGAATTGAAATTGAAAAGCGCGGAGGTACCGCAAAAGACGCTATGGAATATAAAAATGAGTATCTCCGAAGATTATTCCTGAAAATTGAAAGCAAACGGGAGGGATTGGCAAACGGAACTATTGATCCTGTTTCGTTACTGGTAAAAGGCACTATTGCTTTTCTGGAATCTCTGCAAAATGAAGGTATTGAAATCTTCTGTGCAAGCGGAACAGATGAACCTCAGGTTATTGAAGAAGCAACACTTCTCGGCCTGAAAAAATACTTTGGCAACAACATTTTCGGCGCACTTGATGAGCATGCACAACAATGTTCCAAAGAGCTTGTTATAAAAAGACTCCTCGAGGAAAACAATATAAAAGGAGAAGAACTTTTATCCTTCGGAGACGGCTTTGTTGAAATTGAACTTGTAAAAAATGTTGGCGGATACGCAATTGCTGTCGCCACCGACGAAAAAACACAATGCGGTGTTAATGAATACAAGAGAGCCCGTCTGCTTAAGGCAGGTGCTGATGCAGTCATTCCGGACTTCAATAATACGCAAGAGCTAATTAACCACATTTTTAATTATAATTAAGGAGAATATTTATGAAAAAGTTTACAATAAGCTACAAGGCAGGAAACAAAATCATTACCACAAATGAAACATCCAACAGTTTCTATGATCTGGATATCATTGATACACCTGACAGATTCAGTGTTATCCTCAACCCCAAGAAAACCTTTGAACTTGTTGATTTTTATGCAGAAATGCCTTTTTGCTTTAAACATGGTGATAAGTTCTTCGGTGCCGGATATCAGTCATGGACTGTTACTAAAGAATATACTGCTGATGATGTAATGCCCGGCACAATCAAGCTTGCCCGAATCAATAAAAAGCTTAAGCACATAGCAAGTATGACCAGCGACGAAAGAATGGTAGAATACTCCGAAAAGCCCGGTGAATTCCACAGCCACGGTTATACTTATGTCCGTAACGGTGAAAAGGTATGGCTTGCAGGTTCACTTTGCGAAAACACCGGATTTTCTTTTATAAAAGTTAAGATGAAAGAAGATTATTTGTCTTTCAGAAAAGACGTTCTCGGAAAGTTAGTAACCGATACATACAAGGTATTTGATTATGTATTTTTTACAGGCAGCTATGATGAAGTGTTCGATAAATATTTTTCACTTATGGATATGCCTGCAACAAGAGGCGGTTCTATGAGCGGTTATACTTCCTGGTACAACTACTTCCAGAACATAAACGAAGATATTATCATTCGTGACCTTAATGGTCTTGATCCCGTTAATGATGAAGTTTCTATCTTCCAGATTGATGACGGCTACGAAACTTTTGTCGGAGATTGGCTTGATCCCAACCCCTCAAGATTCCCCAAGGGTATGAAATATATTGCCGATCAAATACATTACAAAGGCTACAAAGCAGGTATTTGGCTTGCTCCGTTCAGCTGCCAGAAAGTTTCGAGAATTGCAAAGGAACACCCCGATTGGCTTGTAAAAGATGACAAGGGTAATCCTTTACAGGGAGTTCTTGCCTGGGGCGGTGCATACATTCTTGATTTTTATAATGAAGATGTACGAAACTATCTCAAAGAAGTATTCGATACTGTTCTCAACGGCTGGGGCTTTGATATGGTTAAGCTTGATTTCCTTTATAGCGAATGTATTCTCCCTCGCAATGGAAAATGCCGCGGAGAAATAATGAGAGAATCTCTTGAATTCTTAAGAGAACTCATCGGTGACAAATTATTCCTCGGCTGCGGTGTACCCATGAGTTCTTGCCTCGGCATTGTTGATGCCTGTCGTATCAGCTGTGATGTTGATCTTACCTACAAAGGAAAGATTTACAATTTCATACAGGTTTCAAATGAAATGCTCAGTGCTCAGCACGCAATTAATAACTCCATCTTCAGACGTCACCTTAACGGCAGAGCCTTTATGAACGATCCTGATGTATTTTTCCTCAGAAACAATAATCTTAAGTTCACAAAAGAACAGAAGCTTCTTCTTGCAAAAATTAATAATCTTTGCGGAAATGTATTATTTGTCTCCGATAATGCCGGTGATTATGACAACGAACAGATGGAGCTGCTTCGACAGTTTCTTGTTAAAACTGACGAAAAGATTCTTTCCGCTGAATATATAGACAAAGAAAACATTGAGATCATAACCGAAGTTGACGGAGAAAAGAAATACTTCTCATTCAACATAAAAAAAGGTACTGTTAACTAAAATTAATCAGCTGTAGTGATAAAAAACTACAGCTGATTTTTTTATTTTTTATTTTTTATTTTCTTTTTTTGCTTTTTCGATAACCTTAACGTAAGGCATCAACATACCTTCATTCATTTTATTTCCCATCTTTGATTTAATTTTATCAGATCCGAGCATTGCACCGACAAGATACATAGCAGAAGACATAACCCTATGCTTCTGCGGAAAATCGTAAAGGCCGTGCTCTTTATAGAATTTATGATCGGCCTTCATCATACCGCGCATCTGATATACAAGGTCTCTGAAAATTTTCATACCTCCGACACCAAGGAAATTTGCAGGCCGGCAATAAGAATTTTCAATAGCATAATCAAGACAAATTGCCATTTCATCAATTGCCTTATCCGTGTCAAATTCATCCGTAGCAACTCCGGCAATAAAGTTACCACCGACTTCTCCTCGGCCGTCAACAATCATTCTCAGATTGTCTTCAGATGAATAAGGACCGCTGATGAGATAACCGACAGGCATACCCATAGTAACACTTCTGTGACCGTTACAGAACTGACGATCATCATATTTTTTGAACAAAGCTCCCATTGAATGGTCCTTGACAGAAAATGCGTAAACAATAGCATCAGCCTTCTGAATGTTATTTCTTAACGTCTCACTGAAACCATCTTTATAAACACACTCACCTGTTACAGCACAATTAAAACAACCGAGACATCCGCCCTTGATATTAATGTCGTTGAGATTAAGTATTCTTACCTGTCCTCCGGACACCGCCATAAATCGCTCTGTCATCTTTTTAAGATTTACATCTTTCTCAGATATATCACATACAACAACAATATCCTTATTGTTCTTATCCGTGCGTTTATCGGGTACAGTAGCAGTAATCGGCTCAAAAGAAATATCAGGAAGCTTTTTACGCTCAAATATTCCGTTTTCAACAGACCACAGAACAAAATTAAAGAAAGCAACAGCATCATTCTGACCGCTTTCCTTTGAAAGATCATCCATATCTGCAGAAAGACCGCGAATATATTTCATATTGAGATCATGGCAACTATCTTCAATATATCTGTGGGCAGTAACATCATAAAAATGCTTTGATGTAGAAATCTGAGTTACAAATTTTCCGGATAAATCAACACCATCTTCCTTTATCAATTCTATAAATCTATGAAGCTGATAAGGGGCAATAAAAGTATACACAGGGTAAGAAAAAATAAGCAGATCCGCATTAGTAATTTTTTCTCTTGCTTGAGAAAAATCCTTTTCTATACTTCTTATCTGCGCACCGACATTCAAATATTCAAACGTGTGCTCAGAAAACTTAATTTCAAGAAACTTTGATGTCTGAAGAGTTATACTGTATTTACCCTTCGGGCTGCCGTTAATCACTAAAACTTTCATCATACGACCTTCTCTGAGTTTTTTTACTATTTTATCACCACTTATAACATTAGTCAACAAATCAGATAAATAAAAAATATAACAATAAAAAAAATAAATTAGGACTTGTACTTTTTTGTTTCTTATTATATAATAAGTTTTGTGGTTTTTTTGACCCTTAAATTATTTATATTTGAAAGGTGTTAATTATGGCAAACAAAGAAAACAATGCCAACGTTTATCGTGAAGAGCGAAAGAAAAGATTGGCAAAAAACGCTAAAAAATCAAGCAAAAAATCTTTTGACTCTGTAGCAGTTACTACAGTAGTTATAAAGGCACTCATTGCAGTTGCATTAGTTGCCTTCCTCGGATTTGCATTGATGCAGTTCGGTGTTCCTCATAAATTCTTACCCGCCGTTAAAGTGGGAGACAGAACTTATACCGCAGCTGAATACAGCTTCTTCTACTCTTCTGTATACAATTCATATGCAGAACAGTCAAGTCAACTTTCTCAGACTTACGGCTATACAATGTTTGACTACACAAAAGATCCTGCTCTGCAGACCACTACTGATGAAGACGGAAATACTATTACTTATGATGAGCTCTTCAGAAAGAATGCTATCAAAAATATTGAAACAAGCAACTACTATCTTGAAAAGTGCGAAGCTGAAGGCATTAAGCTTTCTCCCGAACACGAAGAAGAAATTGCTGAACTTATGAGCCAGCTTAAAACTACTGCAGAAAACAATAATGTTTCTGTTTCACGTTACATTACACTTGCCTATGGTAAAGGTCTCAGTGAAAAGTCTTTCAGAAAGCTTCTCACTGAACAGTATCTCGTAGCTCAGTATGTTGAAGGTGTTGAAGCTGAATGCTACGATACGCTTACCGATGAAGAACTTGAAGCTGCTTATGCTGCAGATCCTTCTGATTATGAGTCAGTAGACCTTCGTCTCTTCGGCTTTGAAGTTGCAGACTATGAAACTGTAAAAGAAGAAACCACTACTGCTGCAACAGAAACTACAACCGTAGCTACAGAAGAAACAACTGCAGCCGCTGAAGAAACTACTGTTGCAACTGAATCAACAACTACAGCTAAAACTGAAACAGAAGCAACATCTGAAGAAACAACATCTGCTGAAGCAGAAACAACAACAGAAGCAGCCCCCAAAGAACCTGGTAAAACAGAACAGCTTGCAAATGAAATGCTCAGCAAAATTACAGACGAAGCTTCCTTCATAAAGCTCGCTCTGGAATATGCCGCTGAAGATGAAAAGACTGTTTTTGCTGATGATACAGCAACACTTGCTAAATCAATCAAAAAATCAGCAGTTGCCTCCAACATCGGTGAAGAACTTGCCGAGTGGCTTTACTCTTCAGAACGTGCAATCGGTGACAAGAGAATTTTTGTTACTGATGAATACGTTTATGTTATTTATGTTCTCAGAACTACTTACAGAAATGATGAACCCCTTGTTGATGCACGCCACATTCTTGTTACATTTGACAGCGTTGCTTCCATGCTTTCACAGACTGAAGGTAACACAATTGATATAACAAAGAAAGACGATGTTGAAGTAAAGACAGAGACAACAGAAGACGGTGCCGAAATTTCCAATGAAGGAACAGGATATTCCACAGAGCTTGTTCTTGAAACATACAAGAAAGCTGCAGATATCCGTGATAAGTACCTCAGCGGTGAAAAAACCGAAGAAGCTTTTGCTGCACTTGCGGAAGAATACAGCGAAGACACAGGTTCAATCGGTGAAAACGGTTCAGGAGGTCTCTATGCCGGTATTGAAAGAGGAAAAATGGTTAAGCCCTTCGAAGATTGGGTTTACGATTCGAACCGTCAGGCAGGCGAAACCGGAATTGTTGTTACAGAATACGGCTGTCATGTAATGTATTTTGTAAAGCAGCATGAAGAACCCGCCTGGAAGAACGACGTTAGAAATACTCTCGGAGCAAAAGCTTTTGAAGAAAAGGAAGCTGAGCTCACAGAAAATGTTGACGGAACAGCAACTGAAGCTACATTCTATAGCTTTGCTACCAATGAAGCTTATAAGAATCACGTAAGATAATTTCTATAATTTTTGTTTAAGTAATATGCACAACTCAATTATTTGAGTTGTGCATATTTTTTGCAAATTTACATACAAAAAAAGTGCTGTTATAAACAGCACTTCTGAATTTATTTATCAAGAACAGGGGTATCTCTAAACTGCACTATATTTTTCTTAAACCCTTCAGTTTCCAAAAGAGTAATTTCATTCACACCTTCCCGCAGGAAAGGAGCCGTTAGATACAATGTTGCCTGTGGTCCCTTCTCCCAATACCTTGAAAGCAAAATGCCATTTACCCAGATAACACCCTTCTTGAAATTATTAAGATAAATAAAAGTATCTTTTATTTCACCCGAAAGCACAAATCTTCCTCTTAAAAATACAGGATTACTCTTATTGTATTTAGGATTTACATCACGTTCAAATTTAACTTCGCTTAAATCAGAAAAAGGCAATGTAAACACATTCCAATGAAACAGAGTCTGATTACCGAGTCTGACCGGCGAAACAAGTCCTTTGTGGTCGTGCATTGACGGACCGTAATTGATTCTACCCATATTTTCTACAAGAATTGATAATCTTGCACCTTGAGGAGGTACATTTAATTTAATCTTATTCTTTTTATCATTTCGATATTTAATACCCGCAAATTTATTATCGATATATACATATGCTCTGTCATGAGCATCAATAAACAGGAAATCACTTTCTCTTGGACCTCGAACAAAGGTTTCGTATAAAATGTAACCGTATCCCTGATTATATTTTTCCATTGGCTCGGGCAAAACCGATGAATACTTATCAGCAAGAACATCAACATTATCAAACAGAAAAGCCTTTTCATTAAGAACAACAGGCTCATATGCGATAGTTTCAGGTTGACTGACTTCAATATCACTAAAAATTCCCCTGCGTTCCAATGATTTCTTGAAACAGAAATATTTATCCGTCAATCCCCCGTATTCATTGATAGGAGCATCGTCGTCATAACTATTGACTGTCGGCTGATATTCAGCTCCGCTGCAATTTGCACCGTTCATAAAACCGAAATTTGTTCCACCGTGCATCATATACACAGAAACACTTCCACCGCAGTCAAGGATTGCATTAAATGTATTATCGGCATCATATGGATCGCGGCTGTGATGCTTTTCTCCCCAATGATCAAACCAGCCGTTCCAGAATTCGGCACACATAAGAGGTCCTTCCGGCTGATGCTTTCTGAGATTTTCAAAACACTTATCTGCTTTTGATCCGAAATTACATGTTTTATGTATTTCAGGAATTGTTCCTGCTGTCAGCATACAGTCACAATCTCCGTCAGAGGTAAACAATTCACAGGTTATATCACGTGACCTGAGACCGGCGGCTATATATCGCATATACTCAAGATCATCACCATAGCTGCCGTACTCATTTTCGACCTGAACCATTATAACACTTCCTCCCCTATCAATCTGACAGGAAGCAATAATCGGTATTATCTGATCAAAATAAGAATCAACTTTTTCCAGGTAAGTTTTATTCATACAACGAAGTCTAATATCATCATACTTAAGCAACCACCAAGGAAAACCTCCGAATTCCCATTCAGAGCATATGTAAGGGCCCGGTCTCACAATTGCATACATTCCAAGCTCATTTATCAGCTCAAGATAAGCCTTCAGATCAAGCATACCTTCGAAATCAAACTTACCTTCTTCAGGTTCATGAAGATTCCATGCTGTATATGTTTCAATAGTATTAAAGCCGCATGCTTTAATTTTCAGGAGTCTGTCTTTCCAGTATTCCCTCGGAACTCTGAAATAATGCATTGCTCCTGCAATTATTCTGAAAGGCTCACCATTCAGTAAAAAATCTTTTTTTCCTATGAGAAATTCATTCATATTTTATTCCTTTCCACAACAGAAACAGCCAGAGAATAATCATTGTTAATAAAAGACAAACTAACCTTCGAATTTTCATCTGAACAAATAATTCCGTTTTTGTTTATTTCAAAATAAGTTTTATTAATTTCAGAACGGACTCCCCTGCCCGTTGAAAAATAGTGTGCCTCCTTCAATGAAGAATATATTGCAAATTTTTGTTTGACGTTTTCTTCCAGACATTCTGAAAAATTAATCAATTCAGCAAAACTATACACCGAATCTGAAAAAACGCTTCTGATTTCCGAATCAGACAGAAGATTCTGAGCATCCTTAAAAGAAAAACTCTGAACAGGCACAATACTGATTCCCACATAATCTTCAGAAACTGCACAGGCTACATATTCATCGTATTGTACAATGCATATTTCAACATTGAAATTACCGACAACACTGCGCGAATTCGGGTTACACAATAATGAAAAAGAAAATTCCGGAGCATCACAAAATTGAGATAAGCATTGCCTCGAAATAATTTCGGCACAAAAAGCAACTGCTCTTTCTTTGGAGCTCTTCATAGATGCTATTTTCTTCTGACGGGCTTGTGTAAGCATCGGAAAATACTTTTTAATCATTTCCTCATCAAGCGTATTTATATCCATCAATTTGTATATCATAAGTTTTCACCTGTAAAATCAACATGAATACATAGTTTCAATAGATTTGGCTTTCTCAAGAATCATATTTTTTAACTCTAACGGGTACATCACTTCAATACTGTCGCCGAATTGCATAAGCCATGAGGCAAGCCCATCATTTATAAACAAATCATCATGTATGTAAAACCATCCCGGATCTGCTTTTTTAATCGAAACTTTTTCTCCGAATCTGTCAAGCATTTCCTCAAGTATTTCAATTTTACATCTGAGTTCAGTTCCTTCGGCCTTGCCGCTGAACATATTAAATACCTTTGACGCATAATCTGCACTATTAAATGAATTCTTATATTCAGTAACCTCACTGAAATGACGAGACTTTTCTTCAAGAATTTCAACATTTCTGATTCTGTCAATCCTCAGATGCATCAGATTATCATACTTTTCATTATTTGCAATCAGATAATAATGATCATTGCTCCATATAAGCGCATAAGGACTAAGAACAAATTCCTTCTTTTCATTCGTTGCAGCAAATTTACTATCAAGCTTTCGTTTTACATAAACAAGCTTTACTTTCTTGAAACTCTTTATTGCTGAATCAAGAGAATTAATGCTGTAGAAAATCTCTTCATTGTTACATTTATTTCTGTTATCAATAAAAACCTGTTTGCGAAGTTTTTTTGCACAAGCTACACTTGTCAGTTTCTCAGTTTTTTCGAGCAATAAACGAGTTTTCTTCTTTGAAATAAAGTCTGCCGCCTGAATTGCATCACTGATAAGTCTCAGTTCTGCAGGTTCAAAATCTCTTGAAGCAATAAACCATCCTGTTTTAGGCTTTGATGTTTTGATTATATCCAGACCGTATTCAATAAGCACATCGATGTCTTTATAAATTGATTTACGTTCACAATCAATTCCAAAATCTGATAAATATTGCGCAATATCACCTGCATTGAGAATATTCTCTTCGTCAGAATACTTTTCAAGAATATCTTTTATAAACAACAGCTTCAATTTAGAATCCTTTTTACCGGCCATAAACTATCACCTCGCTGAAGAATTTAGTTCAATACAATAATTATATATAATTTTTGTTGACAAATCAATATCTGATGATATAATAAATTCATTAATACTTCGGGGCGGGGTGCAAATCCCCACCGGCGGTAAAGTCCGCGAGCCTATTGAGCTGATCCGGTGAAATTCCGGAACCGACGGTATAGTCCGGATGGAAGAAGTACTGTTTTTCTTAGCCCCGATATAATATATCGAGGTGTTTTTTTATGAAAAAAAATAATAACAATACCCTATATAAAATGGTTTCGACATCTATGATGTGCGCACTTGCTGTAGTACTTATGTTTGTTGTAAGATTCAGTCTTCTGCCCAATGCAAAATTTCTTGAGTACGATATGGGAGATATTCCCGTGATCCTTTCCACTCTTTTTATCAACACGCCTGCAGGCTTTATTGTTCTGTTTTTTGTTTCATTGATTCAATCTCTGACAGTAAGTGCTGCAAGCAGCTGGCAAGGTTTTATAATGCATATTCTGTCAACAGGAAGCTATATAATCATCCTTTCTCTTTTTACAAAGAAAAACGATGATGCAAAAAAAATGATATCAGGTCTTGCTGTTTCCACCGTAGCATTAACACTTATTATGATTCCGCTCAATCTTATTTTCACGCCTCTCTATCTCAATGTTCCGGTTGAAGCTGTCGCTGAATTACTTTTACCTGCCATTATTCCTTTTAATTTTATAAAAGGAATAATCAATTCATTTCTTATTATCCTATTATATAAACCTCTTAAATTGATTCTGCAAAAATCTAACATGTTGATTCAAAAAAAATAAGATATTGTTGACTTTTGTTCGTTTATGTAATATAATTACAACATATTCATAATCCTTATGAAGAGTGGCTGAGGGAACGGCCCTATGATGCCCGGCAACCTGCTTTTTTGCAAGGTGCTAAATCCGCGGTTATACCGAGAGATAAGGTTTTTGTACTCACGGTATATCCGTGAGTATTTTTTTTGGAGGAAATTATTATGGCTAAACATTTTTTTACTTCTGAATCCGTAACAGAAGGTCATCCCGATAAAGTTTGCGATCAGATTTCTGACGCTGTGCTCGACGCATTACTTGAACAGGATCCTTATTCAAGAGTTGCTTGCGAGTCTGTCTGTACTACAGGTATGGCAATGGTTATGGGAGAAATCACAACAAAAGCAAATGTTGATATCCCTGCAATCGTAAGAAAAGCTATCTGTGATACAGGTTTTAATTCACCCGAAGCAGGTTTTGACGGCAATACATGCGCAATACTCACAACAATCGACAAGCAGTCTCCCGATATCGATATGGGCGTAAGTAAATCTCTTGAATTAAAAAGCGGTGAAACTGATGACTATAACCTTCATGGTGCCGGTGATCAGGGTATGATGTTTGGTTATGCATGTGATGAAACACCTGAGCTTATGCCAATGCCAATTACTCTTGCTCACAAACTTGCAAAGAAATTATCAGAAATCAGAAAAGACGGTACTCTTGATTATCTGCGACCTGACGGAAAAACACAGGTAACAATCGAATATGAAGATAATAAGCCCGTCCGAGTTGACACTGTAGTTATTTCTACTCAGCACAAGGCCTACGCTGAGCTTGAAACTATCAGAAAAGATATGATCGAAAAGGTTATTCTTCCTGTTATTGATTCATCTCTCATTGATGAAAACACTAAATTCTTCATTAATCCCACAGGACGTTTTGTTACAGGCGGACCTGAAGGCGACAGTGGTCTTACGGGCAGAAAAATCATTGTTGATACATACGGCGGTTATGCTTGTCACGGCGGTGGTGCTTTTTCAGGAAAAGATCCGACAAAGGTTGACCGTTCTGCTGCATATGCAGCAAGATATGTTGCAAAGAATCTTGTTGCTGCAGGTCTTGCAAAACGCTGCCAGGTAGAATTAGCTTATGCGATCGGTGTTGCTAAGCCTGTATCTATTCTTGTTGACGCTTACGGCACAAGCGAATATACAAATGAACAGTTAGCTGCTGCCGTATCTAAAGTATTTGATTTACGTCCTGCAGCAATTATTGATTATCTCGATCTCAGAAAACCGATCTATCATAATGTTGCTGCTTATGGTCATATCGGCAGAACCGATCTTGATCTTTCTTGGGAAAAAACCGATAAAACAGAGGCTTTAAAAGCTGCTATCCAATAATCATAAAAAAGGCTTGATACATTAATCTTGTACCAAGCCTTTTTCTGAATTTATTTCATATCTGTATTTTCTGCAAGCACTTCATTTTCTCTGAACAACATTGAGATGCACCAAATGCCGGCAAGTGCAACTATTGTAAATATAATTCTGCTTATAATTGCACCCTGACCGCCAAAAATCCAACCGACTATATCAAATTTAAACAAACCGATTGAACCCCAATTCAGTGCACCGATAATAACAAGAATCAATGCAATCTTATCAAGCACATTATTCACTCTCCTTTATGAATTCTATACTATTATTTGCATCACTTACGCCTATATTCAAAAAAAGGACAGAATATTATGGAAAATAAATTAAAATTCAAAAACAAAAAATTCCGCATAATGCTTGTGGCTGACCCTCATGAAAAAAATAAAATATCTGATAAAAAAGACAAAGCAGTCATTCGTGATTATCTGAATCTTCAATACTCCGCAATACGCGAATTAAAGCCTGATCTTGTTATTTTAATGGGAGATAATGCAACAGGAAGCACAAAAGATGAATTAAAGGAAGTATTGTTGCGAATTACTAAGCCCTACTCAGACAATAAAATTCCATTTGCTTTTGTTCTCGGAAATCATGATCTTGAATGTAATGTCAACAGTTTAATTGATCAATATAAAATCTATCGCCAGCTTCCCTGCTGTATTTTACCTGAAGAAAACGAAATTGACCACTACGGTGACTATAATATTCCTGTTTATTCATCTGATATTGATTCACCCGCACTGAATTTATGGTTTATGTACTCGGGAAATATTGCAGAAAAACAATATTTCAGTTACTATGATCATGTAAAAACCGAGCAGATAAAATGGTATGAAAGCAAATCCGAGCAATTACGCCGGAATTTTGGCAAAGTAATTCCCGCTATAAATTTTCAACATATTCCTGTACCGGAAGAATTCCGGTTACTGACCGAATGTTCAGCGTCAAAACTCATAAATGATGCGGTGACCGGACAGACTGAAAAAAAGGGAAAGTTTTATGTTTTAGATAAGACAAGCACTTACGGATATATGGGCGAAGCTCCTTGTACACCTGCATATAATAACGGTCAGTTCAGTTCATGGAAAAAAACAGGAGATGTTTTTGCATCATTTTTCGGACACGATCATATGAATGACTTTGCAGGTTATGTTGACGGGATTCTGCTCGGTCAATGCAAAACAGCTGGATTCAGACCATATGGAGACGGATTGATGCAGGGCGTAAGAATAATCGATATAAATGAAGACAATCCGGAAAATATTTTTACAAAAATGGTATATTACCGTGAATTAGTCGGGGATGATTGTTTATCGATAAGCGGTGCAGAAAAGAACCTTAGAGACAGAACAAGCGTTAAAATTGATTTTATCAAATCAGCTGCAAAAATATCAGCGCCCGTTATGATACCCATTATATCCTTTGCAATTCTTAAAAAGATTATTTCTAAAATAAAATGAAAATAAGAAAAATTAAAGAGCTGATTGTCCGTTTGATTCTGAATAATCCGGAATTCAGAATTTCTGAAAATACCGTAAATGAAACTTCTTCGGAAACCGATTCAAAAAGGAATAGTGTTCCAGAAAAACAAAACTCTGATAAGCCGGACTCCAACTCAACATCTGATAATTCCTCATCTGAAAAAGCTAATAACAAACGCGATCACAATTACCGAACGGCCAGATTCAGAAGAGATCTCGGCATATTTGTTTTCGTTCTGTTTCTTTTATATGTAGCAAACAATTATCTTGTTTCTTTACATCATAGCAAAAATATAGAATATAGCATAAGCTTCAGTGAAATAGATTCTGTAGCAGCTGAATACTCTCTTATGGTCAATATCAACACAGCTGATGAAGAAGAACTTATAAAACTGCCTGGAATCGGCAAAAATAAAGCTCATGCAATTATTGAGTACAGAACAGACAATGAAGGCTTCAGCAATATAGAAGAAATCATGAATGTAAAAGGTATCGGAGAAAAGATTTTTGAGCAAATTAAAAGTAATATCACAGTATAATAACCAAAAAAAGTGTAAGCAAACATTACCTTGCTTACACTTTTTTAATTGGTGTCTTTAGACGTGGAAATAAACCCCCAGTTCTACTGGGGGATAATAAAAAGCTTCAGCAAACAAAAACCTCCATGATATAATAGTAAATGGTTTGGCGACCGCATTACTAAAAACATCAAGGAGGTTTTTTAACAATGATAGAAAAAAATGAAATAAAGAGTAGTGCACATTCAAAATACAGATGTTAATATCATATAGTATTTGCACCGAAATACAGAAGAAAAGAGATATACGGACAGCTGAAAAAAGATATAGGAGATATACTCAGGAAATTGTGCGAACAAAAAGGAGCGGAAATAATAGAAGCAGAAGCAAGTGTAGATCATATACATATGCTGGTAAGCATACCACCACACATAAGTGTATCACAATTTATGGGATATCTCAAGTGGAAAAGTACACTTATGATATTTGATAGACATGCAAATCTAAAATATAAATATGGCTCAAGAAGCTTTTGGTGTCGGGGATACTATGTTGACACAGTAGGAAGAAACAAGCGTGTAATAGAAGAATACATAAGAAACCAATTAGAAGAAGATTATACGTTTGATCTGATAAGTATGAAAGAGAATATAGACCCGTTTACGGGTAACAAGAAATAAAGGGCAAAAAATAGACAGCCGCACGAGAGCGGCTGCCTGAGGTAGTAATGCGGTGCTAAACTTTCAGAACCTCTTCAGAGGTTAAGCCAGTAATAACCCCTCTTAGGGGTTGGTGCAAGCCACCGGTTTCACCGGTGGTTTTGACTTATTTAGACTTTAACAATGTTGCAGCTGCTTGAAATTGAGGATCATCAGAAAGTGAAATAGAATTCAGATTATTATAAAACCCATCTGCAACCTCAACCAACATATCAGGCTCAATCCCTATTTCATTAAAAGATTCACTGGTATAAGGAATAATTTCAGCAACTGTAAGAGTAATTGCGGATCCGTCTTCAAGCCTGAACAACTCTTGTAAAGAACCGTGACCCGAAGTTTTCTCTCCGACAATTACCGCTTTACCAAAATCACGAAGATCGCAAGCAATCAATTCTGCAGCACACTCGGTTCTGTCATTAGTTAGCAATGCAATATTACATGACAGACTATTTGCATCAGATGAAGCTTGTCTGACAATTGTACCTTCAGCATTACGAGCCGTAAAGATAGCACCGGTACCCTCATTACCGACAGGAACAATAAAATCAATCATTTCGGCTGCAACATCAAGGTTTGCCCCCGAAGAATTTCGCAGATCAATAACAATATCATTAATACCTTCCTGCGTAAATTTATTCATTATATCCTTAAATTCAGTGACAGTGCTTTCAAAGAAATTCATAATTCGGATATATCCGACTCCGTTTTCAGTTTTGCTGAAACACGAAGTCTGCGAATAACCGCTTTTGACTTCAATTTCCGCGGGCTTTTCATCTTTATTTTCAACAGACTTTAAATAAGTAAGTTTAATTTTTGTGTCATAAGAATCGCAAATCACAGTAAGCAGTTCATCACAATTCTTGTCTGTAATATTCTTACCGTTAACGGAAACAATTTGATAATTTACAGCAAGCCCTGCATTATCTGCAGGAGAACCAGAATCAACACTGCTTATAACAAGATTGTCAGTAACCTTTTCATAATAAGCGCTGATACCGATACCGGACATTTTTCCGGAAACAAGGTTCGTATAAGCCTCAAAATCCTCTGCAGCAATATAATAGCAAAAGCTGTCCCCTAAACCATTAAGAAATCCCTCAGCAAGACTTCTGTCAACGACATCAGAATTGATCTCACCAAAATACTCACGTCTTGCAATTTCTTCAATCTCTGCAAGATCAGAATACTGATCTGCTCTTGCGGGTAAATCAATAAGCAGTTCATTATTTTTATTAACTACGTAATTGACCGAAATTAAGCTTGAAGACAAAATAGCTGCCAATAAAAGGGCAATAACTATTCCTACAGGAATTTTTTTACTCATTATAACTCAACTTTCTGTTTACGGCAAAGAAGCATAACCGGATGGATCTACCTTAGTACCGTTAACTCGTACTTCAAAATGACAATGGGCACCGGTTGAGTATCCGGTTGAACCGGCATAAGCAACTACATCACCCTGATTAACCGACTGACCAACGGAAACATTAAGAGAACTGTTATGAGCATAAATAGTAACAATGCCGTTGCCATGATCAATACCTACATAATATCCATAAGAGTTATGCCAAGTAGCAATAATAACAGTACCTGAAGCAGATGCTCTTATTGATTTTCCGTGAGTTCCGCTCCAACAACAAGTATCTGTACCACCATGGAATTTATATACACCTGAAATAGGATCGCCTCTATAGCCGTAATTAGATGAAATATAAACATCATCATACTGTAAAGGCCAAATAAAACCACCGGGCTTCGAGGCTACATTGCCATCACCGCGGGAAGCACTGTTAATAATCTCATCGATTTTATCTTCAAAAGCTTTAAGATCAGCTTCGTAGCTATCAATAAGCTTCTGATAAGTCTCACTTTCACTGTCAAGCTCATCAATATAAGCGTATGCTTCCTGCTGAAGAACCTTAAGTTCATCCTGAGAACCTTCAAGCTTAGTTCTTGAAGCTACAATTTCATCCTCTTTAGCCGAAAGCTCATCAACCTTAACCTGATGTTCATCTCGTTTTACTGCTATTTCATCAATCATAACCTGATATTCCGCTGTAAGAACATCAAGCTTCGCAATATCCTCATTCAATGTATTAACAAGAGCTTCATCACGCCTTGCTCTCTGCTGAGAAATCTCTTTAATTATGAGATAAGTTGTAAAATCGTCACTTTCGTCAAGATCCAAAAGCAATTCAAGATCTGATGTTGCTCCGTTTACATAAATCTCACGCAGTCTGTCCTGAAGCTCAACATAAACAGTATCAATTTCATCTTCAGTTTCAGCAACTTCAGCTTCATTTTCAGCTATATCGTCTTCAATTACAGAAATCTCACCATTAAGCCCGTCAATCTTTTCCTGAATAACAGCTTTATCAGCTTCAAGAGCATCTATTTTTTCATCAAGAACATCTATCTGAGACTGATAATTTTCGATCTGCTCAGCAAGCTGATCAGCATACTGTTCTTTGTCTTCAATGTTCTCCTTTAATTTATCAATTTCAGCATTGGCTTCATCGATTTTCTGCTGTAATTCTTCCTGCTGTTTTTCATACTCATCTACCTTAGCCTGATCTTCATCACTGAGAGTTGCAAAGGTTTCGGGTATAAAAGCTATAGCAAATACTGCACAAAGAACAAAAGCAGTTAATTTTTTAACGAAATTAATTTTCATCTAAAACAACACTCCCCTGTTCTTTAAGATATTTACGCATAGAAATAAGGCTGCCAAAACCACCTGTAACGCAGCTGACAAACAGGAAACCACCGAGAATAAAAAGAGCATAATCCCAGAAATTCACAATAGAATTACCTAAAATACCGAATATCGATGCAAACGCTCCGCCAAGAGCATTATAAAGCACTGCGAGTAATGCAAAAGAGCATACTGCAGATATTAATCCTAGGAAAATACCTTCAATAAGGAAAGGCCAACGGATAAACCAGTTAGTAGCACCAACGGCTTTCATAATGCTGATTTCAAGTCGCCTTGAGAACATTGTAATTCTTACTGTATTTGCAATGATAAAGAGTGATACTATAAATAAAACTATAATAACTCCGATGCTGATATAAGTTACTGCAGTTCTCAATTCTTCAAGCTTGGCAGCAAGATCACCATTCTGCTGAACACTGTTAACGGATTCAATGGCACTAATTTCAGCAACAGTATCACGGAAACCTGCCATATCACTGACCGTAACACGGAAACCTTCAGGCAAAAAGCTTTCATCAAAATTCTTGAGAAGGTCAGCATCCTCACCAAGAGAAGCTACAACAGAATCAAAAGCCTGTTGTTTAGATATATGTTCACAAGAAGCAATATTATCAAGAGCTTCAATTGATTCTTTTGTTAAATTAACGGTATCTTCATCTGCAGAAACATCACAAAAAACCATAACAACATTCTGATTTTCAATATTTTCAAGCAAAGAATCTACATTAAAGAATAACAAAAGCGCAAATCCGATAATAACAAGACACGACATAAGAACTGCTATGGAAGCAACAGACATCAATCTGTTTATGCCGATATTTTTTATACCTTCATGTGTAAGATAACGTATATTTTTGTTTTTCATAAACTAACCTTTCAATTAAATACCAGAATTTTCAGAATCGACTGGGATAACTGGTTCATCTGTATCTTCTACAGAACTATCTGAGTTATCATCAAGATTTTTTCCGTAGTTCTGAATAAACGATTCTATATCATCATCTTCAAGAGGAGCTTCATAATAAGCAGTCGGAGCTGTAACAATTCTGTCGGGAACATCTTCAACGATTATATCAGGATGAGCAGTATCGCTGATAACAGTACCGTTTTTAATTGTTATAATGCGCTTATTATACTGTTTTACAAGCTCATGTTCATGAGTAACCATAATAATTGTAGCATTATGATTAGTATTAATCTGTGAAAGAAGATTAACAATATCCTTAGACATTTCAGGGTCTACATTTCCGGTGGGCTCATCAGCAACAATAATGCCTGCGTTATTAACAAGTGCACGTGCAAGTGCTACGCGCTGCTGCTCACCGCCCGAAAGCTCATAGGGGAAACATTTAGCCTTAACGCTCAAACCGACAAGCGAAAGAACATAAGCTACTCTTCTTGAAATGTCTTTATTTTTGGCACCGATAACATGCATAGCAAATGCAACATTATCATAAACAGTCCTGTTGGGAATAAGCCTGAAATCCTGGAAAACAATGCCAAGCTTTCTGCGGTAATAAGGAACACCGGAAGCTTTTAGAGAGTTAAGATCAACACCGTCAACAATAATACTGCCTGTTGATGGTACTTCTTCTCTCATAATCATTTTAAGAAAAGTACTTTTACCTGCACCGGATGCACCTACTATAAATACAAACTCACCTTTATCAATATGAATATTGAAATTTGTAAGCGCTTTTGTACCGTTAGGGTATGTCTTCGATACATTTGAAAAATCAATCATAAAAATAATCCTTTTTATATAAAAATAGTATAAAAACCTTAACTAAACATTAAATCAGAATTTAATTGGTGAAGAATCGAGATATTTCTTAACCATAAGTGCTACTTTAAATACAATTGCATCATCAAATTCTCTGAGGTCAAGACCTGTAAGCTTTCTGATTTTTTCAAGTCTGTATACAAGTGTGTTTCTATGTACAAAAAGCTTTCTTGATGTTTCAGACACATTAAGATTATTTTCAAAGAACTTCTGAATTGTAAATAATGTTTCATGATCAAGAGAATCAATTGAACCAACCTTAAACACTTCTTTGAGGAACATATCGCAAAGAGTTGTAGGAAGCTGATAAATAAGTCTGGCAATACCGAGATTCTCACAGCTGATAATAACCTTTTCAGTATCAAATACCTTGCCGACTTCAAGAGCAACCTGAGCCTCCTTAAATGATTTTGCAAGATCCTTTATGCTCTTGACAGCAGTTCCTATTCCGACTACAGCATGACCGGAGATATCAGAACCAAGAGAATCAATGACGGAACGTGCAAGCTTTTCAAGATCCTTGGAATCTGTCGCAGCAGCGATATCCTTGATAATTGCCACATCAGTTTCATTAACGCTGATTACAAAGTCTTTATTTTTATCAGGGAAAAGTGACTGTATTGTATCAAACATACCTGATTCACATACTTCAGTAAATCGGACAAGAAAAACAACTCTTACAGAGTCATTATTAAAATGAAGTTCACGAGCTTTAAGATAAATATCGCCGGGAAGAATATTATCAAGCATAACATTTTTGATGAAATTTCCGCGATCATACTTTTCATCGTAATACTGCTTAATACTGGACAATGAAACTGCAAGAATAGAAACATATTTTTCAGCAAGAGCATCGTTACCTTCTACAAAAACAGTATACTCGGGCTGCATAGGAGATCCGAATGCTCTGTATGTGTTGCCGTTAATTGAAACAGAAGCATTAATAGAGAAAACCTCCGTGGCACCGATACTTACAACATCACCAATACGAGAAAGCTCAGTGCAAGCCACAACTGTACCTGTTTCATCAATGACACCTATAGTTCTGCCTACAGCATCCTTCATCTGATGAATAACACTCTGGAAAAGTCTGTTTGACATAAAATTCTTTCCTTTCAATCAAATAAAAATTCCTAACAATTTATACAATATGACCACAAAACCAAAATCATTATACACAACGCACAACATATTTGCAAGTGTTTTTATAAAATATTACAAAAATATTTTAGTTTTTTTATTCAATTCTGTCAGTTATCTCGCCAAACTACAAAAAAATACACAACAGAACGTTATTTTTTTTGTAAAAACGGCTGTTGTGTATTTTTACTAATATGAATTAATCTAAATTTTATTCAGTTATTAATTTCAGTTCATCTTCAGAAATTTCCCGTACCTCTCCGGGCTTCAGGGTTACATCAAGGCTCAGATTGCCTATCATAACTCTTTCCAACTCAATAACCGGATGTCCCGTAAAGGCAAACATCCGTTTTATCTGATGATATCTGCCTTCAACAATTTTAATTTCATAATCAAAATTAGCATTGTCATAACTCGCAATAAATCTTATTTCTGCAGGCTTAAAAACCTCATCACCAATCTTCATACCATTTGCAAACACAGCAAGATCACCGTCATTCAGCATTGATTCAGTTCTGGCAATGTAAGTCTTTTTTACATGATGAGCCGGTGATAAAATATTATGGGCAAATTCGCCATCATCAGTTATAAGCATAAAACCTGTAGTATTTTTATCAAGGCGTCCTGCAGGAAACAGACCGTTCCTTCTTAGATTCTCAGGGATAATATCAAGCACAGTGGTTTCATTATTATCCGTTGTTGCAGAAACGACACCTTTAGGCTTATTCATCATTAAATAGATATATTTCTTATAATGTATTTCTTTTCCGTAAACACTGACACAATCTTCATACGGATTGATAATCAAATCTGATTTTTTGACCGCAGTACCGTTTATTGAGACAAAATTGCCTTTAATAACTTTTTTTGCATCCGTCCTCGAAATATTCAATTGAGAAGAAATAAACTTATCTATCCTGATTAATTCGCTCATTATTTACTACTCCCATCATAAAACCGTTAATTGATGAACAATATACGTCAGCAGCAATAATTCTGCCGCCATAGACATACAAAGTTGCAAATATGTCATCCGGGTTATCTACATTATCAAACTCTTTCAGCTTATAAGTATATCGCTTAACATATTTTCCGCAGTATTCACTAAGATCAAAACCTTGCTGAATCTGGAGTCTGTTATATTCTTCAAAAGTATCATCGAATACTTCAGGAATCATCACATAGCATTCAACTTCACTGGTCGGATCCACAAAATAACCGTTTTCGCAAAAAAAACTCACACGGTCATTATTATTTAAATTAACAGCTGATAAATATACAGTTTCTCCGTTTTGTAAAATCAAGACAATAACAAACAGACAAATCAACGATAACAATATATCCGTAATGATGTTTTTAGGATATCGAAAAATAATACAATGCACAAAGAAACACCTCGCACATAATTATGCGAGGTATTGAAACTTATATTACAAATTACTGTCCTGATTTTTTTACGGTTACACTCTTTAACTGCTGATTTGCAATTCTTACCTTATTGAGACTCTTAGTAAAGTCATCAATGCTCTGAGAAAGAATTTCATCGCTTTCATTCATTATAGTTTCAACAAAACTACTTGCACTGCTGCGGAGATCACTTGCCCACTTCTGAGCATTATCAACAATTTCATTGGAGTTTGCTTTTGCTTTTTCAATTATTTCAGCAGCTTGATTCTTTGCTTCAGCAATAATTTCAGCAGCATTAAGCTGCGCAGCCTTAGTTATCTCATGTTCTTCAACAAGCTTACGAGCCTGAGCCTCAGCCTGTCTGATTTTAACCTCAGCAGTATCATTTGCCTGAGAAAGAATAGCTTTTCTTTCTGAAGCAATCTGACGTGCCTTGATTACTTCATCAGGTAAACCGACACGCAGGTCATTAAGAATAGAACGGATAGCATCACCGTCAACCTTAACCTTACTGCCACCAAAAGGATGTTTACCTTCTTCAATAATGTCTTCAATCTGGTTAATTAAATCATCAATATTCATAGTTAATCACCTTTCTCTTATTCTGTTAATTATATCTTGTTTAATTTCACACGGAACAAAGTCGCTGATATCACCGCCGAAGCTACATATTTCCTTTACAACACTTGAACTGAGGAACATATATTCGGTATCAGTTACCATAAAAATTGTTTCAACATTCTTTGCTAATTTTTTGTTGGTAAGAGCCTGCTTGAACTCATCCTCATAATCAGATAAAACTCTGAGTCCTTTTACAATCGCAACGGCACCGATGTTTACCGCATAATCAGCAAGCAAACCATCATAAAAATCCACTTCAACATTCGGAATATCCTTAGTGCATCGCTTTATAAGTTCAACTCTTTCTTCAGGCGTAAACAAACCACCTGACTTATTTCTGTTATGCAAAACGACAACAACAACTTTGCTGAACATTTTTGCCGCTCTTGAAATAATATTAATATGCCCGATAGTTATCGGATCAAAACTGCCGGGACAAATCGCAACAGAATTCAATATCAATCACCTCTTAAGTATCAGCCAAACGATAAACAGTTATTTTGATTGAAGAATAATTATAAACTCTGTCAATAACAAGATTGCCCGATTTTTCCGGAAGCACCTCATCTGTCTGTGTCTCACACAAAACAATTGAGTCTGGTGTAACAACATCGCTAAGAAGCTCAAGGGCTCTGTCACATAATTGTTTATTGTAAGGAGGATCAAGCAATACAATATCAAATTTGATTCCGGTTGACTTCAAAAAAGTAAAAGCATCTGAAAAGACCACTTCAGCCTGATCATTGAAGCGACACAGATCAATATTAGCTTTAACTGTTTCAAGGGATTTTTTTGAGCTGTCTACAAAATAACAGGTATCAGCACCACGACTGAGTGCCTCAATACCAAGCTGACCGCTGCCTGCAAACAAATCAAGAACAACCGCATCTGCTAAATCAAACTGAATAATATTAAAAATAGATTCCTTAACCTTATCTGTTGTCGGCCGCACATCAAATCCTTCAGGAGAAAGTAAACGACGTCCTCTGGCAGATCCTGTAATAACCCGCATAATACACTCCGAATAAACTGTTGTTATCTTATTATCACACTAAATACACTATTTTGTCAACTATTATTTAAAAATTAAGACTTTAGGGTTATCTGAGCCTGAAATAATTATACACATTCAGTGCTTGTTGTTCACCTATCCCGGGAGTTTCACACAGTTCAGAAACTTCAGCTCTGCTGATATTATCTATACTTTTGAATCTTAACATTAGATTTTTAGCACGCTTTTCACCAATACCGTCAATTTTAGTAAGCTCCGAAATAAAAGTATTGTTTTGTTTGAGTTTTCTGTGATAGCCGATGGTAAACCTATGCACCTCTTCCTGAATCTCAGAAATAAAGGTAAAGACACTACGATTATCAATAATTGAAATCTCATTTCCTCCTGCGGTGATTGCTCGAGTTTTATGCTTTCCGTCCTTAACCATACCGAACAGCGGCACGTCAAATTTCCTAGCCTCAAACACCTTCTTTACAGCATTCACCTGACCTTCACCACCGTCAAGAAGTATAAGATCAGGCTTTAACCCGAACCCTACCGGTGAATCACTATTGATGTGATACTCTGCAATACGTCTTTCCAGAACTTCTGCAAGAGATCGGAAATCGTCCTGACCTTCGAAAGATTTAATCATAAAACGCTTATAATCCTTTTTAGAAGGTCTGCCGTCTATATAAACAACCATACCACCGACATTATCTGTTCCTTGCAGATTTGATATATCATATGATTCAATAACCGATGGAAATTCTTGTAAGCCAAGCAATTCCTGAAGTTCAAGCAGCACTCCCTTTTGTTTGTCATTAAATGACAAAACCCGAGAAAGCTTTTCAGCAGCATTATTTTCAGCCATTTTCATCAGGCCTGCACCTTCACCACCCTTTGGTGAATAAAATTCAGTTTTGCAGCCCGATAAAGCCCTGATATAGTCGATAAAATACTGCTTATCTGAAAAATCAGCATACGAACATATTCTGTCAGGATATTCGGATCTTGAAGAATAATAATTAGCGAGAAGTGTAAAAAATTCTTCATCATCAACACTGATTCTGTCAATGACAAAATTTTCCGTATTTATAATTCTACCATCTCTGATAGTAAGCACATTTATACAACTCTTTTTTCCGATAGAAGCAATACCGAATACATCCTGACTTTTATATTTCAATGCAACAACATGCTGCTTCTGTGAAATCTTTTCAATTGCCTTGATTTTATCTCTCAATCCGGCAGCTTTTTCAAACTCAAGATTATCCGATGCAATCTGCATTTCCTTTTTATATGAAGATAAAATCTCATTTTTGTTGCCCGTAATAAACTGTAAGGCATCTTCGGCGTTTTTGTTGAATTCTTCTTCGGAAACTTTACCACAACATGCACCGGCACAAAGTTTAATATGAAAATTAAGACAAGGCTTATTTTTTTTACTTATATCTTTAGGAAACTGTTTCTTACAATGAGGTAATTTATATATATCAGCGGCCTCTTTCAATGCAGATGAGATATACTCGTTTGACATATAAGGTCCGTAATATTGAGAATTATCCTCAATTTTCTGAAAAACACATGAAAGATTTTTCCAACCGTCATTTGTAACTTTCAGATAAGAATAGCCTTTATCATCTTTAAGCAGAATATTATATTTTGGTAAATGTTGCTTTATTAGATTACATTCAAGAACCAAAGACTCATATTCATTTGCAACAATTATATAGTCAAAATCATAAACATTTTCAACCATCCGTCGGACCTTCGAAGTATGATTATTCTGTGATCCGAAATACTGAGAAACACGGTTTTTCAGTATTTTTGCTTTTCCGATATATATTATTTCTCCGTTGCTATCTTTCATAATATATACTCCGGGGGCATCAGGTAAAGCCTGTGCCTTTTTACGCAATTCCTGTACTCTGTTCAATTTTTTCCTCCTGCAATAAAGAAAAAGTGTACCGGCAAAATACCGATACACTACATAACAATTCAGAATTATTCTGCAAAACCTGAAACAACAAGTCTTTCAAGAGCTTCAACAGCTTCTACTTCATCATGACCGTCTGCAATAATCTTGATGTCAGTTCCGCCTGTGATGCCGAGAGAAAGCACACCGAGAAGACTCTTAGCATTTGCTCTGCGCTCTTCTTTTTCAACCCAAATTGATGATTTGAATTCATTAGCTCTCTGAATAAAAAATGTAGCAGGTCTAGCATGTAAACCAACCTGATTCTGTACCGTAATGTCCTTTGTGATCATATATAATCTCCTCTCGGAAAAAGATTTCTAATATATTATAGCACAAACTCGCATACAGTCAATCTAAAACCAATTACAAAAAAACAATTCGTTTGAAAAACTAAATCGAGCCAAAAACTAAAGATTGGATTTGTGCATTTTTACCACAATTTAAAACCAATATACAGCAAAAAATCCAAAATGTTATTCTTTTATCAAATCATTTAAGAATTTTTTGTCTTTTTCGGACAAATCTGCTGATTTCAAAATATCAGGACGGCGAAGATAAGTACGAATCAATGCCTGTTCATGCTTCCATTTTTCAATATTTGCATGATGTCCTGAAATGAGTACTTCCGGAACACATTTACCGTTCCATTCAAACGGTTTGGTATATTGAGGATGCTCAAGAAGACCGTTATAGTGACTTTCACATGCATATGCTTCCTCATTAGGCAATACACCGTCAACCATTCTTGCAACTGCATCAAGCAAAACAAGAGCAGGGAGCTCACCGCCTGTAAGAACATAGTCGCCGACAGATATCTCTTCATCGACTATTTCTTCAAGTACCCTTTCATCTATACCTTCATAATGCCCGCAAAGCAAGGCAATATGCGGAAGTTCTGAAAGTTCTTTTACTTTTTCCTGAGTAAGCACTTTTCCTTGAGGAGATAAATAAATAAGATGAGGCTTTTCGCTACATTCATTACACAAATGCTGATAACAATCATAAATCGGCTGCGCCTGCATAAGCATACCCATTCCGCCGCCGTAAGGTGTGTCATCGACTCTCCTGTGCTTATCAGCTGAAAAATCTCTGATATTATGAGCATTTACTACAAGAAAACCGTTGTTAACAGCTCTGCCGATAATACTTTCCGAAAAAACAGCACGACACATCTCAGGAAATAAAGTTAGAATATCAATCCGCATCATCAAAAATCCCCTTCAAAGGTCTGATTTTAACAATATTTTCAGCAACATTCACATCAATTACAACTTCCTTAATTGAAGGAATAAGGAATTCTTTTCCGTCTTTGTCGGTGATATGCCATACATCATTGGCACCGGTTTCACTTATATCAGAGATATTACCGTAAAAACAATCCGTGTCACAATCATATACTTCACATCCGATAAGTTCATCAATAAACCATGTCCCTTCGGGCAGTTGTGCATCGGCACGCTTAATGTAGAGAATCTTATTTCTGTATTTTTCAGCAAGCTCAATTGTATCAATTCCGTCAAGCTTCATAAGCACAATATTTCCGTGAGGGCGGCAACTGTTTACTTTTATCTGTCCCTCACCGTTACGATCAAAATAAACATTTTTGAAGCCTTTTGCGAAATCAGGGGAATCGCACCAAGGATTGATGCGAAGCTCCCCTCTTATACCATGAGTACCTACTATCTGTCCTAATTCTAGATATTCCTTCAGCATAATTATATTTCAGGAATTTCAACCGTAACTTCTTTACCGCACTTTGCAGAACGCGAAATGCCGTCAATAATAGCCTGGTTATAAATAATCTGAGACGAAGGAACGGGAGCACTGCCGCCTTCCTTAACAGCATCAATAAACAATCTGATTTTATTATAGAAATTGTCTTCACTGTTAGATCTCTCAGGAACTACAGTTTCAACATCGCTGCCTGCAATTGTTCTGTAAATCTTGAGGGGACCACCGATACTGCCGTTCCAGCATTCAGTTGAAGGAATTCGAAGACCAGCCTTGGTTCCGAGAATTATTGTATCACCGGGAGTGTCAAGGTTCATAGCCCATGAAATACGGAAGTCAAGAATAATGCCGCCTTCAAGACGTACAAATGCCGCAGCAAAATCATCAACACCGAAAACGTCAGCATATTCGGGATGGTCGGGGAATGTTTCGGGATTCTTGCCAAAGAAAGCAGATGTATAACCTGATACTGTAAGAGGCTTGGGATATCCGACAGCATTAAGAACCATATCAAGTGAATAACAACCTATATCAGCAAGTGCACCGATACCTGCGGTCTTGTCTTCGATAAAGCTTGTACCGTAAGGAGTAGGAATACCTCTTCTTCTGCCTCCGCCGGTCTGAATATAATAAACATCTCCGAGTTCACCTGATTCAACAATCTTCTTAACCATTTTCATGTTCTCGTCAAAACGGGGCTGGAAACCGATTGAAAGAATCTTTCCGCTCTTCTTTTCAGCACGGCAGATATCAACTGCCTCTTCAAGAGTAACACACATGGGTTTTTCAAGAAGAACATTCACACCATGTTCAAGAGCATAAATAGTACATTCGGCATGAGTTCTGTTATATGTACAAACGCTTACAGCATCAAGCTCTTCTGCATCTATCATTGATTTATGATCAGGATAAAGTCTGATACCTTCAATACCGTTATCCTTACAGAATTTTTCTGCCTTGCCGGGTACAAGATCAGCAGCAGCAACAATTTCAACATCAGGACATCTGAGATAATTAGCAACATGAGCCTCAGCAATCCAACCTGTACCGATAATACCAACTTTAACCTTTTTTGTTGTGTCAATTACCTTTTCTTCATTAGAACCGTCTTTGAAACGATCAAGAATATTATCTGCCATAATATAAACCTCCCAAAATATTATACTTTATTTATTAAAGCACAAAGCTTATTATGGATTATTCCGTTTGAACAAAGCACAGGAGCAGGCTTTGAAAAACCTGCAGGAGCACCATCAAACTCAGTAACAATACCGCCGGCTTCCTTAACAAGAACATATCCTGCTGCATAATCCCAAGGAGACAGGATGCATTCAAAAAACGCATCAAGCTTTCCGCAGGCAACATATGCCATATCAAGTGCAGCGCTACCACTTCTTCTGATATCAGCACAATTCATAAATATATTTCTTGCTATTCCGAAACCTTTTTCACAGTACTCCTTTTTACGATAAGGAGTTGTTCCGAAAGCAACAACAGAAACATCAAGTTCACGGGAAGAAACATTTATAGATTCACCGTTAAGAAATGCACCATTGCCCTTTTCTGCTACAAATAAATCATCACGGTAGGGATCATATACTAAACCGAATACCGGTTCACCATCAATAAGCAAGGCTATTGATATTGTAGACGCTCCGAGATCATGAATAAAATTAGTCGTTCCGTCGATAGGGTCTATTATAAAACAAAGTCCGGTTTTAACATCATCAGCAGAATTTTCTTTTTCCTCAGCAAAAAATTTAGCATCAGGAAAAATCTGCAAAATACCTTCAATAAGTCTTGCCTGAACTGTTTCATCATAAACCGTAACAAAATCAGCATCACCGCTTTTAGCCTTTACTTTATCCGATCCGACCTGTAAAGAATGTGCAGTAAGCATATATTTACCACAGTCTCTTACCAGTGTTTCAAAAATCTTCTTTTGGTCACAATTAAAAATATTCATAAATCAATCCTCAAAAGAAAGTCCCATTGCATGTCCCATTTTAGTTGTAATAAGATCTTTAAATCCGTTCTTTCTATAAAAATCAATAGCATTCTGGTTATCTTCACCGCATACCATCATCATTGTATTTATATTCTTTTTTCTGAGATGGCTTTTAAGAGTGCTGATAAGCAAGGAACCAAGTCCCATTCTTTGATACTCAGAATCAATATCTATATGAAAATGGGCAGGATATTCATTTTTGAACATCGAATGTGAAAGCAAATCAAGCTTTGCTTCCACATAACGCTGAGGACTTATTGCTGCACACTGCTCAAGATAATGCTCTACAAAAACTTTTTCATAAACATCATAATTTTCACTGCAGATAATATACCCTACTGCTTCGTCATCATCATTAACAGCGACAAAACAATTATTAGGTTCCTGCTCTATGTAATAATTACAATACATAATCAGAATATATTTCTGTGTTGCTTCAGGAGAATCCATACATTCAGCATTCATAAGACAGATATTCTGAACTCTTTGTTTATCTTTTTCTTTATAAGGTCTGACAGAAGCCATTTTTTCTCACCTCTGATGTTTTTTTATAATTATATAATCATTTTTTTAAAAAGTCTATAAAAAACTGTATTATTAACAGAAAAAATATGCTATATTATTAAAAAAGGAGTGGTAATTATGAAATACGCAACGATCGGCACATCCTGGATTACCGAAAAATTTATTTCTGCTGCAAATACAATAAATGATATGGAATTATATGCCGTATATTCCCGAGATCTTGAAAAAGCAGAAATTTTTGCAAACAAACATCATGCTTGCGTCGTCTACGACAATTTAGAAGAATTAGCATCAGATTCCGAAATAGCTGCTGTTTATATAGCAAGCCCCAATGTACTACACTATGAACAAAGCAAATTTTTTCTCACACACGGAAAAAATGTTTTTTGTGAAAAACCTGCAACTACCACAAAAGAACAGATGGAAGAATTAATTTTACTTGCAGAAAGTAAAAATCTTATTTATCTTGAGGCAATAATGACCATTCATACAGAGGGATTTGATATCATAAAAGATCAACTCCCCTGCTTAGGAAAAATCAGATCTGCACATTTTGATTTTTATCAGCTATCCTCAAAATATCCGTTATATGAAGATGGTAAAGACCCTAATATCTTCAATCCTGTAATGCATACAGGCTGTCTTATGGATATCGGTGTTTATAATCTTTATCTTGCAGCTGCACTCTTCGGCAAACCCGACAAAATAATCTCCGACAGTGTTTTCCTCCCGAATAAATGCGATGCCGCAGGAACCGCAATTCTCAAATACCAAGATATGTCTGTTACCCTCAATTATTCAAAAACAGGACAGACATATTCTTACTCTGAAATAATCGGTGATACCGGCACTCTGATGTTTTCTTCGGTATCACAGTTAACAGGACTTTATTTCAGACATAAAGACACTAACAAAGAACTTATCCCCGAAGAAGTTTCTAGAGATATTATAATGGGGGCTGAGGCCGACTTTTTTCTGACGATGTGCAAAAACAAAGATTATAAAAATGAAAAGTACATTTTTGCAAAAAAAACAGCACTCTTAGTCCGAGAAATCTGCGACATCATAAGAAAAGATAATAATTTTACATTCTGAAAATCAATATTTTTTATCAAGATAAGCAACAACATCTGCAATACAACCGTCATTACTTGAGCATACAACGACATCTGCTGCAGCAAGTGCAAGCGGATTTCCGCTGCACGGAACAAAACCGGTTGCTGCTGTTTCAAGCATATCAACATCATTTGAACCGTCTCCGACAGCATAAGCATTCTCAGCAGTGACACCAAGATATTCAGCCAATTGCATCAGTGCTGAACCCTTTCCTGCAGATTCAGACAATATTTCTATATAAGAGCCTGTACAGGGTATAAATTTCATTGTACACATATCAATACTTTTCAGATAATCCTGTATTTCAAATGTCCTTGTACCCGCACTTATCATAACTTTTACAAACGGGAAACAGCTCTCTTCAAGTCTTGTCAGCTCAATATAATCGTTTATTCTCAGACCTTTGAAATGCGATTTGCTTTCATTATTAATGTTGAAGACATATGATTTATCATCAACCCCGTAACATTCCATACATAAAGGTGATTTCTGTCTGAGAATGGTTCTTAATACTGAACTGTTTTCCTCATTAATTCCGTTTGTAAAAACAATTTTTTCATCGGCATAATCATATGCCATAGCTCCGTTGCCCAATAAAACAGGTGCATTTATAATATCTTTTCTGTAATCATGAAACCCTGCCTTGGTGCGCCCGGTGGAAACAGTAAAGTTCCCCCCTTGTGAGATAAAATACTTTATTGCTTCAATATTTCTGTAAGGAATCTGTCCATTAATGTCTGTCAGCGTCCCGTCAAAATCAGATGCAATAAGAACACTGTTGAACTTGCCCATTCTATCACCTCTCAGATAATTCTATCACGAAGACATCATATTTTCAACACAATTATTATATTGACTTTTTTCACGAATATCTTATACTAGACATAATGAATTTAAAGGAGAATTATTATGATCAGATCTATTCCCGATGGTGTATATCCCACAATGATTACCCCCTACACAACCGATAACAAAATCGACTATAACGGCGTAGAACAGTTATTGCATTGGTATAAAGAACGCGGTGTAGCCGGCATATTTGCAATTTGTCAATCAAGTGAGATATTCTTTTTATCTTTTGAAGAACGTCTTGAGCTTCTTAAGTTTATAATGGCGCACAAACCCGATGATATGACTATTGTTGCCAGCGGACACACTGCCGATGACCTTGAAACTCAGATTTATGAAGCTAATCAATTTATCGATTGCGGAATCGATGCATATGTATTTATTGCCAATAGGTTTGCTAAAGCTGATGAGGATGATGACACGCTCTGGAAAAATATGGAGTATGTGGCATCAAAGCTACCTGAAATCGGTCTTGGAGTCTATGAGTGCCCTTATCCCTATAAGAGAGTGCTTTCACCTTATCTTATGAAAAAAATGGCTGAAACCGGACGTTACCAATTCCTTAAAGACACATGTTGTAATATTAACTTAATCAAAGAAAAACTTGACGCTGTAGAAGGCTCACCTCTTAAAATTTATAATGCAAATTCTGCAACTCTCCTTGATTCATTAAAATTAGGTTGCGCCGGTTTTTCCGGTGTTATGGCAAACTTCCATCCTGAGCTTTATGCTGATCTCTGTAATATTTATAAGAATGATCCGATAAAGGCAGAAAAACTTCAGAATTTCGTCGGCTTTTTCTCTGTTGCCGAATGCCAGTGTTATCCTGTTAATGCTAAATACTATCTGACTCTTGAAGGTCTTGATATCAATATTGACAGCCGAGCAAGAAATAAAGCTGAATTTACAGATAACAGAAAAGCAGAAATAAAACAAATGAGAGAGCTTACTCTCGATTTCAAAAAATATATTCTTTAATCACTCTGCTTATTACAAAAAATTAATCAAAAATGCGGTAATCTCAAAAGTAAAGATTACCGCATTTTTTTATCTTTGAATAGAAAATGTTTCGCCTGTATCACAAAGATCAAAAAATACAGGACGTTCCATAGTCTGAATATTCGGACAATGAAGAGTAAGCTTAAGGTTATCCTCAAGATCACTAAAAATCATTCCGTGACCTCCGTCTTTAGTAAACAAAGGTTCAAGCTGAATCCAATTACCGTCAATTTCACCATTATCGGAATATGCAATGCACTGACAGTAACAATCATTTACAGATGTTGACCATATCATATAGAGCCTTTCATTCTTACCTCTCAGAAGATAGGGACCATCTGTCACATATCGCTCATTCTGATGATATTCAACACCATAAGCATCAGAGCCGCTGAACAGACAAACAGGTTCACCTACAGCTGCTGACAGAGAATCATTCAGTTCAACACAGCAAACGGTTCCGTTAAGAATCTGCACATGCTCGTGACAAAAAACAAGATAAGGCTTCCCGGTCTTAGACACATACAGAGTACCATCAAGACTCCACCAATTCTCAGGAGTAAGAGCATTTTCAGAACAGGGTACAAACTCACCGTCAGGAGTATCACATACAAGGGAATAAGTTCCTCTATTTCCGTTTTTCTGCTCAAATGTTGCAAATATATAATATTTTCCGTTAAATTTATGAATTTCAGGCGCCCAATTTGCACCCTTATTCATATTATATTTTTCAGAATTAAAAATTTGTTTAGGTTCAGACCAGTTTTCAAGATCATTACCGACATAAACATCAAATCCAGCGGTTTGCTGTCCGAAATTAGAAGCACGTGTACCATAAAGATAATATTTGTTATCTTCAACCAAAACAAAAGGGTCTCTTATTGAAATCTCATTATTCTTCATATGAAAATCCTTCCAATTATACCAAATATTTCTTTCTCATTTTTAAGAGTGTTTCGGGCATAATACCATACTGTTTTTCAAAAAAATCTTCAATACCGTCAAATTCATTATCAATTCTTTCAAAAACCTTTTCAATGTAAACCCTTTTTACACCCATCAATATGTTGAGGCATTTAACAAGACGGACATTTTTGAGAACAAATATAGAAAAAAGCCTTGTAAGGATTATATCTTTCGCAGAAAAAATTCTTGTGGCAAGGTAATCCTTAATGATTATATCACGTTCAACCTCAAGAGCCAGCAGTACAAGGAGAGTAACAATACCTACCCTGTCTTTTCCTGCGCTGCAATGCCACAAAACAGCAGAATCGTCATCGGAAGAAAGAATATCAAAAATTTCAGGAATAAGAGTTCTTGTTCTTTCACCGAAAACAAGGGCATCATACATTTCAGAAAAAACTTCTACAGGATTCTTTGTCTTATCGTCAAAAACATTAAACCAAGCTCTTACGGAATATTCATCACGGGCAATCCCAAGAAAACTTTTATCAAGCAATGGAATTTTCACATACTTAATTCCTTCTGCCAATTTATCGGGTTTTTCTGAAATTTCGGCATCAATTCTCAGATCAATGACAGTCCTGAGATTATGATTATTGTAAAGAATATCAATATCATTGTCCGATGCAACAGACAATTGACCGCTTCGGATAAGCATATTCTTTTTAATAATTTTTCCGTGTTTATTAAAAATACCGCCAAGATCTCTTGTATTTTTGAGATTCTCTAATTTAATCCTTCTGATTTTCATCTTTAATCCTTACTGAATAATTTAAATATTTTTCTCATAAAAACAGGGGTACTGAAAACAAATATGCGCATTGACTACCCTCCTCAGCATTTCAGAAGAACTATTCCGGCACATACAAGAATTAATGCCAGAGCAATTATAAGCAACTTACCGGGGAAGCAATATGCGATAAATAAACCTGCTCCGAAAAATATAAAAATATAGCCTTTCGAACCATTTTTTCTTCTCATACCACACCTCAGCAATTAACAGATATTGTGTAATACACAACTCATTACATTTTACTCCGAGGTAATAATATAAGTGCTTGTCAAAAGAAATTTATTGCCATTTTTTAAAGTTTTTTACTTCTTCATACATTTTTTTATAACTTTCATGCCTTTGTTCAGAGATTAAATTGTTTTTTACTGCTTCTATAACAGCACATCCCTTATCATTTATATGTGCACAGGATACTCCGAACCTGCAATTATCAACAAAATCTGCAAATTCGGGAAAACAATCAGGCAAATCATCTTTATAAATCTTTTCCGTAATTTTTTCAAAATCAATATAAGAAAAACCCGGCGTATCTGCAATAAAACCGTCTCTTATGCAATAAAGACTGACACTTCTGGTAGTATGCTTTCCTCTTCCGAGCTTGTTGCTGATAGCATTGGTTTCAAGCGTTAGCTGAGGGTCAAGCATATTAAGTATGCTTGATTTTCCTACACCGGAATTGCCCGTAAAAGCACATACTTTTCCTGAGATAATATCAAAAATCTCATCTGCACCGTAATTATTGTATGATGAACAACAAATAACCTGAAAAGGAGATTTTCTGTATACATCGACAAGATTATCATCAATCCCCAAATCACACTTTGAAAACAAAATTACGGGTTTAATATTGTTATGCACAGCAAATGCGCTGAGTTTGTCTATAACAAATAAATTTGGCTTAGGATCGGATACAGATGCAACAATAAATAAAACATCAATGTTTGCAATAGGTGGACGGATAAGGCTGTTTTTACGCTCATTTATCTCAATAACAGTTCCTTTATCTCCGTCTGTTTCGATTTTAACAATATCACCAACCAACGGTGATATTCGCTTATTTCTGAAACTTCCTTTTGCTTTGCATTCAAAAAGCCTATCAGCGGCTTCAACATAATAAAAGCCGCTGATTGATTGCATTATCCTACCTGATAACAAAGCCATAAAATCACTCCGTTAACTGACATATAATATCAGGCTGTAGTTTTTTCCTCAGTACCGGGTGAAACAACAGGAACTGTTGTTTCGGGAGTTACACTCGGGGACTCTGAGGAATCATCATTTTCAGGAACATCAACCGAAGGAGTATCCGAAGAAGGTGCTTCATTTGTACCAATCTCTGAAGGCCCTTCACTGACAACTATGGTAACAATAGTAGCTGTAGCATATTTTGAGGAATCACTGTTTGCAGGGGACTGAGAAATAACAATACCCTCTGCTACAGAATCACTTGCTTCATATACTACTTTAACACGATTGAAGCCGGCACCGGACAAAGAGGCTTCTGCTGAGCTTTCAGACATACCGACAACATTCGGAACAGATTTTTTTGTGGACATCTGATAACCGTGCACATTTGAAAATGAGGGAGGCGTAGTAGTAAAATCTATCTCACCGGAATACACAAGTACCGAATCGGCATAAATCTCAAATGTATTATCAGCACCTGAACCTGTAAAGCTCAATTGATAATTTCCGCCGTTAAGAGCAACACCTGAAATCGTATCATAGGCTACGCCATTAAGATAAGTCTTAAGTGTACTGCTTGAGCCATCACCGACACCGGGCAACGAAATGCTGAATACCGCAGTGTTTGATGCAGGAATACCGTTACCGACAACAACATTCACGCTAATACCTTCCTTAACGGGAGTTGTTGCGTCAGGTGTCTGACTGATAACAAATCCCTTTAGTGAAGGTGAGCTGGGACCTTCTGTTATTGTACCGACCTTAAGACCTGCATTAAGAATTTTCTGTTTTGCGGCTTCAACCTGGAATCCGATAACATTAGGTACACGTGCAGAACCTATATTCGAGCTGGAAACAGCATAATACACATAAACAGTTGACTTAAATGCTGTATATGAATTTGCCGCAGGAGAAGAATAAATAACCTCTCCGTCCTTCTTAGTGTCATCTACTATAGGAACAAGTTCAACAACAAGACCGGAAGCTCTCAATGTTTCTTCAGCTTCAGTAGTAGAATAACCTGAAACATCCTGAACAAGAACCATTTCACGGCTCGTTGCAACAGTAAGCTTAAGAACAGTATCCTTTGAAACCTTATCACCTGCTTCGGGATACTGCTTCGAAACATAGCCGTCTTCATATGATGAATTATATTCATACTGAGGAGGGTTCTCTATTGCAAGATCAGGATACTGAGCAAGCGCATCTTCAAACTTCATATTGATAAAATTGGGAACTTCAACCTTATCTTTTGAGAACAGACCAAGAAAATCAAGCTTTGACAAGAAACTTCCGTCTTCAGATTGACTGGAAGATTCAACACCGAAATATTCTTTGATACTACCGCCGAATACCGCAAAAACAATAACAATAACAACCAAAACAAGAGCAACGGCAGCGCCAATCAGAATAGTCAAAGATGAACCCTTGCCGGAATCATCATCCGAATCGTCATCATCAATATCAGCTTCAACCGGCTTAGCAGCAACAGATTTTTTTATTTCACCGGGATTAACACCGGGTTCAATATACTTTGTAGGATTCTTATCTATAAAGTATTCATAATCAAAAAGAACATCAGGATTCTTTCTGAGCTCATCTATATCCATTAACAATTCAGCAGCAGACTGATATCTGTCTGCAGGATTTTTCTGCATAGCTCTGAGTGTAATCTGTTCAAGACCGTCAGGAATAAAAGGATTAATTTCAGTGGGGCGAACAGCTTCACTTTCAACCTGCATCCAAGCAACATTTTCATCAGATTCTGACTCAAATGGCATTCTGCCGGTAAGCATTTCATACATAACCACACCAACAGAATAAATATCGGATTTCTCATCAGTATAGTCGCCCTTTGCCTGTTCAGGACTTACATAGTGAACTGAACCGATAGCATCATTATCAGAAAAAGTCTGTATTTCACCTCTTTTAAAGCCTGCAATACCAAAATCGGTAACCTTTATCGAAGCATTAGGCAGTAAGAGTATATTCTGCGGTTTGATATCTCTATGTATAACACCTTTATCGTGTGCATGCTGTAATGCTTTAAGAATCTGCACAACAAAAAGTAATGCTTCTTTCCATTCAAGAACCTGCTGTCTTTTTATAAATTCTTTAAGAGTAATACCTTCAACATGCTCCATTACAATATATTGAATTGTATCACTGAAACAAACATCATAAACCTTTACGATATTAGGATGATTAAGGACAGAAATTGCCTTAGATTCATTTTTGAATCTTAATCTGTACTCTTCATTTGTAAGATATTCATCCTTAAGAATCTTTATTGCGACAACACGATCATCCACACGGTCATAAGCTTTGTAAACAAGTGCCATTCCGCCTACACCGATAATCTCCTTAATTTCATATCTGTCACTGATTACTTTATTGAGATAATTGTCCACTTCTTCCACACTCCTCATCCTATTTGGAAAATACAACAGCAGTAATATTATCCCCGCCGCCGTTTTCATTGGCTGTCCTTATAAGCACATCTGAAACAACATCAACATCATTTTCAGATATAATTCTGTATAACTCAGATTCACAGATAAAATTTGTAAGTCCGTCTGAACAAAGCAGGACTTTATCTCCGGAATCGATCTTTCGCTCTGTAAAATCTATATCAACATGTTCAGATATTCCTATAGCTCTGGTAATTACATTTCTATAGGGATAGTGAGCGGCATCGCTGTCCGATATCTGCCCTGCATCCACCAATTCCTGAACAAGAGAATGATCTTTTGTTAACAATTTAATATCTTCAGATATAAGGTAAGCTCTGCTGTCCCCCACATGGGCAACAATAAGAATATCATTCAACAAAACAGCAGCAACAGCTGTTGTACCCATACCGTTATATTCTTCACTTGCCTGCGCAGCATCATAAACGCAGATATTAGCTGCATTGATGGATGTTGCAAGAAGATTCTTCACTGATTCAACAGTAATCCTGGATCTCCACCCGGCAATAAATCTTTCTGAAATATTTTTAACCGCAATCTGAGAAGCAACATCCCCGGCATTCGGACCGCCCATTCCGTCACAAACCACAGCAAAGCAGGCACCGTCAGCTAAAGTTGTTATAAAACAACAATCCTGATTGATTGCTCGGACTACGCCCTTATCTGTTTTCATAGAATACTTCGTAACGATCCCTCCTTATTGGTTTTTCTGATTGCTTCTTCTGAGCTGACCGCAAGCCGCATTGATATCAGAGCCAAGCTCTCGCCTGACTGTTACTGCAAAGCCTTTACTTTCGAGAATCTTCGAAAATCTGCTTATCCGTTCAGGAGAACTTCTTTTGCATCCGGTTTCACTTACTTCATTAACGGGAATAAGATTAACATGACACAGCATCCCCTTCAGCAATGCAGCAAGCTTCACAGCACACTCATCACTGTCATTCACACCGTTTACCAATGCATATTCAAATGAAATGCGTCGAGATGTGAATTCAGTATATTTTTTACAAGCAGCAATCAACTCACCGATATTCCATTTTCTATTAACAGGCATCATTTTAGTTCTGACAGAATCTGTAGGAGCATGCAGAGAAATCGAAAGAGTCAACTGCAATTTTTCTTCCATTAACCGGTAAATACCGGGCACTATGCCGCATGTAGACAATGAAATATGTCTCATGCTGATATTCAATCCGTTTTCATCTGAAATCAAAGACAGAAACTTCAGCACATTATCGTAATTATCAAGCGGTTCTCCCATACCCATCATAACTATATGAGAAACCCTGATATTATTATCACGACTTATCGCATAAATCTGAGATAATATTTCCGAAGGTTCCAGATTACGCACAACACCGGACAAGGTAGATGCACAAAATGTACATCCCATTCGGCAACCAACCTGAGAAGAGACACATACCGTATATCCGTACTTGTACTTCATAAGAACCGATTCGATAAACTCTCCGTCATGAAGACGAAACAAATACTTTATTGTATCATCATACTCCGAAACAAGTTTTTTTTCAATAGCACAGTTAAATATTACAAAATTGTCATCAAGAATACGGCGCAATTCAAGAGAAATATCTGTCATCTGAGAAAAATCAGATACAAAATTTTTATGTAACCAACGATAAATCTGTTTAGCTTTGAATTTTGGCTGACCGAATGCAACTATTTCATTCGTAAGTTGATTAAGATCAAGAGATAAGATGTCTTTTTTCATTAATTTTTTCCTTTGTAAAACTTTGCAATAAAGAATCCGTCCCCCCCGCTTTTATCAGGAAAAACAGTAATATAATTATCTGTAAAACAACGGTAATAATCATCATCTGCAATTGAAAAATCAGGAAAATCATTTAAGAATCTTTCACAGACAAGATCATTCTCTTCCTTGTTTAATGTACAGGTAGAATAAACCAATACACCGCCTTTTTTAACAGTAGCAGCACATGAATACAAAATCTGACGCTGGATTTCTGGCAGATCTTTAACATCATCATACGATTTATAACGGATTTCAGGCTTACGTCCTATAACTCCAAAGCCTGAACAAGGAACATCACACAAAACCTTATCGAACTCAGAATATTTATTCCCAAGCTCACGGGCATCAATACATTCAACAGAAATATTATCTATTCCGAGTCTTTCCGCACCTGACAAAATCAGCTTGGTTTTATGTTCAAAGATATCACATGAAAGTAAGTTTCCGTTTTTGTTAAGATACTGAGCAACAGTAAATGACTTTCCTCCGGGAGCGGCACAACAGTCAAGCACAGAATCTCCTTCTTTGACATCAAGTATCTTACAACAAAACTGTGAAGATTTATCCTGAACATGAAATAACCCGTTTTTATAAGCATTCAATTCAGCTATATCACCTGTATGAGCCACACTGAAACAACCATCAAGATCAGTGCAAGAAACAGAAACACCATCTTCAGATAACGAATTAATCAGTTCAGAATCCGAACACAACAATGAATTCCGACGAATAAATATTGGGCGTCTGCCATTATATACATCTAAAAATTCACGTGTCTTATCAACACCATAATCTCTGATAAGACATCCGACAATTGTCTCATCGACCGAGTACTTTACACTGAGCACATAGGCATCACTACCATTAACAGGTAATTTTAACCCGTTAGCACTGATTTTGCGCAAAACTGCATTTATTAGTCCCGATGCATATGAGGCATTAAGCTTTTTTGAAATTTTAACTGATTCATTTACCGCCGCACTTACCGGGATCTTATCAAGGTAAAGCAGCTGAAAAGCTCCGACTCTGAGAATATTCAGCACAGCAGGTTTCAGTTTTGATATTGATGAATTAAGATATAACGCAATATTGTAATCAAGGGTAATCTTGTGCTCAAGTACACCATATAAAAGAGCAGAAGCAAAATTTACATCACGGACATCTGAAAAATCAGATTTCTTCAACATTGCAGAAAGTGACAAAGCTGAATAAGATGAGTCTTTTTCGATTTTCATTAATAGCTTAACAGCTTCAGTGCGTGGTGATGCCATATTCTGTCCTTTCAATTTAATCCCGTCTGCGGGTAAATATAAGAATAAATCTTAGTAGATTTGCAAGAGAAGTTATCAAAGCAGCAACATAAGTCATTGCTGCACATCTGAGCACTTTTTTAGCACCTTTCAGCTCTTCTTCATCCCTTAACAATCCGGTTGATTCAATCACAGCAACAGCTCTGTTGCTGGCATTAAATTCAACGGGTAATGTAACAAGCTGAAAAAGCATAATAAACGAATAAAGGAGCAATCCGCCAAAGATGAGAGGTTCAAAGCTAAGAAGCATACCAAGAAAAGCAAGCGGAATACCTGCATAAGAACCAATCTGACAAACTGGCAATATAGAATTTCGAATCTTAATCGGCACATAAGCCTGTGCATGCTGTGCAGCATGGCCTGCCTCATGACAGGCAATACCAATTGCAGCAATAGATGTGGAAGAAAAAACACCTTCAGATAATCTTATAACCTTATTTTTCGGGTCATAATGATCGGAAAGCTTACCGCTGCACTGCTCTATTCTAACATCAGTAATGCCGTAATATCTCAGCACTGCATAAGCAGCCTGAGCTCCTGAATATCCGCTTTTGGAGTATACAGATGACATTTTTGAATATGCCCTTTTGACTGCAATCTGAGCTGCAAGCGCAATAAGCATAGAGGGGATCAGCAGATAAATATAACTTACATTATAATAAAAACCACCGATATATGCCGTAGTAAAAGTGAATAACGAATTCATAATTATACCTCCTGCATAAAACTGAATCCCTCATCAAAAGTGCGGCCTCTGAGAAAATCCTGACTGAACATTCTTTTAGAGCCTTCGAGCTGAATTTCTTTTAAGCATAACATCGTTTTATTGCCGCATGTAACATAAATATTCCCGTCAATAACACAAACCGTTCCGGGAAGCCTGTCAGAATATTTATTTATAACTTCACTTGTAAAAATCTTCAGAATTTTTCCGTTCATAAAAGTTCTGGCAACAGGCCATGGATTCATACCACGAATGAGATTATGAATAGTCTGTGCGTCATCATTCCAATTTATAACTGCCATATCCTTACTTAAAACAGAAACATAACTTGCTTTACTGTTATCCTGTTTTATCGGCTGAATTGTTTTATTTTCAAGGCCCACCAAGGTTTTCATAAGCAAATCGGGACAAAGAGATGCGAGAGCATCAAAAACCTCACCGGCAGTTTCATTTTCTCCGATTTCTTTTTCAGAAGTCAGAAGTATATCACCTGTATCAAGACCGACATCCATAAGCATAGTTGTAACGCCGGTAACCTTATCACCGTTAATTACACTCCACTGAATTGGTGCAGCACCTCTGTATGCAGGTAATAATGAACCATGAAGATTGACACAACCATACACAGGAAGATCTAATATTCTTTTAGGAAGAATTTTGCCGTATGCTGAAACAACAATAAAATCAGGAGCAAATGTTTTCAAAAAATCAAAAACTTCATCTCCTTTTAAAGTTTCAGGCTGGTATACTTCAATACCATACTGTAAAGCCAATTGTTTTACAGGAGAAGCAGTCATAATCTGTTTTCTGCCTTGGGGTTTATCAGGCTGTGAAACTACGAGTTTTACAGTATATTCCGACGAATCGATAAGTGCTTTAAGCGCAGGAACCGCAAAATCAGGCGTTCCCATAAATATTACAGATTTCATTCAAATCACCATGATTTTATTCTTGTGTAAAATATATACTTTCTCCGGGGGCAAGCGAATCAATATAAAGCTTGCCGTCAAGATGATCAAGTTCATGACAAAAACAACGTGCTTCAAGATCACTGCCTTTATAAATACACCATTTGCCGTCTCGATTCTGAGCCTTAACAGTGACAGTTTTGGGACGAATGGTTTTTCCTGCTTTTCCGGGTAAGGAAAGACATCCTTCTGCTTCAATCTGCTGCCCTTCACTCTCTGTTATTTCAGGATTGATAAGTTCAATAATTCTGCCATTGAAATTCACAAGAACAATCCTGCGAAGAATTCCTATCTGCACTGCTGCAAGGCCAATTCCTTCTGATTTAATGAGAGTATCTTTCATATCATCAAGTATCATTATCAATCGGTCATCAAAATTTTCAACCTTGCGACTGACTTTTCTTAATACAGGATCATCATCTTTTCTTATCATTCTGATAGCCATAATTTTTCACACCTTAATAAAACTAATTTAATTTCTCAGGATTAATATCTGCGTAAATATTAACGGTTTTATATGCTTTATCACTATATACTTTAACAAGGACTTTGTTAATCATTTCTCTGAATCCTTTAGAATTTTTACATTTAATAAGAATTCTCTGCCTGTACAACTCATTAACTTTTGAAACTTTAGGTGGCATCGGACCGAGTATTATAATTTTCTGGTCTGTATAATCATTTTCGCTTAATAAAACAAGCTCATCAAAAAAACTGAAAGCACAATCATTAACAAGATTCCGCTCAGGTGCGGCAAAACCGATTTCACACAAATCGCAGAACGGAGGATATGTCAATGCTTTACGTAATTTGATTTCATATTCAAAAAATCTTTTATAATCTTGTTTTGAAGCTATTTCAATTATAAAATTATCAGGGGCTACTGTCTGAATAACAGCTCTTCCCTTTTTTGTACCGCGTCCTGCACGGCCAACAACCTGAGTTATAAGGTCAAAAGAACGCTCTCCGCAGCGATAATCATTGTTATATAACTCTTTATCGGCAGATGTAATACCGACAAGAGTTACATCCGGGAAATCAAGTCCTTTTGCAACCATCTGCGTGCCGATAAGAATGTCATAGTCGCCTGAAGCAAAAGCACTGAGTACCTTTTCGTGAGAGTTTTTGTTTGCGGTTGTATCTGCATCCATTCGGATAACACGAGCTGCAGGAAATCGGATTTTTAACTCCTGTTCGACGCGCTGTGTCCCAAAACCTGAATATCTGATATTCTCTGCTTTACAAGATGGACAATTCTGAACAAAAGGCAAAGAATAACCGCAATAATGACACATAAGTCTGTTATTAGCTGAATGATATGTCATAGAAATACTGCATTTCGGGCAGGTAACCACTTGTTTACAATCACTACACACAACAAAAGTATTAAAGCCCCTGCGATTAACAAGCAAAATGGACTGCTCATGATTATTAAGATTTTTCTCCAATTCTTTCGCCAAAGGATTACTGATGGCGAAAAAAGAAGATAATAATGTCTTGTCTGTCATATCAACAGTGTGCACATCAGGCAAAACAGCATCTCCGAATCTATCGGTTAACTCACATAAGAGCATTTTTCCGTCAATTGCTTTTGCATATGTTTCAACAGACGGTGTAGCTGATGCAAGAAGCAAAAAAGCAGAATTATAAGCACAACGGAAACGTGCAACATCCTTTGCATTATATCTCGGAGACATTTCTGATTTATATGTATGCTCCTGTTCTTCGTCAATTACGATAAGACCAAGATTTTTAACAGGAGCAAAAACTGCACTTCTTGTTCCGATTACAACATTAACTTTTCCGCTTCGGATTTTTTTCCATTCCTCATAGCGTTCTCCTGATGACAATCCGCTGTGTAAAACAGCAACATTTCTGCCATACCTGCCTGAAAAGATAGAGAATGTCTGCGGCGTAAGAGATATCTCGGGCACAAGTACAATTACCGATTTTCCGTCAGCAAGACAAGAATCTATCAATTCAAGATAAACACTTGTTTTTCCGCTGCCTGTAACACCGTACAACAAAGCACAATTGCTTTCCTTTTGAATATAAGCACTTCGCAATGTATCAAAAGCATTTTTCTGTGCCTCTGACAGAACAGGTTTTTTATAATCTGTAACAGGAGAATAATCATTCTTTCTTGTAACCGTGGCAGTAAATGATTCGCATACACCTTTTTTCAGAAGTGTTTTTATAACTCCTTCACTCACACCTGTAAAATAAGTGAGCTCTTTTACGGAAGCAGCACCGACATCACGCAAAACACTTATAACACTCTGCTGTTTATCCGTGATCGGCAAATCTTCGGTATCAGAATATTCAGCGCAAATTCTTATCAGCTTTACAGACAAATCATTTACTCTGTTAAAAGCATCTGAAGACTCAATGAGAATCCCTTTTCTTACCATTAATTTCAATACTGCCGACGTCGATTCTGCACCAATTCGCTTAAGTATAAGTGACTCTCTCACAAAAGTTTTCTTTTTTCTGAGGTAATCAATTATTGCTTTTTCATCATCAGAAAGCGAGCAAAAAATATCGGGATGAATATCCGCAACACAAGAATAGATCTTTTCAGTTTTCAAACACATTCCACCGGGCAACAAACACTTTGCAGCAGCAAAATAAGTACAAAAACACCTGTCCCGAAGCCATTTTGCCAACAAAATCATTTCATCGGATAAAACGGGTTCAGAATCAAGCACAGCTGAAATATACTTATATTTTAACACATCAGTATCAGAAATATCTATTTCTGTGGTTTCAAAAACAAAAGCCTGACGAAGAATATTTCCGCTTCCGAAAGGAACAAGAACTCGAATTCCTGCTGAAATAAGCGAAAAATAGCTTTCAGGGATTATATAACTGAATAATGTGTCAAAATTATAGAGACAATTCTCTACACCGACCAGCGCAATCTGTTGTACTGACAAAACCTATACCTCAGATTTTATGAGCGTCATCAGGCTCATTAATACTAAACTTGCCATCGAGTAATTCATTTACGGCAAGACTTACAGTCTTTTCTGTAATCTTTTCATTTCTTTCATTTACTTCATCAGCAATTTCTCTTGATCTTTTTGCAACGCCTACAACGAGTGAGTATCTGCTGATACCGCCTTTAAGAAGGGGTTTCATATCAATATTAATCATAATAATTTCTCCTTGACTATTTAATAATACTATATACTTCGTTAATGCAATCCTCAAGATTATCATTAACTACGCAATAATCATATTTATCTTTTAATTTCATTTCTTCCAATGCAATATTAATTCTTGTTTCAATTTCCTCGTCAGTATTCTGTCCTCGTGAAACAATACGATTTCTTAATTCTTCCACGGAAGGCGGAACAAGAAAAATTGATTTTGATTCAGGAAAAGCTTTTTTGATATTAAAGGCTCCGTTAACCTCTATAACAAGAATAACTGTTTTTCCTTGCTCTGATAATCGGATAACTTCTTTTTTTAAAGTACCGTAATAATTCTTACCGTAATTTACATACTCTATGAATTCATCCTTTGAAATCTTATCAAGAAACTCTTCTTCAGTAACAAAATAATAATCACGACCGTCTACTTCTCCGTCGCGAGGAGCTCTGGTTGTAACAGAAACTGTCTGTGCAATTTTATCAGACTTAGCAACAAGACCGTCATAAACAGTATTCTTTCCTGAACCTGACGGGCCGGAAATAACAAAAATTTCACCATTTGAACTCATTTAATCAATCCTCTACATTATCCTTTTCTTCTGAAAATCTTTCAGAAATTTTATCAGGCTTAAGATAAGATAAAATAACATGTTCACTATCCGTAAAAATCACAGCCATAGTTTTTCTGCCTTGAGTTACATCAATCAACTTACCACCGTCTTTTGCATTCTGAATGATTCTCTTTACCGGAGCAGAATCAGGTGCAACAACTGCAATAATTCTCTCACAATTGATAAGGTTTCCGAATCCTACATTAATAAGCTTCATAAAAATGCCTCATTCTATATTCTGAATCTGTTCACGAATCTTTTCAACTTCAGCCTTAATATCAATTACTCTTCTTGCAATTTCAATATCCGATGCTTTTGATCCTATGGTATTAGCCTCTCTGTTAATTTCCTGTACAAGAAAATCAAGTTTTCTTCCGATGGGCTCATCGGATTCAAAAAATGAATGAAGCTGATCCATATGACTTCTCAGTCTTACTGTTTCTTCTGCGACAGCAATTTTATCTGCGAAAATTGCAGCTTCAGTAAGCAGACGCTGTTCATCAAGATTTACATCCCCAAGAATTTCCTGGATTCTGGCCTTTATTTTTTCATTATACTCTTTTACAGTTTCGGGAGATCTTTTTTCTATAAAAGTAACATTATCAAGGATATTATCTGCACGAGAAAGAATGTCATCCCTGAGCTTTTCACCCTCAACACATCTCATAGAAATAAATGCTTCGACTGCATTTTTTACAACACCTCTGACTGCATCCCAAATTGCATCTTCATCGGCAGGAGCCTTCCGCACAGTAAAGATGTCAGCGCGACCAACCAGCATCTCAAATGCATCGTCTGCTTCAAGCTCATATCTGTCTGCAATTTCCTTGAATGCATTTACATAACCGGCTGCAAGAGAATGATTTACCTGAACTATGCAATCTTCAACATCATCAGACTCAATCTGAACATAACAATCAACCTTACCACGGGAGATAAATTGCTGAAGATATGATTTTAATTTTTCTTCAAGGAAAGAATAAGCCCTGTAAACTTTAGGAGTAAACTCAAAATATCTGTGATTAACACTTTTAATTTCAACCGTAATAGTCAAGGAACCGACAGTCTCTACTGCCCTTCCGTAACCTGTCATACTTTTTACCATAACATATCCCCCTGTTAATAACAACCGGACTGTCTTTTTAATAAACTTACTTCTTCATGAGTAAGATGTCTGTATTCGCCAACCTTAAGATGTCCGAGATTCAACTGTCCGATAGCAAGCCTCTTAAGACGCGCTGTTTCTAGACCTGCCTCCTCGCAAAGCCTTCTAATCTGTCGATTTCGACCCTCATAAAGAATAATTTCAAGCGAGGTTTTATCAGTTTCTTTATTTATAATCCTGACATCAGCAGGAAGAGTTTTTCTGCCGTTTATCATCATTGAAGAAGTAAGAACAGTAATTTGTTCATCAGTGATTGCCGGTTTTACGCTAACTCTGTAAGTTTTTGAAATATGCCGTGAAGGATGGGTCATTGCGTTTGCAAATTCACCGTCATTAGTAAATAACAGTAATCCTTCTGAATCCCGGTCAAGACGGCCAATCGGATAAATCCTCTTACCGATATCAGCGACAAGCTCAGCTACGCATTTTCTGTCCATCTCATCACTCATCGTAGTAACATAACCACGAGGTTTATTTAACATTATATATACATAGTTAGTCTCTTTTGTGAGCTTACGCCCGTTGACACTGATAGTATCCTTTTTCGGATCGATTTTATCTCCGATGGAAGCAACTCTTCCGTTAACTTTCACTTTTCCTGCAGCAATCAACTCTTCTGACTTACGTCTTGATGCTACACCGCAGTCAGCCATATGTTTCTGCAGCCTGATTAACTCGCTCATAAATTACCTTCCGATGATAATTAATAATATTACAACACATCAAAGGCTGCCGGTATCGCTTCATTTCAAAACGATCCACCAACCTTGAAATGTTATATAATTAAATAAAATTTATTTCTCGCCTGACTTAACCTTTGACACTACGTCATTTACCTTGTCTATAACATCAGGAACCATATTAACAAGGCGTTCTGCAGCATTATCATTTGAAGTAATATGCTTGAGGGTAACTTCACCGTTTTTAAGAATAAGGAAAGCTACAGGATTGATAGTAATACCGGCACCGCCGCCGCCACCGAAAAGCTGTGTGTTATTCTTAGAGGGGAAATCAGAACCGCCCGATGCAAAACCGTATGTAACTTTAGATACGGGGATAACAGTAATTTCATTGGATAAAGCAATAGGCTCACCAACAATAGTGCTGACATCCACTAACTGACGAACCTTTTCAATTGTTGTGGAAAGAATTCCTGCTGCTGATTGTTCCTTCATTTTTCTTACTCACTTTCATTTTTATTTATTTTCTACCGAAACTGTATTGTCGGTTTTTTTAACATTTTTATTTTTCATATATTTTATCAATTTTACAATAAAACCAATAAGAACCTTAAATATAAGTCTGAACACAAGACCAACAGTTATTCCTATAAGATAAATAGGATACAGATGCAGATTAACGGCAAATGAAGCTGATGAATGTCTTGCAAGAAAATCAGGATACACGTTTATATCATATTTTCTTACTTTATATTTAGTCACCAATGCTCCCAACATCGGGAAAATTGCCGAACATACCTCTCCGTAGTATATAGCAGTCTCAGCCGCATCATTTTTAGTACATTTAACATCTATATAAAGCTCATCAATAACAAGAGATTTCATAAGTTTACCGACATATGTACCGATATAGCCGAAAACACGTTTAACAACCAACATTAAACCATCAATACCATGCGAGTCATAAATATCTCGGAGTAAAGTAGATTTCGGTTTGGCGGCTGTTTCCTGACTCTCTTTCTGATCACCATCATTAGAATTATCTGCAGATTCATCTGCATCATCACCAACAGCAACATCTTCTGCAGCATTTGCATCAGAAGGAGATTCTTCGGTATGAGTATCTTTCTTTTCATTACCTGCAACCGGTTTTTTTTCTTTCTTCTCCGTAGGATATAAAGGAATTTTTATAAATAACCACTGCAAATACACTTTTGTATCAATTTCAGAATATTCAGCAAAAATTCTGACCTTAACACACAAAGCAAGAATAATAAGGGCAAAAATACTGAGTATCACAATACCGATAATTTTCAGAACTATCATTCCGTCATTTCCCCCTTTCAGAATCTGCAATCTATCACAGTATAGACATCTGACCTGTAATTATATTTTCATCATTATGAATATTTTCAAGAGCCTGAGCAGCCGCTTTAGTGTCAGGAATTTCAGGCAACTCAGCAAGAGTAGACATACAGAAACATTTTAAAAAATCTGTCGTAGTACAGTATATCAAAGGTCTACCCGGCAAGTCAAGTCTTCCTGCCTCTTCTATAAGATTTCTCTGATATAAAGTATTAATAACACCTGAACAATCCACACCGCGAACCTGTTCTATAAATGCTTTGGTAACAGGCTGATTATAAGCAACAATCGCCAGAACCTCAAATGCTGCAGAAGACAGAGGTTGATTACGTTTCATATCAAGAACATTTCTGACAGCGTCAGCATATTCAGGCCGCGTTGCAAACTGAACTTCAGAACCAAGAATAAGCAATTCAACAGAACTTCCTCGTTCACGGTATTCTGCTGAAATCTCAGTCAGAATACAATCAAGCCGTTCGGGACTGCAGCCGAGTGCTTCAATGAGCCTGATTCGTTCTATCGGTTCACCTGATGCAAAAATGATTGCTTCAACAGTGTTTTTTAAATTTATAACATTCTCAGTCAAAATCCAACTCTCCTTCAGGAATTTTAATAAGCTCGATTTCGAGATTTTCACCATCTCCGTTAAGAATTACATGTTTGGTTTTTGCAAGTTCCAGTATAGCAAGAAACGCAGCAACCATATCAGATCTGCTCTCCGAAGCAAGAACTATGTCTCTGAATTTCTGTACTTTTTTTACAGAAAGTCCCGCAACAATACTATTAATCTTTGAAGAAACAGAGACTATTTTTTTAACAACGATAGTCCGGAAGGAATCAAGAGACGGAGGAATTTTACGAAGTCTCTTACCAACAACTCGCATATACGCATTAAGCAACTCAATAGAATCATGAACTCTGTTGTAAGTCATATCCACTTCGAATTGCTCCTGAGGTCTCGCAATACAGTTAAAACCTTGGGTTTGTGTTGACAATACCGCAGCGATACGTTTACATTCTGCATATTCTATAAGCTCACCGCTTAATTCCTGTCGCAACTTATCTGCTTCTTCATACACAGGTAATAAGGAAATGGTTTTAATATACACAAGTCTTGCTGCCATATCAAGAAACTCACTGGCAATTTCAAGATTTTCATCTTTCATTTCATCGACATAACTCAAATATTGCTCTACAAGTTCAACAATAGGAATATCATGAATATTTAGTTTATGTTTTGTAATCAGATGTAACAGAAGATCCATTGGTCCTTCAAAAACATCGATTTTATAATTAATAGCTGACATTTAAATGATTTCCTTATCTGAAAAATATAAAAGGTAAACCTGTAACAACACTCAGAAAGTTATATACATACATAGATATAATTTCAATGGGTGAAATACCGATAATTCTGTTAAATAAAAACATAAGTCCCCATAAAATATAAATAAAATAGCGCTCTAAACTAAGTAATTTATAATAAAATCTGTCGGGAAGTATCATTGTAAAAATTCTTGAACCGTCAAGAGGCGGAAATGGTATCAGATTGAATACAGCAAGCATGACATTATAAACAGCCGAGAAACTAAAAAAGTCAATTGCAATACCAAATACCGACGCAGAAGAGTTCAATACAACAGCAACAGCTGAAATTCCGTGAGCAATAAACAAAAAAACAGTTGCGAGAAGAATATTAGATACAGGTCCTGCGACAGCAGTAAGCGCAAAATAAAGCTTTCTTTTCTTAAAATTACGGATATTTACAGGAACAGGCTTAGCAAATCCGAATCCGAAAATAAACAGCATAGCAGTTCCCACTAAAGAAAGATGATCCATAGGATTGAAGCTGATTCTACCCTTCAATCTACCCGTCGGGTCGCCAAGCTTATCTGCCATCCATGCGTGTGCACATTCATGAACAGGTAAACAACACACCGTTACAAAAATCAAAACAAAAACATGTTCTAAAATTTCAAGAGTGTTTCCTTCGCCTGAAAGGAACTCAGATAATAATGAAAGCATATTAACCTCCTGTAAGTTTTACTCCTGTCACAAATCTGTCAATACCGTACATATCCCGGACAGAATTACAAATACATAAGTCACCGAATATATCACAAATCTGTTCTGACTGCCCTTCTCCGCATTCAATAGCTATCATGCCGCCGATTTTGAGTTTATCCAGCCAAACATCTCTGATTGCATTATAAAAAACATACCCGTCACCGCCTCCGTCAAGAGCCGTAAGAGGTTCTTGCTGTACCTCATACTGCAGACTCAGAATTTCGTCAGTTTTTATGTATGGCGGATTAGATACTATTAAATCAGGTGTAGGAAGCGGATAATTGTCATTTTTTGTAATATCGCGTTTAAGAATCTTAACATTATCAAGCTTGAGCGATTCTGTGTTTTTATATGCATAAGATAGTGCCTCATCATAATAATCAAAAAGATAACACATTACATCCGGAAATCTCTTTGCAATGCTGAGTCCGATACATCCGCTGCCCGTACATAAATCAAATACGGTTTTGCAGTTATTTTCTTTAATAAATGAAATACAGATTTCCACAAGTTCTTCGGTCTCAGACCGTGGAATAAGCACACCGCTGCCGACATAAAACTCTGACTCAAAGAAACTCCATTTGCCAATAATATACTGTAATGGCTCACGGGTGCGTCTTCTGTCAATAAGCTTCAGATACTTATTCACAAGACATATGTCAATCGATTTTTCGAACTTCAACAATAACTCGCTATAAGTCATCTGTGAAACAAAAAGTAATAGCTGTAACGCATCGAAAGCAAAATCTTCTATATCTGCCGTTTTTAAAGAATCTTCGCCAAGATGCAATAATTCTTTATAAGTCATAATCAATCAAGTTTATCATCATCGGGATTATCAGTAATTACAGCCTTAATTGAAGCAATTGCGACCTCAATCATATCATCAGTGGGCTCTTTTGTGGTAATTCTCTGCATCCAGAGACCTGGGGCTGAAAAGATTTTAGTTATAATATTATCATGCTTACCTGCATATCTGATAAGCTCATAACTTATGCCTGTAACAAGAGGAAGGACAGCAATTTTAACTAATGTCCATATTAATCTCATTTCGGGATTTTTCAGTACGGGAAAAACAAGAACCACAATAGAAGTGACAATAATACTTGTAATAAGAACAATGAATATGAAACTTGTACCGCATCTTGGATGAAAACGCTTACATGTGCGAACATTCTCAACAGTAAGATCGAGATTTTTTTCATAACAGAAAATAGACTTATGCTCCGCACCATGATACATAAATACTCTCTTTATATCCTTCATCTGAGAAACTGCCAACATATATAGCACTACAATAATCATCTTCATTATACCTTCAAAGAAGGGATGAAATTCAGCAACAGCATTATTCAGCAATTTTGAATCGATAAGATCAACAAGATAAGAAGGACCGTAAAAAAACAATACAACACAAATACCGGTCACAAGAACAGATATCACAGCCGTTATAGCAGCAAACATTTTAGGTCCGAGATGGTCATTAAGCCACTTATCAAATTTTGACATATTTTCGGGATCATCTGCATCAAGCTGGCCTGACAATTCAGCAGATCTCATCAGAGATTTATAGCCCACTATCATAGATTCAATAAAATTTACTATTCCTCTGATAAAAGGCCAACCCAGAGGTCTGAATTTATCCTTTGCATGCTTAACGTCGCTCATCTCGGTAATTATATGCCCATCCGTGTGACGCACGGAAATTGCAGCCCCCTTGGGACCGTTCATCATAACACCTTCTATAAGTGCCTGTCCGCCAACAGAAGTTTTATGTACAATTTTTTCTTTACTCATAATAATTATTCCTTTCTTTCAGAAAGATTAACCGGTAAGGTAGGTAACGATATGCTGACTTCAGTTCCTTCACCAAGTGTGCTGGATATAACAAGCTGCCCATTATGCAGGTTAATAATCTCGTCACAAACAGCAAGACCGATTCCTGATCCCTTGGCAGAAAGATTAGCTTTGTAAAATTTTTCTTTAATATGCGGAAGATCATCAGGTGATATTCCGCAACCTGTATCTGCAACGCGGATATTAATTTCCTGAGACCCGATCATAGCTACAATGGAAATTCTTCCGCCGGCAGGTGTATATTTAATCGCATTATCAATAACATTTACAAATACTTGTTTGATTCTGTCTGCGTCAGCATTTACAGGGGCAGCATACTCAGGAGAACTATAAAATATTTCTTTACCCTCTCTTGTAGCTCTGTCACGCAAAACAAAAACAGCATCATCAAGCTCAGCAATTACATCTATCTTCTTAAGATGAAGAACCATTCTTCCGCTTTCCATTCTTGAGAAATCAAGCAGATCCTCAACTAAAGCATATAATCGCTCAGTTTCATTTTGAATAACCCTGAGACCGCTGCTGACAGTCTCATCACAGCATTCATCTATACACAACAATGTTTCAGTCCACCCCTTAATCGCCGTAAGAGGAGTTCGCAATTCATGTGAAACAGTTGAAATAAAATCATTCCTGATCTTATCGGTCTTATCAATTTCTGCAGTCATATAATTAATTGATTCTGCAAGTTCCGCAAGTTCATCATCATATCTTCTGTCAAAATCAATTTTCTGAGAATAATTACCTGCCGCTATACTTCTTGCTGCTGCGTTTAGTTTTTTTACAGGTACAACAATTGAACGGATAAAAAACAATCCGGACAAAACAACAAGCAATAACGCAAACAATGAAATTACACTGACAATAAAAGTAATTTTTGTAATCTGTAAATCAATAGCTTCAAGCGAAATAATATATCTTACAGCACCATTGCTCATTCCGTTTGTTCTCGGAAGAAGAACAGATAAGGCCATTACTTTTTCACCTGAACTCATTGTTCCCTGCCATAATGCTCGACCAGAAACAGTCTCAAGTGCCTCCAAATAATCGGGATATTCCTCATTATCAGACACAAATCCCGTAGAAGTAACGACAATCTCACCATTTTTATCTATTACCCATAATTCTGCAACATTCAGTTCCTGATAATTATCTACATATTCCATAGCTCGAGCAGAAAAATAGTCATCATTACTACCAAGATATGAGCTGAAGTAATCCGCAACCACACTGCTCTGCCCTAATGACTGCAATTTATTTTCGGCAGTTTCATAATAATAATCTTTAAGAACAAGTACGATAGTTGCTGAAATACCGGTAAGAATCAGAGCAATAACAAGAATAGTGGTAAGCAGCCATCTGACTGTAATACCGCTTTTCAGCATAAAATCAACCCCTTCTGATTATACTAACCATTTATATCCGACACCCCAGATGGTTGTCAGATGATGCGGACTGGACGGATCATCTTCAAGCTTCATTCTCAATCTTCGGATATTAACATCAACTACCTTATCATCACCATAATACATATTACCCCATACATGATTAAGGATTTCGCTTCTTTCAAGAGCTGTATTCGGATGATTAAAGAAAAACTCCATTATTTGGAATTCAACCTGTGTAAGCTCAATAATCGTACCGTTCTTGGTAAGTGAACGGCTTCTGAGATTAAGCACAAAATCTCCAAGCTCAATTACACTTCCTTTATCACGGCTTTTGGCTGCAAACTCGCGATTGAGAGTAACACGACGGTAAACAGCATCAATTCTTGCCATCAATTCAGAAGGGGAAAACGGTTTTGTGACATAGTCATCAGCTCCAACAAGTAAACCGGTTACCTTGTCCATTTCCTGAGTTTTTGCGGTAAGAATAATAATCCCTAGAGTACTGCTTTTTTGTCTGAGCTGCTTGCAGACCTCGAGTCCATCCACAACAGGCATCATAATATCAAGCAAGGCTATATCAAAATTTCCGTTATATTCTTCATAAAGACGCAAAGCGGTTTCTCCGTCACCGGCTTCAACAACATCAAAACCACTGCGTTTAAGATTAATAACTATAAATTCTCTAATTGATTTTTCATCTTCCGCTATAAGAATCCGTTTCATTTAATAAAACCATCCTTTTTCAGAAATTAAATCATTCACATAATTTTTAGTAAAACCAAATGCTTCACTCAATGATGTCATAACAATGACATATTCGGAATCAAAACTATTAATAAGTCCGTCAGCCGTATCAGAAGATCTGCGTCTTATTGTAAAAAGCAAGTCATTTTCATAATACGATCGGCTCCTGATCTGAGTCTCGTGTTTATCAGAATCATAAATTATATAGCATTCATCAAAAATATCGTCAATTTTAATTTCATAGCCATCAGCAAAATTAATAAAATATCGACTGCTTTCGTACAGAATTCCTTCACGGTATGAATTCCATGAAACATAGCGAACCGGATCAACGATATCTGAGGTACTACCGATAACACCTGATTTTTCATACTCTAACTCAAGAGGTATATCATATTGACCGTCATTATTATAATCACAACATAACAATGTTGAATCCCGTTGAGTAAAAACAGACATCGCACTGCCGTCAAGCTGTGAAACAGACAAAACAGCCTTATCGGGATCATAAACAATAACTTCCGTAAACAGCTTTCCGTCAAAGGTCATTGCATCAACAAAAATATTACGGTACTTCCCTGATTTACTTGCAAGAATCTGCACGAAGGATGCAATCTGGTTATTCAGAGTAAGATCACTGACAGGCAAAAGATTTTGAACGGAAACATCATAATCAAGTAAACGCGCACTTACATTGCCTTCATTTTCACCGGAAGTATCAAAATAAAGATAAAGAATCTCATTGATAGAATCATCGTCAATATCAAAACAGATATACTCAGCAAGCTGAATAGTTGCGATTGATGTAATAGCATTGACATCGTCTGTTGATTCACCCGATATTTTATAAAGACTCAATGTTTTTCCTTTTTTAGAGTCTTCTACCATCCACGTAACAGCAACTTCAAGATTTTTATCATCATCTGTATTAAAAAAATCAACTTTGTAGACTGAAGTTCCTGACCCGACGATATCAGCAACCGAAGACCATATTTCTCCGGATTTTTTCAATATATGCATGTGAACTACCGAAATATTATTATTCAGAGCGTAAAAAACAACTGCTTCGTCAGTCTTATCATTATCAATATCAACCAAAATGTATGATGCTCTGTATTCACCGGAAATAGGTGTGAACAAAGAAATATCTTTCCCGACAACATTTTCAAATGCTTGCTGCAAAGCTGCATTCTCTCCGGTCAATTTAGGAGCTCTCAAAAGACTGTCTGCTGAAAAAAAGTCAAGAAGCGAGCATCCTGAAAACAGAAAAATAACCGCAAAAACAAAAGAAACAGTTTTCAATAGTCTCAATTTCAAGAAACTCACCTCCTATTTAATTAATACTTATCAGTCAACCTTAATTTCGACTGTATACTCTCCGTAAACCCAACTGTCAGTAAGAGTTCTGAGAACAATTTTTGCAGGAATAGTGTGTGTGCCTGATTCAAATTCCGTACCGTCAAATACAGGAACAGCATATCCGGCGGTTTTATCAAGATTCATAACCGAAGCGGCAGGACCGACAATCTGCACGGATAATACAGACGTCGAAATAACCTCAACTCCATCAGGAAGGTCAACAGTCGACAAATCAACAGGCAACTCAAGCCAACGCTTTTCCATATGCGACATATCTATTGTGACATCAAACTCAACGGTCTCACCTGTCAGGTTCTCATTGCTGATGACGATATCATTTACTTTATTGTTTATCTGACTGAAATCAATTGTTCCCACAAGAATTTCATTGCTGTCATTAATGTGAGTTTCCCCGACACCAGTGAGAACAGACACATCAATTTCAGAAGGATAAATTGTATAATCAACGCCCTCACCTCTGTAAGCCTGAGGCATTCCGATGAAATCAACCGCTGTTTTATATGTTCCTACCTGAGTAAGAGGAATAGTAATATAAACGGGCTCACTATTTTCAATTGTAAAGTATGACGAATCAAGTACCCCTGAAGAGGATTCAAAAATAATTTCAGCTTCTGCTGTTACTGTGGATTTAATTTCTTCATTAAGCTCAAGATATGCTTTGACAGCAGTAATCTTGGCAATTTCACGCGCAGGACCAGAAACATCAATTTTAGTAACACTCATACGTGGATTTTCTTTTACAAGTCCCTCTGCAACAGAAAAGCCTTCTTTTTCTTCTATCTGCTCTGTAATGGCAAATGACTTAGTTTGTCTTTCATCGAATGTAGCTTTGATAGTCCTTGAAGAAATATTTGCAACCTCAATTTCATCAGAAAGTCCTTTTACAGTACAACTAAGAGGAAGATCAAAGGTTCCTGCAGTAGAAACAGCAGAGCATGATGCGGTCACAATTATTTTTTCGGAAGCAAAATTTGGTTCATTCATGAGATAACTGAATCCCTTTAATGTCACATCAACAAAAAATTCATTGTCGCCGAAAATCTCAAGATTGTTGTTTCTTGGCATGCTATCGTCAATAGTAACTTTTATATTATGAAAATCTCTTTCAACTTCGGTAGTCTGCGACATAGAAATTACACACCAAAAAATCACTGCAACAACAAGAGAGAACAGAAAAACTATTTTATTGTTTGACATCATGGATGAAAAAGTTATCTTTTTTTTCGACAGATTTTCTTTATTCCTGCTCATCATTAACAACTCCTTCATTTACGATTTTATCTGAATCTTCAACAACAGCTTCTTCAAAAGGTGCTTCTATTGCAACAGTATTCTCTATTTCTTCAGCTGATGCTGTCACTTCAGTATCAACAACAGCATCTTCAGAAACTGTTGTATCTACAACTGTTTCTGTATTTGATTTTTTTCCGAACCGTCTTGTCTTGGTATTTTTATTACTGAGCAAAAGAGCACCGAGTTTTTCTCTCAGTTCGCTGTCCGAAAGGCCTCTTATCAGTTTACCGTCAACAGCAAGAGAAATAATACCGGTTTCTTCACTTGTAACCACGGCAACAGCATCTGACATAAGACTGACTTCGATTGCTGCTCTGTGGCGAGTACCGACATTCTCACTGACCACCCTGTCATTTTTCATAGGTACAACACATCTTGCAGCAACAACACGTCCGTCTTTTATCACTATTGCGCCATCATGTAAAGGTGCCTTAGGATAGAAGATACTGCATATCATTTCAAAAGTAGTTTCCGAGTCAATAGAAACTGCATGTTTTGTAAGATCACCCAATAAAGAGCTTCTCTGAAATACAATAAGAGCGCCAACCTTACTGCGGCTCATGGCACCGCAGGCTCTGCATACAGCATTTATTGACTCAAGCTCACACTCATCATTTGATGAAGAAAACAATGAAGTTCTGCTGATTTTCTTTTTACCCAGATTCTCAAGAGCATGTCGCAGCTCTGTAGCAAATAAAACTACAAAGATAATAATTATATCAGAGAAAAGCTTTGTGAAAATAAATGAGCTGGTCGTCATACCGGCAAGTTTCACAATACCATAGAGAATAGCAATAAACACCAAACCTTTAATAACCTGAATCGACTGAGATTTTCGAAGCTGAGTTATTATTGCATAAAGCAATACTGCAACAAGCAAGATATCAAGAATATCTGTTACCCAATCAATATTCATAAAAACATCTTTAACCTGCATAAGAATTGTTTTAAGAGTTTCAATCAACATATTTACACCACCGATTATTTTTTTATGATCAAAGCAACACTATGAGCTGCAATCCCCAGTTTTTCACCGGTAAATCCAAGTCCTTCCTCTGTAGTTGCCTTAACGCTGACAGCATCAACCGAAATATTACAAGCTTCAGCGATATTTTCCCGCATCTGTAAGATATACGGAGCAAGTTTCGGCTTCTGAGCTATTACAGTTGAATCAACATTCACTATTGAATAACCGTTTGATTCAAGAATTCGCGCTACCTCAGACAAAAGCAGAAGGCTGTCTGCATTTTTATATTTCTCATCAGTATCAGGAAAATGTTTCCCGATATCGCCAAGAGCAGCAGCACCAAGCAAAGCATCAGAGATAGCATGCAGCAATACATCTGCATCAGAATGTCCGAGCAAACCTTTTTCATAAGGGATATCAACACCGCCGATAATCAGTTTTCTGCTTTCGGCAAACTTATGAACATCATAACCATGACCGATTCTGAACATATTTACCATTCTTTCTTTATCTGGATTCTTTAATTGCCTTGCAAGCTGCAAGCTTGACAGCAGCACAAATAATATCAGCTGCAATTTCAAGTTCATCCACATTGGGGTAAGAAGGTGCAAGTCTTATATTCTTATCTTCAGGATCAACTCCATAAGGATAAGTAGCTCCGACATTTGTAAGTGTCAGGCCTGCATTTCTGCAAAGCTCACCGACATATTTTGCAGATCCCTTAACAACATCAAGGCTTATAAAATATCCGCCCTTAGGCTCATTCCATTCAGCAATACCGAGACCGCCAAGTTCCCTGTCAAGCACATCTAAAACTATTCTGAATTTAGGTCCCATTATTGCAGCATGCTTTTTCATCTGATTTTTAATATCATCAGTTGATTTGTACAAGTGACAGAATTTTAACTGATTAATCTTATCATAACTGATAATCTGAAGTGTAAGACGAGAACTTATTTCCTTGAAATTCCTGTCACTAGCAGCAATAACAGAAACACCGGCACCGGCAAATGTTATTTTTGAGGTTGAAGTAAAAGCGACAAAATTATCTTCATTTCCATATTTTTTTGCTTCATCAAAAATATTAAGCAGCTTGTCACCATCATCATCAAGATCATGAACAATATAGGCAGCATCCCATATAACTCTGAAATCTTCGGCTGCAGGCTTCATAGCTGCAAGTCTGCATACTGTATCATCTGAATATGTAATACCGTCGGGATTTGAATACTTAGGAACACAGAACATACCTTTTACATCAGGATCTTCAATAAGCTTTTCGATCATATCCATGTCCGGACCGCTTGCAGTCATAGGAACATTTATCATCTCAAGTCCAAAATATTCAGCTATTGCAAAATGTCTGTCATAGCCGGGCACCACTGCGATAAACTTTCTTTTTTCATTCATGCACCAGGGTGAGCAACCGCTTACACCCTTATAGTAACACTGCGCGATATAGTCAAACATAAGATTAAGGCTTGAGCTTCCGCATGCAATAATATTTTCATACGGAACACCAAGAATTTCACCGAACAATTCTCTGCATTCTTTTATACCGTACAATTCACCGTAATTACGACAATCAATCCCGTCTTCACTGAGGTATCCGCATTCTTCTCCTCTGAGATTAAAAAGGTCATCAGACAGATCCAATTGGGAAGCTGATGGCTTTCCTCTTGCCATGTTAAGGCTTATATTCTGTCCAAGATAATCATCATATTTTTTCTGAACAACCGACTCAAATTCAGCAAGTTGTTCAGGAGTATAATCAATCAGCAGTTTCATAAAATCACCTGTTCTAAAAAAATAAAAATCACAAAAATTAAGCAAATTCAAAGATTACTTATTATCTTGTCTATTTTATCATAAACAACTATCCATATCAATACTTTATAAATATAAATATATATAAAATATCTTTAGAATATTTTAAATTTTTTATGCAAACTTAATTTAACTCAAAAAAAGGGGATGTAAAAAAACTCGTTTTTTTACATCCCCTTTTTAGGGGCTAGGAAAAAATGCGCAGAATGAACAAACCGAGCCAAAATAAAGCGTTCAGCTTTATTTTGGTTTACCCGACGGCGTACAAAGGTACTCC
>JAZNEX010000030.1:0-16710 GCA_045588855.1 Acutalibacteraceae bacterium
GATAGATAAGTTCTTCATAATGTTCTTTGAAAATTTGTTGTAATATATTCATGTGAACATTATACAACATAACTTCTAAAAGCAATACCCCCTCATGATTGAGGGGGCAGGGGGTAATGATTTGTCGAAGACAATTTTTTAATATATAGGAAATTGCTCGCGAAGTGAGCAATTTAGCTTATATCAAGAAACACCTTTCCCCCAAGATTGGGGGCAGGGGGTTGATAAATCATAAGATTTTTTCTTACCTTTTGAAGTTTTATCATATAAAAAAATTATATGTCACGATCAACGAAAATCAGGCTTTGTGCTAAGACATACTGACCGAAAACGGCAGCGGAAGTTTTTTTGTATTAAGTCAAAAAATAATAATTGATTGATAAATAATATTGAATATGTAAAAAAAAGAGTATATAATGTTTTCATAAACCTTTAAGTGAGGTGATTTGCGTTGAATATACTTCATCTTAAATATGCCGTTGAGGTTGCAAAGGCAGGTTCGCTTAATAAGGCTGCCGAAGCTTTACTGATAGCTGCCCCGAATGTCAGCCGTTCAATAAAAGAGCTTGAAGCGGATATCGGAATTTCGATATTTGACCGTACCGCAAAAGGTATGGGACTTACTCCTGAGGGCGAGGAATTTATAAATTATGCAAAGGGAATACTCAGTCAGATAGAAGAGGTTGAGAATTTTTATAAAAAGGGCTCTGCAAAAAAACAAAAGTTTTCAATTTCAGTTCCCAGAGCATGCTATATATCCGAAGCTTTTTCTCAGTTTTCTAAATCCCTTTCAGGTGAACCTGCAGAGATTTTTTATAAAGAAACTAACTCGCAGCGTACAATACGGAATATCCTCGAAAATGATTACAATCTCGGTATAATAAGATATGCCGAAAATTATGATAAATATTTCAAAGCGATGCTTGAGGAAAAAGGACTCAGCTATGAGATGGTAACCGAGTTTTCATATTCTCTTATTATGAGTGCCGAAAATCCGCTTGCAAAAAAAGAAATTGTTACTTTTGAAGACCTGACGGATTTTATTGAAATAGCTCATGCAGACCCTTATGTTCCGTCTATGCCTCTTTCAAAGGTGGTAAAAGAAGAGCTGCCCGATAATATTGACCGCAGAATATTTATCTTTGAAAGAGCCAGTCAGTTTGATCTTCTTTCAAATAATCCCGAAACATTTATGTGGGTATCTCCCGCGCCTGAGATTTTATTAAAAAGATATAATCTTGTCCAGAAAAAGTGTATCGATAACAAAAAAATATATAAGGATGTACTGATTTATAAAAATGGTTACAGATTATCGAAACTTGACAGACAGTTTATTACAGAGCTGTGTGATGCAAAGAGAAAATATCTCTGATTCAGAGTTAAAAAAACCGATCTCATTATGAGGTCGGTTTCTTGTTTTTTGCTTTCGATATGGGTATTATCGATAATGATAATACTGATTATACATTTTAAGAATTCCGTAATGTAAATGATAGTGCTAAAATGACAACGCAGTCAGAGAGAAGGAGGTTTTTAATATGTGTAAATCAGGCGTATCAAAGGCAACGCTGGGCAGAATACCTATGTATTTGGATTTTCTCAGAGATTTGCCTGAAGGAAGCTGTGAGCACATATCTGCAACATTTATTGCAAAGGCTCTCTCTCTCGGTGAAGTGCAGGTCAGAAAGGACCTTGCTTCAATCAGCGGATCGGGAAAACCGAAGCTCGGTTACCTTACAGGTGAGCTTATAAAGAATCTTGAAGAGTGTCTCGGAAGGGATAAGATTACTTTTGCGGTTCTTGTAGGTGCAGGAAAACTGGGTAAAGCGCTTCTTGATTATGCTGAATTTGAAAAATACGGCATAAGAATTGCCGCGGCGTTCGACAGTAATGATAAGGTGATTGATCTTAACGGAAAAATCAGCATACAGCCGATAAGCAGATTTGAAGAATTCTGCAAAAGCAGAAGCATTCAGTTGGGCATAATTACAGTAGGTGCAGGCTCTGCACAGGCGGTATGTGACAAAATGATTGAATGCGGAATTACGGCAATAATGAATTTTGCTCCGTGTAAGCTGAATGTACCGGACGGAATTATTCTTAAAAATGAAAATCTTGCGCTGTCGTTGGCGCACCTTAATAATCAGGTAAAAAAATAAGCTATATATGTTTTAGGAGGATACCAATGGAAACAAAGAATTACGCAATTGTAGACAGTGTTGAAAAGCTTCAGGAAGCTATCGCAAGAACAAGAGAAGCTCAGCAGAAGTTTGCTGCCTACACCCAGGAACAGGTTGACAAAATTTTCCTTGCAGCGGCATCCGCAGCAAATAAGGCAAGAATTCCTCTTGCAAAAATGGCAGTAGCCGAAACAGGTATGGGTATTGTTGAAGATAAAGTTATAAAGAATAACTATGCTTCAGAATATATTTACAATGCATACAAGGATACAAAGACCTGCGGTATTATCGAAGAAGATAAGGCTTTCGGTATCAAGAAGGTTGCTGAGCCTATCGGTGTTGTTGCTGCGGTTATCCCCACAACAAACCCCACTTCAACTGCAATTTTCAAGTGCTTACTTGCTCTCAAGACTCGTAATGCCATTATTATTTCTCCTCATCCCAGAGCAAAGGGCTGTACAATTGCAGCTGCAAAGCTTGTACTCGAAGCTGCCGTAGCAGCAGGTGCTCCCGAAGGCATTATTGACTGGATTGATGTTCCTTCACTTGAAATGACAAATACCGTAATGAAGGAAGCAGATATTATACTTGCAACAGGTGGCCCCGGTATGGTTAAGGCAGCTTATTCAAGCGGTAAGCCCGCACTCGGTGTAGGTGCCGGTAACACTCCTGCAATTATTGATGAAAGTGCAGATATTCTTCTTGCAGTTAACTCAATTATCCACTCCAAGACATTTGATAACGGTATGATCTGTGCTTCTGAACAGTCAGTTATCGTTCCCGCAAGCATCTATGATGCAGTAAAGACAGAATTTGCAACAAGAGGATGTTATTTCCTTAATCCTTCAGAAACAGAAAAGGTCAGAAAGACCATTATTATAAACGGTGCTCTCAATGCAAAGATTGTAGGTCAGCCTGCTGCAAGAATTGCTGAACTTGCAGGCGTAACAGTACCTGCAGGCACCAAGATTCTTATCGGTGAAGTTGAAAGCGTTGATATAAGTGAAGAATTTGCTCATGAAAAGCTTTCTCCCGTACTTGCAATGTATAAGTCAACAAGCTTTGAAGATGCACTCTGCAAGGCTGAGCATCTTGTAGCTGACGGCGGTTACGGACATACTTCATCTATTTATATAAATGAGGTTACGGAAACAGAAAAGATCAACGAGTTTGCTTCAAGAATGAAGACCTGCCGAATTCTTGTAAATACTCCCTCTTCTCACGGCGGTATAGGTGACCTTTACAACTTCAAGCTTGCTCCTTCGCTTACACTCGGCTGCGGCTCATGGGGCGGCAACTCAGTATCCGAAAACGTTGGTGTAAAGCACCTTATCAACATTAAAACTGTAGCAGAAAGAAGGGAAAATATGCTCTGGTTCCGTGCTCCTGAAAAGGTATACATCAAGAAAGGATGCCTCCCTGTTGCTCTTGATGAACTCAGAACCGTACGCGGCTCAAAGAAGGCATTTATTGTAACAGATACATTCCTTTATGAAAACGGCTACACAAAGCCTATCACAGATAAGCTTGACGAAATGGGTATAGCTCACACAACATTCTTTAATGTTCAGCCCGATCCCACACTCGGCAATGCAAAGGAAGGTGCTGCTCAGATGGCAGCATTCAAGCCTGACACAATTATCGCACTCGGCGGCGGTTCAGCTATGGACGCTGCAAAGATTATGTGGGTACTTTATGAGCATCCCGATGCAGACTTTATGGATATGGCTATGAGATTTATGGATATCCGTAAGAGAGTTTATACATTCCCCAAGATGGGTGAAAAGGCATACTTCATTGCCGTTCCCACATCAGCAGGTACAGGTTCTGAGGTTACTCCCTTCGCTGTTATTACAGATGAAGCAACAGGTGTCAAGTATCCTCTTGCTGACTATGAGCTTCTTCCCAATATGGCTATTATTGATACAGACTTCCATATGTCAGCTCCCAGAGGCCTTACAGCTGCATCCGGTATCGACGCTGTAACTCATGCAGTTGAAGCATATGCAGCTATGCTTGCTACAGACTACACAGACGGTCTTGCACTCCAGGCTCTCAAGAATATATTCAAGTATCTTCCCCGTGCTTATGAAAACGGTCAGACAGATGTAGAAGCAAGAGAAAAAATGGCAAATGCTGCAACAATGGCAGGTATGGCTTTCGCAAATGCATTCCTTGGTATTTGTCACTCAATGGCTCATAAGCTTGGTGCTTTCCATCACCTTCCTCACGGTGTGGCAAACGCACTTATGATAGAAGAAGTACTCCGCTTCAATGCTTGTGAAGCTCCCGTAAAGATGGGTTCATTCTCACAGTATGACCATCCCCACACACTTGCACGTTATGCCGAAATCGCAGATTATCTCGGACTCGGCGGAAATAATGATACAGAAAAGCTTGAAAACCTTATCAAGGCAATCAACGATCTTAAGGCTACTGTTGGTATCAAGGCAACAATCAGAGATTACGGTATCGATGAAAAGGTATTCCTTGACAATCTTGATGAAATGGTTGAACAGGCATTTGATGACCAGTGCACAGGTGCTAACCCCCGTTATCCCCTTATGAGCGAAATCAGACAGATGTATCTTAATGCTTACTACGGCAAGCACTTCGAAGAAGCTGCAATGCCTACAGCTGCAGACATCGAAGAAGGCGCTAAGGTTGATGAGGTAAAAGTAACATATCGCAAGGGTAAAAAGGCATAATTTAAGGGAGGTTATAAAAATGAAACTTGACAGAGTAATCGCAGTAAGAAATAATAAGACTATATACCGTGACGGTGATAAATGTATCAAGGTTTTCAATGAAGACTATTCAAAAGCCGATGTTCTTAATGAAGCTCTCAATCAGGCACGCATTGAAGGCACGGGTCTTAACATCCCCAAGGTGCTTGAGGTTACAATGATTGACGGCAAATGGGCTATTGTGTCAGAATATATCAAAGGCAAGACTCTTCAGCAGCTTATGGACGAAGATGCTGAAAAGAAGGCTGAGTATATCGAGCTTCTTGTTAATATCCAGCTCGAAATTCATTCAAAAGAATGTGCACTTCTTAATAAGCTCAAGGATAAGATGAATACCAAAATCGGCATGAGTGAGCTTGATGCAACAACACGTTATGATCTTCATACCCGTCTCGAAGGTATGCCCAAGCATAAGAAAGTATGTCACGGTGACCTTAATCCCTCCAATATTATTATTGCAGAAGACGGAACTCCCTATATTCTTGACTGGTCACATGCTACACAGGGTAATGCTTCTGCAGACGCAGCAAGAACATATCTTCTTTTCTGGCTTAACGGAGATATCGAAGGTGCTAAGACATACCTTGAGCTTTTCTGTAAGAAGAGTAATACAGCAAAGCAGTATGTTCAGAAATGGATGCCTATTGTTGCTGCTTCTCAGTCTGTAAAGGGCAACGAAAAGGAAAGAGAATTCCTTCTTTCATGGGTTGATGTAGTAGATTACGAATAATCGGATAAGGAGAAAATAATAATGAAAGTTACAGTATGTATCGGTTCTTCATGTCACATCAAGGGTTCACGTCAGGTTGTAGAACAGCTTCAGTATCTTATCAGTGAAAATAAGCTGGGAGATAAGGTTGAACTTGGCGGAACATTCTGTATGGGCAAATGCCAGCAGGGTGTATGTGTAACAGTAGATGATAAATTTTTCTCTGTTACTCCCGAAACCGTTGAAGAATTTTTTAATAAGAATATAAAGGAAAAGGTATAATATGCTGATTCAGGTTTGTGTAGGCAGCTCCTGCCACTTAAAGGGTTCTCCCGAAATTGTGGAGCTTCTGCAGAAAGCCGTCAGTGATTATCATCTTGAAGACGAAATTACACTTGCCGGAAGCTTTTGTATCGGCAAGTGTAATCGCATTGGTGTTACTGTGCAGATTGATGATGATATTCATGTCGGTGTTACAAAGGAAGCATTCAAAGAATTTTTTGAAGAGAATGTGCTAAAAAAAATCCGTAGCGAAGGGAAGTAAAGAGGATTATGCCCAATTGTCTGACATTAAAAAAATCCAACTGTAAAAACTGCTATAAATGTATACGCCATTGTCCCGTAAAGGCAATACGTTTTTCGGGCAATCAGGCTCACATTATCGGAAATGAATGTATTCTTTGCGGTCAGTGCTTTGTTGTCTGTCCTCAGAATGCAAAGGAAATTGTTGACGAAACAGAAAAGGTTAAGGTGCTTCTTCAGACAGGGGAGCCTGTAATTGTTTCTCTTGCACCTTCATTTATTGCAAACTATGACAATGCAGGAATAAATTCAATGCGTAAAGCGCTTAAAAAACTGGGCTTTTATGATGTTGAAGAAACTGCAATTGGTGCAACAATCGTAAAAAATGAATATGAAAGAATGATAAAGGAAGAGGATCGTGATGTGATAATTTCTTCCTGCTGTCATTCAATCAATCTTCTTATTCAAAAGCATCATCCGTCTGTGTTGCCTTATCTTGCAGATGTCGTTTCTCCGATGCAGGCACATTGTGCGGATATAAAGAAGCGTTATCAGAACGCAAAAACAGTATTTATCGGTCCGTGTGTTGCGAAAAAAGATGAAGCAGAGCATTACGAGGGTGTTGTTGATGCGGTGCTGACATTTGAGGAGCTTACAGAATGGTTAAAAGCCGAAAATATAGAAATTGAGCCCGATTCCGATAATGATATCTTTTCTCGTGCAAGATTCTTCCCAACAACCGGCGGTGTGCTCAAAACAATGGCACAGGAAAATACGGGCTTTACATATCTTGCGCTTGACGGTGTTGAAAACTGTATAGCTGCCCTTAAGGATATCGAAAGCGGAAAAATTCATAAGTGCTTTATTGAAATGTCTGCTTGTGTTGGCAGCTGTATGGGTGGTCCTGTTATGGAAAAATATCACCATACTGAAACAGTTCTCGATTATATAACAATTGCAAATTATGCCGGTCCTAAGGATTTTGAGGTTTCTCAGCCTGCTTCAAAGGAACTGAAAAAATACTTTGAATTTATTGAACAGCGTTTACCTCAGCCTCAGGAATACGAAATAAGCAATGTTCTCAGACAGATGGGTAAATTTAAGCCTGCCCACGAGCTTAACTGCGGCTCGTGCGGATATAATACCTGCCGTGAGAAAGCAATTGCAATTATCCAGGGAAAGGCCGAAATTTCTATGTGTCTGCCCTTCCTTAAGGATAAGGCTGAAAGCTTTTCCGATACAATTGTTAATAATTCTCCCAACGGACTTATTGTTCTTAATGATCAGCTTGAGGTTCAGCAGGTAAACAAGGCTGCGATGGATATTATGAATATCCGTTATGCTTCTGATGTTCTCGGAACTCAGGTAATAAGAATACTGGATCCCACACCTTTTATGAAGGTCCGTGATACCGGTATGGGAATACATAATGAACGTGTATATTTGGCCGAATATAAACGCTACATTGAACAGACTATAGTTTATGACCGTGATTTACGGCTTCTTGTCGGTATTATGCGTGATGTTACCAATGAGCAATACGAAAAGGAAAGAAAAGAATCAATCGGTAAACAGACTGTTGAAGTTGCTGACAGAGTGGTTGAAAAACAGATGCGTATTGTTCAGGAAATTGCTTCACTCTTAGGTGAAACTGCCGCAGAAACAAAAATTGCTCTTGCAAAGCTGAAGGAGTCAATCGCAAATGAATGATTTATGTGCTGATATAGGATATAAAAGTATCAATCATTACGGAGAGGAGCTCTGCGGAGATCATGTTGATATAGTTGAACCCGGTGATGATTCTACGGTTATTGTTTTGTCAGACGGACTCGGAAGCGGTGTAAAGGCAAGTATTCTTTCAACACTCACATCAAAGATTATTTCAACAATGCTTGCTGAAGGATTATCCCTTGAAGAATGCGTTGAAACAATTGCGGCAACTCTGCCTGTATGCTCGGTCAGAGGTGTTGCTTATTCTACCTTCACGATTATTCATCTCAAAAATAATCAGACAGCAGAGCTTATTCAGTATGATAATCCGCATGCCGTTATTATCCGTAATGAAAAAAACTGGGATTATCCGAAAACAGAAATGAATATCGGAGGAAAAAAGATATTTAAATCTGTGATAGCTTTACAGGAAAATGATATTTTTATTGCAATGAGCGACGGCTGTCCCCATGCGGGAATCGGAATGTCTTATAATTTCGGATGGAAACGAGAGGATATTATTGATTTTCTTGAAACCATTATACCTGCAGGGTATACGGCAAAAACTTTGTCTACAATGCTTGTGGATGAATGTGATAAGCTGTACGGACATAAACCCGGCGATGATGCAACTGCTTGTGTTGTCAAAATAAGAAAAAGAGTTCCTATGAATATGCTTTTCGGACCGCCTTCAGACAGGGATGATGCTGACAGAATGATGTCTCTTTTCTTTTCAAAGGAAGGCAAGCATATTATCTGTGGTGGTACAACATCATCTATTGCCGCAAAATTTCTCGGTAAGACTCTCAGACCTACTCTCAATTTTGAACAGAGCGATGTGCCTCCGATAGCTGAACTCGAGGGCGTTGATCTTGTAACAGAAGGAGTTATTACTGTAAATAAGGTTGTCGAATATGCCGAGGATTATCTCGGAGAAAACAAGCATTATGAACATTGGAGCTTCAAAAGAGACGGTGCTTCACTGATATGCCGTCTGCTTTTTGAGGAGGCTACCGATATAAATTTCTATGTAGGGCGTGCAGTTAATCCTGCTCATCAGAATCCCGATCTTCCCATAAATTTCAATATTAAAATGAACCTTGTTGAGGAGCTTTCAAAGTCTCTGAAAAAAATGGGAAAGAGAATAAAGGTTAGTTATTTCTAAGGAGTGTATTTTATGAGAAAGTTTGACACAAAAGTTCAATATCTTAAATATAAGGTTTTGCGTCAGGTGGCTCACGAAGCCTGGAATGACACACTTCTTCAGAATATTATGGATATTCCGCAGAAAATTGTACCGGGCAAAACCTCTACAATGCGTTGCTGTGTATATAAGGAACGTGCAATTTTAGGTGAACGTGTAAAACTTGCAATGGGCGGAGACAAAGAAAACCCCAATGTTATCGAGGTTATAGATATTGCTTGTGACGAATGTCCGGCAGCAGGCTATGAGGTAACCGATTCCTGCCGGGGCTGTCTTGCACACAGATGCGAAGACGTTTGTAAGCGCGGTGCTATTTCCTTTGACCATAATCATGTTGCACATATAGATAAATCAAAGTGCGTTGAATGCGGACAGTGTGCAAAGGTATGTCCTTTTGCTGCAATTGTAAACCGCAAGCGCCCCTGCCAGATTGCATGTAAAGTAAAAGCTATATCTATTAATGATGACAATGCCGCAAAAATTGATAATGACAAATGCATTCAGTGCGGTGCATGTGTTTATCAGTGTCCTTTTGGTGCTATCAGTGATAAATCATACATCCTTAATGTGATTGACATTATTAAAAAGAGTCAGAATAATGAAAAATATAAGGTTTATGCTGTTGTTGCTCCTTCAATTTCCAGCCAGTTTACCTATGCGAAACTCGGACAGGTAATTACAGGGCTTAAAGAGCTCGGATTCTATACTGTTGTTGAGGCAGCGCTCGGCGCAGATATGGTTGCAATGAGCGAAGCCGCGGAGCTCAGTGAAAAGGAATTTCTTACAAGCTCATGCTGTCCTGCTTTTGTGCAGTATATAAAAGCGTCTTTCCCGTCTCTTGTGCCTCATATTTCTCATAATCTCTCACCTATGGCAATGCTTGCAAAATATATCAAAGACACAAGCGAAGGGGCAAAGGTTGTGTTTATCGGACCGTGTACTGCAAAAAAAGCCGAAGCACAGCTTGAATCCGTAAAACCCTATGTCGATTGTGTTCTGACCTTCGAAGAGCTTCAGGCACTATTTGACAGTAAGGATATTGATATTACATCTCTCACAGAGGATGTGCTTGATAATGCTTCGTATTTCGGAAGAATTTTTGCTCGCTCCGGAGGTTTGTCTGATGCCGTAAAACAGGCATTGACAGAGCAGAATATTGATTTTGCCGTTAAGCCTGCCGTGTGTGACGGTATTGAAGCCTGTAAAACAGCTCTTCTGAAGAAGAGTAAAAATGTTCTTGACGCAAACTTTATTGAAGGTATGGCGTGTGTCGGCGGATGCATCGGCGGTGCGGGATGCCTTACTCACGGCGAAAAGAACAAGGCACAGGTTGATGAATACGGTAAGGAAGCTTTTGAAAAAACAATCAGCGATGCTGTTTCGATTCTGAAATAAATTAATACTTAACACCTGTATCTTCAAAGTTATCTGTAAAGTGGAGATACGGGTGTTTTTTTTGTTTTTATATTGCAATTGCTGAAAAATATTGTTAAAATGAAAAACGAAAAAATAATGAAAGAATGCTTGCTATGACAAAAGAACAATGGAAACAAATCAGAGGGTCGGGCGTTAACCCCGATGAGATTATGTTATCAATCAACGGTGACCCGTCAGAGACAATGACTGTCAGATGGCGTACCGATATAAGTATTACCGACGGATATGCACTTTACAGAAAAGCCGGCTCAGAGGAAGCATGGAAAAGGGCGGATGCGCTTCGCAATCCCTTCCGGACAGATGTTGATGAAAGCAGCTACTTTTTCTCTCATATGACAGCTCTCGAGCCTGATACCGTGTATGAATATACCTGCGGTAATGATGAATACAGAAGCGATGTCTATTCATTTGCAAGTGCAAAAAAGAATACCGAAGAGTTTTCTTTTCTGTGCCTTTCGGATGTTCAGACAGGCGGCCCCGAGCCTCCTGCAGATTATTCCGTGCTGGGTGAGGTTGTAAAAAAGATACTTAAGGAGCATCCCGAATGTAAGTTTATTCTTACTGCAGGGGATAATACCAACTGCGGACAGACTGATGTGCAGTGGACAGGTCTGTTTGAAGGTCTTAAAGGTATTATTGAATCAATTCCGGTTCAGTTCTGTATGGGCAACCATGACGATATGGGATTTGATGATTATTTTACCTTTACCGGAAAGTATTATTCAGAGCATGCTACATATTTTACCAATCTTTTCAGATATTCATATCCCGAAAACGGTCCCGAAAACTGGAAAATTCCCAATTATTCCTTCCGCTACGGCAATACTATGTTTGCTGTTACGGGTACAAGCGGATTTGAATATATTGATGAGTGGCTTGTAAAAACAGCGGATGAAAGTGATGCTGTGTGGAAGTTTTCCGCGCATCATTTCCCTGTTTGCTACTCGGGTCCCAATCTTGAATGCTATGAAACATACCCGCCTATGATGAAAGGTATTGATAAATACGATATTATGTTCTCAGGACATGAGCATTCATTTGCCCGCAGCTACCCAAGACGAAACAACGGTCTTTATGATAAGCCTTCAGAGGGCACAATTCATTATAATATAGGAAGCGGCAATCGCAATCCTCCCGGTACAAGGGTTGTTCCTAAAGTATGGAATGATTGTACCTATGAACACGAAGAGGATCTGTCAATGTTCAGCATTGTGGATGTTGCAGGAGATAAATGTACTCTTACTGCCTATGTTGAGGACGGAAGAATTGTTGACAGATGTGTTATTGATAAGTCTGAGGATATTATTTATCCCATAAGACGCGCACCGAAATACAACCGCCCCAGACTCAAGTTCAAGGGTTATGATTTAGGACTCTGTGTTATGGGAACATTACCCCGTAATATTGACGGTGTATGGTATGTTCCTGCAGGCCAGATCGTAAAATTTATGGGCGGTGAATCCAAGCATACTGTCGGTAAGGTCAGGGTCGAGGTTTATGACAGATTTATTGAATTTACCGAAAACAGTGATATAATGGTAACACGCGACGGAGAAATCAGAATGGCAGCACCGTGTCTTCGTCTCGACAAGGAACAGCTGTTTGTTCCCGTTGAGGACTTCTGCAGTCCCTTAAGAATGTATTATGCATATTTTGAGCATAACAATTTTATAAGTATAGAATCGGATACAGAATATCTGCCCGTATCTTATCAGCCATAAACAGGAGGTTTTTTACAATGAGAGAAATTAATCGTTCAGATAAGCTTCAGCTTGTACATTCCGATATCAGAGGTCCCGTTTTTGTTGAATCCAACAGAATGAGAGCACAGGGTATTGATGTTTTAAGACTTAATACAGGCAATCCCGCAACCTTTGATTTCAAGATGCCCGACTCAGTAAGAAATGCACTTATCAACAATGCCGATAAGGCTGTTGCATACTGCGACCTTAAGGGTATGCCCGATGCAAGAGAAGCTATCTGCAATTATCACAAAGGCAAGGGTATAGAAGGCATCACACCCGATGATGTTTTTATCGGCAACGGTGTAAGTGAGCTTGTTACAATGGCGCTTACCGCACTTCTTAACTACGGTGATGAAATTCTTGTTCCTTCACCTGACTATTCTCTGTGGACTAACTCCGTACATATTGCAGGTGCAAAGCCTGTTCATTATATCTGTGACGAAAGCAGTCTCTGGTATCCCGATTTGCAGGATATAAAGTCAAAGATTACATCAAAGACAAAGGCTATTGTTCTTATCAACCCCAACAATCCCACAGGCGCACTTTATCCCAGAGAGCTTCTTGAACAGATTGTTGCTATTGCAAGAGAGCATCAGCTTGTGATTTTCTCTGATGAAATCTATGACAGACTTGTTATGGACGAGCTTGAGCATATTTCTACTGCTACACTTTGCCCCGATCTTCTTTGTATTACAATGAACGGTCTTTCAAAGTCACACATCGTATGCGGTTTCCGTTGCGGTTGGATGGTAATAAGCGGTGCAAAAGACAGTGCAAAGGATTTTATTGCCGGTCTTGTTCAGCTTTCCGCTATGCGTCTTTGTGCAAACGCTCTTATGCAGCTTGTTATTCCCGCTGCACTTAATGACCCCGAAAGCACAAGAGAAATGATTGTTCCCGGCGGCAGACTCTATGAACAGAGAGAAGCCTGCTGCAGAGAGCTTGATAAGATTGAAGGCATCAGCTATGTAAAGAACTCAGCTGCATTCTATCTTTTCCCGAAGCTTGATGTAAAGAAGTTCAATATCACAGATGACCAGCAGTTTGCTATGGATTATCTTCACAGCAAGCACGTTATGATTATCCCCGGCAGAGGCTTCAGCTGGAAGGAGCCTGACCACTTCCGTATCGTAATGCTTCCTGAAGCACAGCAGCTTGCAAAGGCAATGCGCGATCTCGGTGACTTCCTTAAGGATTACAGACAGTAAGACTTAAGTTCGGAGCTTTTTCGGATATATATTAAATTAATAAGACGAAATAATTAACCCGGTACCTGATAAGTACCGGGTTTTGTTGTCAGTAATTTTCTTTATTCTGCAGATATCTTATTGCAACTATATATTTTGTCGCAGAGCGCGGATACGGGCTCTTGATTTCAAAATAGCCTTTCTTTGTTACAAGCAGAAGATTCATTCTTGAAGAGGTCTTTGCTGATTCAATGTCTGTTACGGGGATTGAAATTATTCCGCTGTCGGTAGTGATATCAACTCTGTCTCCGAAAAGATGTACCGTGCCGTTTTCTGAAAGGGTTGTAATAACCGAATTTTCAATTGTATAAATCTGCTGATTATCATCTTTGAATAAGGATTCTGTTGTGTTTTTCTTTGAATCTGTGATATCTCTTAATAATTCCTTCTGGAATTTATCCCAATCAACGATATTGTCAAATTCCATTGTGTCATTATGCCAGAAGCCGTAATTGTCAATTGAAGCTTCGAATCCGCAATCACAGAAAATTTTGTTGCCCTTTGTTCTGAGCTTTCCGATTTCTTCACATCCGGGGCAGCCGTAGAGGATAATTTCTGCATGTTCGGCAGGGTCTTCGCCTATATATTCGTGCGGCTCAATTCTTTGTTCATCATAAATGTTTACGTGCAGGTCTTCGAGTATATGGTTGTATATCTCATCCACTGTCATAGCAGCAATCTGTTCTTTGGTGTATATATTTACAACTTCACCGAAAATCGGACCTTTTCTCGAAGACTTTGCCCAACGGGGTTTTTTCAGATATCCGCCCTTTCCCCGATATGTTACAAAGGTACAATTACATTCTTTTACGAGTGTAGCATTTCTTTTTGATATGAAGCCTGTTTCGCCTGTGTTTGTCATTGCACCTTCGGGGTACATTGCAACATTGACACCCGCTCTGATATTTTCAACTATTGTTTTGTACAGTAAATCTGTGCCTTTTTCTCTTTCGAATACAATAGGTGCATCGAGAACATTATAAAGCTTGCCGATAATTCCCATTCTCATTACATGGTCACTCATAACAAAACGCACATATTTCTTTGTGGTTTTTATTATATATGCCGGGTCAATGGCATCACTGTGGTTTGCAAAAACAAGATAAGGTGTTTGCTTGATCCTGACTTCCTTGTCGTGGAATCTGAGAGCCTTTACGGCAGGAATTTTTACAATGGAACGAAATGCAAAAATCAGTATTTTTCCGCGTAGAACACCTTTTGTTATTTTGTTACTCATTTGATTAAACTCCTTATCTATATTTCAGAGATCGGCTAAACTTAAAAACATTAATAATGTGTTGTTTTTTTGCTATGAAAAAAGTACGCACATCACAAAAACATGGCTCTACTGTCTTTCAAAGAATATATATATTATTTACATTATATAAAATCGCCAAAGGAGTGTCAATATGTTTGGGTTGAATATTGCGGTATGTTATGATATATTAATCGGGGGTGTATATAATGGATAATATAATAATAAAGGACCTTAAGCTTTTTGCTTATCACGGGGTTAATCCCGAGGAAAAGATTGACGGACAGAATTTTGTTCTTGATATTAACGTGTGGCTGGATCTTAGTGTACCTTGTGTTACGGACAATGTGGATGATACCGTAAGCTATGCAAAAATCATAAAGAAGGTCAGGGAAGTGTTTACTGCCGAAAAGTATGACCTTCTTGAAAAGGCGGCACAGGTTGTTGCTGATACGATATTCAGTGAGTTTCCGAAGGTGTGCGAATGTGAGGTTCTTCTCAAAAAGCCCGAAGCACCGATAAAAGCAGACTTCGGATATGTTGCAGTAAAGATCAGGAGAAAAAGAAATGACTGAAACAGCTTATGTGGCACTCGGTTCAAATATGGGAGATGCTGTAAATAATATACAAACTGCAATTGAAGCGCTTGACAGTGTACCGGGAATAAAGGTTGATAAGATATCTCATATATATGAAACAAAGCCATGGGGGTATAATAATCAGAATAACTTCCGTAATGCATGTGTAAGGCTTGATGTGAAAATTAGCCCCGAAGCACTTCTCGGTGTGTGTCTCGGAATAGAAGCGGGTATGGGAAGGATAAGGTCAATCAGAAACGGCCCAAGGATAATAGATATAGATGTTATTATATATGACGGACAGATAAGAAATACCGAAGAATTGATATTGCCTCACCCGAGGATGAATGAAAGAGATTTTGTGTTGATTCCTTTGTATGATGTGGCAAAAGAAGATATTAAAGAAGAAATTCAACGGAAGATAAATAATCTGAAAGAAAGATATGTGCTGTAAAAACAAGATATAGTGGTTTTGTATAAACAATACGGCATATATGGCAGAACGCACAAGAATTACCCGGTTCCGTTGTAAGTTATGACGAAAAAAAGTTAAAAAAAGTGTTGACAACAGCGATTTTATGTGATAATATATGCAAGCACTTGAGAGAGCGGTCGCGAGATACGGACCCTCCGAAAAAAAGTGCAAAAAAAATTAAAAAAGTGCTTGACAAAAGGTAAACGATGTGGTATCATTACCGAGCGTCAAAAAAAGCGCTGACGGTTTTCAAAAAGCTCAGAACACTGAGAAAAAGAAAATCAAAAAAACAAAAAAGTACTTGACAACGAGAAGACGATGTGATATAATCACTGAGCACTCTTGAGAGAGAGTACGAACGGACCTTGAAAATTAAACAACGACAAAGAAAAAGAAACCCTTGAAGATTAATTTGAGTTTAACAAGTACAACTTGTGAACAGTAAATTCGGGAAAGAAGATTTCTTGAATGAAACGTCAGAGTGACGAAGAGAGCTAACAAGTTCTTAGAAATGATTAATACGGGTAAAACCGATTAATACAATTTTTAGAGAGTTTGATCCTGGCTCAGGACGAACGCTGGCGGCGTGCCTAACACATGCAAGTCGAACGGACGAGACCGCTTCGGTGGTCAAGTTAGTGGCGGACGGGTGAGTAACGCGTGAGTAACCTGCCTTTCAGAGGGGGATAACGTTTCGAAAGGAACGCTAATACCGCATAACGTATCTGATATCGCATGGTATTGATACCAAAGATTTTATCGCTGAAAGATGGACTCGCGTCTGATTAGATAGTTGGTGAGGTAACGGCTCACCAAGTCGACGATCAGTAGCCGGACTGAGAGGTTGAACGGCCACATTGGGACTGAGACACGGCCCAGACTCCTACGGGAGGCAGCAGTG
>JAZNEX010000031.1:0-3001 GCA_045588855.1 Acutalibacteraceae bacterium
GTTAAAAACCTCCTTGATATTTATAGTAATGCGGTCGCCAAACCATCTACTATTATATCAAGGAGGTTTTTCCATTGCTAAAGCTTTTTTATTATCCCCCGGTAGAACCGGGGGTTTATTTCCACGTCTAAAGACACCCAATAAAACTGCGTGAGTGTCCTCAGGACACCCACGCAGTTGAAGTCCTTTTTAGCTGAGCTAAACTTCAGATCAGCAGCTCAGAAAATTAAATTTATTTCTTCAATACTTTTTTGCACCAGGTACGCTTGTTGCATTTCGGGCACTTCAGGTATCGGGTTGTTCCCCTGTGCATCGCATTATGTGCCTGCGTATAGGTAGGCACAATTTCATGACCACAGTTTTTGCATTTGTAAGCACCTACGCTAATTTCAAGTTTTAATGCATAGAAGCAAGGTATCAGAAACACTACGCAAATACCGATAACCGTAACAAGCTGCCATACTCCTTCGGGAATTAAAAATGCTGCAATAAAAACACCTGCAATCAATGCCGTCATGCTTACAATCATAATAACCCACATAGATGACCAGATTGTTTTATTTTTCTTTTCTAATTCTTTTGCCATATCGAGCAAAAGCTGTTCATTTTTCTGAGTGTTGTTTTCCATATAGATTTCCTCTCCGCTTAATAGTTCATTTACCGTGATTCCGAGTAAATCACACAGTTCAAGCATAATAGAAGAGTCTGGCATTGTTACGCCTCGCTCCCACTTAGAAATTGCTTTATCGGTAATGCCTAATTTTTCAGCCAACTGCATTTGTGTCAAGCCTACTTTCTTTCTGCATTCTGCAATAAATCTACCGATTTTAGTCTGCTCCATAGTCATCCTCCTTTACTTGAATATAACGGGCATTTTACATAAAATACACCTACCATTGGTTTAGATTAACAAAGTAAACCATTGGTAGAGAAAAAAATTAATGTTATTTAACTGTTTTCAGAAATCAATTTTTTTGACCAGGCAAACAATATTTCGGACATCAGATTAAAATCTACCGTTCCTCCATTTTTTAATTTCAAAAAAATATCCGCAATAACCTGTTCTTCAGAAGATACAACTCGGAAAAGTTCTTTTTGGCGGCTGAAATAGATTCCTGTCTGCTTAAAAACGATTGCCTGTATAACAAAAGAAGCCGATTTATATAAACCACGCAAAACATCTTCACTTTTTTCATGCAGCATATTATGAACACAGCCGTGGAATATATTACAAGCACCGATTTTGATAGCTCTGTTCACAGCACTTTCATCAATAACTGCCGCAACTTCATCAAGACTTCCTTTAATTGGCGTAGTATCATTGAAAAACTGAAACAAATCAGAAGGCTCCCAATTCAAAATTTCATTCTTTCCTGAGAGAAAACCACAAATCAAATCTCTGTAAGGCAGATTATCCAGCATATCATTATAAATCTGAATATCCGTAGCAGATAATTCATCTAAAATTACAACCACATCAATGTCGCTTGTGTCACGAGCTTCACCACGAGCATAACTCCCTTGCAAACCAACAAACCATACACGGTTTGCGAAAGTCGCATTTAATATTTGCAAAAAATTTTTCATCCAAGCAGTAATATCTATCATATTAATCTCCTCGTCAAATTCAAGTTTGTATATATGATTGTAGCACATATAAGCAATAATTGCAATCGAGTGCGAGTCAATCCGTTTGCCCGAAGGGCAACAACATCAATGCGAAGCATTGTATATCATCAATTCCGTAAGGAATTACTTATCTTCAAAACGAAGTTTTGTATATCATCAAGCCGACAAAATACACAGCTAAAGGTGTGATGAGATACAACAAGGCTATGCCGTGGTGATGATATACACGCTAAAGCGTGATAATATACCAAGCCTGTCGGCTTGGAAAAAAAAGGGCTTCGTATTAAGTCCTTTGTTTTTTGTGTTTATAGCTTGTTTTTGTCAAAAATTAATCGGCTCGGCAAATTGGAATTTACTTACTGCAATACACCGCAATTGCTTCACAGATAAATGCAGCAGTACCGTCAACATGCTTATCAATGTTGTTTGTAAAGCGCTCGTCCGCTACATACATCTGACCGAGGCCCGACAGCATTTCGTTTGTACAAAGATAGTAATTTTCGGTGATATGGTTCTGCAGCATTTTCACAAGGTTTTGTGCTTCAGCGGAATCAGGACTTTCGTTCTTTCTCATGCAGAATGCAAACTCTGCCATAATTTGGTCCATTTCCTCGGCAAGGTCATTCCACTTCTGCTTGGAGTAGTTTTTAGTCCGTTGAGCATGCTCATTGTATGCATCCGTTTTGCCCCATTTTTCTTGTGTCTCAGCCTTATATTTTTCAAATTCGCTGTTATCGAATGCTGTCATAACGTTTTCTCCTTTCACGGCACCGTCAATGGCAGAAATCAGCCGCTCTAATCGTTCTTTTTTGAGTATGAGCAGTTGTTTTTGCTCTTTCAGAGCCTTGCTTTTGTCATAATTCGGGGATGATAAAATCTCTTCAATGCGCTTTAAGGAAAAGTCAAGTTCACGGTAAAAGAGAATTTCCTGCATACGAAGAAAAGATTTTTCGTCGTAAAATCGATAGCCTGTAGTTTTATCAACAAATGCCGGCGTCAATAGTCCTATTTCATCATAATAATGCAGTGTGCGTACACTTACACCCGTAAAATCGGCAAATTCTTTAATCTGCATTTTCAATTTTATCACCTCACAACAAGAGCCTACACTATGACGGAACGTGAGTGTCAATACTCTTTTTGAAAAAATATGGATTGATATGCGAAAAATTCAAATTTATTGGGATGATTATAGCAAAATAACAATAGGAAATCAATGCGGAGCGCTGGATATAAAAAATTGTCTTCGACAAATCATTACCCCCTGCCCCCTCAATCATGAGGGGGTATTGCTTTTAGAAGTTATGTTGTATAATGTTCACATGAATATATTACAACAAATTTTCAAAGAACATTATGAAGAACTTATCTA
>JAZNEX010000032.1:0-2028 GCA_045588855.1 Acutalibacteraceae bacterium
CTTTTTGAAGTTTGCCAAGCTGACACCAAGCATCTGGGCAGCTTCATCCATCGTGATTAATTTAGGTACCACGACTGGCAGCTCTTCACCTTTAGCTGCGATGTGCTTAAGTTGAGCAATGATCTCCCGGTATTCCGGAAATGGGATCAGATTGGATTCGGTCAATGGATGCAGGATTTTGCCAATAAGGATTACGGTTTGGTGACGGATCAAATTATTGTTCATCTCATGCGCCTCCTTTCTCTCGCGCATGCGATGTTGCCGGAATGTAAAATTATAAAAAAACAGAAACATGCCGGGTATGACATATATCAGACATTTTTCTGTTTTTATAGCAGTACATATGTTGAAATACTTGCCGGTGCAGTGTATATTACGAAACAGGAGCTTGAAATAATGAAAGATATTACCAGCAGCGTTTACAATTTTGAAAAATTACGGCAGGAAGGATACCTCTATGTCGACAAGACGGAGTATATCTGGAATTTGATAAATCCGGTCGGAGAATCTTATTTTCTCTCCCGCCCGCGCCGCTTCGGTAAATCGCTTGCCGTCTCAACCTTGAAAGCAGTTTTTGAAGGCAAAAAAGAGCTTTTCAAAGGACTTGCCATTTACGATAAGCCGTATGATTGGAAGCCGTATCCCGTGATACATCTGGATATGAACGGATTTGATTTCAGTTCACTTGCTTCTGTGAAAAACAGCTTGATCCGATTAATGAAAGAAACAGCGGCAGAACACAAAGTAAAGTTGACAGAATCCTCTCCCGATAATATGTTCAGGGAAATAATCCGTGAACTTTCTCATCAGCAAGATATTGTGATCCTTCTCGACGAATATGACAAGCCTATTCTCAATAATATCGGGAAAGCAGAATGTTCTGATGTTCTGACTTGCATGAAGTCGTTTTATTCTGTCGTAAAGGCTTTTGAAAGTAAGTTGCGTTTTGCTTTTATCACGGGAGTCAGCAAGTTCTGTCATGTTTCTTTGTTTTCCGATCTGAACAACTTGACTGACATCACGATGGATGCCCGGTATGCCGCCATGTTCGGCTATACTCAGGAAGAGTTGGAAGCGAACTTCGGCGACCGCATTGCCGCACTTGCCGGAAATCAGAATATTGAAGCATACAAAACAAAAATCAAAGAGTGGTACAACGGCTACCGTTTCCACAGAAACGCAAAAACTGTTTATAATCCCGTCTCTTTGGCAAAATTCTTTGAATCCGGCGGAGAGTTCAATAATTACTGGTTTTCCACCGGTACGCCCTCTTTTCTGCTTGAGTTGATCAGAAAAAATCACTTCAATTTTGAAGATGTTTTAGAAAATCCTGTTTCCTCTTTTGCCTTTGATGCTTATGAAATCGGGAAACTCAATCCGCTGACACTGCTGCTGCAAACCGGTTACTTGACTATCGACAAAGCTGTTGAACGTTATGGAGATACCACATATATGCTTCGCTTCCCCAATCTGGAAGTCAAAGGCTCTTTTGAAGCCTATCTGACCGGAGATTGCAGCGGTTTGCGTGTCGATCAGGTGAAAGATTCTGTTTACCGTCTGGCAGATAAGGTCACTGCCGGAGATGTGGATGGTTTCATGGAAACGATGAAGGTGTTTTTTGCCAAAATACCGTATGATGTGCATTTGAAAAGCGAAAATAATTTCCAGTTGCTTTTTTACTCGATTTTCATGCTGTTAGGCATCAGTATTACTGCAGAATCCCGTACCAACAACGGGCGTATCGATGCAATGGCAACCAATGAAGATTTTGTCTTTGTCTTTGAATTCAAACTGGATAAGAGCGGCGAGATCGCCTTACAGCAGATCAAAGAGCGGGATTACTTCCGGCGTTATATGGATTCCGGCAAAAAAATCATGCTGGTCGGAGTCAACTTCGACAGAGAAGCCGGACAGATCGACCGCTGGGTGTTTGAGCAGGTCTGAAAAGAACAGTTGCATTGCCGTGCATTAAGTTGTTGCTCAAGCACTTTCAAGTTATTTGGTAAAGTTGAAATCTGAAGCAAAACC
>JAZNEX010000033.1:0-77162 GCA_045588855.1 Acutalibacteraceae bacterium
TGAATAATCAAAAAGAGACCCCGGAAGTTCTTGGTAATAAAGAACTTCCGGGTTTCTTTTGTCTCAGACAAAAGAAACAGAGCCGACCCTACGATCGACTCTGCTGAAATTATTCAGACAATTTCCATAATTCTTCTGAATTCTTCGCTGCTTTTGAATTCCTCAGAAAGCTCAGGTCTGTTTAGCAGACCTTCTTTCATATCCTCAAGGAATGAGCCTTCCCAAAAACGATATGCTTTCGTTTTGTCAAATTCAAGTCCCTTTACGGCATTTGATGTGTGAACAAGAATGTCAGGCATCTCGTCATAATTCTTTGCAAGCTTAAGACCCTTTTCAAAATGTTCAAGTGCAGATTGTATGTCACCTGCAACATATTTTTTTACACCAAGGCGATTGTGGTTTATTACCATAAGATAATGACTTTTTCCGTAGTCACCGTCGGGCATAACCTTTTCAAGGAGGTTAATATAAGCTTCGGATATGTCGCTGTCAGCATCGAGAAAATTTTTATATTTTCTGTTCATAATTTCACCGAAAAGACGAAGCATTTCAGAAATGCCGTTTGCACATGCAACTGCACGTTTTTCATCATCGTGGGGATACATGTACATTGCTTCGTAGTCCCTTGTGTTCTGCATAATCGGCATCTGTTCAAGAATTTTTTCTGCGTCTGAAATGTCAACACCGCTGTTTTCTATAAGGCTCAGGTCACGGAGATAACGGCACATAATTTTTTGTGTCCATATTCTGATGCTGTCAATGGTGCAATAATTCTGTATGGTGTCATAAACTCTCTGAACCTCTGCCTTTATTGAAAGAAGATATTTGTCGTCATGCTGTGAGTAAATAAGTGCATTCATGTATTTTGAGAGCAGGTCGTAGTTTCCGGGAAATTCGCATATTGCCGTTTTAAGCAAGTCACGTGCTTCACTTGTTTTGCCCTCACTACACATACGGGAATATTTTTCGCAATATTCATTTATCTGTTTTTCTTTTTCAATCAGATCTGTGCCCAGAAGACTGTCAATGGTAGTGCCGAAGAATGATGCAATTGCAGGAAGAATAGTTATATCAGGATAACTTTCTCCCCGTTCCCATTTACTCACTGCCTGAAAGGACATACCGAGAAAATCGGCAAGTGCTTCCTGAGTGAGGTCCTTTGATTTGCGAAGCTTTTTGAGGTTTTCTCCGAAACAGATTGTCATAATATATCACCTGTCACTTATTAAAGTTAACCGCGGCCGTTGGTTACAAGCTGATAATAACAGTTTTCTTTAAAATAAACAATAACTTATTTATTGAGAAAAATTCTTCTGACGGTAGAATTTTTAAACTATACAGATTTTTAATTGATTTAAATTATCAGAATCTTGTCCAGAAATCCACACCCCAGGGGTGAGATTGTTCTTCCCATTCATCACGGTGTCTGAGAAGTTTTTTTCTCATTTCCGTAACCTTGTTTTTAAATTTTTCGTCATCGGCAAGGTTCTTTGTTTCCCAGGGGTCGTTTTTAATGTCATAGAGGAATGTCCGTTTATCTTTCTCGTTGTCACCGTTGCGGTATTCGATAAGCTTGTAGTTTTCATCCTTTACTCCACGGACATAATTATCAAAAATCAGATATAATTCATCACGGAAAAATTCTCCGTGTTCACCGTCAAGCAGATGTGCAAAGCTTTTGCCGTCAACAGAAGAAGGTATATCTATCCCAACTTTTTCGCAAAGTGTAGGAAAAACATCGTAAAGATAAACATAGGCATCATTTCTTTTGTTTTCCGCAATTCCGGGACTGCTCGTAAATATAACAACACATATGTTACTGAACCATATCTTATATATAGAAATATGATGTTTGAAAAACTTAGAACTAACTTCTTGGAATATCTTATATCAAAAATCAATAAAGACATTGATTCTATTAAAGATGAAACTAAGTATTCAGGAAAAATTATATTTGATTCTATCGCACAAAATTATGATGAATTAATAACAGAATTCGAATCAGGAGAAAAGAATTGTGAGCAAATCGGTAAAGTAATATTTAAAGGGTTATAATTTTTTTGTTGTTTAATTAGTAGGAATATATAATAGCGACACTCTAATGTTAAAAAGCTCCGCATAACACGGAGCTTTTTATATGTAGTAACTCAGATATAAACAAAAAATCCGAACCCTTTTCCTATTGGGAAAATTTGGTTCGGATTTTTCTGGTTTGGTGCGAGTGTTCAAAAGGGATTTACTTAACATCAGTAAAAATCGACACAGACATATTTCAAAATTATCACTTTTCTTCTTTTGCACATTGTTGTTTTTCTTTCATCACTTCAAATCCTTATTGTTTTTTCATTTGCCTCAGGAAAAAGAACACACTTGCCACAGTAATAAATACGCTGTAGAGAAAAATTGGCAGAATATGGCCAAAAGCAAGCTCGTAGTTTCCGCTGAATAAGGCTTTTTCCGTTTCTACTGCATGGACAAAGGGCAAAACTCCTGCCAATTCCTCTAAGAAGCCTTCCACAAGCTTCAGATCAAACCATACTCCCGAAAGCCAAGCGGAAAGATTGGTGAGTAATGCTCCGCAGATACTGCCTACTTGCTTAACACCCAATATACTGCCACATAAAAGTCCCAATGCAATGTTGAATATTGCCATAGGTACTATCCCTATTATGGCATAGAAAATATTTATGCTTACAGTCAACCCTAACGGTATTGCAAAAAGGTAGCATACAACTGTCTGCCCGACGGCAACAGGCAAAAGCGGCAGCATATAGCCAAGTATAAAGTCAAAGCCTGTAAGCGGAGTTGTATATAATCTCTGTAGCAGTGCGCTTTCACGGTCTTTTGCAACAAGGGTTGCAGAAAAAAGTGTGATAAATGACAATCCGAACACGGTAATGCCCGGAGTAAGTGTATCAATTTCAAAAAGATTCACCGGTATATTTGCTTGTATAGCGCTTAAAAGAAGCAGCAAAATCAAGGGGAATCCTAAACCGAATATAAGATTGATGGGGTCGCGCAAAATCTCTTTCAAGTTTCTTTTAGCAAAAGTTAACATTCTCATTTTGTGCCCTCCTTAACAACAGAAAGGAAGGCTGACTCAAAATCCGTTGTTCCTGTGTTTTCTTTCAATTCTTCTACGGTTCCTGTTGCAAGAAGCTTACCGTCTTTCATAATACCTATACGGTCAGAAAGAGCTTCGGCTTCTTCCATATAGTGTGTTGTCAGGATAATGGTAGTTTTACCCTTCAAGGAACGAATCTCATCCCAAAGCTCGTGTCTTGCAATAACATCCAAACCAAGAGTAGGTTCATCCAGAAACAGAATTTCAGGTTCACTTATAAGAGCCATAGCAATACTGACTCGACGCTTATAACCGCCTGACAGCTTACCGGACTTTCTGTTCAAAACAGACTCTAAAGAAAATTGTTTTGAGAGTTCTTTAATTTTTGCTTTTGTTTTTTCTTTGGAAAAACCGTGAATACCGCATATCAATTCAAGGTTTTCCCTAACAGAAAGATTCGGTGCTACTGCAGTTTCCTGCGGAGATACCCCAATCAACTGCTTTACCTTTTCAGGTTCATTAACGACGCTGTGTCCGCCTACAAATGCATCTCCGTCTGAGGGCTTCGTTATACAGGTCAATATTTTTATTGTTGTAGTTTTTCCTGCACCGTTAACACCTAACAATGAAAACAATTCGCCATGATAAATTTCCAAATGAAGCTTATCCACAGCAGTAAGGTTTTTATACCTCTTGACAAGGTCTATTGTCTTTATTTTCTGCATTTGTGTTATCCTCCTTTTTATTTGCAGTACCATCATAGCAAATAAAAAAGATTAAATGTTGATTTCTCTCTAATCGGTCACTTATTGTATCTCATCGGTCAGAAAAATTTATATTTCAACCGATTTTTATTTATAGTAAACATATTACATCATATTAATATCTTATTTTTCAAATTAAAAACACTTGTTACTTTAGAAGTAGCAAGTATTTTTTTATGCAAAAATCTAAACAAAGGAAGTGAAAAGAAATGCTTTAGAAAACCAATAAAAAAAAGATTAAAAATGCGTGGCATAAGTCTTTGAAAGCACTGAAATTGTGCAGACAAATTCCACTTGGTAGGGGTGTCTCTCCTTCCGAAGCGGTCGGTACTTTTGAATTCAAGATGTATTCAAAGGTCTCCACCGAAAACACGGAGCCCTAAAACCCGGAATAACAAAAAATCGCACTCCGAAAGGAATGCGACGATACATAAAACTATTAAACTAAATACAAAACTCTATTTTAAGCAAAAAAAATGAGTATTCACAGGTCAAATCCCTTATGAATACTCAATATGGTGCGAGAGACGGGACTTGAACCCGTACGGGATTACCACACGCCCCTCAAACGTGCGCGTCTGCCGATTCCGCCACTCTCGCATTTATCGGGAACGTGACAGATTATAACAGAACTATTTTGTATTGTCAATAGGAAAAATGAAAATATTTTCTGTTTTTTAGTTTTTTATTTTTTCCGATTCAAAAGACTTTGCTGTTTTTCAAATAAGGCTCTCCGTCTTTGTTGTTCCGCCAAAGCATCATATTCATAGACATTTTTATCAAAACGGATAACACTCCCGTCACGGATGCCCTTCGGCAAATCACTCACAGGCACATGAATAAAATCTCCACCTTCGCTCTCAAGAACAGCAATATTACCTTCTATTCTGTCAACAATAAATCTCATTCAACTGTACCTGATTTCATTAATTTTCCGTCACCGTAATAAATAATTGTACCTGATTCATCTGTACGCATCATCGTAATATTACGGTTTGAATAAAGATCAATTATTTCAAAATGAGGATGTCCGTAAGAGTTCCCTGAACCGCAGGAAATTACAGCTAATTCCGGAGAAACGGCATCTACAAATTCAGCAGAACTTGATGTCGAGCTACCATGATGAGCAACCTTAAGCACGTCACAATCCACATCAAAGCCTTCCGCAAGAATCTGTTTTTCAATTTTCTTTGTAGTATCACCAGAGAACAACAGTTTAGTGTCTTTATAGGTTGCTGTAAAAACAATAGACATTTCATTGTAATCATCAGATTCTTCAAAAGGAGCAACAATATCAAGCTGAATATCCCCGAAATTAAATGAATCGCCTGCTTTAACTTCGACAACCTCAGCTTTTGATTCACCTATGGCATTAAGAACATTTTCATATGTATTGGTTGTGGGCATATTAAACTCACTGAAATGTGTAAGCATCACCTTGTCAACGGGAACACGGCTGATAATATCAGCTGAAGCACCTATGTGATCTGAATGAGGATGAGTAAGAATATAACAGTCAATCTTTTCAACTTCAACATCTCTGAGATAATTTGTTACTGTACCGGTTGCTGTATATTCACCACCGTCAACAAGTATATTGACACCGTTGCACTGAATAAGACTGCAATCACCCTGACCAACATCAATGTAACTGACGCACAAAGGCGACTGATAATACTCTATATTCTCATCAGAATTGAAATTTAATCCAATCATCGATGGGATAAATGCAGCTATTAACCCTATGGACACTATAAATAAAGCAAAATACACAACAGCCATACGTGAATTATTTTTTGCCTTTTTCATACATTCCCGCCTTTCTGTGCTTTGTTGGATTATTATGTTTATTAAAGCTTTTACCGTTTCCTTTTATGAGACATTTTTCACCGTCACCGATAAGATCATAACGATGCGCTTTTTTTAATGCAAGCATAACAAGATCTCGGCTTTCAGGCGCAAAATAGCGCATTAATGCTCTTTGCATTGCTTTATCTTCAGCAGTTTTTGCAACATAAACCTTCTGCAGTGTATACGGATCAAGCTCTGTATAGAACATCGCCGTAGAAATTGTACCGGGTGTGGGATAAAAATCCTGCACTTGTTCCGGTCTTAATTTTTGTTGTTTGATAAACAAAGCAAGCTCTATTGCATCATCAAGAGTTGCCCCGGGATGCGATGACATAAGATACGGCACAATGTATTGCTCTTTCCCGATACTTTTTGTATATCTGAAATATTTATCAGCGAATTTTTTATAAGCTTCGATATGGGGCTTTCCCATCTTATCAAGAACCTGAGCCGAACAATGCTCAGGGGCGACCTTTAAGTGACCGCTGACATGGTAACGGACAAGTTCTTTAAAAAACATATCAGATTTATCACATAACATATAATCAAAACGCAATCCGGAACGAACAAAAACCTTTTTCACTCCGGGCAAAGCCCTTAAATCACGAAGGATGTCAAGATATTCTGTATGATCGCATTTAAGATTTTTACATGGCTCGGGGGCAAGACATTTTTTATTCTTACAAAGTCCTCTGTTTTCCTGACCGTCACATGAAGGAAATCTGAAATTAGCGGTAGGACCGCCGACATCGTGAATATATCCCTTAAAACGCGGTAATTTCGTCAGCATTTCAGCTTCCCTGAGAATAGATTCTTTACTTCTTGAAACAATATACCTTCCCTGGTGAAATGCGATGGAGCAAAAATTACAGCCGCCGAAACAACCTCGATTGTGAGTAATTGAAAACTCAACTTCTTCAATCGCAGGTACACCGCCGTCCTTTTCATAAACAGGATGATAAGTCCGCATAAAAGGAAGCTCATAAATTTTGTCAAGCTCTTCCGTTGTCAGAGGATCCATCGGAGCATTCTGTACGAGCATTTGTCTGCCATGCTTCTGTTTTACAATACGTCCCCTGAAAAAGTCCTGCTCGTCCTGTTGAATACGGGCAGCAACCGCATATTCTTTTTTGTTAGTTGAAACATTCTCGAAAGAAGGACACTCAACACCGGAATAAGGCGTATCTTTAGTATCACAAAGATAACATATACCCTTGATTTTTCTCAATTCTTCAAGCTTATTGCCGTGAGTAAGCACCGAAGCAATTTTAACGGTCTGCTTTTCTCCCATACCATAGGATAAAATATCAGCACCGGATGAAACAAGAATAGACGGCATTACCGAATCAGACCAATAGTCATAGTGCGCAAAACGTCTGAGCGAAGCTTCGAGTCCGCCGATAACAATAGGTATATCCCCATAAGCTTCTCTGATAAGCTTACAATATACTTCAACAGCTCTGTCCGGACGTCTTCCGTTTTTACCACCGGGTGAATATGAATCTTCACTTCTGGGTTTCTTAGCTGCAGTATAATGCGCAACCATAGAATCTATGTTGCCTGAGGACACAAAAAAACCGTAGCGAGGTTTTCCGAAAGTTTTTATATCATCAGTATTTTTCCAGGACGGTTGACTGATAACACCAACCTTATAGCCCGCATTTTCTAAAACTCGGGTAATAATTGCAGCACCGAAACTGGGGTGATCCACATAAGCATCACCAGTTACATAAACGAAGTCAACATAGTGCCAACCACGTTCATTCATTTCAGTTTTATTTATAGGTAAAAACATATTTAAAGATTCTCCGAATCATTATACATTTCAGTTTCTTCAGCAACAGCAACAGCTTCCTCCGGTGAAGATAAACCGGCAGAATCAGCCGATGACATTGCATTCATCTCATACCACTGTGCCTTAGTAATAAGCACATTTCTGGGTTTACTGCCCATATGCGGTCCGACAATTCCCTTCTGCTCAAGCGTATCCATAAGTCGGCCTGCCTTTGCAAAACCGAGTCCGAGATGTCTTTGTAAAGCAGAAATAGATGCTTTTTCGGGTGTTCCGACAAAAAGCTCTATTGCTCTCATCAGAAGTTCATCGTTAGCGTCAACACCGGCAGCTGATGAAGAGCCTTCATCAGAAGACTTTTTCTTTTCACTGGCAGCCTGCTTATCTATTTCCTGCTGAACAGCATCATCGTAATTAGACGACGAATTTGCCTTTATAAAAGTAACTACGTTTTCAATTTCAGAGTCGGAAAGATAACAGCCCTGAACGCGAACAGGCTTTGGTATACCTACAGGATAATAAAGCATATCACCGTTACCCATAAGCTTTTCAGCACCTGCAGCGTCAATAATAGTTCTTGAGTCTACCTGAGATTTAACGGTAAGTGCAATACGACTGGGAATATTTGCCTTGATAACACCGGTAATAACATCAACAGAAGGTCTCTGTGTAGCCACAACAAGATGCATACCCGCAGCACGTGCCATCTGAGCAAGTCTCTGAATAGCATCTTCAACCTCTGCAGGGGCAACTGTCATAAGGTCAGCAAGCTCGTCAATAAAAATAACGATATGTGACATTTTTTTGAGATCATCGCGTTCATCACAAAGGCTGTTGTATGCGCCGATATCACGAACACCGTTTGCATTGAGTGTTTTATACCTGGAAAGCATTTCGGTAACAGCCCAACCGAGAGCACCCGACGCTTTTCGAGGATCGGAAACTACAGGCACAAGAAGATGAGGGAGACCGTTATATACACCAAATTCAACCTGCTTGGGGTCGATAAGAAGTATTTTTACTTCATCGGGAGAAGCGTTATATAACAGACTGACAATCATGGAGTTAAGGCAAACAGATTTACCTGAGCCTGTAGTACCGGCAACGAGCAAATGCGGCATTTTTGCAAGATTTGAATAAATTGGTGTGCCGGAAATATCCTTACCGAGCGCAACGGTAAGCTTGCTGCCTGCACTTCTGAATTTGTCGGTATCAATAATTTCCCTGAAAGTAACTGTAGTTTTATTTCTGTTTGGAATCTCTATACCGATTGCAGCTTTATTGGGAATAGGAGCTTCAATTCGAAGACCTGCGGGTGCAGCCATATGTAGAGCAAGGTCATCGGCAAGGCCGACAAATTTGCTGATTTTTACACCGGGGGCAGGTGAAAGTTCATATCGGGTAACAGTAGGTCCGGGAACAACGCCGCATATACTTGCACTGACATTAAAGCTGCCGAGCGCAGCAATGAGTTTATCTCCGTTGGCCTGCAATTCAGCTTCACTGTAATCTGAACTGTTAGCTTTAGGTCTGTTAAGACAATCAAGAGGAGGAAGCACATATTCAATCTCCTGAGTCTGCATAACAGCATCATCAAGAGATTCCTTGAATTCCTGTTCCTCTTGCGCGGTTAAGGGTGTAAGTTTTTCAGTTTCCCGGGCAGCAGAAACTTGAGTTTCCACCTCGTATCCTTCGGCAATTTCCGATTCTTTCTTAGTCTTTATAAAGTCTGCAATTGAAAATATGTCAGGCTCACGGTCTGTTTTTTTCTCTTTTTCTTTGTCTTTATCTTTATCTTTATCAACCTTGATAACTTCAGCAACAGGTTGCTCCTTTGTCTTTTGAGGAACCTCATCCAGAATTTCATCTTCATCAGCATCATCACTGTTACTTCCGAAAAAGTCACTGACAATTTTTGCAGGATCAACACCTTTTGTTTTAGATTTTTCCTGTTCTCTGGCTTCAGCACGTTCTTTTTTCTGACGTTCAAGCTCGACCTTTGCTTTTTCTTTGACATCTTCTGTAATCTCACCGACTTTTTTTGCCGGTTCTTCCATTCTGACGAATACCTTATACAAAGTAATGCCGAATAAAAACATAGCATCAGCAAGAGTAAAAAGTATAAGAATAACATTTGATAACAAACGTGATTTGCTCAATTGAAAAACTGCCCCTCCGAAAACAGCACCTATCACACCGCCGTTTGTAAGTGAACTTAAAGCATTTTCATAAGACTGAGCAAATACTGACTTTATAGCTGCAACAAATCCGACAGAAGGATCAGCAAAATTATTCACATGAAAAAAAGAGCAGATAAGAACAAAAGCCAGAAAAATTTCTGAAGCTTTGACAAAATGATTACGAGTTTGTTTATTGAGTACACATACAACGCCGAAAAATAAAACAGCAAGAGGAATATAGTACGAACAAATACCGAACAATGAGAAATACATTGAATGAATACTGTTCCATGCTGAACCGTCTGCGCCGGAAAACAAAGCAACAATAAGCAGCAAGAGCCCTGCCACAAAAGTGATGGTAGAGCTGAGTTCTTTTTTGAAAATTATCTCATTCAGAGTTAACTGCTTATTTTTTGATTGAGATTTTTTGCCTGCAGAGGTCGTTTTTTTGTTAGATGCCGAACTTTTTTTTCCTGAAGCTTTTTTCTGTGTTGTTGTCTTTTTATTAGAAGGTTGTGCCAATGTAATACTCTCCTCAGAATATACTTTTTTATATTTTACATCTAATAAGAGCAAAAATCAACACTCAAATTTGGCATATACTGTCAGTCGGTTCCGTCCCTGTACTGTCAGTTAAACTTATAATTTCTGCAAAAGCATCATTCAATGTACCGATAGAATCAATTATTCCTTCTTTGACAGCTGACTCTCCATCGAGAATTGTTCCGAAATCCGCCACAAGCTGACCTGAATCAAGCATCATTTCTCTGAATCTGTCTGCAGAAATCGCTGAATGAGAGCTCACAAAATCTACGATTCTTTCCTGCATATTCTGAAAATAAGTCAGCTGCTGAGGAACTCCCATTACAAGACCGTTCATCCGTACAGGATGTATTGTCATTGTAGCAGTTTTAACAATAAAAGATTTTTTTGCCGAAACAGCAAGCGGGATCCCGATTGAATGACCTCCGCCTAGCACCAAAGAAGCAACAGGCTTTTTCATTCCTGCAATCAATTCGGCTATTGCAAGCCCTGCTTCAATATCGCCTCCGACAGTATTAAGCAGTAGCAGTAACCCCGAAATATTTTTATCAGCCTCAATAGTTGCAAGACGAGGAATTACGTGCTCGTATTTTGTTGTTTTATTCTGAGCTTCAAGAGCTATATGTCCTTCAATCTGACCGATAATTGTCATACAACATATCAACTTACTATGATACTCTACACAGAAATAACCGTCATAATCATCATATAAATTATGCCTTACATCTGTTATACCTTCACTTATTTCGCTGTCATTGTCATTTACATAATCAGGAAAATCTGATTTTAACTTCATATGAATCACCATCCGTACTTTAACAGTATATGCAATATTGAACGACATATAAATTTTATTAAACAGAAACTTTAATATTTTAGAATTGACAACTGTTATTCATAGTATTAAAATAATAATATTAAATAAAGGAGAAAAAAATATGGGTCTCACACTTGCACAAAAAATCATAAAATCTCACCTTATATGCGGAGAAATGATCCCCGGTAAGGAAATAGGTCTCAAAATAGATCAGACACTGACACAGGATGCAACAGGCACAATGGCATATCTTCAATTTGAAGCTATGAATATAGAGCGTGTAAAAACTGAACTTTCTGTTGCATATATAGACCATAATACATTACAGAACGGCTTTGAAAATGCTGATGATCATCAATTCATTCAGTCTGTTACAAACAAACGAGGTATCCGTTATTCACGCCCCGGAAACGGTATATGTCATCAGGTACATCTTGAAAGATTCGGTATTCCCGGAAAAACACTTTTAGGTTCAGATAGCCATACTCCCACAGGAGGCGGCATTGGTATGCTTGCCATGGGAGCCGGCGGTCTTGATGTTGCCGTTGCAATGGGCGGAGGAACCTACTATATCCCGATGCCGACAATTGTAAAAGTTGAACTCAAGGGAAAATTAAGTCCTTGGGTTGCTGCCAAGGATATTATTCTGGAAGTACTTCGTATTATGTCAGTTAAGGGCGGTGTCGGTAAAATCATCGAATATTGCGGCGAGGGTGTAAAAACTCTTTCCGTTCCCGAAAGAGCAACAATTACTAACATGGGTGCTGAACTCGGCGCAACAACTTCAATATTCCCTTCTGATGAAATAACCAAAAAATTCCTCAAAGCCCAGAACAGAGAAAAGGATTTCGTTGAACTCTCAGCTGATGAAGATGCACAATACGATGAAACAATTATCATAGAACTTGACAAGCTTGTTCCTCTTGCTGCAATGCCGCATATGCCGGACAATGTTAAGACTGTTGAAGAAATCGGTGAAATTGAAATTGATCAGGTTTGCATAGGTTCATGCACAAACTCATCTCTGCTCGATATGCTTAAGGTTGCCGCTATCCTCAAAGGAAAGACAGTTGCACCCAATGTCAGCCTTTCCATAGCCCCCGGTTCAAAACAGGTTCTTAATATGTTAGCTCAGAACGGTGCTCTTGCAGATATGATTTCCGCAGGTGCAAGAATTCTTGAAAGTGCTTGCGGTCCTTGTATCGGCATGGGTCAGTCACCGAATTCTAAAGGCATTTCATTAAGAACATTTAACAGAAATTTCGAAGGCCGCTCAGGTACCGCTGATGCCGGTATTTATCTTGTCAGTCCCGAGGTAGCAGCAGCATCTGCTATTACAGGTAAGCTCACCGATCCGAGGACTCTCGGAGAAATGCCCGATATCATTATGCCTGAAGAATTTCTCATAAATGACAATATGGTAATTCTTCCTGCTTCAGTTAATGATGCTCCCGCGGTAACTGTAAAGTACGGCCCTAACATTAAGTCCGTACCCACAGGAAAGCCCCTTGAAAATGAAATTTCGGCAAAAGTAATGCTCAAAGTTGGTGATAATATCACAACAGACCATATTATGCCTGCAGGGGCAAAAATACTCCCCTATCGTTCTAATGTCCCCTATCTTTCTAAATTCTGCTTTGGTGTCTGCGACACATCTTTCCCTGAAAGATGTCTTGAGGAAGGTGGCGGTTTTATAATTGGTGGTTCTAACTACGGTCAGGGATCTTCCCGTGAACATGCTGCTTTAGTTCCTCTCTATCTCGGCATAAGGGCAGTTATTGCAAAATCTTTTGCAAGAATGCATAAGGCTAACCTTATTAACTCAGGTATAATTCCCCTCACATTTGCTGATGCAGATGACTATGACAAGATTGCTCAGAACGACTCACTCGTACTTTGTAACATAAAAGATGCGGTGACTGACGGCAATGAAGCTATACTTATGAACACAGCAACAAAAGAAACATTCCGTCTTGAACTTGATTTATCAGAAAGAGCAAGACAGATCCTTTTAGCAGGCGGTATGCTTAACTACACCGCAAATAACGGATAAGGCAGTGATTATAATGTACGAAGAAAAAATTTCCGCTGCTCTCAAGGCTTATGAAAACCTTTTAAGAGAACAGCTTGCAAGAAATGAAAAAATTAAAGAAACAAAGGATTTTGTTGATTATACAAAGCTCGATAAAATAATTATCGGTGTGTGCGGTGGTGACGGAATAGGTCCCGTTATCACGTCGGAATCTGCAAGAGTTCTTGAATTCCTTCTTAAGTCTGATGTAGAAAAAGGCAAGATTGAATTCAGAAACATTGAAGGACTTACAATAGAAAACAGAATAGCAAAAATGCAGCCTATTCCTGATGATGTTATGGCTGCCCTTAAAGAATGTCATGTAATCCTTAAAGGACCTACAACAACTCCGCAGGCAGGTGACGGTCTCCCAAACATTGAAAGTGCAAATGTTGCAATGCGGAAGGCTCTTGATCTCTTTGCAAATCTTCGTCCTGTCAGAATTCCCGAAGAAGGAATAGATTGGACTTTCTTCCGTGAAAATACAGAAGGCGCATATGCTGTCGGTTCAAAGGGTGTCAACGTAACCGATGAACTTGCAATGGACTTTGTTGTTACAACAACAGAAGGCACTGAAAGAGTTGCCAGACTTGCTTATAATTATGCAAGAAACAACAAAAAAGATCGAGTTTCAATTATCCAGAAAGCTAATGTAATTAAAACAACAGACGGCAAATTCCTTAACATCTGTCGTGAAATAGCAAAAGAATTCCCTGAAATCACCACAGATGAATGGTATATTGATATATGTACTGCAAAGCTTATTGACAAAAAAAGAAGAACCGATTTCAAGGTTTTCGTTCTGCCAAATCTGTACGGTGACATTATCACTGACGAAGCTGCAGAATTCCAGGGTGGTGTCGGCACCGCAGGAAGCGCAAATATCGGTAAGCGTTATGCAATGTTTGAAGCTATTCACGGTTCAGCACCAAGAATGGTAAAGGAAGGAAGAGCACAGTATGCAGATCCTTGCTCTATGCTCAGAGCTGCAGCAATGCTTCTCGCTCATATCGGATATACGGAAGAAAGCATAAATCTTGATAAAGCACTTGATATATGTATGGCTGATGAATCAATGAAAATTACCGGCCGTGACGACGGTTGTACATGCAGTGAGTTCGGCAATTATGTAATGGATACTCTTGTAAAAATAACTTCTGATAGGATTTGATTTAATGAAATTACCGAGTAAGATCTCATCATCTGTGATATCGCGTTTACCTCGATATTACAGATTCTTGTGTGATCTTTATGCAAACGGAAAAAAGAGAATATCATCTAAAGATTTAGCAGAAATTATGGGCCTTACAGCTTCTCAGGTCCGCCAGGATTTTAACTGTTTCGGTGGTTTCGGCCAACAAGGATATGGTTATAATATCGAACAACTGATCGGTGAATTTGCAGGCATTCTGGGGCTTAATCAATTAAAAACTGCAATTCTGATCGGTGCAGGTAATCTCGGACGAGCAGTCGCAAGTCAGATGTCCTTTGAAGATAAAGGTTTCAAGCTTATCGGAATATTCGATTGTGATCCGCTTTACAAGGGAATGAAAATAAGAGATATTCCGATTTCAGCAGACGATGCTATTGTTGATTTCTGCGAAGTAAATAAACCCGATATGGCAGTGCTTTGCCTGCCTGCCGATAAAGCACCCGAGATGGTTGATACTTTGGTCACCTGCGGAATTAAAAGCTTCTGGAATTTCTCACACTATGATATTCACAGAAAATATCCCGAACTCAATGTTGCAAATGTGCATCTCAGTGACTCATTAATGACATTATCATTTATAATAAAAAACAACGAAACCGGTGAATTAAAATGATTAAAGTTGTCAGTCTTGATATTCTTGATCTTATCGGTTTTCCTTCAGGAATTCTGTTTGTACTGAAGGAAAATCAGAATAATGAATCTGTAAAAGTATCCTTTTATAGTTTTGATACAGCTACTAAATCTATAGCTACAGTTACAAAAAATGCATATCTGCTTACCAAATTTGGCAGTTCTTATGCACCTATTGCTCGCCAGTTGGGTGACTATGTTTCCTGTGACACAGCAAAGCTTTGGAACGGACATACGTTCATCATCTATTCTACCGGTGAAACAGGGATTTTTGACGATCAAGGCAATCTTATAAAAACTACTGATCTTAGTTACAATGATTGTCCCGCCAGGGACGTGGCAGTAGATAATGACTTTATCTGGAGTGTCGTTCCCGAGCAAAACCTCATTATCAAATATTCAATTACGCAAAGCAGAATTGTGATGCGTATAGGCGGTGAGAATTCATCAACATTTTCATGTCCTGTTTCAGTTACTGAATATGACGGCTATCTTTATGTATGTAACAAAAACTCAAAGAAAATCAACCGCGTTAAATTAAGTAATTTTGCTGTTGAAGAATACAAAGAATTTGATGAACCTGTTTACAAATATGTAAAGGTTGATAATAATGAATTTGTTATTCTTGAATCCGGAGTATACCTTTTATAATCTGACTCAACAGACAAAATTGTTATTTTTACTATATCGTGCTAAGGAGGTAACTTATGGTACATTATATAGAAAATGATGTATTAAAAATCGGAGTAAAAGAAGCGGGTTGTGAGCTCACAAGCATTTTTTCAAAAAAAGACAATTATGAATACCTTTGGCAAGGTGATGAGAGTATATGGTATGGTCAGTCCCCCATTCTCTTCCCTATTGTTGGTAGATTAATTGACGACAAGTACACACTGAATGGTATAGAATATACTATGCCTAAGCATGGTTTTGCAAGAAAAACCGATTGGAAGCTTATTTCAAAAGATGACGATACAATGTCTTTTATTCTTTCCGAGTCAGGCGAAACATTACAGTTTTTTCCTTATAATTTTGACCTGATTGTCACATATACTATTGAAGAAAACAAACTTACAGTTAATCATTGTGTTGTTAATAAAAACGTTGTTGATATGTATTTCTCATTAGGAGCTCATCCCGGATTTAATTGTCAGATCGGAGATAAACTCGTTTTTGATGACAATGAAACGCTTTCAACTGAAAAAATTGATCTTGTAAATTCACTCAGATTGCCTGAAACTTTCCCCGTTCTTAACAACAGCAAAGAAATAGTAATAACAAAAGATATTTTCAATGAAGATGCACTCATTCTTCACGGCATAAAATCAAAGAATATTTCTTTGGTACATTCAGACAATAGACATACCGTAAAATTCAATATGGGCAATTCACCTTACCTCGGAATCTGGGCAAAACCCGGTGCACCATATGTTTGCATTGAACCTTGGTACGGTGTCAATGACTCATTTGAAAAAAAAGCAGATTTTTCACAAAAAGATGCTATAAACAAACTATCCGCACAGGACATATTCAATTTCACCTGGGTTGCAGAATTTTCAGATTAAAGGTTGACATATCTGCGTAATAATATTAAAATAGACGTGTAATCAAAAGGAGAATCTGGATATGGATGAATTAGAAAATCTCGTTACCGTTATTGATGATGACGGCAATGAACATATATTTGAAGAACTCGACAGAATTGAAACAGAAGACGGCAATCGTTATATAGCCCTTATACCAGCATACGCTGAAGATGAGGCAGAAGAAAGCGGCGAGCTTATTATTCTTAAAGTCAGTGACGACAATGGCGACACTGTGCTTGAGCCAATCGAAAGCGAAGAAGAATTTGACGAAATTGCTGCGGCTTTTGAAGAAAGACTTGCAGAATTCTTTGAATTTGAAGAAGAATAATGATAAAAATCACCCTGCTTTGTGCGAGTATTTCAGCGGTCAATATTAACCCAACACACTTTTTAAGGGAATCCTGATACTCCGTCCGCGGATTGCAGACCTCCCGGCTTTGCCGGACGAAGGGAGCGTGAACCGGATGGGAGGATACCCACCTGCTTTTGAGGGCAGGTTATTATTACCGCTTACGGCTTAGCGGGGCTTTTATCAGAAGAAAAGAAGAGATTCGGTATAAATACCGAATCTCTTTTGTTATACTTATTTTTCTGATATTTTTCTGATATATCTCTTAAAGAAAACAATACCATCAGACATTGCACTGACAGGTATTCTTTCATTGGTACCGTGCGTTGTAAGAAGAAGAGATGTACTTGCAAGGAAAGGAGAAAATCTATAAATATTTTCACATACTTTTTCGTAGTGACATGCATCAGTGCCGCCCATAACAAGATAAGGAGCTACGATATTATCACTGCTTGTCTTCATACAGATATCTTCGATAATTTTGAAACACCTTGAATCAGTAGGAGAAAGTTTTGATGGATTCTTCCAACCGGGCTTTACGCTAATTTCTGCTTTCTTGTTTTTTATGGCTTTTCTGAGATGTCTTTTTGCATCCTCAACAGTTTCCCCCGGATACAAACGAACATTTACATTAATACTCGCTCTCTGAGGAAGAACATTAGGGGCAGGGCTGCCAGAAGCCATTGTTACCCCCTGAGTAGTACGAATAAGGCTGGCTGCAGGAGGAATATATGTCATTGCCTTAGTCAATAAAGGCTTAAGCAATTTAAGATTGCATGTAACAAGACGAACAGGATAAGAACAATTTCTGCCTATCTTATCAAAGAGCTCCATCATCATAGGTGAAAGCTCAGCTTTGAACTGATGATTTTCTACATCCTTAATAACATCTGCAAGATGTCCTAAAGCAGTATGATTGGGAGACTGTGAAGAATGTCCGCCTTTTGCGGTAACTGCAATTTCAAAATCAGCATATCCCTTTTCTGCAATACCTATACCCGCAAGATTCTTATTAAGAACACCCTTTACATTTACAGGAAGAATTGCACCGCCTTCATCAAGCACACTATCAAGGTGAATACCGTTCTTATAAAAATATTCACATATATTTACAGCACCTGAATTTTCAGAATTCATAACCTCTTCGTTGTGACCGAGACAGATATAAACATCTCTTACAGGTTTAAAACCTTCAGCAAGAAGATCTTCAACACTTTCCATCACACCAATAAGATGATTTTTCATATCAAGAGCTCCTCTGCCCCAGATAAATTCACCATCGTCAACGCCATCAAAAGGAGGATGAGTCCAATCATCAAGAGTACCTTCAGAAATCGGAACAACGTCCTGATGTGAAAGCAATGCAACAGGATCAAGAGATGAATCACTACCGGCCCACTTGTAAACGAGCGCCCCCTTGCAAACGTCAATCATCTCAAGTTTACTATGCATCAACGGATAACGCTCTCTGAGAAATGCATGAAACTGTTCAAAAGTGCTCCAATCTGTAAGTTCTTCATTGCTGTTGGCAATAGTAGGAATTTTTAATGCATCGGATAAATTCTTTCTGAATCTGTCCAGATCCACCTTTTCATCAGGGAGACTTTCACCTGAAATCTTTTCAGGCTTATAAAAATATGCCTTAACAGGAACGGACGCCAAAGCTGTTCCGAGACCTATGAGCATTGCGTACTTAATTTTTGAATCCATAAATATTATCCTCTCTTATCTTTTATTTCTTTCGCTTTCTTTCTTCTAAGATTCTTTTGCTTATTTCTGTAAGAAATTATACATAAAGGTAAAACAACAATTGCTGTTAAACAAACAATAGTAATAAAAATCCAATGAGTAACAATCTTAAAAATTACATCACCTATGAATTTAACAACACTTACTTTGATATCAAAATCTGCTACAAGATCAACCTCAGCAACAACAGAACCAGCATATTTTATTGCCGCCCGACCAAGAACATCACCTTTCTTTACAGGCGCATTAACTGTATCAGGTGTATTTTCAGAAATTGGTTCTATGTAAACACTTTCAGCATTTACACCGGCAGGAACCAATGCGCTGACAGACTCCGCCGGAACAAGACTAATGTAATCATATTCATTTGAAAGTCTGACTTTTAATTCACATACATATGTTGATGTGTTACAAACCACTCGAAGCTTTATATTGTCAAAAACCCAATCATAAAGCTTTTTTGCACCGACAAAGGACATATTTTCATCAACACCGTCAGAATCAAAATCCTTTATTTCAGCATTAAGTATTACACAAATGTAATTATAACCATCCTTAGAAGCAACAGAAACAGAATTGCCGTTTTTTTCTGCAGTATATCCGGATTTTCCGCTTTTGACATATTTAAAATAATAGTCATTTATTCCGCTGTTAATAAGATTATTTGTATTTTTCAGATATCTTTTTTCAGTATATTTATTAGTAGCAGGCATTTCATATAAAAAAGTAGAAATTATCTGCGAAAAAGTAGGATTAGCAATACAATATTTATAAATTGCGGCAATTTCCGAAGCAGTCGAATATTGCTCTGCATCATTATACCCCACCGGATTTGTAAAATTTGTATTCTGTAAACCAAGCTTAGCAGCAAATTCATTCATCATATCAACAAAGTTATCTTTATTCCCTGCAATGAACTCAGAAAGCACAACAGCAGCATCCGCAGCGTTATAAACAAGGGTACAATATAGTAATTCTTCCACAGTCATTGTTTCGCCAACAAGAATACCGGCAGTAGTACCGCCTCTGAATTCAACATAAGAAATTGCATCACCTGAAGCAGTAACTTTTTGTTTAAGATCATCGCAATTCTCAATTACAAGAATACCGGTTACAATTTTTACAATTTCACCCGGATCATTTCGCTCATTTGCGCCTTTGTTGTAAATAACAGCTGCATCATCATCCGCACTGACCATATATACGACGGGAGCATCTATCTCAACTGAATCAGAATAAGTTGCCGACACCGGAAAAATCAGAACTGAAATTAAAAATGCAAACGATATGATAAAAATAATTAATTTTTTCATAGACAACACCAACTTCTTGTTGTATTATATAAAAGAATAAATTTTATTCCGGAGGAAAAATCATGGTATATATAACCGGAGATATACACGGTGACACAGAAAGACTCAGCAAAACAGATCTGAGCATGCTTAATCACGGCGATACACTGATAATCTGCGGAGATTTCGGTTTTGTATGGAACGATGATAAAAAAGAAAGGCAATTTCTCAACAGACTTGAAAAAAGAAAATATACTATCTGTTTTATTGACGGCACACACGAAAACTTTGATATACTCAACAATCTGCCTGTTGTAATGTGGAAGGGCGGTAGAGTACATAAAGTAAGAAATAATATCTATCATCTTATGCGCGGTCAGGTTTATGAAATCGACAACAAAAAATTCTTCACAATGGGAGGCGGTGAGGATCCTGAGCTTGATCTTCAGGAAAACGATGACCTTTCATTACACAAAGAAATACCCACCGCACAGGAAATGCTCACAGGTGTTTCAAATATTGAAAAATACGGATATAAGATAGATTATATCATCACCCATGAGCCACCGGCTAAAATCAGAGACTTTTTATTATTATCAGAAAACAAAACACTGAGAGTAACTGCACTCGGAGCTTATCTTGATGAATTATCGCAGCAGTGCGATTATAAAAAATGGTACTTCGGAAGTATGCACATCGATAAATTTATCTCAGAATCACACACTGCTCTGTTCAAAAATATCGTATGCACAGAAAACAAACCCAAAAAAAGCTTTTTCAGGAAATAAGGGAAAGTAAAGCATTCTCTGCATCTTTATAAGAAAAGCCTCCGGGAGAACGGTCAAAATTCTTTACACCGTTTTTCCATCTGGATGAAACCTGAGCAACATCCTGAGGAGTTACCGAAATGCTGACTGGAGCCAGGATTTTAACAGATTCAATAAGCTTAGTTAATCCGCAATTCATAAATCCTAATATTGCCTCGAATCTTTCGGGGCAATATTTTTTTGCTCTTTCAAGGAGAATCGGCATAAATACAGCACAAGCCTTACCGTGAGGAATATTAAAATTTTCTGTAAGGTAATACCCTACTGTATGAGGAAAATCTGTACCGGCAATATTTATAGCCAATCCGGCATATATAGAGGCGGCATAAATTTTTTCAAAATCAGATTCAGTTAAATCTTCAAAATTACTGTCAATTATATATTTACCTAACAGCCTTATAGCTGTCTCTGAATACAGAAAAACATTTTCATTGGCTGCGGATGAAAGATAAGCTTCAACAGCATGACAAAAAGCATCCAGAGCAGTGGATATTCGGGTTGCAGAATCGGTACTCATTGTATATTTATAATCACAGAATGAAACCGCTGCATAACAATCAGCCCCCGAAATACTTTTTTTGAGACCGGAATCAGAGTTAGTAAGCACACTGACACCTGTTACCTCACTGCCGGTACCTGCTGTTGTGCCGATAAGGATTACGGGGATATGTTCACACGGTATACTGCGGGTATAAATATCACTATGATTAAATGACGGGTTATTCATATATATAGCAACTGCTTTTGATGCATCAAGAACAGATCCCCCACCGATAGCAAGAATATAATCAGCAGCATATTCTCTTGCCTTAGCTCCTGCAAGCTTACAGGTTGATGTAAGCGGGTTTGACTCTATACCATCAAAAATAGAATAATCAATATTATTTCTATCAAAAAACTGTATTACATCTGCAAGGGCCCCTGATTTCAAAGCTGATGCCTTACCTGTTATAACAAAACACTTTTTTCCGTATTTCAATAACAAGTCTGAATTCTCAACGAAACAATTTTTGCCCGAAAGAACCTTTACAGGCATATACACATCGTAATTCATCTGATCACCTGTAACTAAACATTTATATATTTATTATAATTAAAATAGTCTCTTATGTAAACGATTTTTTTAATAAATCAAAAAATTTTCTTAATTTATAAAAAAACACAGGCAGCCTCGTAAAAGAAGCCGCCTGAACATATCAGTTTACAGCAATATATGAAATTTCAATAAAATCTCTGTATTCCTTAAATATAAACTTTATCTTAGAATATTTACCCGGTTTTATATTAAGAATACGCTTATAACCGATTATACCGCTTTTTGCAACCTTAATCCATTTTTTCTTTTCAACATCAAAACAACGTATTTCAAACTCCTCGACATGCTGACCGTCAGCAATATTCTCGGAAATTGTAATTTTGTCAAAAAATTCTTCAGGATCAACATCAAAAATGATTTCAGGTTTTTTGTCAGCAGCATCCGGGCGCCAATATTCAGACATATTCTCAGTCACGGTATTTTCAGGTTTATTATCACCGAAAACAGATGAAGCATTAACACTAAGATCCTTACTCAGCAAATTATATCCGAAATACAATCTGAGATCACAACCAAGTGCTGTAAGAATCTGCGTATCAGTATCATCAATTTCTCCTCTTTTATTCGGAGAAAGCCCCAGCATAAGACAAGAATTGTTGCCTACAGTATTATAATAAAGCTTAAGAAGCTTATCTTTGGTTTTGATCGAATACTTATCGTCTTCCTCAAAAAACCAATGACTTCTCATAGGCACAGAAACTTCACAAGGATACCAGATAAAATCAATTTCCTTCTTGATAGCTTTTCGGCTGCCGATATCAAGATCAAATGTACGTACAGATTTTTTTGAAGAAGCGACAACCTCTGATCCGTCCTCTGATACTCCGAGATGAGCGGGAACAACACTCCATTCATCACTTCGTGTAACGCCTTTTTCATTACCGCACCAACGAACATCAGGACCTCTGAAAGCTATTGCCGCATTGGGCTGAAGCTCTCTTATGAGCTTATAATAACGGCCCCAATCATACTTCTGGTTACGACTCTCATTCTCACCGCATACCCCATCGAGCCATACACAAAAAATATCACCGTAATTTGACAAAAGCTCGGTCAACAAGCCGCAAAAGAAATCATCGTATTCCTTGCCTTTTCCGTAAGACTGTTCATGTCTGTCCCAAGGGGCAATATATATACCGAATTTCAATCCTTCTTTTCTGCATGAATCTGCAACCATTTTTACAAGGTCACCTTCACCGTCAAGCCAGTTAGAATTCTTTATACTGTAATCGGTATATTCTGTGGGCCAAAGACAAAAGCCATCATAATGCTTACATGTAAGCAGCAACCCCTTCATACCTGCAATTTTTGCAAGAGAACACCACGAGTCTGTGTCCATTTCTTCCGGCCAGAAAACAGTAGGAGGGGTAAAACCGTCACCGTATTGCTTTCCCGTAAAAACAGGCATACCGTAACTTATCAGACCGTAAAACTCCGTCTTCTGCCATTCAATCTGTCTTTCTGAAGGTTTTACTTCGATTGTACCTTTATAACCTTTTTCCATTAAAACAATACCTTTCAGTCAATGTTGGTTGCCACTATATCTGCACCTGTATCAAGGATATTCTCAATAATCACCTGTCCTAATTTTACAGGTGCATCAACTGAAACAGAATTGATAACCTTCATACAATCAAACAACATTGTCTTGGGAACAGGCTTGCTGGATTTAACAGGCACAACAGGATGAATTCCACCGTTAACTTTAACTGAAGATGTAAGTGAACGTGTAGGATTTGTCATCTCAGTTTTAGCATATGCTTCACCGCGTTTACAGGTATTGCCGGTTATGGAAAGAATTTCCGAATCATTATATTCAACTGTCACACTGCAACCTAACGGGCAGGCTACACAAGTAAGTTCTCTCTTCATATATTATTCCTCCACTTTTACAACAATAGAACTGTCAGTTGTCATAGAAGCAAGTACATCTGCAGGTATCACAACATTTTCCATCTCACCGGGGGCAAGCTTTACCTTTTTCTTTGATGAAATAACTTTTCCGTCACATTCAAGAACAACCTTTGCATTCTTATAAATCTGACCTACTCTGAAATAAAGCTTGATATCTTCTTTATTTTTGATATTAACTCTCTGAGGAACAAGATATCTTACACCGTTACCGGTTGTAGTATTCACATAAACAGGGTTCTCATCACACTTACCGAGTATGTAATCAGCAGCACCCTTACCTGCAATCTGTGATTCAAGAGTAACATAGTCAACAAGGTCATGAACATGAAGCACATTACCACAAGCAAAAATACCTCTGTGATCAGTCTGGCGCATTTCATCAACTACAGCGCCGTTGGTAATTCTGTCAATGCCGATACCAACATTTTTTGTGAGCTCATTTTCAGGAATAAGACCGACAGAAAGCATAAGAGTATCACATTCAATGTATTCTTTAGTAGACTCAATAGGCTGAAGCTTTTCATCAACCTTAGCAATTGTAACTCCTTCAAGTCTCTCCTTACCGTGAGTTTCAACAACAGTTGTACTGAGCTTAAGCGGAATACCGAAATCATCAAGGCACTGAACAATATTTCTTGTAAGTCCGCCGGAGTAAGGCATAAGCTCACATACCACCTTGACTTCAGCACCTTCAAGAGTCATTCGTCTTGCCATTATGAGACCTATATCACCCGAACCGAGTATAACAACCTTTTTTCCGGGCATATAACCGTCAAGATTTACATATTTCTGAGCAGTACCTGCTGTCATTATACCCGATGCACGGGTACCGGAAATTTCAAGAGCTCCTCTCGGACGTTCACGGCAACCCATTGCAAGCACAATAGCTTTTGCCTGAATCTTAAGCAATCCGTCTTCTTTGTTTACAGCAGTAACAAGATTATTATTATCAATATCAAGAACCATTGTATCAGTTTTGACAACAATATCTGTTTTTTCAACCTGTTCAATAAATTTAGCAGCATATTCGGGACCTGAAAGCTCTTCTCCGAAATAATGAAGACCGAAGCCGGTATGAATACACTGTTCAAGAATACCACCGAGAGTCTCAGCACGTTCAAGAACAATAATACTTTCAACACCGCATTCTTTAGCCTTTAGAGCGGCAGCCATGCCTGCAGGACCGCCGCCTACAACAACAAGATCATAATTTAACATGACACTACCCTCCATTACTTTGTTTTATCAAAAAGAATATTTGAACCAGCACCGAACTTGGTAATTTCATTTACTTCACAGCCAAGCTCACGAGCAAGAATTTCGACAACTTTTGAACCGCAGAAGCCACCCTGACAACGTCCCATACCTGCTCTTGTACGTCTCTTTACACCATCAACATCACGAGCACCTGCAGGAGCTTTTATTGCATCAACTATTTCACCTTCAGTAATAGTTTCACATCGACAAATAATTCTACCGTATGCAGGGTTTGCTGCAATAGCGGCTTCTTTTTCAGCATCAGTCGCGTGTCTGAAACGGAACACATCTTCTCTGATACCACTAAACTTTTCATTAACAGCAACATTACCGATAGCTTTTGTGATAATATCAGCAAGATATTCGGCAATTGCAGGAGCAGAAGTCAAACCGGGAGATTCAATTCCTGATGCATGTATAAACTGTGAGTTAACAGAGCTTGGTCCGAGGATGAAATCATCATTAACAGGATGAGCTCGCAGACCTGTAAAAGATGTTATTGCATTTCTGGTAGATACAGCAGGACAACTCTTCACAGCATAAGTCTTGATAGTATTGAAGCCTGATAATGTTGTACAAGTATCTTCCTTACAATCTACATCTTCAGCTGTAGGTCCTATCAGAAGATTGCCGTCAACTGTAGGTGACACAAGAATACCCTTGCCCATTTTAGTCGGACACTGGAAAATAGTATGTGAAACCATATTTCCGACTGCCTTATCAAGAATAAAATATTCACCACGGCGCATAACAAGCTTAACGCAATCGTCACCTATCATACGAGCGATATCATCAGAATGAGCACCGGCTGCATCGACAATATATTTTGATTTAATTTTTTTATCACCGGCGTTAACTGTAAAATATCCGTCAGAAAAATCAATACTGTCAACACGGAAATTTCTTATAAATTCAACACCATTGGTAACAGCATTCTCTGTAGCGGCAATTGTAAGCTCATACGGACAAACAATACCTGCACTCTCAGCATCAAGCGCACCAAACACCTCATCGCTGAGATTAGGTTCCAACGCCTTAAGCTCCTCTTTATTAAGAATCTTCATATCAGGAACACCGTTAGCAAGACCTCTTTCATAAAGCTCTTTCACAGTGTCCATTTCTTCTTCGGAAAAAGCAACAACAAGCGAACCGTTCTTTTTATACGGAACAGAAAGATCTTTGCAAACCCCTTCCATCATTTCGCAACCCTTAACATTGAGTCTTGCTTTTAACGTACCGGGTTTTGCATCAAAACCGCCATGAACAATACCGCTGTTTGCCTTACTTGCACCCATCGCAACATCATTTGAAGCTTCAAGAAGTACTGTCTTAAGATTATACCTTGAAAGCTCACGCGCTGTAAGAGCACCGATAACACCGGCTCCTATAATTGCTACATCATAACACATAAATAACATCTCCTTGCTTCAGATAAAGCAAATTATTTCAAACATATTTATTATATTATTTAAAGACCAATAAATCAACAGTTAATTACATTAAAGGTTGTTGAAATCCGTTAAAGATTTAGTAAGCTGCACCAGAAAATCACATATTCCGGGGTCACTGATAAGCAATCGTCCTGTTATGCGCAATGCTCGCAGAAACTTTTTATCAAGCTTATAGCCTTCTCTCAATACAGAACAAAAATCAACTGCCCTTATATCCGGAGCAACCGTAGGTTTTCCGTCTGCTGAGTTAAGGTAAATAAGATACGGAAAAATACGGCACGATAACGGTCGATATCTGCGGTCACAGGTGCCGTGACATATTATTGCTTTACAATTATATCGGGAATCATAATAAATCTCAAACCCGTCACGGTTTTTAAAAATTATTTCTTCCCCTGGAAAAAGAAGCATACCATCTTTTGACTCACCTTTACAGCATTTACCTGAACAAAGTTTTCCGCAGTCTGTTTTCAATGGAGTAAGTCGGTCCAGAAAATCATATGCTTTTGTTATTACATTAAGATTAGTGCAATTGTCCATATATACCTCAATATTTATTATAAAAAAATAAATGTCCGCAGTTAAGCGGACATCCATCTTTCAAGAAACACAATTATGCTTCAACAGTTGTTGTTTCGTCACCTGTTGTTTCTTCTTCTGTAGCATCATCACCGAGAAGACCACCAAAAAGACCTTCAAGATCAATGCCGAGTGCATCAACAAGACCCATAACGATAAGAGCTTCAACAAGAACAACGATGAGCTTCTTTAAGATCCACTTCATTTGAAAATCCTCCATTCAAAAATATTTTTACAACTATTTTATACCATATATAAAATAAAATATCAAGTCGTTTTTTTTGTTAGACACAAATTGTTTACAAAGCTGAAATAAGTTTACATCAATGTTTCAGGTTCATCGTATGTTTTTCCTGCTCTATCTATAGTGATAGTATCTATTATAACATCATCAACAGGCTTATCTGAGCTATCGGTCGGAACTGAAACAATTTGATCTGCAACTTCCATACCTTCAAAGCAATAACCAAAAAGAGCATACTGACCGTCAAGCGATGACGCAAATTTATCATCAACCATAATAAAGAACTGCGAACCGGCTGTATTATAGGCTGAAGCCGGATCTAACTGATTTCCCTTACGCGCCATAGAAACATAACCACGAAGATGAGAGCGGTCATTCTTATAACCGTTATCAGAGAATTCACCAACGATATTGTATCCGGGACCACCTGTACCGTTTCCGTTCGGATCACCACCCTGAATCATAAATTCAGGTATAACGCGATGGAAAGTAAGACCGTCATAAAAACCTTTTTCTGCAAGATATATAAAGTTTTTGACAGTATTGGGAGCAGCGTCATAGAACAGTTCAATAAGCATAACTCCTCCGTCCTTCATTTTTATAACGGCAACAGGATTATCCTTATTGCTGAGCTTATCCGCATACTCAGCACGGTCAAACACAAAATCTTCAGCAGCTGTTGTTGTTTTTTCTTTATCTGAACAAGAACAAAAAACAACACAAATCATAGATAAAATCATTAAGACAGATAATATTTTCTTCATAATCATTCCTCAACACCTTCTTCAGCAACTTCTTCGGTATTAATTTCAGTTTTTCCGTCAACAGAGTTATCTGAAGCAAGAAGCTCACCATTCATAAGTCTGATAAAATCTTCACCGTCGATTTTTTCATTTTCAATAAGATATACAGCGAGTTCGTGAAGCTTATCAATATGGTCTCTGAGAATATTCTCACAACGATTATAACCTTCGGTAACAATTCTTCTGATTTCCTCATCGATATCCTTAGCAATTTCTTCAGAATAATTACGTACCGTATTGTAATCCTTGCCAAGGAAAACCTCCGTTTCACCAGAGCCGAAATTGATAGGTCCGAGGTTTTCACTCATACCATATTTAGTTACCATATTACGGGCAATCTCCGTTGCACGCTGAATATCATTTGATGCACCCGTGGAAATATCACCAATAATGATTTTTTCAGCGACACGACCACCGAGAAGAGTAATAATTTCCTCTTCCATTTTCTTCTTAGAACGATACATTTTATCTTCAACAGGTCTGTGCATTGTAAAACCGCCTGCCATACCTGTCGGAATAATCGAAACCTGATGAACAGGATCCTGACCGCCGAGAAAATGTGCAGAAACAGCATGACCTGCTTCATGATATGCAGTAAGCTTTTTATCATCATCAGAAATCTTATGGGATTTCTTTTCAGTACCTACAACTACTTTAATAGTAGCTTCATCAATTTCTGCTGAAGTAATTGCCTTCATTCCTTTACGAGCAGTAAGAAGTGCTGCTTCATTAAGAAGATTTTCAAGATCAGCACCGGTAAATCCGACTGTGGATTTAGCAATTCTCTCAAGATCCACATCAGGACCGATGGGTTTATTTTTTGCATGCACCTTAAGAATATCCCATCTACCCTTTATATCGGGATATCCCATCATAATCTGTCTGTCAAAACGACCCGGACGCAGAAGTGCAGGGTCAAGTATATCAAGTCTGTTAGTTGCAGCAAGTACAATAACGCTTTCATTGCCGACAAACCCGTCCATTTCAACGAGCATCTGATTAAGAGTCTGTTCTCTTTCATCATGACCGCCGCCCATACCGGCACCTCTGTGTCTTCCGACAGCATCAATTTCATCAATAAATATAATTGCAGGCGCATTCTTCTTTGCTTGTTCAAAAAGGTCACGGACTCTTGAAGCACCAACACCAACATACATTTCAAGGAAATCCGAACCAGAGATAGATAAGAATGGGGCATTTGCCTCACCTGCAACAGCTCGTGCAAGAAGAGTTTTACCGGTGCCGGGAGGGCCGACAAGCAGAACACCCTTGGGAACACGAGCACCCAATTCGCTATACTTCTGCGGATTTTTAAGAAAATCAACAATTTCAGCAAGCTCAGCTTTTTCTTCTTCTGCACCGGCTACATCTGAAAATGTAGTTTTTCTTTTATCGTCCTTGGGCATTTTTATACGTGCCTTCCCGAATGATAATGATCGGTTATTTTCACTTGTAATGCTCTGATTCATTTTTCGCATCATAACATACATTGCTACACCGATAACACCAATGAGAACAACAGTGGGCAAAAGACTGAGAAGCCATGAGTTCGAACTACCCGATTTATAATTATAAACTATATCATCTTCATGTTCATGCGTTTCATTATATTCCATAACATAAGTATGAATATCCTGATTAAAAAGATTTATATTAGGAACGGTATATTTATATTCCTGAGAATCATTACGCTTTTTATACTCAAGAACACCGCTTCCCATATTGAGCGAATAAGTTGCAATCTCATCATTATGGAACATTTCGACTATTTCATAATATGTCACCTTTTTCTTTTCCGCTGAATTCAACGAAAAAAATGACATAATGAGAATCATAACAACCGGCAGCATTATATAAGGAATAAGCTGCTTGATTTTTCCTGTATTCTTACTGTTTGACAATACTTCAACCTCCTATTAACGCTTGTCTTCACTGAGGACACCAATATACGGAAGGTTTCTGTATTTTTCCGCATAGTCAAGTCCGTATCCGACAATAAACTCATCGGGAACAGAAATACCCTTATAATCTGCAAAAATATCAACTTCTCTGCGCTCGGGCTTATCAAAAAGTGTACAGATACGTATACTTGCAGGATTACGAGCATAAAGAAGCTCCATAAGATAGCTGAGTGTTTTGCCGCTGTCAAGTATATCCTCAACAAGTAAAACATCGTAATCAACAATATCTCTGTCAAGATCCTTAAGTATTCTCACCGTGCCGCTTGATTTTGTTTTATCGCCGTAGCTTGAAACAGACATAAAATCTATTTCACAGGGCAAATCAATTGTTCTCATAAGGTCACTCATAAAAACTACGGAGCCTTTGAGCACACTTACCATCAAAAGCTTTTTATCCTTATAGTCTTCAGTAATCTGAGCACCGAGTTTTTTTACTATTGTTTTAATTTCTTCTTCCGAAACCAAAACCTTCTTGATATCTTCATTCATTATTTTTGCCACACTCCGTTTTTATAATCAAAAATTTCTTAGTCTGATTGCTGATATCACGAATTGCATCTACGCCTACACATTCGCTAAAAATCAATCCGTTATTATCAGCAACAACAAACAAAGAATCTCTCTTTTCAACAGGAATTTTAAGTTCAGAAAATAGTTTTCTGAGCGTTTTTGAGCAACGGCGTTTACCGAGATGAAAAACATCTGCAGGAAGCCGTGTTCTTACAACAATATTATCACAAATTTTATCAGCATCAGCTATAAAATACTCAGACGCGTTATCAGGCAAAGTATCGCTCCAAGTCAGCACCAATTTGTCATTTCCCCTATTTACCGATGAATCAGTACCTTTTAAGATATTGCAATCATCGAAAGTCTCTGTAAGACCGGAGGGAGTGTCATAATAAACTTTTTCTTTGTTGCCTGAAATCTTATAATTGCCGGGAAGCACAACAGAAAACGAAGTTCCGAGAGAATTGACAATGCTGTCTATATGCTTCATTTCATAATCAGCATTTATTGACTTTTCAACAAACAATCTTACAACTCTTTTCCTGATACATAATTCAAGTCCGAGAACAGCATCAACATCAAGATTGCCGTCTTTATCAACAATCTTATCATAAACAGCATTCACTGAAGATGCAATAAAAAGCTCTTCATCATTTATACTTTCAATACATCTCAGGGCATTTTTTTCAAAAGCAGGATTGATACCGAAAAATAATGGAATAACATTATTTCGGAACTTATTTCTTGTATAATCATCGCCAAGATTAGAACTGTCAATAATATAGTCAATAGATTCTTTTATGCAATAAGCTTCAATTTCAGATCTTAACAAACCTATTAAAGGTCGCACAATATTCCCCCTGACGGGAGGAATTGAACATAAACCGCTGAGAGTTGCACCTCTTGTTAAATTCATCAGCATGGTTTCTATTCTGTCGCTTCCTGTATGCGCAGTTGCAATAATGTCAGCATCCAGAGAATCAAAATATTCATATCTGATTCTCCTTGCACAAAGCTCAGTGCTTTCTCCGCTTTTTTCAGCCAATGCAGGAATGTCAGCTATGAGTACATGAAGCGGAATGCCCTCTTTTTTACAAAATGATCGTACAAAATTCTCATCCCTCAAGGCTTCTTCACCACGGATACAATGGTTTATATGTGCCGCCTCCAAAACAATGCCAAGTTCACTTTTATACTTATTCAGCAAAGAAATGAGGCACATCGAATCTGCACCGCCGGAAAGGCCCACAATAACCTTCTGCCCGGGAGAAAACATATTATACTTTTCTATAGTTTCAAAAAACTTAACCATCATCAGTTTTATTATTTTCAACGCAAGTATACAAAGTAAACTGCGGATTCCATGCCATTTTTACAGATCCTGTAGGTCCGTGACGGTTTTTCTGAACAAGAAGTTCTGCTGTATTAACCTCAACTTCTTCAGGATTATCCTTTTCGTTTTTATAATAATCCTCTCTGTAAAGCATTACAACAATATCAGCATCCTGCTCAATTGAACCGGATTCTCTGAGGTCAGCAAGCTGAGGCTTATGAGAAGATCCTCGACCTTCGGTTCCTCGGGAAAGCTGTGCGCATACAACAACGGGAATCATCAGGTCTTTAGCCATAAGCTTGAGACTTCGGGTAATGTCAGAAACTTCCTGCACTCGATTCTCAGTCTTTTTTGCAGACTGCATAAGCTGAAGATAGTCTATAAAAACCGCATCAACATTCTTAAGACGCCTGCATCTTGCTTTCATTTCAGGAACCGTAATATTTGCAGTATCATCAAAATATAAATTAACATCTGCAAGGAAAACACATGCAGAACTGAGACTCTCCCACTCTTTAGGCGTAAGCTCACCTGTTCTCATTTTCTGGCTGGGAATTCTTGCTTCTGTTGAAATAACTCTCTGTGCAAGCTGTTCTTTTGACATTTCAAGCGAAAAGAACAAAACTCTCTTGCCGGATTTCACAGCAACATTACGTGCCATATTAAGCGCAAAACTCGTTTTACCCATAGCAGGTCGAGCACCAATAAGCACAAGGTCAGATTTATTAAGACCGGTTGCCATCTTATCAAAATCAGGAAAACCTGTAGGTAACCCCTTAAACTGTTCTTTATCTTCAGAATTAAGCTTATACAATGTGTCGTAAACATTGGCAATAACATCGCTCAATTTGGCCGGACCCGAGACAGTCTTACCCTGTCGGATATCATAAATCCGCTGTTCTGCATTATCAAGAATTATATCAGCGTCTTCACCCGAATTTTCAGCAAGATCAATTATTTCCGTAGAAACATTTACAAGAGTACGTATGTAAAACTTGTCCTTGATAATTTTACAATACGCTTCAACATTAGCTGTTGCGGGTACTATATCTGCCAACTGGAACAAATATGTTTTTCCGTCTTCATCATTTGAAAAAACTTTCTCAACCCTCAGCATTTCAAGTATGAGCAAAGGATCAATCGCACCTGAGCCTGCAGCATCTATTGAAAGCATTGCAGAATATATTGCCCTGTGCTGCGGCATATAAAAATAATCAGGACGCACCAGCATAGACACAGTAGAAAAGCATGACGGATCAATAAGCACACTACCGAGAATAGCCTGTTCCGCCTCAAGGGAAAAAGATTTACTTGAACCTGCATCTGCAGCAACCGAATCATTCTTTTTCATCGGAGCACCTCAAAAAACTTATTCGCCAACAACAATAAATACCTTGGCTGTAATTCCTGTATAAACTTTAATGGTACATTCAAATGTACCGAAACTTCTTATGTCATCCACAATGATCTTTTTCTTATCAATTTCAATTGAATATTTGTTCTTTATATGCTCTGCTATTTCTTTTGATGTAACAGAACCGAACAATCTGCCGTTAGCACCGGCTTTTGCAGAAATTTTAATGCTTTGTCCTTCAAGAGTTTTTGCGGCAGCTTCAGCATTGGCCTTTTCAACAGCAAGATGATGAGCCTTTGACATTTCTCTGTTCTTTAACTCATTCATAGCAGTTGCATCCGCAATTACAGCAATTTTTCTCGGAATCAAAAAGTTTTTAGCATAACCGTCAGAAACGTTAACAAGTTCACCTTTTTTTCCAAGATCTTTAACATCTTTATTAAGAATAACTTTCAATTTCAAAACCTCCGATAATCAATTAAGATTCTTTTTAATATAGTTGTTTACTACAGTATTTAATTTTTCAACAGCCGAGTCAACGGTACAATCCGTCAACTGGCATGCAGCCATGCTCTGATGACCGCCGCCTCCGAACTCTTCCATTATCAACTGAACATTGATAAGTCCGAGACTCCTTGCAGAAATATAAACAGTCTGCTCATTCTGTGAAACGACAAAAGAAGCATCAACACCATCAATATTCAGCAACTCATCTGCTGCTTTTGAAGAAACAAGCCTTGTAACATTATCTTCCGGCTTGGCAACCGCTACTGCATAACGGTTATAAAATAATGTTGATGAAATAAGTTTACTTACACAAACATTCTCGTCTATTGTCCCTGCAAATAATTTCTTAACAACAACGGTGTCTGCCTTATTATCTTTAAGAAATGCAGCTGCTTCAAAAGTTCTCACACCAACGCGCAGAGCAAAGTTTTTTGTGTCAAGGATAATACCTGCCAATAAAGCTTCTGCTTCACACTTTGCAAGTTTTATTCCCTGAGGAGAATACTGCACCAATTCAGTAACCATTTCACTCGCAGAAGATGCATACGGCTCCTGAAACGAAAGTACAGCATTGTCGATATAATCAACAGTTTTTCTGTGATGATCAATAAGAATTATATTTTCAGCACGCTCAAGAAGCTTCGGAGCTTCAACAAGATGTGAGCGCATAGTATCGGTTATAACAAGCAGTGAATCACTGCCAAAAAGCTCAACAGCCTTTTCCGGAGAAATAAACCTTATCTTATTGTTAGGATTGTTTTCCAAAAGATCAATAAGAGCCCCCGCAAGAGTCAATTTACGATTAACAACAATAAACGCTTTTTTTGAACAAGAGCGCGCAATAGCAGCAACACCGATTGCTGCTCCGATGGCATCAAAATCAGAATATGTATGCCCCATAATAAAAACAGAACTACTTTTTTCAATATACTCATTCAATGCAGCGGAAATTATTCTTGACTTGATTTTACCGCGTTTTTCCTTACGGCTTGTAAGTCCACCGAAGAATTCATAGTTTTCATCAATCTTGAGGGCCACCTGGTCGCCTCCGCGGCCTCGTGCCATATCAAGAGCCTGTCTTGCGTTTGCTTCGCATTCACAGAACATATTACCTCTTCCAATGCCCACCGATAAAGTAATATCTATCTCCTGGTCATTAAATCTGTATGTTCTGATCTTATCCAGAATAGCAAAATTATTCCTTATCATAACTTCAAGGTTTTTGTTTTCTGTCAGTGCAAAAAACTTACCGTCAGCTGATTTTCTGAATACACATTTATGATCAAAAAGCCATTTAGTAATAATTTTCTCGACATCCGCGACAATGGTGTAATAATCTGCATTATCAAACATCTCTTCCGTGTGTTCAAGAGAATCTATATTCAACAGCAAAACAGCAGGTCTTGTAAGTGAAAAACGGGTGCGTACATCCTTAAGCTGTGTATCGTCAACAAAATACAAAGCAACAAGATTATCCTCAATCCTTGAAGGATAAACAGTAAACTCCCTGTCAGCAGTTTTAATTTCAAAAGAATCATAAATATTCTCACTTAAAAAAGACTGAGCCGAAATTATAAATGATTTTATATTATCACTGTACTTTTCACCCAAATCATCAATCAATGAATGAAAAGCAGAATTGAACCATTGAATATATCCCTTATTATCAACAAGTAAGAAAGGAAAAGGAAATGACACAGTATATTTTCCGATCTCACCGTTCTCGGAAAGACTTGCTTCAACGCAAGACAAAAATTCTTTTTTTCTGCGGGAAGATGCGGATATCCATTTCAATGCCGATACAACAATCAGAAGAACCACAATCAGCTCAATCACAGCCACAGTTTTTGAAAAAACAAAAGTTATACCGCTTATAAGGGTTGCTGCCAGAATCAGCAAAACCGAATAAGGATTATTTCTGATTATATCTCTGAATTTCATTTCCTCACCCCTTTATGATAAATAAATACTTAATTGCTCAAACAGATAAAACAGTAACAATAATAACTGGTGTCCGTCTGGTTTTATCCGCAATTGCCTTTGTCAAATTGTCTTTAAGCTTTGTTTTAAGAGAGTAAACATCCATATTTACACTTCTGACATAGTCATAAAATACCTTATCACAAACACCATTAACAAAAGCATTAAGTTCATTGGAATTACCTTCAAAAGCAAAACCTTTGGTCTGAACATCAACCGGCAAAACCAACTCACCTGAATAAGCATCTGTTACGGCAGTAATAACAACTACACCATCCGTAGACAAATTTTTTCTGTCTCTGAGAATTGTTTTACCGACATCACAGACACCGGTTCCGTCAACATAAACTTTACCGACCGGAACACTTGCGGAAGTATCAATAAACTTTTCGGAAAGCTCAATTACTGAACCCAACTCAGGAACAATAATATTTTCTGAAGGTATACCGACACTGCGTGCTGTCATTGCATGTCGTCTTAGATGCTTTTGTTCTCCGTGAACAGGAATAAAATACTTAGGTCTTACAAGATTTAGAATAAGCTTCTGTTCTTCCTGTGCAGCATGTCCTGATACATGAATTCCGAGACTCTTTTCATAAATAACCTCTGCACCAAGCTTCATAAGCTCATTTATTGTATTTGCAACCATTTTTTCATTACCCGGAATCGGATTTGCTGAAATTATAACAAAATCATTGCTGTCAATTGATACCTTTTTATGATCACCGAGAGACATTCTGGACAAAGCAGACATAGGCTCCCCTTGACTGCCGGTAGTAATAATCACGACATCTTCGTCCCGATAATTCTTAAGTTTATCTATTGAAAGAATAAGTCCGTCGGGAACAGTCAGATATCCAAGCTCAATACTGATTTTAGTTGCATTCTCGAGACTTCTTCCCGAAAGAAATATCTTTCTGTTCATTTTTGCAGACGCATCTATAATCTGTTGAATACGATGAATATTTGAAGCAAAGGAAGCAACAATTATTCTTTTTCCTTCTGCCTTTCTGAACAAAGTTTCAAGGGTCTCGCCGACATTCTTTTCACTTGGTGTATAGCCTGCACGTTCAGAGTTTGTTGAATCTGATAATAATGCAAGAACTCCGTTATTACCGAATTCCGCAAATTTCGGAAGATCAATAACGCCGCCGTCAATAGGGGTATTGTCAATCTTAAAATCTCCGGTATGAATTATTACACCGGCATCACATCTGACGGCATAAGCCAAAGAATCAGGAATAGAATGATTAACATGAATTGCTTCAATACTGAAAACACCTACATTTATAAAATCACCGGGCTTAATAACCTCAATACGGCATTTGTTAAGCATTCTGTGTTCTTTGAGCTTTCCCTGTATAAGACCTGCTGTAAGGCATGTGCAGTATACAGGTACATTTACAGATTTAAGTAAATAAGGAAGACCACCTATATGATCTTCATGTGCATGTGTAATAAAAACTGCCTTAATCTTCGATTTGTTACGCTCAACATAAGTTATATCAGGCAAAACATAATCAATACCGGGCATATCCGCATCAGGAAAAGACATACCGCAGTCAATAATAATCATTTCATTGTCAAACTCAAACAACGTAAGATTCTTACCGATTTCATTTATACCGCCGAGAAACTTAATTTTTACGGATGAAGGCTTTTTAAGATTCTTCGGAGATATAGATTCATAAAGACTTATATCAAATTGCTTTTTCGTTATATTCTTTTTTTGTTGAGTTTTCTTTGAATATTGCTTTTTCACAGATTTTGTTTCATTAGAATGTGAATTTTTAGGCTTATTATCTTTTTTTGATTTTGCAGCATTTTTACCTGAATTCGCCTTTGAAGAATTACTTCTTTTTGCGGCTTTTTGTGTAATACTCTGCATATTTTCTCCTTTATAATATATATATGTATCCATCCAGAAAGCACCGGATGAAGATAATTGTAAAAGTTATCACTTTATAATACTATTTTTGCTATACTTTGTCAATATTACCCTTTTTTATTTTTTCAGCAGCAAAAACTGACAATTCCTTGGCAGCCTCCATATCAGCAGCTTCGGCAAGTACTCTGATGCGGGAACTATTTCCGAGTTGTCTCAAACGAATTTTTCCTTTCCTGTTATTCAGAACATAATACCCTTCATCATATTTATATGCACCGTTTGTTTCGAAAATTTTCCTGATTTTACCGGGAATACCGTCAAATTCAATTATACTTTTTCTCAAAGCGAAATCACTTTGATATTCAAAAAGCTGCTCTAATGATTCTTCGGATTCTGAAATAATATTCAAAAGCTTTGCCGACATCAGAACCGGATCAAAACACCAGATGTTATCAAGTATAACATCATTGGAATATCTGAGACCGCTTTTTATCCCTGCAAATTGTCTGATAGCATGCCTTGCATAAATCGATGCCTTTTCCTCAATCATACTCGGTGCATCTTCAGGAATAATCACATCACGATTTCCGGCAAAAGCCATCTCACAAAGAAATAACAATATTCTTTCTGCAGAATAAAATTTTTCATTTTCTACAAAGTATATATCTGTCCCGTCATTATTGATAAGCAATTGTATATTTTTGTTGGACGTAACATCGCATTTCTTAGCAAATATTTCATTCAATAATACTTTCAACAGCAAATTATCAGATTCCGCAATTACATTTACGGGCAAAGCTTTGTCGCCAAGCAATTTATTATAAAATGTCTTATATACGGTACTGAATAATGACATATTATACATTTCTTTGAAAGCGTCCGATGTGCAAAAATTGTAAGCAGAGAACTTATATATATTGTTAATTTTTCTTGCAGTTTTTCCGTCAATCGGCATTCCGTTTTTTCCGAAGAATGAAAAACCGACGACATCGCTATCAGATATAACATAAACAAACGCATCCAGATTACAATAAGCAGAATAAAAATATGCCTGAACCCTGGCACAATTGCCGAAATCATAAACTTTCCCGCCACAGCTTCTCATACCCACGGCTAATGAATTTCTGTATATAGCTGAACTTGTATTTTCATCTGAGCCGATACCTATTTTCATTCCATTCTTTACTGATGCAATCGCCTGCCCCAATTGTACGGAATCTGTAATTCTGAGCTGAGAGTTTATTTTTCCGGATATTCCGAATATATCAAAATTAATCTCGGTTGGTGTTTCATAAAGCATATCTTTTGAAACAATTGATTCCTTTGCGATGCTTCTGCCCGGCCATATTTTGCAATTTGCTAAAATACGGGAAAATCTACCGATATTGCAACCGTAACCGAATACCGATTGTTCTTCTGCCGAACAATTATCTTCGATCTTTATAAGGTCTGAAGTAATTACATTATTAATTTCACAGTTTTCGGCAATTCTGCAATCACTTCCGATTACAGAGCCTGAAATAACTGAATTTTCTCCGATACTGCTGTTATCACCAATAACGGTATTCGGTCCAATCAAAGTATTCTTTTCTAATTTTACATTCTTGCCAAGCAGAACCGGAGCTTTAATCTGCACATTTTCTCTAATGACAGAGTCTTCTGTGATGAATGTGCCTTCAAAATTAAAATCAGAATACTTACCCGATAATATATCTTTTGTAACAGTAAGATACGCGGGAAACTCACCCATATCTCCCCAAAAGCCTTCGGCTTCATAACACATAAAACGTTTATCTGATCCGAATATTTCAGGAAACAGATCATCTGAAAAATCGAAATATGCGTTATCGGGAATTTTATCGAGCATTTCTCCCTTCATCAGATATATACCCGTATTAGCCAGAAAGCTCTGAGCATTTTCCCATGTTGGTTTTTCTATAAATGAACTGATTGAGCCGTCATCATCCTTGATTATAACCCCGTATTCCCTCGGATCTTTCACATATACTCCGCAAACAGTAAAATCTGAATCTACCGAATAATGAAAATTATATATCTTTTCTATGTCAAAATCAAACACATTATCGCCACTGACAATAAGTATATCCTCATCAGATTCTGAAATGCAATTTTTGACACCACCTGCTGTACCGAGCGGAAATTTTTCTTCAGTAAAGATTATATCTGCATCATACTGCTTATATTCACAATACCTTATTATTTCATCCGCCATATACCCCAAGGAAATATGAATTTCTCTGATTCCGGAACTAATCAATTTTTCTAAAATTATATCAATCACCGGTCTGTTCAAAAGCCTGAGAAGCGGTTTCGGCTGACTTTCAGTAAGTGGTTTTAATCTGCTTCCTGCGCCCCCGCACATTATTACAGCTTTCATTTATATCTTCCTTTCTGTGTTTTTCAAAATTATTATGAGCACACGGCAGTATAATTAGTCATTAAAGATTGCATTCCTTTATAAATAATGGTAAAATAATTGTCAAACATACAATTTTACAAATTTTCGGGAGAAAAATATGAATAATGTCTTACTGTATACAGACGGAGCATGCTCCGGCAATCCCGGTCCCGGTGGTTATTGTGCCATTCTGCAAGCAGGTGAACATACAAAATGCATTTCAGGAAGCGAACAACAGACAACAAATAACAGAATGGAGCTGAAGGCAGTTATAGAAGGTCTGAAAGCTTTAAAAAAAACCTGTAATGTTACAGTTATTTCAGATTCAAAATATGTATGCGATGCTATCAATCAAAAATGGATATACAATTGGATACAAAAGGGTTGGAAAAAAAGTGACGGAAAACCTGTGCTTAATCCTGAATTATGGCAGGAGCTATATTCACTTATTTCCGACCATAATGTTACATTTCAATGGATAAAAGGTCATGCCGGTCATCCGTTCAATGAAAAATGTGATCAGATTGCCGTCAATGAATATAAAAAATTAATTTCTGATTCAGACAGATAACTTTTTTGTCTATCAAGAACTAATTCATTTATCCATCGTATTGAATTTGCCGCCATTCAAAGTGCTCTTTGAAATGACGGCATTTTATTTATATTTTACATTCTGAAAAAAATCATATTATTATGCAGATTAGTCCGCTGCAGCCTTCATTAATTACCCGTTCAAGGGTTTGTTGAAGTTTCATTCGTGCTTCATTCGGCATATGCATAAGTTTTGTTTTTAGTCCTTCATTAACCAAATCATCAAGCGACTTTCCGAAAATGTTTGATTCCCAGATTTTTGAGGGGTCGTCTTCAAAACCGTCAAGCAGATATTTTATCAGATCTTCACTTTGTTTTTCGCTTCCTACTATCGGTGCAACTTCGGTTTTTATATCAGCCTTAAGCATATGTATTGAAGGAGCACTTGCTTTGAGACGTACACCGTATTTGCTCCCCTGCTTCATAATTTCAGGCTCTTCAAGTGACATTTCTTCAATTGTCGGCATTACAATTCCATAACCTGTTGAGTTTACCTGATCAAGAGCATCCTCGATTTTTTTGTATTTCTTTTTTATTTCAGCGTAATTCTTTATCACATCAATAAGATCAGCATCATTCTTAATTTCGGTATCTGCATTCTGTGAAAGAATATTATAAAAAATTTCATTCTCTATATCTGCATTAATATAAATTTTACCTTCTCCTGCAAGAATTTGTCTGACCGATACATCAGATATAATATCGCATTGTGACAGTGCATCTGCAAATATTTCTACTTGTCTTAGTTTTAAAAGATTACTTCCTGCCGCTCTGACGGAATCTGTCAGTAATTCTCTGAAATTATTATGTTCATCGGTATTTTTTATCCAGGACGGCAAATTAATTTCCACTTTTTTAACAGGAAATTCATAAAGCACATTGAGCAGTATATCTCTTACTTCATTCTCCTGTAATTCAAGACAATTAACAGGAATTACAGGGACTGAATATTTTTCAGACAATTCATTTGCAAGTGCAACGGAGGAATTACTATCAGGAAACATACAATTCAACAAAACAATAAATGGCTTGTTTATCTCCTTCAATTCATTTATTACCCTCTCTTCCGCTTCTTCATATTCATCCCTTGGAATTTCACTTATGCTGGCATCAGTAGTAATTACAAGACCGATAGTTGCGTGCTCGGAAATAACCTTCTTTGTTCCGATTTCTGCTGCCATATTGAAAGGAATCTCCTCTTCAAACCACGGAGTTTTTACCATTCTCGGCTCTTCGTTTTCTATATATCCGAGAGAAGACGGAACTATATAGCCTACGCAATCCACCAGTCTGACTTTGAGATCTATGCTGCCTTCTAACGAAACATTAATTCCTCGTTCAGGTATAAATTTTGGTTCCGTCGTCATAATAGTTCTTCCTGCTGCAGATTGAGGTAATTCATCTATCATTCTTTCTCTCATATGGTCCATAGGTGCATTTGGAATTACAAGCGTTTCACAGAATTTTTTTATAAATGTTGACTTCCCGGTTCGAACCGGCCCCACAACTCCAATATATATATCGCCGCCGGTACGCTGTGCGATATCCTTATAAATATTTGTGCTTGTCATAATCATTCCTCCGATTTTTTCTGTTCATTAATTGATATGAATTACGGACGGGTATTATGACATAATAGATATAAAGAAAAACACCTGCATTTTAAAATTTAATCAATATCCATAGCCTCCATAAAATTGTACTGTTTGCAGTGATATTTCACTCATATATCAGAAAACACAAATTACCTGCCCTGTATATATATAAATAACGGGTACCTTACATATTGCAAGGTACCCGTTGTAATTTTATTTAGCTTTCGGTCTGTGTTTTGCCGTATATTTTTCAATATCAATTCTTATTACGCTTACAACACTTACAAGCTTTTCATTGAACTCAAAATTCTTTCCGGTCTGAGTTTTCATCAAAACAGTGAGAGCATGCATTTTTTCTTCAGCATCATCGATGAGCACAGCCTTTCCTTTTGCCATAACAGATGCATAAGTAATACCGTATTTGCAAGCAACATCCCCTTCAAATGGCACAATGTCACATTCAAGCTCAGCAAACACCTTCGGATTAGCTCTTATGATATCAAGCTTTCGTCCCTGTCTTGCTCCGTGAAGATAAAAAACAAGATTACCGTCAATAAACTCATACCCGTAATTCATCGGAACTACGTACGGTTCATCACCGTCAACGAGTCCCAGGTGCAAAACCTTGCTTTTATCAAGTATATTAATAATTTCATTAATATCAGTAACTTCTCGTTCTCTTCTTGTCATTCCGTTCATATCATTACTCCTTAACAGAAATTCTTCCGGAAAGCACTCCGCCTTTTTTAGCGTACGGACTATAAGCGGTAATTCTTACAGAGTAATCTCCGTAATTCAATTTTCCGATATTTGCATTTATATCATTCTCGGTTGATCTTACATAGTCAGAAATAAATGTCTTTGCAAAAACACACTTTTTATCTTTGTCTGAAACATAGATTTTATAACTTTCTGCAGGATAAAAGCCTTTTGCTTCCGGGAAGGAAATTACCGTCTCCCCTTCTTCATTCACAATATTTTTTATTTTGGCAGAACCTATAATCACGGGAGCTGTATCAAGTGATTTCTGCTTATGCCAGTTATATGTTCTCTTAGTTTTATCATGGAGATTAGTAAAGTAAAAAACAACATCGTCAAAAAAACGACGGTTTTCAACATCATAAAGCATCATAAGTATATTACCCTGTTTATCTGCTTCCACTACCCATGCAGAGCCTGATTTTCCCGGGGCATCCTTATCACCTTCAATATAGTTAAGATTTCCCATCAGCGCTGAAAGGGATCCACAACCGACAGCAGTAAATGCACCTTGCCACACAGAACGTGGATCAGCAGGACAATAGTGAGAATGACCTGAAAAATCAACAACCTGGGGATATTTATTCAGTACAGTTCTCAGATCTCTGTCTCCCCAGTTTACGCTGCCGTAAACCGTAAGAAAAGGATGAGGATGTTGATATACAAATACAGGCATCTCAGGATTTTCCGCGGTTGCATTATCAAGTCTTTCCTTAAGCCATGAAAGCTTGGTTTTGAATGTTTTGCCGTTGTCATCATAGGCAACTCCTATAAAATGATAGCCATTAATAACAACATCAGTATCCATATTAACGCTTATATATTTCTTATATACAGTATAACCCACCGTAGCATCAACATCACGATAATCGATAAATTCATGATTACCTATTACTGTGAGAAGCTTAGTGTCATCCTTCAGCTTTTCATCTGTAATTTTTTTATACATTTCATACTGCTTCTCTGCTCCACCGCCTGAAAAGTCACCCGCTACAATCATTGCATCAAACTTATCATATTTACACGATGCAGAATACAAATACATATCATCAAAAAGATTGCCGAAACGAACAGCAGCTTCCTGATCATTTTCTCCGTTCAGATGAATATCAGAGCATACAGCGAAACGCAGAACAGGAGAAAAATTCTCCGGAACAAGGGTTTTCTTTCCACGGAATCCGTTTCTGAATGCAGAAAGACCGAAAGCACCGCCCCATACGGCAGTAAGACTCTTAAATGCAGCCTGTGAAATTAAATTACTATACTTATTCATTATTTTCCTCTTTCTCTCAATAACAGAACAACACACTCAACATGATGAGTGTGAGGGAACATATCTACAGGTTGAATCTTTTTTACTTTATATCCGTTCTTGGTAAAATAAACAAGGTCTCGGGCAAGAGTTTCAGGATTACAGGATATATATACAACCTTTTCCGGGCAAAGCGTACAAACGCTGTGCATAAAATCAACAGTACTTCCTGCTCTCGGAGGATCCATTAAAACAACATCAATTTGCTCATTTTCTTCAGCCGCAGCAAGTAAAAAATCGGTCGCGTCGGCACAAAAAAATCTGATATTATCAATTTTATTAATTGCAGCATTAATTTTTGCATCTCTAACTGCATCCTTATTAAGCTCAACACTGATGACCTCTTTTGCATACTGAGAGGCAATAATGCCTATTGTTCCGACACCTGAGTATGCATCAATAACGCGGTCATCCCTGTCAATATCAGCAAACTGCATTGCCTTTGAATACAGAACCTTTGTCCCGTCATAATTTATCTGATAAAAGGACTTTGGAGAAATACGAAATCTGAAGCCTAAAAGCTCATCTGTAATATAGCCGTCACCATACAGGACAAATTCCTTTTCGCCAAGAACAAGACTGGTAAAACTGTTATTAACATTCTGAACAATTGTCGTAATTTCAGGATGAGCCTTTCTTAAAGCCTTGCAAAAATCATTTTTTGACTTAAATATAGGAGTTCCGGTCACAAGCACAACCATTATTTCACCTGTACCGAACGCTCTTTTTACAAGCACATGTCGCAGAAAACCCTTACCGGTTCTGTCATCAAAAACTGTCAGATGAAAAGATCTGAGCATTTCACGGATTGTTACAATAATTTCGTCAGCCTTCTGATCTTCAATATAACATGAATCAACCTTGACAATATTATGGGTGCTTGACTGATAAACACCGGAAATTATCATGCCGCTTCTTGTTCTGCCGAAAGCAGCCTGAACTTTATTTCTGTAATGATAAGGCTCTTTCATTCCGATAATATTATCAACTCGCCCAAATCTTCCGAGAAGTCTGATAACCTTTGCCTGTTTGAAACTTAACTGTTCTTCATATGACATATTGGTAAGCTGACATCCGCCGCATTTTTTAGAAACAGCACAAGGAAAAACTTTTTCTTTCATATAATTCTCCAAATAAAAATTGCGGTGAAATAAATCACCGCAACAATTATATTATTATTTTCCTGTATTGTCAAACAGGATTATTCACCTTTCATTTCAAGAAGCTTTGCTGTGCCGTCATAAACAGCCTGGCTTACCTTGATTGAATCGGTGATTGCTGATTCAATATCATCTTCTGTAGCACCGAGTTCAATACTGTACTTTCTGTCGATAAAAAGATTAATATCCATAATATCAGCAAGTCCGTCCACATCGATACCACTTTCAATACCCTTTTCAGCATATTCCTTCTTAACTCCGCCGAGACCCATTCTCATCATCCAGGGAGGAATAGAAATTATCTTTCTGTTGTTACCCATGCCACGTGCAGCATAAACAATTTTAAGGAACTTCTTCCAATTCATATTATACATACTGATAGGCCATGCTTTAGCACCCTTTGATTTTTCAGCAGCGCCTACAATAACCTCACCTACCTGACGAACAGTAAGCATTGCTGTACCGCCGGCAGGATACATTGTACAAGGAAGCTTGTCCATCATCTTGATCTGTTCAATAAGGATTACCCAAACAGGCTTTCTGCCGGGCTGAGTACCGAATATATAAGGAAGCTCAAGAACAGCTACGTCAAAGTTTTCATCTGCGAAAGAGAAAGCAACTTCTTCCTGATCAATACGGCTTCTGATATAAGGGTGCTTTTCAGTAAGCTTCATTTCAGGATACTGCTTTGCAGCATAAGAGAAGTAAGAACCGAGAATAACAGAGTTTTTCATACCGACTTCCTTACAAAGAGGAAGTATTCTCTTAAGAGGAGCAATATTGTACTTATAGTAAGCATCATATACGGGTGCAGGAAATTCAACTCTTTCATCAATACCTGCAGCGAAAACAAAGCAATCATAACCTTCCATCATAGCCTTGATTTCATCATCTGTCTTTTCGTAGATATTGCAGAATTCAAGTTCCATTTCTTCAGGAATGGGAGCTCCTTCGGGAAGCGGAGGAAGAGCAACACTCTTTACCTGGTGTCCTCTTTCGATAAAAATTCTTGCAGCTTCGCAGCCGAGAAGACCTGTGCCGCCAATCATAAAAACCTTCATGTTAAAAACCTCTCTACAAAAATATTTCAAAACTATTTTACTATAAATGTTTAATCAAAACAATAACAATATTTCAAAAAATTGTAAAAAAACTTAACCAAGATACTGAAGATTTGCCTGATGTTCATCTGCAGTAGAGGCAAGATGAATATTTCCTTCCTTGTCATGGAGGAAGAAGTAATAATCTGTTGAATCGGGATAAAGAGCTGCATAAATAGCATCTGCACCGGGGCAACAGATAGGTCCGATGGGCAGACCTGTCTTCTGGTAAGTGTCATACACCTTCATATAATCAGCATATGTGCCTTCAGCTTCAAGCTTCTCCTTGAAATTATCGATATACTGAGCAGTTGAATCACAGTTGATAAAGGGGAAGGAAGATGAATCAAGTCTGTTATAAAGTACCGATGCAATAACGGGCATCTGTTCTGCATCATAAGCTTCTTTTTCAATAATTGATGCAACTCTGAGAATTTCATCAACTGAATATCCGAGTTCCTTTGCCTTTGCAGCATAGGTGTCGGTCCACTTATTCTGAAAGTTTTTAAGGAATCTTTCTACAACACTTGTTGCGGATTCTCCAATATAAAATTCATAAGTATCGGGATACAAATAACCTTCAAGAACCTTATATCTGAGATCCTTTTCTTTTATGTCAGAAAGGAATTCAAACTTCTCAAATATTTCATCGCTTACCATTGCCTCATAGAATGCCTGTGCAGAACAAACATCATTTTCATTAAGCTTTTCAGCAATCTGCTCTACATTGTAGCCTTCGGGGAATGTAACCTTGATAACATTTGTATCAACTCCGCTTGTTCTTATCTCAAGAAGCATATCCTCAAGTCCCTGACTTGCACTAAGATGGTACGTACCTGCAGGATACATAATATCCTTCTTATTACCATCTTTATCTTCCTTAGTCTTGAGCCCTGTAAATGCAGCAAAAAGCTTACAGAAAAACTTGTTTTTAATCAGATTCTTTTCAGCCAGCATATCAATAACATCATCAACCGGCATATCTTCATCAAGAACCACACGGAATTCAGTAGAAGAAACATCAATAGCAAGAATATCATTTATACAACCCATAGCAACAGTTCTTATTGCAAAAGCACCGATAACAGATATCGCAAGAATAACTATCGCCATAAGGAAGCTTTCAAGTCTCTTTTTTCCGTTCTTTTTCTTCTTTTTCTTAGGGGCGTTTCCCTTAGATGCTGACTTTACTGCAGTTTTACCTCTTACATCTCTCTTAGCTGAAGACCTTTTCTGCGCAGAAGAAGATTTTTCAGCAGAAGCTTTGTCCGAAGACCCAGCCGTCCCCGCCTGAGGAGTTCTCTGAATAACAGGTCGTTCCTTAGGAGCAGACGCTCTTGGAGATTTTGCAGAAAAATAAATTTCTCCGTGATTCTTTACTTCACCCGAATTATCCGGAAAAGTTTTCTTTGTTGCCGAAAAGCTTTTCAGCAACTCATCATACGCATTATTATCATTGATTGTTTTATCATCCATTGTTTTATCCTCCGAAAAAAAAACAATAATTAATTAAGCCCCTTATGTTGTATTTCAGCAATAATTTTGTCTGCTGTTTCACCATTCAGGATATATGAAATAATCTGATGAGAAAATTCAAAAACACATCCTGCACCTTTTGCTGTGATTATATCACCATCTGCAACACAGTAATTATCGGCAACTTCAGCACCGGATAATTCTTTTTCAAAACCAGGATAGCATACAGCCTTTTTGCCGTCAAGATATCCCATTCTTCCAAGCACTATGGGTGCTGCACAAATAGCAGCAACAAGCTTATTGTTTTTACAACAATAATCAACCGCACTGCGTACTATCCCGGAAGCAAAAAGATTTTCAGTCCCCGGCATTCCGCCCGGTAAAATAACACCGTCACAATCAATCGGGGAAAATTCCGTATCAGGAATATCTGCGCACACCTTTATTCTGTGAGCACCTTCCGGTATTTCGGAACCGACGCTAACAGTTTTTATGCAGATTCCTGCTCTTCTTAACATATCTAGAGTAACAAGCGCTTCTGTTTCTTCAAAGCCATCAGCAAGAAACATATAAAACATACAATCTTTACCTCATATCCATATCAGATTAAAGAAATAACAATAAACTCACCATAAAAAATGGCAACACTTATCTATTATCAATTTATTATAACAACAAAATTAATTTTTTACAAGTGCTAAATAAATTCTTTTTAAAATAAATCGAACAACTCCGGAATTAATCCGGAATTGTTTTCATTCTGCAAAATTAACTCTGTCCATTTCTGTTTTGAGACGTTCAATAATCTTCTTTTCAATTCGTGAAATATAGCTCTGGGAAATTCCCAGCATATCGGCAACTTCCTTCTGCGTATATTCCCTTTGCATATTTATTCCGAATCTCAGATAAATTATTTTTCTGTCACGTTCGCTCAACTTATCAATACAATCCATCAAAACGCGTATTTCATCATCACATTCTATCTCGTAGCTGACAATATCCTCTTCCGTAGCAAGGATATCACTTAACAGAAGCTCATTACCGTCCCAATCAACATTAAGAGGTTCATCTATTGATACTTCACATTTCATATTTCCTGTTTTTCTCAGATGCATCAGAACTTCATTTTCAATACATCTGCTGGCGTATGTTGCAAGTTTAATTTTTTTATCAGGACAAAATGTTTTTACTGCTTTTATTAATCCTATAGTTCCGATAGAAACCAGATCATCCACCGGAACACCTGAATTTTCAAATTTTTTTGCTATATATACAACAAGTCGCAGATTATGTACTATCAGCTTATCAGTCGCATCAGGATTCCCTTGAGCTATTTCCTTAAAACAATTTTCTTCTTCTGTCTTTGAAAGGGGTGGCGGAAGTGACGGTGTTCCGTTTATAAAATACAATCTGCCATACTTTGTCTCGTATCGATTGTATTTCAACAACAATAATTTTCGTTTCAGATATTCAGTAAAATTTCTAATATTCACCATATCTACACCTTTCTGAAAATCGCATCATTTAGCAGTGCTTTGTAATTATTTGTTCCGAAAGTATCATCGGTAATTGCAATACATACCTTTTCTATTACTATATTTACAGTATCATCTACGATTACTGCTCTTTCCGCAGTAAAAGCAGGAAGAAGCTTATCAGAAGATAAAGTTTTTATCGGAATCAGACGTATCCCCTTCGGCAACTTCTCTATATCATTTTTTTCAAAATAATCTGTAATGCCAAGATAAACAGATTCTTCTACCAACGACTCAATATTATTCAGACTTATTATAATAACCGGTCTTCCGTTATATATATCTCTGATACTGTTGCCCGTATCATACAAAGCATACACGCTGATAGTTTTTCCGTTATTATTTACTTCAACCTTATATATCTCATCAATTTTGTTTTTTACTATCAAAATTTTGTTAATTATCTTCATGCACAAAAAAACTGCTGAGGTTATCAGAACCAGGCTTACTGCACTAAAATCAAAATAAGCATAACCGTTATTGTAATAAACTTTGGGAAGTGCAATACAATCAGAAAGAAAATAAACAATCCCCCCATAGATAAAGCTTATTATAAAAAAACCTGCTACAGATTTAATAAATTGAATTAAATTTTTCAATCTGAATGTTATCAGAATTATCAAGATGCTGATAATAAGCCTGATTGTAATAACAATAAGTATGTGCATCTCAGGAGCTAGAATTATGAAAGATAATAACCCTCCCGCCAATGCACCTGAAACATAACGGCTTTTTACAGATTCTATTTTTGTTAAATCCGCTGTAGTTATCAGAATTAAAAATGTTATTACAGCATTTATAACAAATAAAACATCAGCATATACAACTGTTTGCAAAACTTTCACGCCTCCCTTAAAAAGATTATATACCTTAACAACTAAATAGTTTGTCGATAAAAGAAGGCATAAAAAAAACAGGCATACCTCAAAGATACACCTGTAATTTTATAAAAACAATCATCATGAAAGCTTACATTCAAGACAAACCCAGCCGCCTTCTTCACGGCGTTTTACTATCTCAAATCCATTTTCGGCAAGACAACAAAGCACTTCATCCTCACGTATATCAATGATACCTGACACAATATACACAGCGTCTTCCGCAAGGAATTTCTTTACATCGGGAGTAAGCATTATAATAGCATCTGCAACAATATTTGCTGTAACCACAGAATATTTACCTGAAATCCTGTCAATCAGATTTCCAACTATCATATTATAGCCGGGATATTCAAGGCCATTGAGCTTTCCGTTTTCAATTGCAACTTTAACAGCAAGCTTATCAATATCAACACCTGTTGCACTTTCAGCCCCGAGAAGCATTCCCGCAACGCTGAGAATACCGCTTCCGCAACCTACGTCAAGCATCTTTGTATCTGCCTTGATATAATTTTCAAGAGCTTCAAGACAAAGTCTTGTGGTTTCATGCGTTCCGGTACCAAAGGCAATGCCCGGTTCAAGATTAAGCACTACCCTTCCGTCTGCATCGTAATCATCAACCCAGACAGGTCTTATAATAAGCTTATTTCCTACCTTGATGGGCTTAAAATACTGCTTCCAGTTATTTTCCCAATCTTCCCTTGCACAATTGCCGACATCTATTGAATACTCAATACCTTCAGCATCAAGTCTCTCTTCGATAAAAGAAATTGCTTCCTGAGGATTTTCTTCAGGGGAAATATAAATATGTACAATTCCTATATCTCTGTTTTTTGCAAGAAGATCTTCGTCAATAAGATCTATTTTGGCTATTTCCATCGCTTCAGCCTCAAGGTTACTGTAATCCTCAATATAAATACCGTAAGGCACGGTCATCGAAGCAACTGCACCGGCTTCATCTACTCGTCCGACAGGCACATTGATTTTTATTTCTGTCCAATTTTCCATTTTTATATCATCCTATCTAATTTACTGTATGATGTTATATTCTGACAGTTACTCAGCAACATCCGTGTTACTGTTTTCTTCTTTAGTTATTATTGCTACATCTGTATGAACAGGCTTTCTGCCATGGTTATAGAATTTTCTGTCATCAAGTGCCCACATTCTGTTTGTGAAGGCTCCGACTTCAACATCCTTCACTGCATTAGCTATCTCAAACAAATTAGCATCAAAGGTGTCTATTGCAGACAGAACTTCGGCTTCAAGAAACAAAGGTCTTACAGCAGCGCCATAATCGGGGATACCGTGATGAGAAATCAGCATATGTTCAACAAGCATAAGGGTATCCGGTGAAATTTCAAGCTTTCTGCCGATTTCATCAACTAACATTGCCCCACCAACAAGATGCCCTACCAGTGTACCGCGGACGGTGTAACCGTCAACAAGGCCGGTTGGAGCAAGATTGAACTCCTCGGTTTTTGCGATATCATGCAAAATAGCACCGCAAAGAAGCAAATCTCTGTCAATAGAAGGATAAAGCTCAGCTACACTCTGCGCAAGTCTGCAAAGGGTAAGAGTATGCATAAGAAGACCGCTTCTTACCGCATGATGCAGCTTAAAAGCTGCCGGAATATTAAGTATCCTGTTTTTATATTCATTCAGAATTGTCAAAGTAAGTCTTTTCAATTCATCGTCACAAAAGTCTTCTGCAATTTCAACAACAGCATTGTACATTTCTTCACCACTGAAGGTTGCGGAAGGCACAAAATCGTTTATGTCAATATTATCAGTTTCATTGGTCTGACGGAACCGATCAATCTTGAACTGAGGTTGATTGTTATACAGACTGAGAGTGCCTCGCACACGGATTACTGTGCCGACAGCAGGCTGCGAGTCAACATCTCCTTTGTAATCCCATATTTTAGCCACAACATCACTTTCACCATCTGTAATAATCAGATCCAGATAGCTTGAACCGTTCTTAGCACTCTTTCTGTCACAAGACTTAACAAGCACAAAACCTTGCAACGTACCATTTTTATCAATTTCTTCTAATCTCAAAGAAATCACCTACAGTCAATTGTTTTTTTCAATTGTACCATATTAAAATTATTAAGTAAATAGCAAAATAAAAAGAGAACCGGGTGAGCGGTTCTCAGAAGTATCACATATCTTCAAGCGAACGGAATTCATATCCTCTTTCTCTTGCCGCATCAATAATATCAGCAAGCGCATTTGCATTATCGGGAGAAACCGAATGAAGCAGAATAACAGCTCCCGGGTGAATTCTTTCCATAACAGTTTCAAAGGCATACATGGCCCCCTTCTGATCTTCAAGATCCCAGTCTGCATAAGCAAGCGACCAAAAAACAGCCTTATATCCGAGCTCATTTACTGCCCGCATAGATTTTTCGGAATATTTACCTTGAGGATTTCTGAAATAAAGTGATGAATAACCAAAATTTTCTCTGATATAGTCATCAAACCCTTTCAATTCTTCAATTATCTGATCTTCGTTGAGCGTAGAAAAATCAGGATGAGTAACACTGTGATTTCCGACAATATGACCTTCATTAATCATTCTTGCAATAATCTCAGGATTATCTCTCATCTGCGGTAATGTACAGAAAAATGCGGCAGAAACTTCTTTTTGTTTTAAGGTATCGAGTATTTTTGCAGTATAACCGTTTTCATATCCGCAATCAAATGTAAGGTAAAGAACCTTTTCTTCTGTCTTATCATCAAGACAAACGGCGTCATAGTTCTTTTCATCAAAAAGCTTCTGAAAATCAACACTTATTGTATGGGGCTTCTCATCCTTTGCATAACCGTAGCTATGAGATATCATTTCTGTCGAGAAATGATCCGAAGAATATGAATCTCCGTAAGAAAAATCAATCAACTCAAGAGGTTCGAGTCCGGTATATGTTCTGTCAGTACCGGTATCATTACCGTAAAAGCATCTGTCTGTATTAAGCGGATTCACCGCAGATTCTGTTATCTCTTCGCTCAATAATTCAGAAGTTTCCGTGTCGGGAACCAAAGTGGACGAAGTTGTTTCTTTATCCGAAGAAGAATTATTACTGCCACAGCTGCACAGCAGCCCCATACATAAAGCCGAAATAACTAAAATTTTAATTAATTTCATATTTATCACCCATTGTATTATACCATAATAATGTACATTAAACAACAAAAAATTACGGAAAAATACCAATTATTATTTTTCCGTAACCGTTTATCTTTTTACTTATTTCACGATATTCTGAACACCATTAATAACTGAATCAACAGCATCAAGTGCCTTATTTGCAGTTTTTTTCATTCTTTTCTTCATACTTTTACTTTCAGCCATAAGACCGGATCCAAGAATAATTGTACCTCCTACAGCTGTTGCGGCACCGAGATATTTCATTATTTCGCTTTTATTTGATTTCATATTAATGCACCTCCGTATGTAGTATTAACATTTTTTCAAATAATATTTTACAAACAACAAAGTTTATGATAATATTAAAAAAAACTCAGAAGGCAGATAATAATGAAAGAACTTAATATTGTACTTATAGAACCTGAAATTCCGCAAAACACGGGAAATATTGCCCGTACCTGCGCTGCAACAGGCGCTAGACTTCACTTAGTTGAACCGATGGGGTTCAGAATTGATGACAAAAAACTGAAAAGGGCAGGTCTGGATTACTGGCATCTGCTGGATATCTCTTATTATTCATCAACTGAGGATTTTTTTAACAAAAACAAAGATGCTAATTTTTACTATTTTTCAACAAAAGCAAAACACAAGTATTCGGATATAATATATCCCGACAATGTTTATATTGTTTTCGGAAAAGAAACAGCAGGTCTTCCGGAAGCTCTGTTGCACGATAATCCTGATACAACAGTACGAATTCCGATGATATCTGATGCAAGAAGTCTGAATCTCTCAAATTCTGTGGCAATAGGAGTTTATGAAATACTCAGACAATGGAATTTTCCGTCATTACAGGAAAATGGTAATCTCAGAAACTATAAATGGGATTGAGTCAACAATAAAAAATGAAAAATTTGTAAATATATAAAAAACCAATTGATTTTGTTTTTGTCTTGTGTTATCATAAATTTGTAAAATATTATATTGGAGGCAAACAATATGGAAATCATCAATAAGCTCGTTGAATTCATTCAGAATTTTATCAAGACTATCAAAGATCTCGTTGCTTCTATCAGAGCAGAAAATGACAAAAAAGACTAATTGTAATTAATTTAAACAGGAGGACAATATAATGGAATTTGTTCAGAAGATTTACGATTTCATTCTTTATCTCGTAAACACAATCAAGGGTCTTGTTGCTTCTCTCAAGGGCGAAGAAGAACCCACAACAATTGTTTCAGACGAAACTGTATCTGAATAAGAATTATTCAAAATAAAAGAGAGATAATATTCTCTCTTTTATTTTTTAAAGACAAAACTGCGTTACAACCGTTCACGGTCTATAACGCAGTTTTTTTTGCAATCTGATTTAATGACTTATTTCATAAGCCCTTCTGAAACAGCCCATGAATGGAATGACTGAAGGCTTCTGAGACGACCGGCTGAAAGCTGCTGTCCGCCTCTGTTGATAGCTTTCATTCCATCTACGCCCTGAAGCTGCACAAGATACTTTGCCGAACAATTAAAGCCGTTATCTATAGCATTATCAAGAAGAGTAATCTCATTATATCTCTTCTCGGCAAGTTCCATATTGCCACTTACAAATGCCTCATGAAAACGCTGGAAGAAAGCACCGCCGCAAGATGTAGGTGTCGCCATAACACCTCTTGCGCCAAGCTTGTAAGCATCAAAAAGGAAAGGCATATTTGCCTGTATCAGACAAGAATTACCTTTGTTTTCAATTTTATCCTTAATACCGCCTTCAAGAAGACAGGTACAGTCCTTTATACCGTAAATACCGCATTCTTTAACAAGTCTGCCATAGGTTTCACCTGAAATAAGGTGAGGCTGGAAACCGGGAAACTCATAACAGAACACAGGAAGATCTGTATATGCCTTAAGTTCACCGATATAGTTTACAAGCCTGTCAGGATCCTTACCGAATCCTTTTGTTGTAAATACGATACCGTCAACACCTGTTGCTGATATTCTTTTAACTTCTTCTACCTGGGCAAACCAAGAGGGTTCAACGTTTGCTGTTGCAACAACTGTTGTATTACCCTTATGCTTAACGGTAAGTTCAGCAAGCTTTACTCTTTCTTCAAGCGTAAGGTTTACCATTTCAGAGCTACCGCATACACAGAAAAGGTGTTCGACACCCTGCTCAACCTGCCAGTCTGCATACTCTTCATATGCATCATAATTAATGGTAAGATCATCATTATAGGGAGTGAGCATTAATGAATAAATGCCCTCGTAATTTTCTGTAAGCTTTGACATAATAAATTGGTATTGTTATCAGAGAATGGTAACAGTACCGTCCTCCTCAACTTTAATTCTATCACCTGTTTTTACTGTTTCAAGGAATTCATCACCGAGACAGTCAATTGTAGGAAGTGAGTTATCAGTCCATATATCAGAGAGAATTGCACCTGCAGCTGCAAGTGAGTCAATAGGCTTTGAAAAAAGAAGACAAGCAGGGCTTCTGCTCATAGCTGTAGCACAGTAAAGAACCATGCCGCCTGTTGTTGAACCGATCGTCTGAGGAAGACAAAGGGCTGTACCAACCATGGGCTTACCGAAAAGATCAGGATTGTTCTGATCACCGCACTTTGCAGTCTTATCTCCAAACTGAAGGCTCTTCTGAAAGCTTGCGAGTGTATTGAAGCCATTCTTTGTTACAAGAGCTTCTGCTTCACATGAACCGGGAACAACTACACGGCCTTTAAATGTTTTCATAATTATTTAACCCCCTTCGTGATGCAATCAAGAATTTCAGCATTGGTATAATATTTTGAAGTTGTATAAGTTCTGAGCTTATTTGAGTTAGTTATAACAGGCTTTTTACCGCAAAGAGGATTGTTCATATACATAAGAGGACAGATATAGCTGAGAATAACACCTGTCTTTTCAAGTCTTGCTGCATATGCAGTCTTGTTGAATTTTTCAACAACCTTGGGAGCAGCAGTAAATACTGTAGGAATAACAACCTTGCTTTTTCCTGCAGCTTTAAGACCTGCCTCTACCTTTTCTGTCCATTCAATAAGCTGTGAATATGTAAGATGCGGACAACCGATAAAGCAAAGCTTGGGAGTTGCATCGGGATCCTTCCAGATAACGGGATAATTATTCTTAACTCTGTCAAGCTCAGCATCATCAATCACATAAACCTGAGCATTTTCTGCAATAAGGCTTTCACCCATTTCAACAGCTTCGGGAGTAAGACCGTCAATATGATAAAGTCCGACAGCACCGTTTGAAGCTGTTGCAGCACCGAAATCCTTAAGATATGCTTTTGCATCATCATTAAGCTCATTACCGATCCACTTGGTGAGTCCTTTTACATAAGGAACATCTTCCATAACCTTCATACCGATAGCAGAACCGAGAACCTGTGCTTCGGGAATCTTATCAGTCTTTACTTCTATAATCCAGGTTGCCTTTCTTCCTTCATCAGTAAGCAGACCAAAATAAGGAACATAACCGACAATTGAGCCGAAAAGATCAATGATACCGGAGTTTCTGTTGCAGCGTGCACCGAGAACAGAGTTAGCATATACAACAGCACTTGATTCTGCCCATGAAAGAATATCACCCTTTTCGGGAGTATTTCCTACTTCATCAAGATAACATGTGCATGTATAAGCAGAATTATCTACAAGACCCATTTTCTGGAGCTGTCCGTCATACATATCCTGTGCAGAATACATAAACTTTTTGAAAATAAGATTTTCAAGGAAGCTTGCAGGTACTTTCTTATCAACGGGTCTCGGGTCAACAGAAAACTGCTGGCCAGCAACAACACCGTCTGCAATAAGTCTTTCCATAAGTTCATATACGGGCTTCATAACCTTGATACCAAAGCTTGTAACAAGATGTCCCTTTTTACCGGTAACAGGCACCAGCTTGGTAGCACCGAAGGTTTCGCCGTACATAACGAGAGTCTTCATAATTTTTGCCATTGTTTCTCCCTTTTCGCCGTCAAGTATAGCGAGCTGTTCGGGAGTAAGTTCGATTTTGTAATCAGCCACAAAACTCATCCTTTCTTATGCATATTCTCTTAGGAAAATGCCTTTGTTATAATTATAACAAATGAATCTGTAAATGCAAGATAAATTTAACAAAAAAAATCCTTCGGAAATACCGAAGGACTGTTTTTAACCAAAATCACCCTGTACCGAGTAATCAACTGTACTGATATTAAGATCAACATCACCGTTAATTCCGTTTACAGAGCCTTTATCTGTATATTGCCACATCTTATAATCATATACAAAGGACGGATATTTCTCATATTCGGCTAACCAGAAATCAAAACTCTCAACCTTTTTGAGATTATATTCAAAATATCCGATTTCACAGTTAAAGTAAATTATTGCTTTTCTTCCGGATTTTTCAATCTCCTCGCAGAACGCTATTGCACACTCCGTTATTTTATCATTTGTCATATCCTTTGTTCTTGCAGCTTCATCATCAACATGCTCCCAGTCATACGCAACAGGATATGAAAGATCAAGCTCTCCAAGCGTCTCAAGAACAAACTGTGCTTCTTCAACAGCCTCTTCTGCATTAAGAGCCTGTGAATAAAAATAAACACCGACATCAAGTCCTGCTGCGACTGCACCGTCATAATTCTGATAAAATCTGTCATCAATTCCCATTATGCCTTTTTCACCGTATCCCCTGTATCCGACTCTGAGCATAACAAAATCTATACCGTCTTCCGCAACAGCATTCCAGTCAATATATCCCTGAAAAACAGAAACATCTATACCGGTCAGTATTTTCTGTCCGTCATCCTTGTAAATCGCCCTTCCGTTTTCATCAAAATCGAACAGCATAGGGTCCAGAGTGCTCTCACTTACATCCTCATGTTTAGGCACTAACTGGCCGTTTATATCAACCGCATAGGGAGATACATATTCTGTTGTTGTAGTTGTCTCAGGTTCCTGAAACAAAGAAAATGAACAACTGCACAGCGCAACTGATAAAACAACAAATAAAACAAAAATTCTTTTCATAATTACCTCAAAAAAAGCGTACATAACGGTGTTTCTTCCATTATATACGCTTTTACATCATTTATCAACCTGAAAAAATATTAAGTTTTACTTATCTTCAGTGGGAATACTGTTGAGATCATACGGTGTTGTCTGATATACAAAGTAATTCAGCCAGTTGCAATAGAGCAGATTCGCATGAGCACGCCATCTTACCATAGGCTCCTTTGTAGGATCATCATCAGGGAAATAATTAACAGGGACCTTGATATCCAAGCCTTTATTGACATCTCTGTCATATTCTTCTTTCAGAGTAAAGGGATCATATTCGGAATGTCCCATTACAAAAACCTGTTTTCCACGCTCAGTAACAACACAGTAAACGCCTGCATCTTCAGAGGATGCAAGAATTCTGAGTGCAGGAACCTTTTCAATATCCTCTCTCCTGACGCTCGTGTGTCTTGAATGAGGTACCCAGAACCGGTCATCAAATCCTCTGAAAAGAATAGAACGCTTATAATCTACAGTGTGTTCAAAAACGCCGAACATTTTTTCAGGCAAATCATATTTATCAATACCGTAATGATAATAGAGACCTGCTTGTGCTCCCCAGCAAATATGGAATGTGCTATGTACATGAGTTTTGCTCCACTCCATTATTTCGCAAAGTTCTTCCCAGTAATCAACCTGTTCAAAAGGCATCTGTTCAACAGGAGCACCGGTAATGATAAGTCCGTCAAAATATCTGTCTTTAACATCATCAAATGTCTTATAAAAAGCAAGCAGATGCTCTGCAGAAATATGAGTAGGAACATGGCTTGCCGTCATTATGAGTTCAAGTTCTATCTGCAAAGGAGTATTACCAAGCATTCTTGAAAGCTGTGTTTCTGTAGCTATCTTTTTTGGCATAAGATTAAGAACAAGAATTTTAAGAGGTCTGATATCCTGTGATATAGCTCTTGTCTCAGTCATTACGAAAATATTTTCTTCAGTAAGTGTTTTTACGGCTGGAAGCTCATTTGGTATTTTAATGGGCATCAGATCACTCCTTAATCAATAGTTGCAAGTGCCTGCGCAATATCATCAATAAGATCGGCACTGTTCTCAAGTCCGCAGGAAAGTCTTACAAGATCAGAAGGCACTCCGGCAGCGATAAGCTCTTCTTCATTCATCTGTCTGTGGGTTGCATTTGCCGGATGAAGACAACAAGAACGTGCATCTGCAACATGAGTTTCAATTGCAATAAGTTTCAATGCTTTCATAAACTTTTCCGCAGCAGCTCTTCCGCCCTTCACACCAAAGCTGATAACACCGCATGAACCATCGGGCATATACTTTTTCGCAAGCTCATAATACTTGTCCCCTTCAAGGCCTGAAAAGTTAACCCAAGAAATTTTATCATTTGCATTGAGATACTCTGCAACTGCAAGTGCGTTTTCAAAATGTCTTTTCATTCTTACATGAAGACTTTCAAGTCCGAGATTAAGAATAAATGCACTCTGGGGAGCAGGTGTTGAGCCGAGGTCACGCATAAGCTGTGCTGTAGCCTTAGTTATAAAGGCCCCCTCTTTACCAAACTTTTCTGCATAGGTAATACCGTGATAGCTGTCATCGGGAGTACAGAGACCGGGATATTTATCAGCATATTTCATCCAATCAAATTTACCGGAATCAACAATACATCCGCCTACTGCAGCACCGTGTCCATCCATATACTTTGTTGTTGAATGAGTAACAATATCAGCGCCCCATTCGATGGGACGGCAATGAACGGGAGTTGCAAAAGTATTATCAATAATAAGAGGTACACCGTGAGCATGTGCTGCCTTTGCAAATTTTTCTATATCAAGAACTTTAAGTGCGGGATTTGCTATAGTTTCACCAAACACCAGCTTAGTTTCTGGTCTGAATGCTGCCTCAAGCTCTTCCTCAGTACAATCAGGGTCTACAAATGTACATGAAATACCCATTTTTTTCATTGTTACGGCAAAAAGGTTATATGTACCGCCATAAATTGCTGAAGAAGATACAATATGTCCGCCATTTTCACAGATATTGAAAGTAGCATAAAAACTTGCTGCCTGACCGGATGATGTAAGCATAGCAGCACTGCCGCCTTCCATCTCACATATCTTGGCGGCAACAGTATCACAGGTGGGATTCTGAAGTCTTGAATAAAAATATCCGCTTGCTTCAAGATCAAAAAGCTTACCCATATCTTCACTTGTGTTATATTTGAAGGTAGTACTCTGAATTATCGGAATCTGTCTGGGTTCACCATTTCCGGGGGTGTAGCCACCCTGTACACATTTTGTTTCTATTCTGCGTTCACTCATATCAATTCATATCCTTTCTGGTATCAGAATGTATTCTTTATCCTTCTCTGCAACAAAGGTTGTAATACCGTCGTTGTGAGATGTAATTTTTTCATTATCTGTCATTACACAAAAACTACCCTTAACGGCAATTTTTCCGCCGACTTTACTTCTGAGAGTGGCATTCCGAACAACACCGTTCTGCCAATCAAATGAAACCTCAGTATTACCGCGGACTAGAAGTCCGGAAACACTTCCCTGTTTCCAATTATCAGGTAATGCAGGGAGCAAATGAATCAGGAAGCTTCCGTCTTCAAGCTTTACATGGCTCTGAAGAAGCATTTCACATATTCCCGAAACAGCACCGAAATTACCATCAATCTGGAAAGGAGGATGGGCATCAAAAAGATTCGGATAAACTCCGCCGCCTCCGCCGTATCTCGTAACAAGGCCGTTTTTTACAGGTCTTAATAATCTGCCGATAAGCTTAAGTGCATGATTACCGTCAAGAAGACGGGCAAAGAAATTAATTTTCCAGGCAAGACTCCAGCCTGTTCCGTCATCACCGCGAAGCTCAAGAGACTTTCGACAGGCATCGGCGAGCTCCGGTGTTTTTTCGGGGGAAATCATCGTACCGGGATGTAAGCCGTAAAGATGTGAAACATGTCTGTGATGAGGTTCGGGAGCATTAAGATCCCAATCACCTTCCCATTCACACAACTGCCCCGCTTTACCGATTCTGAGAGGTAGAAGCTTATCTCTGAGAGTAACGAGCTTTTCTCTCAGTTCTTCATCTTTATCAAGAATTCTGCTGATATCTATCATATCAGTAAAATTCTCATACAGCATTTCTATATCCATTGCAGTTCCCTTGCATACCCAACCTTCGTTACCGTCATCATCACGGAAGCTGTTTTCAGGAGAGGTTGCAGGATTTGTCATAATATAACCGTTTTCGTCTTCAAAAAGAATATCGATATTGAAAAGACAATTTTCTTTTATGACATCATAAAAACGACAAAGCAATTCTTTATCTGCAGTGTAATTGTAATATTCAACCAGATGTTTACAAAGCCAGGCACCGCCCAAAGGATACTGAGACCAGCCACCGCCCCAACCGGGTGAAGTCCAGAACCACGGATTCGAAATGGTATATAATGTCCATCCGGGGGCATTATAATATGACTTTGCAGTCTTTCTTCCGTTTTCAGGCAAAGCACAGATAAACTTTGCAAAAGGTTCTGTACATCCTACTATATTTGCAGGACCTGCACACCAATAATTCATTTGTACGTTGATATTGGTATGATAATCACAATGCCATGGAGCTTTATAATCCTTGCACCATAATCCCTGAAGATTTGCAGGTAAAACATTTTCTTTTCTGCTGCTGCATATAAGAAGATATTTGCCGTAATTAAAAAGCAGCTCAACAAGTCCGTTATCGGAATTGTCTTTCATATATTTTTTCAGTCTTACAGGCAGAGTATCATTGTTTTCATAAGGTGCATCGCTCAAAGTAATGGCAGAAGCATTATATTCCTTTGAATAATCTTCAATATGTGCTCTTTTTATTGCATCATAATCAGACAGATCAATGGCATCAATTATTCTGTTGCACTTATCAGACGGTTTACCTGACTTGAAATTAACTGATGCATCGGGAACATAATCGGTAGCTGCGGTATAACAAAGTATAACAGAATCAGCATTTCTGATATGCAACATATTATTGTCGCATTCAGTTGTTCCGCCTGAAAGCTTCACTCTGAGTTTTGCGGCAAATTCCATATGTGACTTATCACCGTCGCAATGACCGTTGAAACAGAAACCGTCTTCCGAAACAATAAAAGATTCTATATGATTAAGAGAATAAGAAATATCCAAATCAAGAAAACCTTTTTGTGAAGCCTCAATCTTTACAAAAACAGCATCACTGACGGCAGAAGAGAAATATTCCCTGTTAATGCTGACTCCGTTCGCAGCAAATGAATCTGAGCAAACCGCTTCCGAAATATCAAGCTTACGACTGTAATCACTTATTTTACAAATACGTTTAGAAAAACATATTTTAAGCTCACCAAAGGTCTGGTATGAACCGCAATATGCAGCCTCAAAGCCTCCGCCGTAATTGGTAAATTCTTTATCGAGAAGCTTTGCGGCTTCCCCGTATTTTTTATCACAGATAAGCTGTCTAAGCGCAGGCAGGTGAACATATGCATCCTTTCTGTCAGCCTCGGAAAAAGGACAGCCGTTCCATAATGTTATTTCATTCATCTGCATAATCAGCTCTTTGGTACCTGAATATATCATAGCACCCAATCTGCCGTTTCCTATGGGCAATGCTTCTTCCCATATTTTTGCAGGTTTATTAAAATAAAGCAAATGATTCATAATATCACATCCTCCCGTTATGATAACACTAAATATCGCTAAAGTCAATTATATGTAGTAATGCTTATTTTCACAGAATTTATTACTTTATATTTACTTTTTCGTATAAAGGTGCTATATTTTATTTAATAAGTTTTTTAGGAGAGATAAGTTATGAAAAAAAGATACTTCAAACGGACAATTGCCGTTATCATCAGCATCCTTTTATTAACTGTGCCTATGACCGGCCTCATTGCTGCTGCAGCAGAATCCGACAAAAAATGCCCAATGATCAGCGTTCCCGGAATTATGCATGCAGACATTCACACCGATGCAAACGATCCTGATTCAGAAGTTGTATGGCCTCCGTCAACCGATTCAATTCTCGGCCTTGTTGAAGACTGTATTCCGGGCTTAATGGAATTTTCTGTCACAGGAGACTGGGAAAAGCTTGGTAATACAATCAGTCCGTTAGCTTATGATTTTTTTGCAGACTCACTTTCAGATCCCGACGGTAAAATCACCAACGGCTCAGGTGTATATTTTGAATATCCGGATGAGGAAATTCTTGCCGAGAATCCTGATTCTGTATTCAAATACGATTGGCGTGCTGATCCCATAGATACAGCAGCAAAGCTCGACAGCTATATTGACTATATACTTGAAACTACGGGCTCTGATAAAGTTGCTCTTTCCTGTCACAGCCTCGGCGGTATTGTTGTTTTATCATATCTTTCTCTTTACGGTTATGATAAGATTGATGCCATTGCATTCAACACAACAGCAATTTACGGAGCAAGCTATGTCGGTAATCTGTTATGCGGTGATATAGAAATCAGCAACGATTCCCTTATGTCGTTCCTTGATTTTGTCGCAGAAGGAACATCAAACGAATATCTGCTTCTCAGAATATTTGATATGCTTGAATGTGCAGGTCTCGGTAACCTTATAGAAAATCTCGGATCAGCTATTCTTGCAAATCTCTCCGATAAACTTCTTCCTGAAGTGGTAATTCCCTTATTCGGAAAATGGCTCGCCATCTGGGCTTTGGTTCCTGATGACAAAATTGATGAAGCTATCGAATATACATTTGCAAACTTCATCCCTGAAGACGCAGAAGGCAGAGATGAACTCAGAGCAAATATTGAAAACTATAACAATCTTGTCCGTACGAACAAATCTGAAACACTATTGGAAGCAGATGAATACTGTAAGATCGGTGTTATTTCCCGCTATGGTTTTTCTTCAATACCCGCCACATCACAATGGCAGTATGTCAGTGACGGTGTTCTTGACTCTTCAAGCACTTCATTCGGAGCTACTTTTGCATTATACGGTGCAACACTCAGCGACGAAATCTTAAACAGCACATCCCCTGAATTTATTTCACCCGATAAAACAGTTGATGCATCAACATGCCTTTTCCCTGACAAAACATGGTTTATCAGAAACGGTAAACACAACAGCGGTTACCGTGACCTCACTACTCTGATAAATGCAATTCTGTTTGATGAAGAGGAAATTACCGTAGAAACCTATGAAGCATTCCCCCGATTTATGGTATACGATTTTGAGTCAGATTCACTTATTCCCGACACCGGTGAAGAAGATTCAGCAAAAACAGGCATCTTTGCATTTATAGAAAAGATCAAATCTTTTATTGCAAAGTTCTTTGATAAATTCCGCAAATTATTCGGAATTGCATAAAACCTTCAATCAGCGATTCAGTATTCTGAACCGCTGATTTTTACAAGAAAGCAGATATTATACAAGGAGAATTTATGAAAACTTTCGGAACTTATTTTCAGAATAGTGAAACAGAGCCTATAAAATACGGTGAAATAAATCTGATCAACCCTCCGAGACAAAGATTGCGAAATGAGCCTTCACTGAAAGGTATTGAGGTCTACCCGGTTTTTCAGGGATTCTGCGGAACAGACAATGAACTTATGAAAATGGGCAAAAACGGAAAATTGTCCGCAAAATTCCCTGATGGTGAAAACAGACTCATCAACGGACACGAAGGTGTTGTATGGGTACCGTCAGAAAACCGTTTTGCAATTGTTCTTATACGAGGCGGAGACAGTTACGATCCGACAAGATATACGGAAGATGAAACATATTTTGAATACGGTTGCGATAAAGCAGACGGATTATTCTGTGACAAGAATTATTTCAATCCCCATATGCTTTTACATCTTCCCGAAAAGTATAAAGGTCTGAACAAGCTCCCCTTATCCGTTGCAAAAAAACTGTCATTTGCCGATCCTTACGCTTGCGCTGTCTTCCAGCTTGAAAGAATGGAGGATCTTGGGGAAGCTCAGAATTTCAGAGTTGAAATGGCAAGGCACAAATGCTCCGAAAAAGAGGCAAGAGACAAAGCGAAGAATAATATTTTCGGAAAAACCGTTATTTTCGGTCTCGGTATGACCGGATTGTTCATTGCAGATCAGATTAGAAGAAATCACCCTGATGTTGAAATTCTTTTCATAGGAAGAAGTGATGAAAACTGCAAAAAGGTTGTTTTTTCAAAGGAAATAGCAAATGCTGATTATCTTTGTACCGCAGGTCTTACGGAAGAAGAAACAGCAAATGCAATAATAAGAAAGCTCGGCTGCCGTGCAACTATGTTTGTCGGTACTTCAGGAAGCAATACTGAACACAGAGTGGCTTTCCGCCACAAAGTGTTGGGATGTAACGGCATATATAACAGTTTCTCATTAGGTCCTGAGGTTTCTTATGATACAATGCCCTTCGGTTTTGAGAATCACCTTATATTTGCCTCCATAAATTTCCGTCAGGAGCATATGGAAAAAGCAATTGATATACTTGTAGATTCAAGATATGATGAAGTTGTTGAGCTGATTGACAAGGATGAATTCATATCAGATCCGTCCGGCGCTTACGAAAATAAAATTTTCTCAAAAGGTGCTCCGCTTAAGACGGGGATTATTTGGAACAAAGAATATATTGAGGAGAACAAATAAAATGAAAGCAATTGTAATACCCGCCCCGGGTAAAATTGAAATAAGAGAATTACCGATGCCCGAAGTAAAAGAAGGCGAAGCCTTACTGAGAATAAAATGTGTAGGTATCTGCGGTGCCGATGTTGCATCATTTACGGGAAATCAACCGTTCACAACATATCCCCGAATTCCGGGACATGAATTTTCTGCAGAAATAGTTACAATTCCGGAAAATGAAAAAGGGTTAAAACCCGGTGATATTGTTACCTGCAATCCTTATTTTAACTGCGGAGAATGTTATTCTTGTAAGAGAGGTTTTGTAAACTGCTGCACAGATAATCAGACTATGGGCGTACAGCGTGACGGTGCTTTCTGCGAGTACATAACGATGCTCGTTGACAGAATCTATAACGGAAAAGGGCTTTCCGCAGAAGAACTTGCTCTTATTGAACCTTTTTCAATTTCACAGCACGCTGTTTCACGCGCAGAAATCAAAGAAAATGATAATGTACTTATTGTAGGTGCCGGACCGATCGGTCTTTTTGCACTTCTTGCAGCAAAGCAGAAATGCAAAAGGATTGCAGTTGCTGATATTCTTGACAACAGACTCAGGCTTGCCAAAGAATACGGTGCCGATGAAATAATAAACACAAAATCACAGTCTCTCAGTGAATTCACCGAAAGATTTACCGACGGTAATGGGTTTGATGTATGCATTGAGGCTTGCGGAGCTCCCGAGACTTTTCTTGCATGTATCGACTCCGCAGCATTTGCAGCAAATATTATTCTCATCGGTAACGGTAAACGAGAAACCGTATTCAACCATTCTGTTCTTCTGAAAAAAGAACTTAATGTATACGGAAGCCGTAATGCTCTTAAAAATGATTTTATCAATAACATAGACCTTGTAGCTGATAAAAAGGCTGATGTTATGAAAATGGTCAGCGGTATCTACAATATGGAAAGTGCTCTCGAGGCATTCAGAGCTTTAAGCAATAATAACGGAACACTTGCAAAACTTATTATAAGAATAGGTGAATAAAATGAAAGAAACTATTATACAGTTTGGCGAGGGTAATTTTTTAAGAGGCTTCTTCGACTATTTTATTGATATACTGAACAAAAACAATCTCTATGACGGAAAGGCAGTTGTTATTCAGCCAAGAGCCGGCGGCAGATGCGGACTGCTTAACAGTCAGGACTGCAAGTACAATCTTTATCTCAGAGGCATTGAAAACGGTGAAATTAAAAACGAGCATTATTTTATTGAATCCGTTTCAAGAGCTATTGACCCTTATACGGATTTTGAAACCTATATTGCTCTTGCAGATAACCCTGATTTCAGATTTATTGTTTCCAACACTACAGAGGCAGGCATTTCTTTTGATGACTCATGCTGCCTTACAGACACCCCCTGCAAATCTTTTCCCGGAAAGCTCACACAGCTCTTACTCAGAAGATATGAGAATAAATTACCGGGCTTTGTTTTCCTGCCATGCGAGCTTATTGATAACAACGGAGACGAGCTGAAAAAATGCATAATAAAATATGCCGAATTATGGAAGCTGCCCGATGCTTTTATTGAGTGGATAAATACCGAAAACAGTTTTCATAATACGCTTGTTGACAGAATTGTCACAGGTTACCCCGATGATGAAACAACAAATACTCACCCTGATGATAAATTACTGGATACTGCGGAAATCTTCCATCTTTGGGTAATAGAAGGAAACTATGAAAACGAGTTGCCTCTGCAAAAAGCAGGCTTCAATGTTGTGTGGACAAATGATGTAAAACCCTATAAAAAAATCAAGGTAAGAATACTTAACGGTGCACACACTTCCCTTGTTGCGGGTGCAATTCTTTCAGGAATTGAAACAGTGGGAGAATCAATGAATGACAAAATCATGTACTCTTATCTCAATTACTGTATGAACAATGAAATTCTGCCCGTCATCGGAGACAATGAAGAAAGCCGGGGTTTTGCCGTCAGTGTATTTGACAGATTCCGCAATCCTTTTATCAAACATAAATGGCGTTCAATTGCACTTAATTCAACAAGTAAATATTCCGTGCGTGTACTTCCTACTATACTTGAATACAAATCTTTGTACGGAATTTATCCTGCTGCTCTTACACTTTCACTTGCAAATCTGATATATTTTTACAAAAATGATACACCGGAAGATTCTGCAGAAGTAATCAATTTTATAAAAAACAGTTCAATCAAAGAAATTCTGTCAGAAAACAAGTTATGGCAGTGTGATATATCGGATATGTATAATATTGTTTCTGAGTATTACGAAAGAATTTCTCAATACGGTGTAAAGGATACAATGCAATGGATATTGTCAGAATAAACGAAAAAGATAATGTTGCAATTATTCTTGAAACAGGGCACAAAATTTCACTTACAGATATCAGATGCGGAGAAGATATTATAAAATACGGCTACCCCATAGGAACTGCAACAACCGATATCACAAAGGGGGAAGCTGTTCATACTCATAATATGAAGACCAAACTCTGTGATATTCTGACTTATGAATACAACCCCGCTTCTTCGGAAATAAAACACAAAGAGCCTTTTTATATAAGTGCATATCAAAGAAAAAACGGGGATATCGGTATTCGTAATGATATATGGATAATACCCACCGTAGGTTGTGTCAACAGTATCGGAAAACAGCTCAGTGAAAAAACTGATTCGTTATACTTCCCTCACCCTTACGGCTGCAGTCAGCTCGGTGATGATAACAGAGTCACACAGCTGATTCTGAGAGGTCTTATAAAGCATCCTAATGCAGGCGGTGTGCTTGTACTGGGACTTGGCTGTGAAAACAATAATATTGATGAGATGAAAAAAATTCTCGGAGATATTGACACCGAAAGAATAAAATTCCTGAATGTTCAGGATTGCACAGATGAAATATCTGAAGGTATCAGCATAATACAAGAATTACAAAATACTGCAAAAAATGACCAAAGAACACCCGTTCCCGTATCAATGCTTAAAATCGGTCTGAAATGCGGCGGTTCTGACGGATATTCGGGAATTACAGCAAATGCCGTTGTCGGTGGAATTACCGACAATATATGTGCTATGGGCGGTATGGCTGTACTTACCGAAGTTCCGGAGATGTTCGGTGCGGAAACCGTACTTTTTGATCGTTGCATCAACAAAGAGATTTTTGACAAAAGTGTTTCTCTTATCAATAACTTCAAACAATACTTCAAAAGTCACAATCAGCCTGTTTCAGAAAATCCTTCACCGGGCAACAAGGCAGGCGGAATTACAACACTGGAAGAAAAATCACTGGGTTGCGTACAAAAAGGCGGAAATGCTCCTGTTACAGATGTACTCAACTATGGAGAAACAGTAAAAACACCGGGGTTGAGTCTTCTTGACGGTCCGGGAAATGATATTGTTTCTGTTACTAATCTTACTGCTGTCGGTTGCCATATGGTTCTTTTTACAACAGGCAGAGGTACTCCTTTGGGCGGTGCCGTTCCTACAATAAAAATTGCGTCAAATCTTAGAATTGCCGATACAAAGCCTCATTGGATTGATTTCTGTGCTTTCGGAGACAAAAATTCAAAAGTAAATGAATTGCTTAACCTCATTAAAGAAGTTGCAAACGGCAAAAAAACAAAAAATGAAATTCTCGACAACCGCGAAATTGCGATATTCAAGGATGGTGTGACATTATGATTATAGATGCCCATGCACATTTATGGCAAAAACAAAACGGTATGGTAAACGGAAAGCCCGTCTTTGATATAGGCGGGGGTAAAAGTGATTTCGGAGGAGAAATCCGTCAGATGATGCCGCCTTATATGACAGACGGAATAAACTCGGTTGAACGATTTATTGCAAATATGGACTATGCCGGTGTTTCCTGCGCGGTTATAACCCAGGAATACATTGACGGAAATCAGGATGATTATCTTATTGAATCAAAGAAGAAGTATACGGACAGAATCCGGATATGTGCATTGTACGAAGAAGCACCGATGAGTGATATGAGTGCATTTGACGGAATAAAAATCTGTGCTTCAAGACTTCAGAATAAAAATCTTCTTAATCATAAAGATATTTTCAGATACGCAAACGAGCATAATTTGTTTATATCAATTGACCTCGCAGACGGTAATGAGCAAACTGAGATGATGCAGAGAATCATTAATGAATTTCCCGATCTGAAAATCGCAATCGGACATTTCGGAATGGTAACCAGAAAAAACTGGCTTGAACAGATTAAGCTTGCCGAAAACAAGAATGTTTTTATTGAAAGCGGTGGTATCACATGGCTTTTCAATTATGAGTTTTACCCATTCCCTTCTGCGATAAAAGCTATAAATGAAGCAGCTGATGCAGTAGGCTTTGACAAGCTGATGTGGGGCAGCGATTATCCGAGAACAATGACAGCGATAACATATAAAATGAGTTTTGATTTCATTGAGAAAGCCACCTCTATTTCCGAAGCAAACAAAAAACTGTTCCTCGGAGAAAATGCGCGCAACTTCTATAATTTTTCTTATGATAAAATCCCCGCTAAAATAAAAAATATGGTAGAAGACTGAAAATTCAGGCAAGTCGCTGCATTAAGAATGACTTGCCTGAATTTTTGTTCAATTTTTAGTCTGCTTGAATTTTTCAAATATCCTTTGAATAATATTCAAAAACTGCTTTATTGCCATATTCCGATTTTTGAGATAGTATAAATACAGACCGGTCAATTGAGTTTAAAGGTGGTTTTATAATGACAGTTTACTTAGGTGAAAATATAAAAAAACTGAGAAAAACTAAAAATATAACACAGGAAGTACTCGCTGAATATCTCGGTGTCACTTTTCAGAGTGTCAGTAATTGGGAGCGTGGTGAAAGCTACCCCGATATCACAATGCTTCCCGATATTGCCCGCTTTTTCAATATAACCATTGATGATCTTATGGGAATGAACGAGAACATAAAACAGCAGAAAATCGATGAATATTTAAGACTATACGATGAATTGAAAACTAAAGATACTTCGTTTGTTTTTGAAAAATACTGTCAGGCTGTCAAGGAGTTTCCGACGGACTACAGAATTCTTGTCCGTTATATGGAACTTCTGATGTACGAAAAAACAACAGAAAATCTTTCCGAATATGAAAAATACTCAAGTGAAATAATTGCCATCTATGACAATATTCAGTCACACTGCACGGATGATAATATAAGAATGTGGGCTAAAAGGCTCATATGTGAGCATCTTCATACCAAATCACACTACACAAAAAATAATGAATATCAGATCAAATGTGAAAATATCCTTTCGGAAATGCCGGACATAATCAATACTAAAGACTATCTGTCTACAATGCTGATTTCCGACAAGGAAAAGCATTATGCCGCCTGCAGCAATTCAATAGAAAATCTTCTTTTTCTGTTAGAACACTCCGTTGATCACTATTGTCTTTATGATGAAGCATTTTCCATTGAATACAGAATCGAGGCTCTTCGGAAAATGCTGAATATATATGATATTATTTTCACAGATAAAAACTACGGAAAGCTGTGGCCAGATGTCATTTACAATCACGGTCATTTAGGTCGTTTTTATGCTATGACAGGTAATTATGAAAATGCACTTAAACATCTTGAATTGTGTATAAATTATGCAAAGGAATATGACAATATGCCGCACGTCACCGAAAGAAGCGCACAGTTTTTTGAAGGAAGAATCTTTGAAAAAGCTCCCCGCAGTAAAACTATGAGTCAGAGAATGAAATATCTTATAAAAGAGAAATACTCCCTTCCTGCCGAGATAACAGACTGCCCGGAATTTAAGATGCTAATTGATTTATAAATAAGAGAAATTTTTCTCAATTACGCTAAGCTATAAAAAATTCGCCGTTTTGTCTTAACGGCGAATTTTTTATATAATTTTGACTTTATCGGGTTTATGAAACACGGGCTCTTTTTCTCCAGCTTTTACCATTTCTTTTGAAAGAAGAGTTCTCATTTCTTTTATAATATGCTCATAATCAGAATTATTTACAAGATTATGCTTTTCAAGAGGATCATTTATCAGATCGTATAAGTAATCGTCATAATAATGAACTGCACGTGATTTATACCAGCCTGAACCTTTGGCACATGCAGAATATTTCCATTCTCCGGTACGGACAGCTCTTCCTATATGAGATTCGCTTATCTGAATAAACACGCAATCTCTTTTCTCATAGATATCTCTGTTTATCTGCAAGTCATTCCCGGAAAAATTGTCAGGCACGGCAATTTCCGCAAGCCCCAGAATTGTAGGCGGTAAGTCAATAAGACTAACAAGAGAATCAACAACCCTTTTACCTTTAACAGCACCTCCTCCGAAAACAAGAGGAGTATGAATGCTTGAATCATGGCAACTGCGTTTATACTCTGCATTACGGGTCTTGAAATGACATCCGTGGTCACTTGTATAGATTATAACCGTATTATCATAAATACCTTTATTTTTAAGTGCCCTGATAAGTTTCCCTACATTTTCATCAAGTCGGTTTATTGCGGCGATATAATCGGGATATTCTTCCTTGTAATCGCCGTCAAGAAAAGTCAGATCTTCAGGCAACGGATAATCTTTATACCTGTCAATTGTCTCCTTGGGTCCTTCAAAATGCTTATGATCATTCTGATGGTGGGGTTCAAGCTGAGAAATAAACATAAAAAACGGCTTCTCACCATTATGATTTGCAATATATTCAAGTGCAAAATCATTTATACAGTCAGCACGGTAACCCGTAAAATCAATTCTGTTTCCGTTTTCATCAAAAACATAACCGTCATAACCGTGAGATGTAAATTCAAGCACATCGGCAGCACGCCAATACCGGTATCCGCCTTGTTTTTCTCTCGGAACGGCAGTTTTTTCACAGTGGCTTCCTAATAAAGGAATAAAATCCGATGCAAGATGCCATTTGCCGATATATGCAGTATCATAACCGTTTTCATTAAACAAGTCCGCAAGGGTTTTATCTTCTTTCCTTAAAGGAATACCGTTTCTGAAGCACTTGTTCTGAGTAGCATACATTCCTGTCTGAAGACATGCACGTGCCGGACCGCATACCGGCTGACACGTATACGAATTATTGAACAATATACCTTCTTCACCAAGTTCCCAGACAGACGGCATAAGCTCTTTATTAAGACTATCCCATCTCTGTTGATCCGAAAAATAAAATATAATATTGGGTTTCATTAACATACTCCCCGACCATTAAAAAACTGCTGTCGTAAATTTATTTTATTGTAAATTCTGCATTTGCATCGGAAAAACCTTTGTTGTTCCCGATTGTATCAAAAACCATCTTCTGAAGATCAGCTTTATTTCCGGCGTTGTCTTTAAGATTGATTTTATTGATGATAAAAGATAATCTTTTGAGAAGCTTTGAAATAACCGCATATTCGGGAGTCCCTTCAACATAAGGCATATCACCATAGAATATGGCAAGACCGATTTCTGAAGCAAAATCCGTAAGCTTCTTTTTAGAAATAACCTTATCAGCTCTTATAAACAAAAGACGTGCCAATCCGCCGACCGTTGCACTTCTGAACAGCTTACGTCCGAGTTTTTTTAGATGCTTTACAATTCCCTTTCCGCCGCCCATCGCATTTTCAATACGCGTAAGAATAGCATTTGAAAACTGTCTGTCAAAGAATTCCTTTGAGGTGGTATCCGCAGGAAGACAATCAAAACCGTCAACATCATAAGTTGTCACATTCATCACCGAATTTTCATCTACAGTTATCTTTCTGTATTTAGCAGGACTTCCTACAAGACATGAGGTACAGATATCAATCAGACGGTTGCCTTTTTCGGAATAAAATTCATTAATACTCTGAATATGCATATGTCCCGTCAGAATAACTTCGACTCCGTTGTCTGCAAGGAAGGAGGCAACCTTACGCCATTCTTTGATTTTTGCATCACCTACAAGATCAAAAACGGGAACCGAAGGAATTATCGGATAATGACATATAGCAAACACCGAGCAACCGTCTTCACGGGCTTTTTTGAGGTTTTTTTCCGCCCACAAAAACAATTCGTCATCTATTGTTCCTTTCGGATTGTTGAAACTGTCGCAATTTATAGCCAGCATTCTGACACCGGGTACAATCTCTGCTATATAAGAGTGAGTTCTTTTATCAAAAGAAAGGGCGTCAGAATATCCGAAATCATAGTACATATCATAAAGTTCATCAAACGATGCGCCTTCAACATCAATGCGCTCATCATTTCTGAAAGCAAAAGAATACTCATTATAATCATGCCCTGCAGTAATAACATAAATCTTCTTACCGCTATCTTTAAGTTTTTTCAATTCTTTTATGAAGCTTTTATGACTCTCTTTTTCTCCGTTTTTAGTCAGATCCCCGGGAATTATTAAAATGTCGGTATCTTTATCCTCGGCAATACGATCGAATACAGATTTTATAATTGAGCTGCTTTCCTTCATAAAATATTGTTCGCGACTCATATAAGAATCAAAAGCTTTACCTTCTGTGCCTAATGAAGCTTCATAGTAATGAGTATCGGTTACAAGATAAAGGCTGACAGGTTTCATAATTATTGCTTCCTTTTAATTATTTATTTAGTTTCATTTTATCACATTAAGATATGCTTTACAACACAAATCTGAGTCGGCATCAGCAAAATCTTACGATGTCGAATTAATATATTTTTCTGAATTGTAAATTTATTTTAAGTTTATTGAAATACATCCGACAAATGTAATATAATTAAAAAAAAGCAAAAAGAGGGATTATTTGTGAACACTAAATACCCGACCCTGTTATCCCCGGGAAAAATCGGTAATGTGAACCTAAGGAATAAAACTGTTATGGCGGCTATGGGGATGAGCCAGTCAGAAAACGGCTTTGTAAATAAAGCCGTACTTAATCATTACGCAGAAAGATCAAAAGGCGGTGTCGGTGCAATTATTGTCGAGGTTACCTGTGTAGACTCTCCCCTCGGCCTCAACACCAAAGGTATGCTTGTTATTGATGATGACAAGTATATCCCCGGAATGACTCAGCTTGCAGACGTTATTCATGAAGGCGGAGCAAAGGCATTTTTGCAGATATCTCATACAGGCAGAGGGGCAAGAAGAAAAATTATCGGTCAACAGCCTGTAGGTCCCAGTGCAGTTGCTATGCCTTATTCATATATGATGGGACTTGCAAATGAAACTCCGAGAGTACTCACAACCGAAGAAATCAAGGCTATTGAGGAAAAGTATGCACAAGCTGCTCTCAGAGCAAAAAAAGCAGGCTTTGACGGAATTGAAATTCATGCTGTAGGCTATTATCTCGGTCAACAGTTTCTTTCAAAAACAGCAAATATACGTACTGATGAATATGGCGGCAGTAAAGAAAACCGAATCCGTTTTCATCTGAACATAATTAAAAGAATACGTGAGCTCTGCGGAGAAGATTTCGCGATTATTGTAAAGCTGTCTGTTGTTGAAATGGGAAAGGACGGCGGCATATCCATGCCCGAAGGCTTGTATTACTGCAAAAAATTGCAGGAAGCAGGCGTTGATGCAATTGAAGTACTTGCCGGAATATGGTCAGAGAAAGCAGGAAAATCACAGAAACCCGAATCTGCATATTCAGATTGTATGGCAGTTGCGCTTTCTATGTTAATGAAAATCGGGCTTATTCTTACTACAGGCAAAAAAAAGGTAACTCTTATCGGCGGCGGCAGAGCACAGAATCCGGTAGCTGCTGAAAAAGCACTAAAATCCGGACAATGTGACCTTATATTTATCGGTCACGGTTTACTTGCACAGCCTGATCTTATCAATCTAATAAACGAAGACCGAGAAGACGAGATACGTCCTTGTATCGGTTGCGGACATTGTGTTGATCATCAACTGCAACACGGAGAAAGAGCTATTTGTTCAGGTAATGCAGTGCTTGCCCGTGGGGACAACGATTACAGTATTGTTCCTGCTAAGTTGAAGAAAAAGGTTGTAGTTGTAGGTGCGGGTGTAGGCGGTGTCGAAGCTGCAAGAATCGCAGCAATAAGAGGACACGAAGTTCACATTTATGATATGGAAAATGAAGTAGGCGGTCAGATGAATCTTGCCTGTGTACCTCCGTTCAAACAGCACCTCGGACTTATGAAGCCATATCTTGAAAGACAGTTGGAGCTTCATAAGGTTAATGTTCATCTTGGTCAGAAAGTTTCAAAAGAAGACATCATCAAAATGCACCCGGATGCTGTAGTATGTGCAACAGGTGTAAAGCCTGTTACACTTAATATAGAAGGTGCCGAGAGAGCTGTCTTCGCAAACGATATTCTTAAAGGTGCCCCCTGCGGTAAAAATGCGGTAGTCATCGGTGGTGGTTCTATCGGCTGTGAAACTGCCGAATACCTTGCAAAACAAGGAAAAAATGTAAGTATTATTGAAATGACAGATACTCTTGCAGGTAACACCGGCAAAACCGATCAGACAATACTTATAGGACACCTTAAGGGATATAAGGTAAAGCTTCTGACAGAATGTAAAGTAACCGATATTACTGATACGGATGTAATCTACAAGTCAAAAGACGGAAAGTCAAATACAATAAAAGCTGACACTGTAATTCTTGCAATCGGCGGGAAACCCGAAACCTCACTTTATGATTCATTAAAAGATGAATTCAAGGAAATATATAATATCGGAGACTCAAACGGCGGCGGAATTATACCGACAGCTGTTTTTGAAGGTTATACCGTAGGTAACTTAATCTGAGATAAAAAGGGGCTGTAAAAAAAGTGCAGACCGCATAAAACAAGATAACTAAAGGGTTTCTTTCGGTATTTAACTACCAAAGAAACCCTTTAAAACTGTAAAAATCAGCAAAAGCAGGCAAAAACAAGGTTTTTGCGTTTTA
>JAZNEX010000034.1:0-64964 GCA_045588855.1 Acutalibacteraceae bacterium
ATGACGATGATGAAGATTTCTTCGGTGCTGAAGGCTTTTATATCTTCTGATTATTTTTCGCCTGTTTTTCTATGCCTGCTTTTTCGCAGGCTTATTTTTTTGCTTCTTTTGTTTTCGAGGAATTTCCTATAAAGCAAAAAAGACATCCCCGGTTTTATATAAACCGGGGATGTTCTGTTAATTACTTAGTCTGAACAAAATCCTTATCAACCGTTACTACAGTAAAAAGCTTTTTGTCATACTCTTTTATTTTTTTGTCAATTTCAGCCTTTATTTCACTGTCGCTCATCTTAAATCCGTGGGGTACTACCACATCGAAAATAAGATTTGTATGGGTGTTTCCTTCTACTATTCTGAAATCGTGCAGTCTCATATCTTCATATATTTCACGGCACTTTTCCTCCGCAAGCCTTTTATAGCATGCCACCGTTTCGTTATCAATCTGCACAGGGTCCATATGTATGACTGCAACACATCCGAGCTTCTCACTGAGCTCCCTTTCGAGATTATCAATTTCATCGTGTATTTCAAGAATATCACCTGAAGCTGATACCTCTGCGTGAAGTGAAATCATACATCTGCCGGGGCCGTAATCGTGCACCATAAGATCGTGTGTACCGAGAATTCCCTTACCTGCCATAACAATACTTTCAATTTCATGTACAAATTCCGCCTCGGGAGGCTGACCGAGAAGAGGACCTATTGTTTCGTAAGCAGATTTGAGTCCCGCAAAAAGAATGAATGCGGCAACAGCAAGACCGCAGTATGCATCTATGTTTACCTTTGCAAAATAGGTTATAAGCATTGAAATAAAAACAACACTTGTTGAAACCATATCGGAAAGACAGTCCGTTGCCGTTGCTACCATTGCCTGTGAATTATACATTTTACCGTACTTTCTGTTATACAGGAACATATAGAATTTAACGGCAATGCTTATGATAAGTATTATAAATACAAGAGGGCTTACCTCGGGAGTCTCGGGTGTAATTATTTTATTAACCGAGCTAGTAAGAAGTTCAAAGCCCATCAGCACAATCAGAATTGATACGGCAATTCCCGAAAGGTATTCTATTCTGCCGTGTCCGAAGGGATGGCCGGGGTCAGGCTTTTTGGCAGCAAGACGGAAACCCAGCATTGTAATAAGGGATGAACCCGAGTCGGACAGATTATTAAAAGCATCCGCAGTAACGGAAATGGCTCCCGATAGGGAGCCTGCCGTAAATTTTATCACGAATAAAAGAATGTTCAGTGCAATTCCTGCACCTGAGCATACCATTCCGTATGTCTGACGGAGCTTTTCACTGTCCTTATTATTTTTCAACAACAATTCAGTAATAAGCTTTATCAAAATATATCACCTTTGGTAAAAATCAGTCTTCAAATCCGTTGGGATTGTTTCTCTGCCAATTCCATGTATCACGGCATGCATCGAAAACATCCTTCTTAGCTGTCCAGCCGAGAACCTTTGCTGCCTTTGAGCAATCAGCATAAGAAACAGCAATATCTCCGGGACGGCGGGGAGCAATAACATAAGGAATCTTAACGCCTGTTGCCTGCTCAAAAGCATTTACGAGCTCAAGAACACTTACGCCCTTACCTGTACCGAGGTTAAAGATTTCACAGCCCTTGTGCTGCAAAGCTCTGTCAAGAGCGTATACGTGACCCTCTGCAAGGTCTGCCACATGGATATAGTCTCTGACACCTGTTCCGTCGGGAGTATCATAGTCATTGCCGAAAACAGAAAGCTTTTCGCGCTTACCGACAGCAACCTGTGCAATGTAAGGCATAAGATTATTGGGGATACCGTTGGGAGCTTCACCGATCTTTCCGCTTTCGTGTGCACCGATGGGATTGAAATAACGAAGAAGGCTTATGCTCCATTCGGGATCAGATGCAGCAAGGTCCTTAAGAATCTGTTCAATAAAGAACTTTGTTGTTCCGTAGGGGTTGGTTGTTCCGCCGGCTTCCATTTCTTCATTGAAGGGAGCCTGATGCTTTTCACCGTAAACCGTTGCGGAGGATGAGAAAACAATACACTTAACGCCGTGCTTTTTCATAACTGAAAGAAGCTTTACGGTGCCGCCTATATTATTGTCATAATATTCAAGAGGCTTTTCGCATGATTCACCGACAGCCTTAAGACCTGCAAAGTGAATAACTGCCTCAATTTTGTATGAAGAGAAAACCTCATCAAGCTTTTCTTCATCTCTGATATCACACTCAATAAGAGGGAAATCCTTACCGGTAATCTGTCTTACTGCATCTGATGATTTGGGAGAGGAATTTGAGAAATTATCAATTACTACAATTTCCTTTCCGGCTTCAATAAGATGAACGCAAGTCTGGGAGCCTATATATCCCGAACCGCCTGTAACAAGTATAGCCATAACTGTCTCCTTATATTTAAATGATATTTATGTACATATATTATCAGCTTACGACTGTAATTTCACATTCGCCCGCAAGCATTGCCTCAAGTACGTCAAGTGCTCCGTTATAGTCAAAAGCCGTTATATCGGTTTCAACAAGATTTATGAGCGAAGAAAAGAACTTTTCCCCCTTGTTGAAATTATCAAGCGTAAAATATTGTCTGAATACATCAGCTGTGGCATTTGCCTGAATTCTGAGAGCCATTTCTCCCTCACCCGCATGCTTCATATATCTGAAGAACATATCAGCCGTCATATTCTGCTGACCTGCAGTGAAGTTATATTTAACAGCATCAATATGTATTTCGCAATCAGAACCGACATTGACACTGACACCGCCGAGAATTCCGATAAGCCGCTTAAAATTATCCTCGGTAACGTGCACATACTTTGATATATCAACACCCTTTTCAACGAATGCCTCAGTTATCTTTGCATATGAGCTTTTGAGAAAAACTTCACTGAGAGGACCGGAAGAATCGCCTGTCTTAAGCACATAATCAAGCGCAAGAGGCTTTATTTTAACTTTTCGTGAAGCCGGGTCCACACTTATAAGCTGACAGAACGTAAGCTCGGTATCTGAAGAACACAGAAAAAGGAAATTTACGGAATCCTGTGACAATATTTCAGTATTGTCCGTAACGTCAATATCGTTCATACTTGTGCTTTCATCCGTCGGCACCGTTGTCTCAGCCTCTCTTGCACCAAGTGCCTTACCCGGATCAAAATCATTCATTGCAAGTATAATAAACACCGAAGCAGCAAAAGCAACAAGACAAAAAATAACCGTAAGAGTAACATACTTAGGGGGTCTTTTTTTTCTGTTTTCCGCTGTCGGAGCAAAATTTATAACATCTTTCTTTCTCATTCTTGAGTTTCACACCTTTACAAATGATATTATAATTGCAGCAATAAAAAATTACAAGTGAATTTCTGTAGAAAATCAATAAAAAAATGAAAAAAAATATAGTGAAAAATACTTGACATATATCTGTCATTGTGATATCATACCTTCGCCGCATATTCAGGGTTGTTCTGCCCTTTTGCAGAATTATACAAGTGGTTATCCCACCCTGCGTAGCGAGACTTATAAAGGAGAAAATATCAATGTACGCAATTATTGAAGCCGGCGGTAAGCAGTACAAGGTAGAAGCAGGCGACGTTGTTTTTATCGAAAAGCTTGACGTTGAAAGCGACAGTGAGGTTGTGTTTGACAAGGTTATTGCAGTTGCAGGTGATGACGGTATCAAAGTAGGTGCTCCCTATGTTAACGGTGCTACAGTCAATGCAAAGGTTCTTGCTAATGGCAAGGCTAAGAAGGTAACTGTTATGACTTACAAGCCCAAGAAGAACGAGAAGAGAAAGCTCGGTCACAGACAGCCCTACACAAAGGTTGAAATCGCATCTATCAACGCATAATGGTCAAAGCATCATTTTGTATCCGTGAAGATTCCGTTTCATTTACAATTAAGGGTCATTCCGGCTTTGCCGAAGAAGGTGCAGATATTGTATGCGCGGCAGTTTCCTCTGCAGCATATATGACAGTCAACACCATAACCGAAATTCTCGGAGTAAAAGGCACTTCAAAGGTAAAAGACGGATATTTACAGTTCAAAGTCAGCGGCAGCACTGCCGCACGGGATATCATCAGAGGGTTGCAGCTGCATCTTTCTGAGCTTTCAAAGGATTATCCCGATTATGTTACAGTAACAACGGAGGTGTAAGTAATGCTTAAGATAAACATTCAGCTTTTCGCTCATAAAAAAGGTATGGGTTCAACCCGTAACGGCCGTGATTCTGAATCAAAGAGACTCGGCACAAAGAGAAGCGACGGTCAGTTCGTTAATGCAGGTACTATCATCGTTCGTCAGCGTGGAACACACATCCACCCCGGCAACAATGTAGGTAAAGGCTCAGACGATACACTCTTCGCACTCATCGACGGAAAAGTTAAGTTTGAACGTCTTGGCAAAGACCGTAAAAAGGTCAGCGTTTACAGCAACTGATTTTTCAGTAAAACAAAAATTAAGGTGTCAGCACAGCTGACACCTTTTTTTATCAATTGTATAACAAAACATAACGCTTAATTCACAAAAAAGCGCACTTGCTCACCACTGTAAAACGGTGAACGGTACGCTCTTTTTTATTATAATATACTATATCTTTCCCCAAGAACATCCTTACGGGATGTTTTTCCGAGAACAAATCCGTTTTTTATTATATCATTTCATCCTCATATGAAAGCTCCCATACATCTGCATAGGTGCCCAAAGGATCAACAGAAAGGATACACATCAGCACAAAGCACTCATAAGGGTTCTGGATATAGATTCCGCCCATATGGCATTTTTCAAGCATTTCGTTGGTTGTGCGTACAAACTCCGCATACCTGCGCTTGGCATCGGGATAAATATTCAGTTTCTGAGAAAAGACAAAGAAATTGAGAGTAATTAGATCAAATCTGTTGATGCCCGTGCTTCCTGACAAAATTTCCCCTATTCTCTGACGGCTGAAACGTTTTCCTGCAAACTGTGCATTGAGTTTTGAAGCCTTTGCAGGTGTAAGATTTCCGTGACGGTCAGTGGGAATGGAAGCACAGATGATATGCTCAATATCGCTTTCTGTAATATCCGTAACGGCATAATATTTTATCTGCTGACGGAATTTTTCAAGTCGTTCCTTTTTCTCATAATCATAAAGGCGGTCGTTATTGCTGAGCTTACGCATATATTCAATCATGGCTGCCCTGTGCTTTTCCTCAACGCTTTTGTTATATGATTCGGCAATAAGAAGTCTTGCTTCATTATAAAGCTGCATAAACAGCTCACGGGCAGTAACACTCATCAGCGGAATATTATCTGCATTCTTCAGCTTTGATACATGTGCAAGCAATGCTGCATCATTATGCACGGAATACATACTGTTACGCATACCGATGGTACGCTCATTATATATAAGTGCCATATCAAGGGAGTTTGCAGGAGTGTTTTTATAAAGCTCCCACAGCTGAGCAAACTTATAATAGGAATACTTGTTTTTATAGCAATACCAACATATTACCTCAAAGGGGTCCTTCGGATTTATTTCGGGCTCCCTGAGTGCCTTTGTGAGAAAAACATTCACATCCTCAACACTCATATTAAGTCCGAAGCCAAGCAGAAACACAACACTTCTTTTAACCGTCTGCTGCATCAGCCAGTTTTTGGACAAAGCACTGAGCTTTGCGGAAGTGGGAACAAAGGAAGCAGGCGTGTGATTATCCTCAAATGCGCTTCTGATAATCAGCTGATATTCCTTCACATCAACCTCGTTGAAGGGAGCCGTGAGACCTGCCTTGAGATAAATATATCTGCGAAGGTAATCCCCGAAGGAAATAAGCTTAAGATTATGCTGCAGAGATTTATAAATCAGCTCCGCATCCTGATCAAGAAAATCATCGTTATCCACGGCTGCACGCAGTGATTTCCAGGCTGCCCCCGTGAAATCAAATTCATTACCACCGTTCATCATTTATGACTTTTCCTTTCCGACTTTTGATAATACAAGACGAGCAAGAACAAGACATGCAAGGGTAAACACAAGAAGAATTCCGAGACTCATAAGCATATGCTCGGGAGTAAATTCAAAGAAATCTTCAGCCTCGTGAGGAATTTTTATACCTTCCTGCTGAAGCTTAAGAGGCAGGTCATTGAGATTTGCCGTTGTACCGAGACATTCCATACTCCAACGCGCAACTGCAACCCATGAAATAATTTCGGTTGCACCGCTGAGCTTAAAGAGAAGTCCGGAAAAAAGAATCTGGGGCATAAGAAGAAGCGGTGCTACGGTCATTGCTCTGTCGGCATTCGTAAACAACGAAGAAACAAACAGACCCATGGCAGTAGATGCAACAGCCGTAATAAATACGGTAACAAACACTTCAATAAACGGATGCGTTATAATACCCTTTGACGGCAATCCCACTCTGAGACTGAATACGCTTGTAATCAGGAAGCTCTGAATAAAGCACAGTACACCGAGCACTATTATCTTTGACAGAATATATGAAGTCAGCGAAAGTCCGGTCATATATTCACGCTTCATAATTGTTCGTTCCTTACATATCTCCTGAATTGCATTGAGCATACCGACCCAGAAAGCCGAACAGGACAACGCAAACAACAGACTCTTGGTCATTTCATACTGATCAAACTGTTCACCGTCGGCAACAAACGATATCAGCAGCGCAAGTAAGGGCGCCTGTATCAGCAGCAGAATAAGTCTCTGACGGTCATTTGCAACAAGCTTGAGATATCTTGCACTCAAGACACCAAGCTGTCTCAGACGGTTTTTCTTCGGTTTTGACGAAGCCCCCTCGCTGACTCTCACCTTACCTGCAGCACTGCGTGTACGTTCAAACTCACGGCTCCAATGAACAGCGTTGTCGGTAATCATATTGTATACATCAACAACATCATCAACACCGAAAAATTTAAGTGCATCGTCATATGAAGCAAAGCAACAGAGATTGCCGCCCTTACCCATAAATACTATCTTATCACACATTTTAAGCTGAAGTGTACTGTGAGTAACCAGAATAACAGTCTTTCCGCCGTCTGCCATTCTTCTGAGAGAATTCATAAGATTTCTTTCCGTTCCCGGATCGAGACCCGAAGCAGGCTCATCAAGGAACATAAGATTGGGGTCAGAAAGCAGCTCAACGGCAATACTTGCTCTTTTTCTCTGACCACCGCTGAGAGACTTTATAAAGCTGTCTCTCTTTTCGGGAAGCTCAACCATATTGATTGCTCTTGTAATTGCAGCTTCTCTTTCTTCGGGAGATGTATCCTGTGGAAGACGAAGCTGTGCTGTATACATAAGCATATCGTGAAGCGTCAGATTATCATAAACAATATCCTGCTGCGGAACATAGCCTACAAGCTTTTTGATTGAGTCAAAATTCTGATAAAGGTCAATTCCGTTTATGTAAACATTACCCTCATCAGGTCTGAGATAACCGCACATACAGTTAAGTACTGTAGATTTACCGGCACCAGAGCCACCGATAATTGCAACAAGCTCACCGGGTTTTATATTAAGACTTACATGGTTACAGGTAATAAATGACTTCTTACCCTTGCCTCTCTTTATTACAATATTTGAAGCATCAACGGAAATACCGCTTTTATAGCAACAGAAGAAAACTGCAGAAGCGGTAAATATAAGCTTTGAATTGGTAATTACAATAACATCCTTTTCGTGAAGCTTATGTTTCCCGGAAATACGGCGGTTATTTACGATAACACCGTTTGTACTTGCATTGTCAATTATATAGTAGCTGCCCTGTTCAAAGACAATCTTTGCGTGACACTTTGAAACCGAAATGTGAGGCAGAATGATATCACATCTGTTGTCACGTCCTATAGTAACCGACTGTCTGCCGCCCATTGGAAGTGTTCTCCAGCTGTTTTCTGTTTCTGCAGAGGAAAAAACAAAAAGCACACCCTCGGTTACTGTTTCAATACCGTCATCAATACGGATAAAGTCACCGTCACAGATATTTCTGCGCACTATTGAAGCATTGTTATATATAAGTCCGTTAAGACTCTGCAGATCCTCGATAAACCAGGTCCCCCCTGTAAAAAAGAATCTGCCGTGGTGCCTTGAAACAAGGGGTGATTTGAGAACAATATCATTATCCCCTTCACGGCCGAAGGTTACAACAGGCTTGTTGAAAGCTGCAAGCTCAACCCTTACAGGCTCACTCTTGCCGTCAAAAACAGATACTACGGCTTCACGAAGATTTACAACAGGTTTGCTCATATTATGACCCGTTCTTGTGGTTACATTGAATTCATCCATAAAACTATCTCCTATCAGTACTCCCCAAAAAGTACAAATCTGTTTTCATTTCTATATTATTATCCGAATAAAGATTTTTTTTCTATTTCAAACAACATTACGGTAATATTATCCTTGCCGCCGTTCTCCAACGCGGTTTTTAAAAGAATTTTAGTTGCCGTGCTGATATTATTCGATTCAATTATTCTCTGTATTTCATCGGGGCTTACCATATCAGTAAGTCCGTCAGAGCATATAAGATATTTATCTCCGTTTTTATATGTTCCCTTTGAGATATACGGTTCTATAGTCATTTCATTCTCGGGAATTCCGAGATTCTGACTAAGCGGAGGTTTACCGCCGAAAACGGGAGTAGCAACGTGATCCTTTGATATCTGCTGTGCTTCTCCCTCGGAAAAACGGATAATCTTACTGTCTCCGATATTACAAAGTATTATATTCTTTTTATTAAAAAGAAGCATAGCAGCGGTTGTTCCCATGGAAGTAAGATTATTTCTCACGGTATAATCACAGATAGCGGCATTGGCATCGATGCAATACATCGACATATCCGAAACTCCGTTTTTTGTGATTTTAAGCTCTGCGGCTTTTTTTGCTGCGAGAAATGAAGCAATTTCACCGCATTCCTCTCCGCCCATGCCGTCAAAAACACCGAATAAAACAGAAGCTGAACTCGACACCTTACCACCAAGCGGAAAACGGATATCCTCTTTACCGTCAGAAAAATATCTTCCGTTGCAGATAAAGTTATCCTGATTCATTTTTCTGATTCTTCCAATATGACTGATGCAGGAATAAGAAATATTATAACGCATCGCATTACCTCCTTTTGTCATTGCCGTCAACGGCTTTTCTGACAAAATCCGATTAAATATATATTACTGAAGCTGAAATACATTGCGTAACACCGGAAGCTCCTATAAGCATAAGCTTATCCATAACAGCTGAAGCGGCAAATATTCCGCCCGCAACAGCAGCTGCAAACAACAGAACACAGATAACAATCAGAAGAATAAGCTTTGATGCAGGCATTTTCTTTTTGGCTTTTGTATCTGCACTTACAGGTGTCTGCTGAACAAAAAAGTTATCAGGTCCGTTTCCTGCCTGAGTAAATGACTCGGCAAAATTGCCTTGCACTGAAAAAGAGCTTGCACTCTGAGAGAAATCCTGATTGTCTGAAGGGCCGTAAGCATTACCTGCAGCAGCGGCAGGCTGCTGCACCGTATATGAAGGAGCATTTCTTCCCTTGATTGTTGCATTCTCATCAGGTCTGTCATACCCCGGATACACGACACCGCCGTTGGAATCGGGATAAAAGAATCCGCTGTCCTCAAAGGGTGAACGATTATTTTCTCTTCTGATCCCTTTACCCGCTGTTATGTCATATTCATCCTTCTCGCAAATATCATCAAAGACACTCTCCTCCAGAGGCTCGGGCATTTTGAACTGATTATGATCAAGAGTATATTTTTTTACGGGAGCTTCATCAACTCTTACTGTAGCATCCAGATCAACTATATTTTCATTGAATTGAGCATTGTTATCCTGTGCTTTTTCAGGCTCAGCAGCCTTTACGATATTGTCTGAAGCAATGGGCAATTTTGCACCGCAATAAGCACAGAAGGCAGCAGCTTCATTTTTTATAAGCTGTCCGCATTTCGAACAATACATAACAACACCTCCGTTTGTTCTATATGTATCAATAATTAAAATCAAGGTATTCTTCCGTTACCCACAGATGTGCGCTTTTATCCGAAAGCGACATACCTGCTACGGTTGCATAGCCTATATAAACCTCAAGGTCTGCACTGTGAACAATTGATATGAGCTCTCCGTCGGGAGTCACATCAGCTGTTATTGTATAGTTACGATAGTACATATGTATATTACCGTAGTCAGAAAGCACCTTTGTGACAACAGGGTATGTTGAAAGTATGTTATCAACATCCTCCCAGTAATAAATCATATCGGAGACCTGCGCAAGAGTGCTTGATGCCTGCGTGGGTGTATCCTCATCCTGCATAACAATGACTATACGGTAATTGCTTCCGTTTTTGGTACAGCTTGCACTTTTTACATAGGAATTATCCGAAAGATACCAGCCGGGAAATGCATTTCTCGCACTGTTACTGCCTTTGGAATAATACTCTGTCTTAGCATTGTCCTCAGTTGAAATAAAACTGTCAATAACCGTTCTTGCTGCCGTATTTACAATACCGCTGCCGAGATTGACACTGTCTGTCTCCTGCCACTTATAGACCGTATAACCTGCTCCGTATGCCTTCGCACTGTTTACTGCATCCGAATAAAAATCTATTATCTCACTTTTTGAAGAAGGCATTTTATTTACGGGTGTTGCCGTAGTTTCGGGTAGTCTTTCCGTTGTTGTCACAGAGGAGCTTTCTGTAGTGGTGACAGGGGGCCTTGTTGTAACAGGCATTCTGTTTGCTCCGTTATTGTCATAATCATCAATAATAACGGTAGTTTCAACTATCGGTTTAACCCGTTCAGATTCATAGACACCTGTTATAACATTGGGCGGATTAACAGAAGGATTGACAGGGCTCGGAACATATCCGCCGTTATTCTGATTGCTCTGCTCCGAATAAATCTCCTCGTGCATTGTTGCCGGGTCTTCCGTAACAACATTATGTGAGCCGGTAGTGGCCTCATCCTTATCAATAAGATTTTGCGAAACCGCGATTCCGCCTGCTACGCCCGAAGTAACAATCAGGGCAATAAGAGCTGCAATTGCAAGCATCTTGAGTATTTTTGATGCTCCCTTGCCTGTATTATCTGCAGTCTGTATATTGTTTGCATTATTATATCCGTTGCCGTTATCAGCGTAGATATTACCGTCGGGGGTGTTTTTGTTCACAGCAAAATTGCCGTTACGGAATATTTCAGCGTTGCCGTTGACTGTTTCCGAAGCACCGTTGAAATTTTTGTTCATTCCTATCTGCTCAAGATATCTGTCATAATTATTCTGACGTACACTCTCAAGGGCTTTTTTCATAATACCTGCAGAATTGAATCTGCCCTCGGGGTTATATCGGCATGCGCAAAGAATAAGGTCTGCCATATCGGAAGAAGCATTCTTAGGAGGCGGAAGTGTTTCTCCGTTAAGTCTTCTTTCTACAGCCCGCATCTTGTCTTCGGATGTAACAATCTGATTATTCTGTTCAGTCAGAGGAAGTCTTTTATTATTAAGCAGATAATAAAGAACCACACCGAGAGAATAAATATCAGCCTTCGCATCATACGGTCTTCTGTAAAACACCTCAGGTGCCATATAGCCGTATGTACCCTTCTGAGAAAAAGAGCCTGTATGATTTTCAAGCTTTTTTGCTATACCGAAATCTCCCAGCTTAAAATCACCGAAATCATTCACAAAAATATTTTCGGGCTTTATGTCTCTGTGAACAACATTGATTCTGCTGCAATATTCAAGGGCTGTGCATATATCCGAGCCAAGGGAAATAACATCAGCCTCGGTAAAATTATTCAATGAAGTATATTTTTTGAGAGGAGTAAGCAGCTCCATACGGATATAGATATTCCAGCCGATCTCATCCTTTTTCTCAACAACCTTATAATCTTCAACACTGACTATATTCTGCATTCCCTTAAGAGATTCCATAACCTCTATTTCGCTGACAAAGTCATCAACTATATTTTTGAAATAAGTACGCGATTTTTCTTCGCTGAGTCCTTCGGAGCGAAGGGAATCCACCTCGGAGATGTCCTGAGGAATAGAAATAACTTTAATTGCAGCCGCCTTATTCTCTTTTACAAAGTCATCAATTCTTTCAGCCTTATAAACAATACCGTATGCGCCCTTGCCTATTTCCTCTACGAGCTTCCATTCGGGCCATATCCTGCTCATATCATAAGGAAAACGTGCTTCAGGCATAACATCGGTTTTGTGCCCGCATCCCGGGCAGTATAATGCGCTGTCATTATTGATTTCAAATCCGCACGAGCTGCATTTAATCATTTTTTCTTCTCTTTCCTTTATCAGTATTTTTCGTTTACAAGTGTAATTTCATCTATCTGAATATCAAAATACGGTGCCGATCTATAGAAGGATTCGCGGAAATTTCCGCCCGAGATAACTTCTGTATCTCCGTCAAAATGGGGATCGGGATCCACATCGGCATAGTATGATCTTAATGTGCTTCCGTTATATGTAAATGATGATGTATCAAAAATATTAAGGGAATCATAAAGTATTCCGTTAACAGCTTCATCAATTTCTTCCTTTGCACCGTAAGGAAGCATTTCGTAGTCTATTGCGTATTTAACACCGCTGCCGCTTTTTTCTATACCCTGTGCCCAGTCGTCATCCTCTGCTTTTCCGGATGCCATACAATTAAAGGCATAAGAAAAATATACATCCCAGTTTACCATACTTGAAGCTATACAATACTGAGGTGTTGTGGCATGGGAATCAAGATTAAATGCGACAGAGCCGATTTCCTGACTGTCAGCATATTCAACGGCGCCGCCTGCATCGGAAAACTGGCTTATTACAACCGCACCCTTTGAAATAAGATTTTCAGCAACATTTTTTTCGGCTGATACATCGCTTTCATATCCTGTGAATTCAACAAGCATACCGACTGAAGGACATACACTTTTTGCACCGAGATAGAATGCGGTATATGCAGAAATAACCTCGGGGGTCGTAAATGTGCCGACAAATCCGATGACAGCTTCATCGGCGTATATCTGACCGTAATTAATCATCTGATTCAGATAAAGTCCTGCTGCCACGCCCGTGATATAACGTACTTCATGCACACTTCCGTATGCGTTACTGTAGTTTTTCATATCCAATGTATGTGCCTTTTTACCGCCTATACATGTAAAACGGATATGCGGAAAATCCATTGCGCCGCTTATCATATCTTCTTCATAATCTGAAGATGTACCGATTATCATAGTACATCCCTCGCCTGCAAGCTCAGATACGGCAGCCAAACAATCTTCCCCTTCGGAAATATTTTCACGGATAACAATCTGATAATCAGACATACCGTTTTCCTGCTGAACCTTTCTGAGAGCATCTACAAATGTCCTGTTATGGTTCACATCAGAACTACCCTTGCATATAAGGCCTATCTTCATATCCTGATAGTCTGCAGCTGCAGGTACAAATGAATCAGTTTCCGATATATGCGGCGGAATCAGATCTAACGCAAATATTATTGCAATTATAAGTCCGATTATAACAACTACCGTTCCCGCTATCAGAGCAATAAACCTGCCGGATATTTTTTCACTGCCTTTGACGGTTCCCTTTTGCTTTTTCTTTTTTTCAGGAAGCTCTGCCGGAGGTGTCGGCGGTGCGGGAGGTGTCGGCGGCACGGGAGATACGGGCGGCACCGGAGATACAGGCGGTGTCCCGGATAATGAGTTTTTTTCATTCAACGCATCCGTAAGCGCCCTGCTGAACTCCTTTGCTGTGGCATAGCGTCCGTTCGGATCAAATGAGCATGCCTTCAGGATTACCGCTGAAAGTGCGGGGGTTGCGCCTGAAGGCGGGGGCAAAGGTTCACCCTTGAAACGGCGGTCAAGAGCCGCCTTTCTTTCATTATAGCTCAGAATCTGCTTTTCGGTTTCCACAAACGGCAGTCTGTTGTCGTTGAGGAATCTGTAAAGCATTATGCCGAGAGAATATATATCAACTCTTGAGTCATAATCCGTAAAATGAACAACCTCGGGGGCCATATAATTGGGAGTACCCTTCTGCGACATTCCCGCGGATCTGTTTTCAAGACTTCTTGCAATACCGAAGTCACCAAGCTTGAAATGACCGAACTTATTAACAAAAATATTTTCAGGCTTTATATCACGGTGTATGACATTATATTTTCCGCACATCTCAAGTGCATAGCATATATCCGTACCAAGCTTTACAATTTCTTTTGTATCAAGAACCTTATCACACAGATATTTATCAAGAGAAGTAAGCAGCTCCATCCTTATATAAATATCCCAGCCGATCTCATCCTCTTTTTCAACAACCTTATAATCTTCAACGCTGACAATATTCTGAACACCCTTGAAGTTCTGCATAAGACTTATTTCAGCAACAAATTCCTTAACCATATTTTTGAAATAAGTTCTGCTTTCATCATGGGTCATTCCGTCAAAACGCAGGCTGTCAATTTCCGATTGATCTGAAGGAACCGAAATAACCTTAATGGCAGCACGGCTTTCTATGCCACTGTCTTTTCTCACGGCCTGATAAACTGTTCCGTAAGAGCCTTTTCCGATTTTTTTCTCGACCTTCCAGTCGGGCCAGATTACAGAAAGATCCAGCTCGGGCTTTGCTGCAATTCTTTCACCGCATGAAGGACAAAAAGTCGCATTGCCGTTTTGTATTTCAAATCCGCAATTAATGCACTTCATCTGATTTCCTCCGCATAATAAATACCACTTTATTCAGAAAGACAATTGCAGTTATAGCTTCTGAACAAAGTATAACATTATAAAAAATTATTCTGTAAAATCAAATTTACCGTTCTTTATCACCTGAGCCGCAATGTAACCATAAGGTTTTTCAGAACATTAAAAATACCTGCAACGGGGTCAATATGTAATGACAGCTCCCCTGATGAAAACTTTACAAGAAGCACTATTCCTCCTACAAGTATGCCCGTAAGAAGGCCCAATGCTATTGCTATTGCAATTATGCTGACATAGGATTTATTTTTCTGCTCAGACGGGATACTGTTATCTGCAGGGTTATTCGCAAAATCGCCTTCCGGCACCGGATATACATTAGGAGAATTTACATATTCAGGCTTCTTTTCCGCATCTGCCCTTTTTGCAGCTACGGTTTTGTCATAATCGGGAATCTGAAGGGTATTGTCAAGATGCCCCGTATATCTGCCCTGTAAAACAGCCGTCAGTGCCTCCTTAAGCTCAGTTGCCGTAGCAAATCTGTCCTGAACATTGAATGCGCAAGCCTTCAGAATAATATGAGCTACGGGCGCTGATGCCTTACAGGGCGGCGGCAATACTTCACCTGCCATACGCCTGTCCAGCGCCTCTTTTCTTTCCTGGAAAGTAAAAATCTGCTTATCACCGCTAAGAAACGGAATTCTGTTATCATTAAGCAACTTATAAAGCATCACGCCGAGAGAATATATGTCAACTCTTGCATCATAGTCCTTGAAATAAATAACCTCAGGTGCCATAAAATTATATGTGCCTTTCTGTGACAGGCCCGATGTTTTGTTTTCAAGTGTACGTGCAACACCGAAGTCACCAAGCTTGAAATATCCGAAGTCATTGATAAAAATATTTTCCGGCTTTATATCGCGGTGTATAACATTTTTTCTTGAGCACATTTCAAGCGCTGTGGCAATATCGATACCGAGCTTTATTATTTCTCTTTCAGTAAGCTTTTTATCGCTCGTATAAGAATTAAAGGGGGTCAACAGTTCCATTCTGATATAGATATCCCAGCCTATATCATCCGTCTTTTCAACCACCTTATAGTCTTCGACGCTTACAATATTCTGAACACCCTTGAAGCTTTCCATAAGTCGGATTTCTTCGACAAATTCTTCCACAACATGTCTGAAATATTCTCTTGTACTGTTATTGTCCAGCCCTTCTGCTCTGAGAGAATCTATTTCAGACTGATCTGTAGGGATTGAAATTATTTTTATTGCAGCACGGCTTTCTATTCCGCTGTCACTTCTTACCGCCTCGTAAACCCTTCCGTATGAGCCCTTGCCCAACAGCTTTACAAGCTTCCATTCGGGCCAGATATGGCTTATATCATGCAATATAAGATTTTCTTCCCTTCTGGTTGCATTTTCGTCAACTTCATTTATGCCTGTCTTTGCTCCGCAATTGGGACAAAAAACAGCTTCACTGAACTTTATTTCAAATCCGCAGTTATTACACTTCATAAAGTTCTCCTCCAAAAACTATAATGTTCTGAATTTTGCAACAATATTTCTAATATAATATTATATTATACAAAAACATATTATACAATACAAAATCCCGTTTTTTCTGTATACTCACACAAAAAAACGGGATTTTTTTACATTTATTTTATTTATTCTCCAAGATATGCTTTCTTTACACTTTCATTGTTGAGAAGCTCGTCGCCCTTGCCTGTAATAGAGATATCACCTGTCTCAAGAACATATGCTCTATCAGAAATCGAAAGAGCTTTTTTCGCATTCTGTTCAACAAGAAGAACAGTAATTCCCTGCGAATGACACTCCTTGATAATATCAAAAACCTGATCAACAAGAAGAGGTGAAAGCCCCATTGAAGGTTCATCAAGCATCAGAAGCTTAGGATGGCTCATCAGAGCTCTGCCCATAGCAAGCATCTGCTGTTCACCGCCCGAAAGAGTACCTGCAATCTGGTTTTTTCTTTCGCCGAGTCTCGGGAAACGAGTGTAGATATCCTCTACATCTTCCTTGATTTTTTTCTTATCTTTCTGGGTGTATGCACCCATTATGAGATTTTCATAAACGGTAAGCTCCTGAAAAACACGTCTTCCTTCGGGAACCTGACTCATGCCCATTGATATGAGCTTATGACCGGAAACCTTGTTGATAACCTTACCGTCATAAGTAACAGTGCCGCCCTTTACGGGTATAAGTCCCATAATACTCTGCATGGTAGTGGTTTTACCGGCACCGTTGGCACCGATAAGTGAAACTATTTCGCCTTCGTTTACTTCAAAGCTGATACCCTTGATAGCTCTGATAACACCGTAATTTACCTGTAAGTCTTTTACTTCAAGTAATGCCATTTCCGTTCCCCTCCTTACTCACCGATATATGCCTTTATAACTTCGGGATCGTTAAGAGCTTCTGCTGCAGTACCCTGAGCAAGTACAGTACCGAAGTTAAGAACCGTTACCTCGTCACAAAGCCCCGAAACAAACTTCATATCGTGTTCAATAAGAAGTATTGTCATATCAAAATCATCACGGATTTTTCTTACAATTCTCATAAGATCATCTGTCTCCTGAGGATTCATACCTGCTGCAGGCTCATCAAGAAGCAGAAGTCTTGGGTTTGTTGCAAGTGCACGCGCGATTTCAAGCTTTCTCTGTTTACCGTAGGGAAGATTGCAAGCAAGATTGTTGCGTTCCTCCAGAAGACCTACAATATCAAGAATTTCTTTTGCCCTGTTGCGCATAGCTTCCTCTGTCTTATAATGACCGGGAAGTCTTAAAAGACTGACAAGAGGATTGCACCTGAATTCAGGCTGATTATGAAGACCTACAAGAACATTTCTTATGACACTCATATTATTGAAAAGTCTTATATTCTGAAAAGTTCTTGCAATACCTTTACGGTTTATCTGCTCCTGTGTTTTTCCTTTGAGCTCTTCATCATTAAGATAAAATGTACCCGTTGTAGGCTGATAAACACCTGTAAGAAGATTGAATACGGTAGTTTTACCTGCACCGTTGGGACCTACAAGACCATAAAGCTGCTTTTTCTTTATTTCAAGATTAACACTCTGAACAGCCTTAAGTCCGCCGAAGGAAATACCGAGGTCTTCGGTCTTTAATACTACTTCAGACATCATTATTTACCTCCTTTTCCGGGTTTATCGGGCACATACTCGTTGCCCGGCTGGATATCGGTTGAAAGAACCTCATCCATTGCGATTTTTGTAGGAATCTTATCCCAATGAGCAGGGTCATTAAGAATATCCTCAGGCCTTCTGTTTTTAGAAGTAAACTTTGCAATAAGATTGCTTAATAAAAGCTTTTCTTTTAAGGGAGCAAGCTTGGGGGCATTGTTATAAAGAACAAGCCCGATAAGAATGAGAGCATAGATAAGGAACTTAAGAGCAGCAAGATCGCCGGAAAGCTCCCTCTGAAGAATATAGTTGATTATTGTTATAAGTGTGGCAGCAATAATTGAACCGTTTATTGATCCCATACCGCCAAGCACAACCATAACAAGTATTTCAATTGAATAGTTGTATGAGAAGAAGGTATACATAACGGGAGTTGCATAATGACCGTAGAATACACCTGCAACACCTGCAAAGAAGGCGGCAATCACAAAAACAAAAAGCTTATAGAAAGTAACATTGATACCCATAGCCTTTGCTGCAATTTCATTATCGCGTATAGCGGTAATTGCTCTGCCGTGCTTACTTCTTACAAGATTCTGCACAAGGAAAAGAACAATAAGAACAACTATAAACACAATAATAAAGAGAGGAAAATCCTTCTTTGAAAACTTGATTGAGCTTGTTGAAAGTCCCATTGCCTTACCGAACCAGGGCAGATTCTTAAAAATAGTTCTTACAATTTCACCGAAAGCAAGAGTAACAATTGCAAGGTAGTCACCCTTGAGACGAAGTGCGGGAAGTCCTACAAGGAAGCCGAATACAGCAGCTACAACACCGCCGATAAGCATGCTGATAAGAAGACTGAGAATCTTATTGTCAAGTATTCCGTTAAGCTGCATCGAAATATATGTACCGAGATATGCACCTACGCACATAAAGCCCGCATGACCGAGAGAAAGCTCACCGAGGAAGCCTACAACGAGATTAAGAGAAACGGCAAGAATTATACTGTATCCTATCTGTACAAGAAGGTTTGCGTATGATGCCTTGAGATTTCCTGTGTACTGAAGCGTTGTGAATACAGCCAATACAAGTATAACACCGATGTAATTTATGCAGTTTTTAATTTTGAAATCATCAGATTTTAATATGCTTTTAATCATAAATCACACCTTCTCTCTTCTCTTTTTACCAAGCAGTCCTATGGGTCTTACAAGAAGAATAACAATAAGAAGACCGAATTCAACCGCTGTTGTATAGGGTGCAAGCACGGGTATACTAAGGCAAACCTTTTCGATAACACCTAAAAGCACACCGCCTATCATAGCACCGGGAATTGAACCGATACCGCCGATAACCGCAGCAGTAAAAGCCTTGATACCGGGCATTGAGCCGAGAGTGGGCTCAACTGAAGGAATCTGCATAAGATAGAATACACTGGCTGCAGCAGCAAGTGCAGAGCCGATGGCAAATGTGATTGTAATAATCATATTGACATTGATACCCATAAGCATTGCAGCGCCCTTATCCTCAGAAACCGCAACCATAGCCCGTCCCGTACGTGTCTTTTTAACAAATACTGTAAGACCTGCCATAATAACAGCACCTATACCGAGAGTCACAAGTGATGAAACACTGATTTTTGCACCAAGCATCTCTACAGCACCAAGGGAAGGCATTGTAACGGTTTTCGGTTCGGCACCGAAAACAAGCTGTGAAATACTCTGAAGAAGATAGCTTACACCGATAGCCGTAATAAGAACGGCAAGAGGGGAAGCACCGCGCAAGGGCTTATATGCAAATTTTTCAACTACGACACCCATTATTACGCAGATAATAACCGAAACTACAATTGCAAGGGCAATATGTCCGCTTGTCATAAGAGCTAAAAATACCGCATATGCGCCTACCATAATAATGTCACCGTGGGCAAAGTTAAGCATCTTGGCAATACCGTAAACCATAGTATAACCGAGAGCGATAAGAGCATATATAGCACCAAGACTTAAGCCGTCAAATAAAATACTCATAATTTCTCTCCATTTCCGGGAGTTTTTTTCAGACAAAAGTATAAAATGAAAAAACCTGTAAAGGCAGGTATATGCCCGAGGGGTTACCTCAGGCATATACATAAATACGGATTTTACCGATTATCAGTTAATTTCAACAATGATGGGATCCTTGTCACAAGCACCGCCAACTTCCCACTGCATGCCGCCTGTTACACCGTCATATGAGAAAGTATCGGATGTGAATACGCTTACAAGAGCCTTTGAAAGCTCAGCGGGATCTACCTTAACATTATCAACGCCTGCAACCTTCATAGCTTCGAAGATAGCATAAACTGCATCATAACCGTCAGCAGCAAACTGGTCGGGCTTTGCGCCGTACTTTGCTTCATAAGAAGTAACGAAAGCAGCAACCTTTGCATCTTCACTGTTTACATCGAAGGGAGTAAGATAGCTGATCTTGTTTGTAACTGTGTCATCAATCTGACCTGCAACACCGTCAAGACCGTCGCAGCCGAAAAGGAAAGCATCACAGCCCTTAGCTACACAAGCCTTAGCAATAAGACCTGCTTCTGTGTAGTAGATGGGAAGGAAGATAACGTCGCAATCCTTGAGAGCTTCAACCTGAGTTGAGAAGTCACGGTTGTTTTCTGCGTCAAAGGACTGTTCGATGTATTCTTTACCGAGCTCAGCCATCTTTGCCTTGAATGCTTCATAGATACCTGATGAATATGCATCGGATGAATCGTAGATAGCACCGATGTTTTCATATTCTGCAGCAAGCTTTTCAGCTGACATGATACCGTTGTCGGGGTCACCGAAGCAAACTCTGAATGAGAATTCACTTGCGTTGATAACGGGATCAGCAGAAGCTGAAGGAGTAAGAGAGAAGATACCGTCTTCTGCAGCTCTTGTAGCAAAGGATTCAGCTGAACCTGATGTAACTGAGCCGAGAGAAGCCTGCATACCTGCTTCATAAAGAGCATCATAACCGGTTGAAGCATCAGCAGCAGTAGCCTTGTCATCCTTCATATCAAGCTTGAAGTTAACACCATTGAGACCGCCTGCAGCATTGATTTCTTCAATAGCAAGCTGTGCACCCTGCTGTACGGAAATACCGTAAGAAGCAGCGTCGCCTGTAAGGGGACCTGTAGCACCGATAACATATTCGGTGTTGTCTGCTGTGTAATCGCCTTCTGCAGTAAGATCATATTCAAGATCTACAGTACCTGCAGTTGCATCTTCTCCTGCTGCTGTTGTTTCTTCAGTAGTGTCACCGCCGCAAGCAGCGAATGCAAGTACCATAGAAAGAGCAAGAAGAAGTGCTAATACTTTTGAGAACTTTTTCATTTCATTTTCCTCCGTCTGATTTTTTTGCTGAAATGTACACAGATTGTACACATTTCCTTAGACACATGAATGATATTACAAGAAATGAAAAAAGTCAACAATATATATATAAATAAAAGATTTTTAATTAAAGAATTTTTTTGAACTGACATATTATTTTTTTTAATTGATATACGTTTTACTATTGACAATGGTGATTTGTGCAAAATATAATATATACATAAATTCCGCATGTACGGATTATTCTGCACACACAAGATTTTCTGAGGAAGTGATTTTATGTCAGCTAAAATAATTGACGGGAAAAAAATATCGGAAATACTCCGTGAAAGCACTGCAAAAACCGTAAGCAATCGCCCCGAAGGTATCAGAACTCCGGGACTTGCCGTTATAATCGTCGGAGACAACCCCGCTTCAAGAATTTATGTAAACAATAAAAAGAAGGCCTGTGAAATCTGCGGGTTCACATCATACGAATATGCACTTGGTGAAAATGCTGAGGAAAAAGAGCTTCTTGACCTTATTGACAGGCTCAATGCTGATGACAGCATTGACGGTATTCTCTGCCAGCTTCCCCTTCCCGCCCATATGGATGAAAACAAGGTTATTGATGCAATAAGTCCCGAAAAGGATGTTGACGGTTTTTCTCCTGTCAGCACGGGCAATCTTGTAGCAGGTAAGCCATGCTTCGCACCCTGTACACCTGCAGGGATTGTAGAAATGCTTAAATACGAGGGCATTGAAATATCAGGCAAGCACTGTGTGATAGTCGGAAGAAGTAACATTGTCGGCAAGCCTGCAGCTCTTCTTATGCTTCAGGAAAATGCTACCGTAACAATATGCCATTCCAGAACAAAGAATCTCACAGAAGAAGTCAGCAGAGCAGATATTGTGATTGCAGCCATAGGTAAGCCCGGCTTTATAACGGCAGATATGGTAAAAGAAGGTGCGGTTGTAATCGATGTAGGCATAAACCGTCTTCCCTCAGGCAAGGTAACGGGTGATGTTGATTTTGAGACAGTCAAAGAAAAGGCTTCTTATATCACTCCCGTCCCCGGCGGCGTTGGTCCTATGACTATAACAATGCTTATGAAAAATACTCTCAGAAGCTGGGAAAACAAGTTCTGTAAATAAGACGATTTGTCAACCCCCTGCCCCCAATCCCGGGGGTATGGGGTGTTTTTTTATACACAAAACTGTCTGCCATAAAAGATTTCCCGGATAACAAAAAACTGCTCCGGAGGAAAATTTCTCCTTCAGAGCAGTTCTTTTCAGCTGTAATATTCAGGCAAAAGCTCCTGAAACGTATTATAAACTCAATTCGGCTTATGCAAACATACCCTTGAGTGCATCAATAAGCATATTGAAAAGGTTTTTGAAAAGAGCAATAATCTTTTCAAAAAGACTCATTTCGGGTTCAGGTTCTTCCTCAGTGAGAGGAACAATAGCATCACCCGTATTCTTCACAAACTGAGGAAGTGTCTCAGATGTATGAACATCAAGATCCTCATAGAGAATACGATTGATCATCTGATAGTAATAATCGGGTTTTTCACCATGTGCGAGGTCCTTGATAAACCATGTGTTATCGGGAAGAAGACAGGTTGAAGCGTCAATTACTCTGTCAGGAGAAATGTAGTTTGTTTCGGGATACTTTGCCTGCGTATAGTCATCGGGAAGTGTTTCACCGTTCATTGCACAAGTAGCACCGAGACTTGCATTACTGAGAGCCACGAAGCCGTCACCCGTGAAATTTCCGTCCTCTGAGAAGGGGAAGGGAGCCTTGTTATACTTTGAAATAACATTGAAATGAAGTCCGCTGTCAACAGCTTCCTGAATTATTTCACGGTCCTTGGTTTTAATTTCCTCGTGGAAATAAACTACTTTTTCGATGAGCTGATGATACTCTTCTGTAGGCTGATCCCAGTCATCACCGTAAACATGCTCAAGCGCATCATAGAAGTATCTGTCTTCAACAAATGCCCACATAGCAGGATGTGTAGCAAAAATATCGTGGATGATATCGTCAAGAGCATTCATAACCGCAATATTAAGTGCAGGCTCAACAAGAAGCGCAAGAAGAACATCAAGCATACCCAGCTCATTCATAACGGAAAGAAGAAGGTGAACTGTTTCATCCGCAATCATACCCGATACAAAAGCTTCAACGGCATCAGGCTTAAAATCGAAGGAGCCCGAGAAAAGCTGACCTACAAAATTAACACCTTCAAGAGAAGGAACACAGAGAACAACCGAGTCAAAATCCTCCCAGCCGTAAAGAGCAAGATAAGCAACAACAACGGAAGTGCCGTAGCTTGAACCGACAAGCTCAATCTTATCCTGACCTGAATGCTGCTTTACCCAACCGATATATGTGTGAAGTGTATGTGCAATATCAACAGGGTCAAGACGTGCATCATACTTGAAAGTATATTCACCGTCAGCAGGAGTAAAGCGAAGCTCATCGGGATCGACAGTAACCTCATCCTGCATTGTAATACCGTCAGGCTTGAGAGCAGTAGGACCAAAGCTGTCCCACATTGCCCCATAGACGATATTATAAGCAAGTCGGGGATCCTTCTTTTCAACAGCCTCATTTGCATACTTTGAGTAGTTCATAAAATTGCCTAAAAGTCTGTCTGTGTCTACAGGGAAAAGAAGAGATTTGTGTTCGGGGTCATCCTTGAAATAAACCCACTTGGATTCAAAGCCCTGCACATAAATCTGAGGAAGATGGTCATAGTTCCAGCTTTCAAGAGGTTCATTGGGGTCAACAACATCCGCGCTTGCGAAAACCGCGCCGAAGCAGGAAGATAACATAATTACTGCAAGCATCAAGCTTACAATTTTTCTGAGTTTATGCATAATCGTAGCCTCCGGATAATTTTTTGTCAGTTTCATATTACCACACTGCCGATAAAAAGTAAAGGCAAGTGCGGGATTACAATAAATTAACGGCAAAAATCCTCATTAAAAGAAGATTTTTGCCGTAATTTCATTTTTCAGGATGCCGATGCGGTTTCTGTTTCTGCTGCAACGGTTGTTTCTGCAGCACCCGAAGCTTCTGCTTCCGTGGTACTGTCGGCAGCTGCCGTAGAAGACTCAACAGCCACTGTTGTCGTATTTTCTGCAGGATTAATAATATCTGCAATTGAAATTTCGGGTCTTGCGGATGTCTGTATTGCACCGATTGCGGTATATCCGCCCGATTTACGAAGCGTTACCTTTATAATTTTATCGGGATCCGGAGTTTCCATATCACCTGTCTGTGAATTCTGCTGCCATGAGTTTGTGTTTATAAGGCCGAGAGTTACAATAACCGCATCGCCCTTTACCTGAGCATCGGTTATGTGGGGTGTATAAAGAGGCTCAATTGTTGTCAGAGGAATATAGTAAGCATTATCATCGGCACTGTACGAAAACTCATAGCCGTAGCCTGTAACAGAACAATGTTCAATAACAACAGCCGTACCGAAATATCTTAAGAATGCCGATTCAACTTCGGAAGCGGGAATAACAAGCTCATCCGAAGAATAGCTGTACTTTTCCGGTTCAAGATCCGAGCCTATTATACTCCACACGGCAATTTCAACAAGCTCTTCCATAGGAGCTGCCGTAATATCATCAAAGGGTTCGGGATCCACAGCCGCAACCGCAAGCATAAAGCCGGAATAAGTTTCAAGAGCTGCCCTATTCTTTATTTCCTGCTTGTCAAGAATAACACTTACCCCCTGCACAATACAGCCGACAAAGCCCACAAGGGAAAAAATCACAACCGTAAGACCTATAAAGAAATGAAAGTTCTTCTTTTTGGTCTCTTTTCTTTTTTTGTCAAGCTCCTCCTGATAACGCCTTAAATCGGAAAGAGTATCATTTCCGTCAGCAGATCTGTATATTCTCTTGTCGGTTTTTTCCATATACTCTCCTCCTTATATGCCGAGATAGGGTCTGGGATTTACCCTGTTGCCGTTTACACGGACCTCAAAATGAAGATGGGGACCTGTTGAATAACCGGTTGATCCGACCCTTGCAATAGGTTGCCCCGCAACAACAACCTGTCCGGGATAAACCATAAACGAATCCGCAAGACAGTGAGCATAAAGCGTCTGTAATCCGTTTCCGTGGTCAAGAATAAGATACCATCCGTAGCTTGAATGTACGGCAGCGACCTGCACGACACCCTGTGCAACGGCAATAATATCCTTACCGAGGCTGGTGCCCGGTGCATTGCCCATACCAAGGTCAAGTCCTGCGTGAAGCTTACCCCAGCGCTGACCGTAGTCAGAGTTGATTCCGTAAGCTCCTACAATAGGCCACAGGAATATACCGCCCATTGAATTTGAATATGCTTCATCAAGAGGCTTTGTGCCTATCTGTATTCTTTCGGGTATAGTTTCCGTCACTGTAAGACGTGAAACCTCAGAAGAAGAGGTTTTCTGACCGTCAACATAGGTTACGAAATTTGTAACCTGAGCATAACCGTTTTTGCCCGATGACAACACTCTTTTTGAGCCGCTGTAAAGAGCTGCGGATTTAATTTCAACCGTTTCATAAGGCACACTCACAGCAGTAACCTCTGTCTTTACTTCCTTAAAAGAAAATATACCGTTACCGTCCTTGTCGGGAGTTACCATCTTTGAAAATTCAGCAGGAGAAGAAACGGAATCTGCAGGATAGAGTCCTGTTTTGTAAACAATATCCTCTGCAAATGATACAACGTAATTTCCTTCGGTATTTTTCTTTTCCGTCAGGAATCTTTCGAGCACATTTCTGGCATCGCTTTCGCTGTGCAATACGGAAATAAGCTTACCGTCAGCATAAACACCGCAGGCATTAACGGTATCGGCTGATGTTTTTTTGAGAATATTCCTGCAAAGAGTATCCGTATCCGTAAATTTATGAGCATCAACATAAGTAAGCGAATATGATATATCGGGGAATTCAACCGAATCGGAATCCGCAAGAGAAAGCATTTCCTTTGCAACACCCTTTGCCTTGAAAAAGTCGGCTTCACTTTCGGTATATCCGAGAATTTCACCGTCGGAAACAATTTCAAGTGCGAGAGTTTTTTCAGAAAAAGCATTAAAACCTGCAAAAAAAGCTATGAATGCAACAATGGGAATTATCCACATAACAAGTGCACTTACACCAAAATGATAGCGGGAAAATGCAGCTTTAATATAGTTAACCGCAAGGGGGAAAAATGAAAGAGGATGTGTAAACAAGGTACGAAGCATTGATTTTGCTGCTCTCGTAACCTCATCGGCATAAGCAGCCGATGGTGCATCGGAAGGAGCAAACAGCAGAACCGTACATCTGAAAAGGAAGCGCACAAAACGTCTCAGACACACAAAAAGAAAAACGGGCGGCTTCATAAATACAGAACTTAAAAACATTCTGAGAGCCTTCAGCACATTCTCTCCTAATGTGCCGATAATCGTATAAACCGTTGAAAAAAAGCCGTCATTACCGTACATAGTCGCACCTCCTTCACAATTTCATCCGCATAAATGCAGATACACAGTAATGATATCACAATAAAAACACAGTTTCAAGAACAAAAAAATATTGTTTTATATATAAATACAAATAAGATACATTGATATCTGCAGGATTGTATGCTATACTTATTGTGAATTATTATGTTATACGGAGTTATATAAATTATGCTTAAATTTATTTCATGGAATGTAAACGGTATACGAGCCGTGCACGGTAAGGGAATTTTTACCGAAGTCTTCAATAATCTCAATGCAGACTTTTTCTGTCTTCAGGAAACAAAGCTTCAGGAGGGTCAGATTGACCTCCGGCTTGACGGATATGAGCAGTATTGGAATTATGCAGAAAAAAAAGGATATTCGGGCACAGCCATATTCACAAAGCACACACCTGATAAGGTAACCTACGGCATAGGAAAAGAAGAATTTGACAACGAAGGAAGAGTAATTACCCTCACCTACCCCTCATTTCACCTTGTGACGGTATATACTCCGAATGCAAAAGAGGACCTTTCAAGACTTTCTTACCGTCAGTGCTGGGAGGATGCCTTCCTTGAGCATCTTAAAAGGCTTGAGAAAACCGCACCTGTCATTTTCTGCGGCGACCTTAATGTTGCCCACAAGGAAATTGATCTGAAAAATCCTAAGCCTAACCGCGGCAAGGCCGGATTTACCGATGAAGAAAGAGAAAAATTCAACATACTCCTTGACTCAGGCTTTACGGATACATTCAGATATTTCAACCCCGACAAGGAAGGGGAATATTCCTGGTGGTCTTACCGTTACAATGCCCGCAAAAACAATGCAGGGTGGCGCATTGACTACTTTGTCACATCATCCTCTCTTGACAGCAGACTCTTATCCGCTTCCATTCATCAGGAAATTTTCGGTTCTGACCACTGTCCCGTTGAACTTACTATTGACTTGCAGGTGAAATAATGAGAAACATCAGACCTTTCAATACAAAATGGCTTTTTTCAGCCACAGCAAAAAATCAAGAAAAGGTATTTGCAGATACCGTTATAACTCTCCCCTTTTTCCACAGCATAGAAACAATGCCCGTATGTGCCTTTTCCAATTCCTGGACTCCTGCGGAAAATGAAGAAGGAAAAACCGTATATCTTGAATTCACACAGCTTACGGGCAAGACAGAAATTTACCTTAACGGCAACCTGATTGCAGCCGAAGACTCACACAGATTTTCATTCAGAGTGCTTCTGACAAACGAAGCTGACCCCCATACAGAATACAAAATCGAGCTGAAGGTAATCCCGGAAGGAAGAATAGACGGTCTTTTTGCTTTTGCAGGTGTCAGCATTATCACAACAGACAGCTCGCACTTTAATCTTTCCGTGCCCGGAGACGGTCTTTATATCACATCATCCGTCAAAAACGGCAAGGGAGAGGTAAATGTCAGCACAGAGGTAATAAAGCCCAACAACTATGATATTGTTTCCTACACCGTACTTAATTCCTCCGGATATGAAGTAGCCTCAGCGACATCAAAGCCTACATCTCCGGCAGCAAAAATAACAATAGATATTCCCGATTTATGGGAAGGTCAGGGCGGAGCATGCGTATATACACTGAGAGCTTCACTCAGAAGAGATTCATCCGTACTTGACGAAACATCATCTGAATTCGGAATAAGAGATTTTTCAGTTGATGACGAAGGGTTCTTCCGTCTTAACGGATTCAGGCTTCCGCTTGACGGTGCAGAGCTTACAGACTGCTCTGCTGTAAGAAGCGATACGGAAAACCTCAGACACCTTGACGGCAACGCTCTTATGTCCTCAATGCTTCCCACAAAAACAAATCTTCTTTCTTACTGCGACAAGGCAGGCTCAGCATTCTGGTATTGTCCGCCTTATTCGGCAGATGCAGACCGTGACACCCGGGCACTGAAGGAATTTCTTATAATTTACCGCAATCACCCTTCACTTATTTTTCTTGTATGCCCCGAGGATGCAGATACGTATTACACGGAAAAGTTCATAAAAACCGCCCGTGAATATGCCCCCGGAATACTGATAGCAGCAAGAAGAAATATAGAAAATGCAACCGAGAATATTCCCGATAATATCAGTCTTATACTCCTTGACATTCCCTGCAAAACTCAGGCTGATGCATATATCACATTCAGCGGACGCTTCCGCGACCTTCAGGAAAAATATCCTGACAAGCATTTCGCGGTTTTTGCCCAATCCCCCGCAAGAAGCGAATCGGGAATGAAGGATAACGCAGAGCATCATATAAGACTCTGGCAGACATTCTGCAGACAAAAGGGTATGATTGCATACTTCTGCGGATTGCTTACCGACGAAAAAAACGGAGACGGCAAAAGAGGACTCATATCAAATGACCGTTCGGAGGTATATGATTCATTCTGGTTCTATAAAGCACAGTTTTCTTCGGAGAGCTTTATAAAAATCATCGATCCCGATATATATGAAACCGAAGAAAAGCTCACCGACCTCAGATGCACAACAAACCGGACAAATCTCAGGCTTCTTGTCAACGGAAAGGACAAAAAATACAAGGCAGAAAAGCTGACCGACGGCTTATATATTTTCAGACAGATAAAGCTTAAACCCGGTCTCAATACCTTTGAGGTATCTGCAGATGATGAATGCGACTCTATAGAAATAGTCAGAATATAAACGATTTTCAGAAAAGAGGTCATATTATGAGAGAACATATCTGGGCAAATCACGCACACGTCTTTCCCGAAAAATCAAAGCCGGATGCAGGCATCGGCGAGTTGAAGGAATTAATGGCTGAATGCAATATTGAAAAGGCTGTATGCTTCACCTGTTTTAAGGATCAGTATGCACGTTCGGGACTTCCCGGTGACCGTCTTGACTGGTTATACAACGAAATAAAAAACGATTCATCGCTTATCGGCTTCGGCACACTTGATCTTGAAGAGGACGATATTGATTATCAGATAGATAAAATGATTGACTACGGCTTTAAGGGTATTAAAATACACCCTGCCTTTCAGGGTGTGAATGTACTGTCCTTCAAGCTTCACAGAGTATATAAAAAATGCGAAAGAGAAGGACTTTTCCTGTCCTTCCACACAGGTCTTCACTGGCATCCGATAAAAGACTACAGTCTGCTTCTCTTTGATGAAGTAGCGTGGTGTTATCCCGAGCTTAAATTCAGCATGGAGCATATAGGCGGCTATCACTTTTTCAGAGAAGCACTGGCGGTTATGTGTAACAGTGTAAGAAACTCCAAAGAGGATACCGTTTATGCAGGCTGGACAACCGTATCAATGAGCGAAAACGGTCTGCAGGGCGCATGGTCGCTTTCCGACGAGGAGCTGAGAACCGTTATTCATCAGACAGGAAATACCAGAAGCATTTTCGGGCTTGACTTTCCGTATAATAAAGCAGCTTACACAAAAGCGGCGATTGAACGTATTGAAAATCTCAACATCCCCGAGGAAGCAAAAGAAGGTATTCTCGGAGGCAATCTCAGAAGAGCCCTTAAAACGGACTGATTTATCCGTTTTCGGTCTGAGGAACAAAAACGGTATTTTTCCCGATATAAAAAACCACGGCAGGCTTTTTACGGCTGTACTTCTTTTCACCGTATACACTTTCACAAAGCACTGCCTTTATACACTTTGTAAAAACCCTTGAAAAAGGAAGAGAAAAAACAAAAAGTCCGAACAATTTCCAAGGCAGTATACTTATTCTGCAAAATGTAATATACAGCAGTTTTTTTCTGCAAAGAAGTGCAGATGATGAAACAAGACTTCTTACGGGGGACAGCGGATAAAGATAAAAAAGATAATCGCACAGATAATATCTCGAGCTTACCGTATACATAAAAAACACACCGCAGACAAAAAGCAGAACACCGGTAATAAGAAGCGTTACAAAAATGCTCTTTATCATCGGTCCGTTGTATACTCCTGTAAAAAGCACATAAAACAGAAACAAAGAGGGAAACATAAACACACTTCCCCAACAAAGCTTATAAAAAACAACAAGAAGCTTCATACGAAAATACCGCAGTCCCTGAGAAAACCTGAAATAGCTTGCAGGGGCTGTGCCGTTTTTATCAAGAAGATAAAAAACGGCGGCTTCACTGTAGCATTTTCTTATGAAAGAGAAAACAAAAATAAACACAGAGGCTGCCGCAAGACAAATTATTACAGCATAAACATATCTGCCATCCAAAGGAATAAGCGTATCATACACTCCGTAAAATACGGACATAAAGGGTAAAATACCGCATAAAAATGAAGCAGCCAGAAGAAAAAACGGCAGAATGCTTTTTATCCACAAGGAAAAAACCTTTCCCCTGATAAGCAGCCGTGCTCTGACTTTAATATCCGTCATATAATCACTCCGTAATAAGTTTTGCGGAAATACATAAAAATTATTCACCGAAGGAGGTTTTTTTTCTGAGTTCAATATCGGAAACAGATATCAGATTTCTTAAGGGCATAGGCGAAAAGCGTGCAGCATATTTCAGAAAACTGGGAATTGAAACAATAGAAGACCTCCTTACCTATTATCCGAGAGGATATGAGGACTGGAAAAATACAGTATCAATACAGTCTGCTCCCTATGATGAAGCTGTTGCAATAAAGGCTACCGTAATTTCACGCCCTATGCCGATTAAAACAAGAAGCGGAAAGCTTATTTACCGTACCTGTGCGACAGACGGTATGGGAATAATACATCTGACTTTTTTCAATAATCAATATGTTTCTTCTGACCTTAAAGAAAACGAAGAATACATTTTTTACGGCAAAATAAAGGAAAACGACCACGGGGCTAAAGAAATGCTTTCACCGAAATATATGAAAGCCGAAAACAATGAATATCTCCACCCCGTATATCACCAGAATGCATCTCTTAATTCAAGAGCAATCGGGAAAGCCGTAAAGACAGCACTTGAAGCCTTCAGAGACAACATTCCCGAAACTCTCCCCAAAGAGCAGCTTTTGAAATATAAGCTTCCCGGGATATATGAAGCATTAAACAATATACATTTCCCGAAGGATGAGGAGGACGTAAAAGCCGCAAGAAGAAGGCTCATATATGAGGAGCTGCTCATCCTTCAGTTAGGTATTCTTTCCCACTCCGTTTCAAAGGATGAAATCACGGCTTACGCACTTAAGGACTACACTGCTGATTTTATATCTTCACTGCCTTTTACTCTTACAAATGCCCAGAAGCGCGCCATAAAGGAATGTGCCAACGATATGAAAACACACACTCCCATGCGAAGGCTTCTGCAAGGTGATGTAGGCTCGGGAAAAACCGCCGTTGCGGCTTCGCTTATGGCATCCGCTGTAAAAAACGGCTGTCAGTGTGTGCTTATGGCACCCACTGAGGTGCTTGCACGCCAGCACTATGAAACCTTCAGAAATTTTTTCAATAATACCGACACGGAAATAGTTCTTCTTACAGGCTCACTCACGGCAAAAAACAAACGGCTTGTAAAAGAAGATATTCTTTCGGGAAAAGCTGAAATCATAATCGGCACTCACGCAGTTATCACAGAAGATACAAAATTCAATAATCTTGCACTTGTAATAACCGATGAGCAGCACCGCTTCGGTGTTTCTCAGAGAGCATCTCTCAGAGACAAGGGAGATGAGCCCCATGTGCTTGTTATGAGTGCAACCCCCATTCCCCGTACACTTTCACTGATTATTTACGGTGACCTTGATATTTCCGTGCTTGACGAAAAGCCGAAAGGCAGACAGGAAATAAAAACCTTTTCAGTCCCCTCCCTTTACCGTGAAAGAATGTATACCTTCATAAGGCAGGAGGTAAAAAAAGGCAGACAATGTTATATAGTCTGTCCCATGGTTGAGGAAAACGAGGATTATGAAGGAGAAAGAAAATCAGCAGAGGAATATTACAAGCTGCTGTCATCCACTGTTTTTTCGGATTTACGCTGTGCTGTGCTTCACGGACAGATGAAGCAGAAGCAAAAGGATGAAATTATGGCACACTTCAAGGAAGGTGCGGCAGACATACTTTTCTGTACCGTTGTAATAGAGGTTGGCATTGATGTTCCCAACGCAAATGTTATGGTAATAGAAAATGCAGAATGCTTCGGACTTTCACAGCTTCATCAGTTAAGAGGAAGAGTGGGCAGAGGCAGTGAGCAATCCTATTGCATACTTGTAAGCGATTCAAAGGGGAAGGAAGCACGCCGGCGTTTTGATATACTATGTGCAACAAATGACGGTTTTGCAGTGGCTGAGGAGGACCTTAAGCTGAGAGGCCCCGGTGACTTTTTCGGTTCAAGGCAAAGCGGTCTGCCGACAATGAAAATTGCTTCGCTTATGACCGACTCCCGTATACTTTATGCCGCAAGAAACGAAGCAGAAGCAATACTCAGCTCTGACCCTTTTCTTGAAAACAAGGAAAATGCAAATCTTAAGAAAAAAACATCGGCACTCTTTGCCGACATATCATAAAGGAGAGAAATATTATGGACAAAATATTCAATGCATCATGGATCAAAGCCGCAAGACAGCCCGGAGATGCTGTTGTTGATTTTCTTAAGGAATTCACAGCAAAGCCATTCCCCGTTAAGGCTGTACTTCAGATAAGTGCTCTCGGGGTATACAGCTGTACTATAAACGGAAAGAATGTAACATCATCCGTACTTAATCCCGGCTGGACCGATTATAACAAAAGAATACAGTATCAGACCTTTGACGTAACCTCTCTTATTGAAAAAGAAAACACCATAGTCATCGGCACCGGCATAGGTTGGCGTTTTCATAAGTGGTATGATCTCAGCTCAAAAACCGTAACACATAAAACGGTAGCTGCCATTGCCGCACTTACGCTTACTTATGAAAACGGTGAAGAAACAGTCATATATACCGATTCATCATGGCTTTATAAAGAAAACAAGGTCCGTTATAACAATATGTATAACGGTGAAACAATTGATTACACCTTCAGAGCAAAGGCACCTCACCCTGTAAGTGTACTTGATTATACAAAAGAAACTCTTATTCCTCAGGAAGGTGAATATATTACCGAGCAGGAGATTATACGCGGTAAAAAGCTATATACAACACCCGAAGGCGATACCGTTATTGACTTCGGTCAGGAGCTTACGGGCTATATCAGCTTTTATGTAAAGGGCAATAAAGGCGACACCGTAAAAATCCGTCATTTTGAAATGCCTGATAAAGACGGCAATGTATATACTGAAAATCTCAGAAGCGCAAACCAGCTTCTTACAGTAGTCTGCGACGGAAAATCACACCTTATTAAGCCCGAATATACCTTCTACGGCTTCAGGTATATTGCAATTGAAGGAATGCAGGTTGATGCAGCCGATGAATTCACCGCAATCGTTGTTCACTCCGATATGAAGAGAACAGGACATTTCAGATGCTCGGATGAAATGATAAATCAGCTTTTCCATAACATTATATGGGGACAGAAGGGCAACTTCCTTGATGTACCCACTGACTGCCCTCAGCGAGACGAAAGACTCGGCTGGACAGGTGACGCACAGGTATTCTGCAAGGTTGCAAGCTATAACTTCAATGTTGAAAAATTCTTCAGAAAATGGATGGGCGATTTAAGAGCAATGCAGAAGCCCTCCGGCACAATTCCCTCTTTTGTACCCACAAAATATGATGATGACGGCGGCTCTTCCGCCTGGGCAGATGTCGCCACAATACTTCCCTGGCAGATGTATCTTACCTACGGCAACCGTGAGCTTCTTGAAGAAAACTATATACTTATGAAAAAATGGGTTGACTTTATGAGAAAATGGGCTCTCAAAAAGAAACCCGACGAGGGCATTTCCACAAATCCCTATCTCTATGAAGGACACTGGCACTTCGGTGACTGGCTGGCACTTGATCTGCCCGACAAGGAAGCTGTTGAAGGTGCAACGGAAAAGGATCTTATAGGCTGTGCATTTTTCTATTATTCAACCTCACTTCTCATAAAAGCTTCAGAGGTTCTCGGAAAAGATTGTAAGTATTATAAAAATCTTTATAAGAATATCAAGCGCGCTTTTATCAGAAAATATATTGGTGATGACGGCAGAATCTTCTGCAACACACAGACAGCCTGTGTACTCGCACTCCACTTCGGTCTTTATAATGAAAAAGAACCTCTGGCAAAGCAGCTTACAGAGCTTGTAAACTCATACGGACATCTTACAACCGGCTTTGTCGGCACACCCTATCTTCTTCATGTGCTTTCCGATATCGGTGAAACCGAGCTTGCTTACAAGCTTCTTCGCAGAGACGAATTCCCCTCATGGTGCTACCCCATTACACAGGGAGCAACAACTATGTGGGAGCGTTGGAACGGATATAAGCCTGACGGTACTTTTGCAACCGCAGCTATGAATTCCTTTAATCACTATGCATACGGTGCCGTAGGTGACTGGATGTACGAAAGAATGTGCGGCATAAGACAGAAGGACGGCACTGCAGGTTTTACGGATATAGTATTTGCACCTGAAACAACAAAGCAGTTCTCATTTGCAGAAGCATCCATAGAAACAGCAAACGGAACAGTATCATCAAGATGGGAAAATACCGCTTCCGGCATTGATTTTACCTTCAATGTACCGCAGAATACACAAGCTGTTGCAATAATTTCAGGAAAAACATATAAACTAACAACAGGCATTAACAAAATCAGTGTGTAATTTTTGTAAGTTTTGCACAAAATATTTATTTTTAAGTTTTTTTTCCTTCAAATGCTTTAATTTTGCTTAAGTTAGTGATATAATGTTTAAGTCTGTGGCTATGCCTTTTTGTGCGTAATCTGTCAGATACGGTCGAGTTTTAAGCTATCGGCTGTCATAAAACTGATATTACTTGTTTCGGATATATAAAAAAGGATTAAGGAAGTGCCCTTTGTGGAAAAGTTTGTGATTCACGGAGGCAAAAGACTTGAGGGAGATATAGAAATCAGCGGTGCAAAAAATGCTGCCGTTGCAATTCTTCCTGCAACTCTTCTTGCCAAAGGTGTTTTTACCTTAGAAAATGTGCCTGATATCAGAGATATTTCTTCGATGATTCAGATTCTTCGTGCTATGGGAGCTGTTGTTACCTACATCAACAAGTCATCCATAAACATCGACACCAGAAATGTAGTTTCTGATACTATCCCCTATGACCTTACCAAAAATCTCAGAGCATCATATTATCTTTTAGGTGCATTACTCGGTATGTACAATGTTGCACGTGTTGCAATGCCCGGCGGATGTAATTTCGGCGGTGTACGTCCCATTGACCTTCACCTTAAAGGATTTGCTGCTCTCGGTGCAGTTATCTCCACCGACGGCGGTGTTGTTGAAGCAAAGGCTTCAAAGCTCATCGGTTCTTCAATCTATTTTGATAAGGTAACAGTAGGTGCTACTATCAACGTTATGCTCGCAGCAGTAAAGGCAAGAGGACTTACCATTATTGAAAATGCAGCTAAGGAGCCCCATATTGTTGACCTTGCCAATTTCCTGAACCTTATGGGTGCAAACATCAAGGGTGCAGGTACGGATGTCATCAGAATTGAAGGTGTATCAGAGCTTCACGGCTGTGATTATTCAATAATTCCCGATCAGATAGAAGCAGGCACCTATATGGTTGCTGCTGCTGCAACAAAGGGAAATCTTCTTATCAAGAATGTCATCCCCAAGCATCTTGACCCCATATCTGCAAAGCTCAGAGAGTGCGGATGTATTGTCGATGAATATGATGATTCAGTAAGAGTAATTGCAACCGGCAGACTTCACGGATGCAATGTTAAGACACATCCCCATCCCGGATTCCCCACTGATATGCAGCCTCAGTTTACAACCCTTCTTGCACTTGCAGAGGGTACAAGCATTGTATCGGACAGCGTATGGGACAACCGTTTCAGATATGTTGACCAGCTTACAAGAATGGGCGCACAGATTCAGATTGAAGGCAAGGCTGCTATTGTACAGGGCATCAGCGATTTTAAGGGCGCACCCGTAAAGGCTGACGACTTAAGAGCAGGTGCTGCAATGATTATCGCAGGACTTTGCGCAAAGGGTGAAACTCAGGTTGAAGATATCATTCACATTGACCGCGGTTATGAGGATGTTGTAAGAAAGCTCCGTGCCGTAGGCGCAGATATCTCAAGAGTAAACTTCCCCGACAAAGAAGAAGCAGCAGAAAAGCATGCATAAAATATACAGGGTTGTCACAGACAGCCCTGTTTTTTACTTTATAGGAAATTCCTTCCTATAAAGTAAAAAGATTATATGTCCCGCCGAACGGGAAGTAAACTTCCCTCGGCGATGGACTATACGAAAGCGTTTCGCCGCAGGCGTACGGCGAAGCCGTTTTCTTGTTAAAAAACTTACCCTGATTTACCGGTCAGCCGATAAATCAGGGTATTATTTTATCAGATGGAATTAAGAAGTGCGCCTATGTTTGAAACAGCACTGCCGATACCGCTTACAATTTTACCTATTCCCTTGAGTGTACCCTCACCGTTAAGTATCTGACAAAGTCCCTGTGCCATTCCGGGGGTAAACACACCCATACTCATAGAAATAAAACAGCGGATGGGAATCTGTAATGCCATAGAGGTCATCATCTTTTCCTGAGAGATATCTCCCTTACTCATAGTCCTGAATACATTGAGAAGAAGGTCATTTATTATCTTACCTGCTTTTGTGCCTGCAGCATCCTCAAGTGCACTGTTTATTGTAATTTCACCGTATTCGGGCTCGTCCTTGTAGGGAAGCTCATATCCGAGAAGCTTTTCAAAATCCTCGTCGCTTACCTGTGTAACGTCACCTGTATAGTAACAGGGAAGAGCCTCTCTCATATCGGGAATTTCAACATCACCGACAGTGGAAGTCACTTTAACGGAAGCTTCAAGCCTGATATCTCTTGAAGAAGCACCGACAAGAATTGCAAATTCACCGCTTTCAACATGCCAGTCGTGAATATTCACATTGTAATAAGCGAATGCACGTTTATCAAGAGTAAGCTTTACAACAGCTTCTTCTCCGGGCTGCAGATAAACCTTCTTAAAGCCCTTAAGCTCCTTTTCGGGACGGAAAACAGTGCTTTCCTTGTCATTTACATAAAGCTGACAAATCTCAGCACCTGCAACATCACCGACATTTTTCACCTTGAAGCTTACTTCAAGAGTATCCGTATCCTTTATGCTCTTTTTTGAAAGCTTAATAGCGGAATATTTGAAATTTGTATAAGACAGACCATAGCCGAAGGGGAAACGAACATCCTTGCCTGACTTATCATAATATCTGTAGCCTACATATATGCTTTCACGGTATTCAACACTCTTTCTTGAGCCGGGGAAGGCATTATATGAGGGGTTATCCTTACAGAATAAGGGATAGGTTTCGGCAAGCTTACCGGAAGGATTGCTTTCACCGTAAAGCAGCTCAACCGCAGCCGCTGCACCTGATTCACCGCCGAGATAACCGTTAAGCACAGCCTTTACATTATCAATCCAGGGCATTTCAACAGGTGAGCCGCCCGAAAGAACAACAACGGTATTGGGATTCGCTTTTGTTACCGCATTAATAAGAATATTGTGGCTTGCAGGCATTCTCATATGGTCTCTGTCAAAGCCCTCTGATTCATATTCTTCCGTAAGACCGCAGAAGATAACAGCAGTTTCACACGCCTTTGCAGCCTCTACTGCTTCACGGATAAGTGTTATATCCGTTACATCCCTTGACTTATCATAGCCTTTTGCGTATAAAAAGCCGTAGTTTTTACTGAGCATCACACTGAATGCATCGTCAACATTCTTTGCATTTATCTGTGATGAGCCTGCGCCCTGATAACGGGGAGACACAGCCATTTCACCGATAAGGGCAATTCTCTTATCTTTTTTAAGAGGAAGAATATTATCTTCATTTTTAAGAAGTACCATTGAGCCGAGAGCAACCTTTTTTGCAAGCAAATGATGCTCATCCTTATCATATGTATATTCACCGAGAGTTTCCTGAGATTTAAGTATCAGGTCAATAATTTCATCGACTCTCTCATCAAGTGACTCTTCGGAAAGCTCACCGTTCAGAACTGCTTCCTCAAGCCTTTTACTTCCGAGTCCGTTAGAGCCGGGCATTTCAAGATTCTGACCTGCCGCAATTCCCTTGTGGATTTCATTTTCAGCACCCCAGTCGGTAACTACAACACCGTCAAAGCCCCATTCTTCACGAAGCACCTGACCTAAAAGCCACTGATTTTCCGCACAATATGTTCCGAGAAGCTTATTGTACGCATTCATAACGGTCCATGGCTTACCCTCTTTTACGGCAATTTCAAAGGAAGCAAGATATATTTCACGGAGGGTTCTTTCGTCCGCTACGGTATCAATTGTCATTCTTCTTGTTTCCTGATTATTTGCGGCAAAATGCTTGAGAGAAGTTCCTATTCCCTTTGACTGAACACCTCTTATAAATGATGCAGCCATTTTACCGCCGAGATACGGGTCTTCCGAAAAATATTCAAAGTTTCTTCCGCAAAGAGGAGAACGCTTTATGTTATTACCGGGGCCTAAAAGCACAGATACCTTTTCAGCCTTGCACTCCTCACCGAGAGCTTCACCCATAGAATAAATAAGGTCTTCATCCCATGATGCAGCCGTAGCAGAGGCTGTGGGGAAGCATACGGCAGGTACGGAGCCCATTATGTCGGTTTTATCCTTTTTATCACTGTGCTTTCTGAGACCGTGAGGGCCGTCGGAAACCATAATTGATTCAAGACCGAGTCTTTCTACACCGTTAAGATGCCAGAAATCCTTGCCTGAGCACAATGCCGTCTTTTCATCAAGGGTAAGTTTATCAAGAATATCTTTATGTTTCATAAGGATATCTCCTTTTATACAATATTTTTGTAAGCCATTTCCATTGTCTTTGTAAGTGCAACAGCATCATCTATGCCGAATAAAGGCTCACCGTCACCGTTTATGGCATCGCAGAATGAATTTATTGCAGACTTACTGCCTCTGCCGAGATCAGGATAAATCCAGCCTTCACCATTGTTGTAGCAAAGCTTATCAAATACACCGCCTGCAAGAATTGTTCCCTTTGTACCTGCAATTTCAAGCTGGAAAGGATTTCTGCCTGTTACGAAGCCTGTTTCACTTACGCCGATAGCACCGTTTTCATAACTGAATGTTGTAACGCAGTTGTCTTCAACGCTGTCGCAGAGGGTATTTGTAAATATACTTGCACATTTTACGGGCTCGCCCATAAGCCAGTTAAGAAGATACATACCGTGTGCTCCGAGATCCATCATAGCACCGCCGCAGGTGGGTACGGGATCAAGGAATGAAGGAGGAAGCCAGCCGCGTGAAACACCGTCGTGAGCATTTCTCATTCTCATATATGTCACCTGACCGATAAGCTCCTTATCAAGTGCTTCCTTTACCCATAAAAAGTCTGAGCGTGTTCTCCAGGGGAAGGAAATACAGAACTTTATACCTGCTTCTTCAACTGCCTTTTTTACCTCGAGAGCATCGCTGTAGGCGGCAGTAAGAACCTTTTCGGTAAAAATATGCTTCTTGGCATTTGCAGCCTTTATAAGCACGTCCTTATGCATATTGGTGGCGGCACATACCATTACCGCGTCAAAATCCATATCATAAAATGCATCGATGTCGGATGTGTATGCACAGCCGAGCTCTTCACCCTTTATCTTAGCACATTCTGCATCGGGATCCCACATAGCAGTGATTTCAACATCACCGCGGGACAGAAATTCTTTTACATAGCCGCCGAAATGAACGTGCCATGCACCTGCAAGACCTAATTTGATCATAATAAACTCTCCTTTTATTCATCGGTGCCAAGCAGCATATCGGCTTCATCAAAGCCTATTGCTTCAACACCTTTTAATTTTTTAGCTATAATTGTATTTCTCTTCTGAGCATCATCAATGCTAAGTGAAGCTTCATCGATTTTACGCTTTGCCTTATCAAGAGCAACACCGAATTTATCATACTGCATTTTTGCCGCGGAAAGAAGGTCCATAACCTCATTTGCCTTCTGATTGAGTGCCACAGTACGAAAGCCCATGGCAAGGGATGACAACAGTGCTGTGATTGTGGATGGCCCTGCAAGAAGTATGCCGTATTCATCGTGCAGCCTGTCTGCTATATTCTCTTTTGACGAAATCACCTGTGCATACAGCGAATCCGTAGCAAGATAAAGCACTGCAAAGGGGGTGGTGGCAGGGGGATTTATGTATTTTGAAACAGCCTTTGCCTCAGACAAAACTCTTGACTCTAGTGCCCTGGTTGCAGCCTTAACAGCATCCGTGTCGCCTTCATCGGCAGCATTACACAGTCTCAGATAATCCTCCATAGGAAATTTTGAATCTATTGGGAGATATGTCTTTTTGTCTCCCGATGAATCAGGGATAATCACGGCAAACTCAACCACATCGCGTTTTTCATCTGAACGGTAATTTTTAACATACATCCCGGGAATTATACTGTCAAGAATTCCCTCAAGCTGTGTCTCTGCCCAGTTGCCTCTTGTTTTTACATTGGTAAAAATCCTGTTAAGGGCTGTGACACTACCCGAAAGCTCCTTCATTTCACCAAGGGATTTATACACATTTGAAAGCTGCTCCGACACCGACTTAAAGGATGAATCAAGCCGTGTTGTAAGTGTGGATGTCAGCTTTTCATCAACGGTAAGTCTCATTTCTTCAAGCTTCTTTTCGTTTGAATGCTGAAGTCTTTCAACTGCTGCGGTAACAGCCTCGGTCTGCATTCTTCCCGTTGCATCAATTTTCTCTCTCATATCGGACAATGCCCGTACGGTACTAAGCTGCCCTTCTGCGTTTTTTTCCGATAGACGGCTCATTTTTTCACCGATATTTTCAAGGGAAGCTCCCACTGTTTTTCTTGTGGCTTCATCCGAAGCGGCATTTTCATTACGCATCTTAGAAAAGCCGTCAAGAGTGAGCTTTGAAAGATTATCTATTTTTTCATTTGTAACAGCCGTATCATCCTTCTTACCGCCATACAGCTTAAAAACTATCATAAGAAGCAATACCACCGTAATAATACCGAGTATCAGCAGAACAATTTCCATAAGCTACCTCACAAATCTGCAGTTACAATAATTGTACCACAGCAAAAAATAAAAATAAAGAAACTTTATACACAAAAAACACCCGTCTTTATAGTGCATATAAAATAAATATAAGAAACACACATCCCCGCAAACAAAAAAATCACACCCCGGATACAGAAAAATCCGGGGTGTGTAGTTGTTCAATATCGGATGGTTTTTATGCTTGAAACGATTCCGATTCACTTTTTGTACTTCTTAAGGTCTTCAAGTCCGACGGAAGCGCGGAGGATGAGTCTTGCATCGGCAGCGGTTACGGTGTTGCTGCCGTCGATATCTGCCGTTGCCTTTTTGGTAGGATTGAAGCTTTCAAGTCCCACAGAAGCCCTGAGTGCAAGTCTCGCATCAGCAGCCGTGATTTTACCGTTGCCGTCCACATCACCGAGCTCAGATGTCAGCATTGCGGTTTCTCGTGCTTCCTTCATATCACAAGCAGTACAGGCTCTTTCTTCTCTGCCTTTTGTTGTGAAAGTCGGTGCAAGAATTTCCTTCCATGCACTCCACTTATGACCTGTTGCACTTACCTTTGTATCTGTGTAAGTGCTGTTACATCTTGTACAGGAGTGGGTTGTATAACCTTCCTTGGTACATGTGGGAGCTGTTACGGTATTTTTGTAATTATGGCCGAGTGCCTTGACCTTTGTATCAGTGTAGGTATCCTTACATCTTGTACAGGTATGGGTTGTATAACCTTCCTTGGTACATGTGGGGGCTGTTACGGTATTTTTGTAATTATGACCGAGTGCCTTGACCTTTGTATCTGTGTATGTGTCATTACATCTTGTACAGGTATGGGTTGTATAACCTTCCTTGGTACATGTGGGAGCTGTCACGGTATTTTTATAATCGTGACCAAGCTTTGCTTTTTCTTCATAGGTTGTGTAATCACATCTTGAGCAGGTTACATAGGCATTCCAACCAAGCTCGGTACAGGTGGGTAATTTTGCACTGTGATTCTTTTCATCATGTCCGAGTGCTGATACAATATTATCCGTATATGAATAATCACAATTCTTACAGGTATGTAATGTATAACCGTTCTCTGTACAATCGGGAGAAAATGTCTCTTCTGTGAAACTGTGCCCTGTTGCACTTATTGTTTTTTCTTCAGACTCTGAACAAGCAGTACATACTCTTTCATTTATTCCTGTATTTACACAGTCGGGAGATTCTTTAACCGTCCAGTCAGACCACTTATGTCCTGTCGGTGCGACAATATCAGTTTCTTCATGGGCAAAACAATCAGAGCAAATTTTTACTGTATATCCGTTTCCGACACACGTGGGAGCAACTACGGAAGAATGATAATTGTGTGCTTTAGGTGGAGTAAAGCTTCCTGTTTTTTCATCGTTACAAACTTCGCAGATATTTAACACATAACCGTTTGAAGTACAGGTTGCCTGTATATTTTTTGATGTATATTTATGTGCAACACATTCAATAGCTTCGGAATATTCATCCTTGCAGTTCACACATCTGTATACAGTTTTTCCTTCTGTGATACAAGTGGGGTTCACTGTTTCAGAAACTTTGTAATTGTGTCCCTTGGCAGGGATTTCTGTTGATTCAGAATAACCGCAGGCTGTACATGTATTCACAGAAGCACCAGCCTTCTCACAGGTAGCATCCGTTGTTGTCAGCTTCATGCTGTGTCCCGTAACAACTCCCATATTAACATAGCTGTCACCACAGGAGCATGTATGTACCGTATAAGCAGCGGCGGTACATGAGCCCTTGAAGCTATCGGTTACAGAATAGCTGTGAGTATGATTTTCTACCCATAATGCATAGAAATATATATTTCCTTTGGGAGCTGTCTGAGAAAGTGTACCTGTCTGAGTATAAATATGATAACCGCCGAATTTACCGTCTGAAACTGCCTTGTTAATTTCTGCAGCGGTATACCATCCGAGAGTATCATTGATATATGCTCTCCATTTGTTGTCACAATCTCTGAATGCTATATAACCGTTGCCGACATGTCCTGAAAGAGACAATCCTGCTTCGGCAATTGAAAGACGGGGTGAATCCTTTCCGTAAGTAAGAATTGCTGTCTTATTTCCCGTAACACTATATGTTTTACTGTTGTATTTAAGCTGAGTTGCGCTGACACGTTCAATTGCAGAAGATGTTACAAGTTTTCCGCTGCCCGACAATGTATGGGTACGGCAAAGCAGCTCACCTGCACTCTGGAAATGCATTGTCACCTTATTTGGAGTCCACTGTGCATACATTGTCACAGTACAGCTTCCGTTTTTAATTCCTGATGCAAAATCTGTGGGAACAATTGTCGTGTCATTCTCATTGATTATTGTACCACCGGAAGTCTTGGTGCTCCAACCGGCAAACGTATAACCTGTACGGTATAAACCGAATGTTGATGCATTGATAAGACCATTCTGCACAGGGCTATTGTATACTGCTTCGTTATAACTCTTTGCACCGTTTTCTTTTTTACTCAAAAAATTCGATACAAGCTTGTATTTATCAGAGGAAACAGTACCACCGTTAGCGTGGTAATAGATTTTTACAGTATTGGGTACCCACTGCGCATAAAGAGTAATGCTCTGATTTGCTTTTTTTACATCAGCACAAAGCTTCAATGGAGTCAGCGCAGTATTATTTTCATCAAAAACAGTACCACCGGAAGCAGAAGTTCCCCAACCTGCAAAAGAATACCCGGTTTTTTTTAATCCGAAAGTTGAGGCATTATACAGACCATTTTCTTTAGTGATATTATATGTCCATTTCTGATATAATTTTTCACCCGATGCTTTATCACAAATCAGATTTGATGAAAGCTTGTATGTATCAGATGTTACAGTTGCTCCATTGGCATTATAATAAACCTTTATAGTATTCGGTTTCCATTGAGCATACAGTGTTATTGAACAGTCACCATTTTTTATATCAGACTTTAATGTTGTCGGAACAATTGAAAAATCGCTCTGTCCATAAATAGTTCCGCCGTTTTCTTTCGTTCCCCAACCTGCAAAGGTATACCCATCTTTATATAGCCCGAATGTTCCGTAGTTTGCCAAACCATTTTCCTTGGCTTTATTATACTCCCATTTATGCTCATATTTTTTTCCGTCACTTTTTAGGTATAAAGTGTCTGAGCTTATTTTGTATTTATCAGAAGTGATTTTTGCACCGTTTGCCTTATAGTAAACACTGAGAACATTCGGTCTCCACTGTGCATACAGTGTAATTTTACAGTTTTTGTTTTTTATATCAGAGCTAAGGTCTGTGGGCTTGATTGTGGTATCCCTGTCATCAAAAACTGTTCCGCCCGAAGCCTTAGTGCTCCAGCCTGCAAATGTATAACCTGTTTTGTAAATACCAAAAGACTCCCAATTTATAAGTCCGTTTTCTCTTGCCTGATTATATGTCCACTTCTGAACTGTTTTTGTATTGTCAGACTTGTTATAAAGTACACTTGAACTTAACTTATAAGTATCAGAGGATATTGAACCGCCATTTGCATTATAGCTTACTTCAAGTGTATTTGGCTTCCATTGAGCATAAAGCGTAATTGAGCAGCTGCCGTTTTTGATATCCGGACTCATATCACTTGGTTTTACATTAGCATCACGGTCATCAAAAACCGTTCCGCCCGAAGCCTTAGTCCCCCAACCTGCAAATGTATATCCTGTTTTGTAAATACCGAAGGTTTCACAGTTCACAAGTCCGTTTTCTTTAGTCTGATTATATGTCCACTTCTGGCAGTATTTAGTTGAATCTGACTTATTGTATATTACATTGGAACTTAATTTATAAGTGTCAGAAGATATAGAACCACCGTTGGCATTGAAATTTACAGATAGATATTTTTCACTATTTTTATATTTGGGAATACCGTATCCTTTTATTTCAGAATATGTTAACTTATAAGATTGTCTTTTGACAGATGGATTTTTACCACTATTTCCTTCTATTGTGTGAACATAACCATCAGATACATATTCGACTATTCCTACATGGTCTCCATAATTACTAGGAGGTTCTTTGTAGCAGTAATAATTCTCTTTTTCAGCATTATAATAATCAAATATAATAATATCTCCCGGCTGCGGAGTATATGAAATCCCTACTGTTCGGTCTGCACTTCTTCCTTTGTAAGCGATTCCAAGATCATCCGCTGTCGCCCATCCAGTTGTTTTAATTATAGACTCCCCAATTCCTGCTTGCCGAGCACACCAAACAATAAAATGCGCACACCAATTTCCGGAACCATATTTATTTCCATTGGTATTACCTATCTGTGTCTTAGCAACTCCGAGAATATCTTTCCTCTGATTACCTGTATTTTTATAAGTATTTTCATATGCAGCATTTGCGACAATATCGATTTCGGAAAAAATATTTAGCATCGAAAAATCTGCAACACTTGCAAGAGGTGCCGCGCAAAGAATCATCAATATCATAAGAACAACAGATATCGATCGCGTGAGTTTACGTTTCATATTCGTTCCTCCAAAATAAAAAAGTGTGTGCAAACCGAAGAATGCACACACCAAAAATGCAAACTCCGATTGCTGCGACACAACTTCTGACAAACTACAAGAGAAACGCCAAAAGAGAGAATGCATTTTTACCGAGGTAAAATACAATCTCTTATAGTTTGCCCTATTAGGTTGTGTCGCAGTTCCATAATATAATTTTTCAATAAAAAAGTCAAGAAAATCCACAATATATGCATAGCAAAAAAAAGTTTTCAAACCTATGGAAAAAAGAATCTTTATCTGTTAGAATATAATTAAATATGCGATTAAACGGGGTATCGGGATTATGAAAAAAATTTTGGCGGTTTTGTTGGCGGTTTTTGTTTTTGCAGGGACATTCTCATCCTGCGGAAGTGATGACCCCATTGTGCTTTTCTTTGCGGTGCAGGACAGTGCAGGTACATTTGACCCGCAGATTGTATCCAACGCAACATCCTCAATAGTTGTCAGAAACTGCTTTGAAGGACTCTTAAGAAAAGACGAAAACGGCGGAATTGTAAACGGTGTGGCAAAAAGCTGGTCGGTTTCTCCCGACGGACTTACATACACCTTCGAATTAAGACCCGACGCAGTATGGCATCTTACATCTAATGCCGAAAAGCAACTTGAAGGAAAAATACCCGAAAACTTTGACCTTACCGTAACCGCAGAGGACTTCCGATTTGCACTTATGCGTGCAGTAACCCCCGAGACAAACGCTCCCCTTTCATATATGCTCTACAATATTAAAAACGCCCCCGAAATCCTTGCAGGCACAAAGGACAGAGAGGAGCTGGGAGTCCGTGCTATAGGCAGACACCGCCTTGAAATCACTCTTTCACAGCCTCAGAGCAACTTCCCCGAGGTTCTTACCGAGCCTGTGTGTATGCCCTGCAACAGAACATTTTTTGAAGCCTGCTCAGGCAGATACGGTACACTTATCGCCTTTGCACTTTCGAACGGCCCCTTCTATCTTTCAAGATTTGACGAAACCTCATACAGAATCAACAAGGCAAGTGACTACAAGGGTGAATCCGTAGCAGTACCCGACTATGTGTGGCTTTATGTGACAAAGGACCATGAAACCCTTCTTGAGGTACTTGAATCAAATGATTATTCGGGTGCAGTCATTGATGAGGATACCTATAAGGAGCTTAAGGTAAAGCGCTCTATGACAGTTACCGAAGCCCCGAATATATTGAGAAGCCTTATTCTTAATCTGCGTGACGAGGTGCTTTCTCAGCCCGAAATAAGAAGAGCAATTACTCAGGCTACTGACATAAATCTTATTGCTGCAAATGAAGAAAGAACACCTGCAAGCTGCATAGTACCCCTGAGTGCATCAATATCACATACACAGGGCTTTACTAACTTTGACGAAAAGCAGGCCGCCGAAAGCCTTAAGCAGGGACTTGAGGCACTTGACAGAACAAGCATTGACATTTCAATCCTCTGCGAAAAGAGATATGAAGATACAATCCGCCGTCTTATGCAGGAGTGGCAGAGAATACTGGGAATATATGTGAATTTCTCAGTAAAAACTGCGACCGACTCAGAAATCAGAAGTGCCGTAAACAGCGGCAGCTATCAGATAGCCTTCTGTCCGAGAGCCGCGGAAACGGATAATATATATGAATATTACGGCTCCTTTATTTCTGACTCCAGCATAAATGTTAAGCCTGAAATTCCCGAAGAGGAAGAAACAACCGAGGAAGAAACAACCTTCCACACCGTAACCGATGCGATAATCGATGATGATATAAATGACAATAATACCGAAGAAGGTTTTGTCTATGACGAGCCTGCTTCACCCGAAGGTGATGTAACACCCGAGGAAATACCCGCGGAAGCTCCCGAAGATATACCCGAAGAAATTCCTGAGGAAGTTTCCGAAATTCCTGAAGATGCAGGTGAAAACAACGCAGAGCCGTCACCCTTACCCGAAGCCGAGGCAGGTAATCTCTCTTTCAGCCCCTCCTCTCTTACTGTTTCATCCCTTGCATATTCCCGTGCTCCCCGTATTATGACTGTCAGCAAAGATTATGCATTTACCGAAAATGAGGCTTCTCTTATGGAGCTTATTGCCTCTATGTATGTAGGCACTGACAATGACTTTGAAGCAGCCTGTGCCGAAATAGAAAAAGCAATAACCGACTATAATGTATTTATACCCGTATGGTATGAAAGCAGTTATCTTATCTGCACAAAGGATGTGAGCGGTGTTATTTTCTTCTCAGGCAGAGACAAGCTTTATTTCCACAAGGCTACAAATGTAAAATAAAATTATTTTCATGAAATTTCCCGAAAGGCAGTGTATTTATGTCAACATTCAGACCCTTCAGAGCAGTACGCCCGAAAAAAGAGTATGCAGACAAGGTAGCAGCTCTCCCCTACGATGTTATGAATTCAGAGGAAGCCCGTGAAAAGGTAAAAGGATGCCCTTATTCCTTCATTCACGTAGACAAGGCAGAGGTAGACCTTCCCCCTGAAACTTATTTATATTCGGATGAGGTCTATAATAAGGCTGCAGAAAACCTCACAGCTCTTTTAGAAAACAAAATCTGTATTCAGGATAATGTACCCTGCTTCTATATATACAGACAGATTATGGGAGAAGTATGTCAGACAGGCATTGTAGGCTGCGCAGGTGTTGATGACTATCTTGACAACACTATAAAAAAGCATGAGCACACAAGAGCAGATAAGGAAGAGGACAGAATCCGCCATGTTGACACCTGTAATGCAAATACAGGCCCCATCTTCTTAGCTTACAGAAAAAATGACAGCATAGATAAAATCATTGACAAATATACAGCCCTTACCCCCGAATACGACTTTATTTCAGAAGGCGATGTAAAAAATACCGTATGGGTAATATCAGATAAAAATGATACCGATGCACTGTCTGAGGCATTTACGGATGTAGATAATCTCTATATCGCAGACGGACATCACAGAGCAGCATCCGCAGTTAAGGTTGCACTTAAAAGACGTGAAGAAAATCCCGGCTTCGACGGCAGTGAGGAGTTCAACTTCTTTCTTGCAGTAGCATTCAGAGCAGAAGAGCTTAAAATAATGGACTACAACCGTCTTATAAAGGACACAAACGGTCTTTCGGATGAGGAAATGTTTGCAAGGCTTTCCGACATTTTTGAAATATCTGAAGAAAACGAAGCAGTAAAGCCCCACAGACGACACACCTTCGGTTTTTATTACAAAAACAGATGGTACCGCCTTACACTCAAGGACGGTCTCAGTGATGAAAGCGATGCGCTTTCAAGCCTCGATGTTTCACTTTTACAAAAATATGTTATAAATGACATTTTCGGAATTAAAGACCCAAGAACCGACAAGAGAATTGACTTTGTAGGCGGTATCAGAGGCCTTAAAGAGCTTGAAAAAAGATGCACTGAGGATATGAGCATAGCAATATCAATGTTCCCCACTTCACTGAATGAACTTATGACTATTGCGGATATGGGTCAGGTTATGCCGCCTAAATCAACATGGTTTGAACCTAAGCTTCTCAGCGGTCTGTTTATACACAAATTAAAATAATTTGTCTTTTCATAAAAAAAGTTTAAAAAACACTTGCATTTCAAGACATAATCTGTTATTATGTCTTTTGCTGATTTAGATTTTAGGGTTTACCCCAAAAAATAAGGGAGGTGCGCTCCATGGCAAAATGTGATTTTTGCGGTAAGGACGTAAAGTTCGGTATTCAGGTTTCTCACTCACACAGAAGATCAAACAGAACTTGGAAGCCCAATGTAAAAAGAGTAAAGGCTATCGTTAACGGTTCTCCTTGCAGAGTTTATGCTTGCACACGTTGCATGCGTTCCGGTAAGGTTGAAAGAGCTGTTTAATTTCACAAGTGAATTAACAACGATACAAAAAAGACTGTCTCTCTGTAGGCGGTCTTTAGTCTTTTGCGGCACATTTACGGAGGTGCAGAATGAAAAAGCTTCTGACAGGTCTCAATAACAATCAGCTTAAGGTTATTGCGATGATATCAATGCTTCTTGACCACGCAGGACGGGAGCTTTTCCCGGAAATTGAGCTTCTTCCGATTATAGGAAGACTTGCTTTCCCCATCTTCTCATATATGATAGCAGAAGGATGCAGATACACTAAAAACAGAAAAAAATATATTCTGATAATCGGTCTTCTTGCCGCAGGCTGCCAGACTGTGTTCTATATCACAACAAAATCCCTTTATATGAATGTCCTGGTCACATTCACATTGTCAATTGCCTTAATCTTCCTTGCTGATAATTTTATCAGAAAAAGAACTCTTACGGCTTTTATACCTGCAGCATTTATATTTGCAGTTTCGGTTTTTATTTGCCTTTGCCTGCCTGACATTCTGAGTCATACCGACTTTCATATTAATTACGGTCTTACAGGTATGCTTCTTCCGGCTGCGGTATATTTTGCCCCCGGCAAAAAATCAAAGCTTGCAGTATTTTCCGTAATGCTCTGTATACTGAGCCTTGTTATGGGAGGAATTCAGTGGTACAGCCTTGCCGTAATTCCCCTTATTCTTATATACAACGGCAAAAGAGGAAAGATGAATCTTAAATATCTGTTTTATATTTTCTACCCCCTTCATCTTGCCGTGATTTATCTTATAGGTCTTATTATCAGATAGCAGTTGTTTTTTTGTCATATAATGTCAACTTGCACATTTTTACCCCCTGTTTTATTTCTTATCACTGCGATATTACAAATTTACCTGTTCCCGGTAAATTTCACTTGTAAAAAAACGGATATTTTGCTATAATCCAAACAACGCTGTTCAAGAGGTTAAACTATGGATACAATGATTCTTATTCTTGAACTCATCGGAACCTGCGCTTTTGCAGTTTCCGGCGCCGTAATTGCCATAAACAAAAGATTTGACATATTCGGTGTCTTCTTTTCAGGTATTATTACTGCACTGGGCGGAGGTACTATCAGAGACGTTCTCCTCGGAAACCTTCCTCCCGCAATGTTCAGAAACTACATATATCTTATCTTTGCCGTCGGTGCATGCCTTATAACATTTGTTACGGCAAGCATTCTTAAAAACAAATTTTCCGAAAACATTACTGCAATAGATAAAATAAACAATATCTTTGATGCCCTCGGCCTCGGTGTTTTCACAATCACGGGGATGAACATTGCTGTAAGCAGCGGTTTCGGTGATAACTTCTTTTTTGTTATCTTCCTCGGTATGACCACAGGCTGCGGAGGCGGAATACTCCGTGATGTAATAGACAGCGATGTACCTATTGTACTCAGAAAAAGAATATATGCAGTAGCATCTCTTGCAGGCGGTATTCTTTATTATCTTCTTTATATAACATTTGACTGCCCTGTTGTGATTTCCACCGTGGCAGGAATACTTCTCATCTTTGTGTTAAGACTTTTCGCTTCGGTGTTCAGATGGCATCTGCCCAAAGCGATATAACATTATATAATTATTTTATGGAGGAAAGAAAATATGTTCAATGTTCAGGATGTAACCGAATTTATCAAGCTTGCCGATCCCGAAGTAGGCGCTGCAGTGGAGCATGAGCTCAGACGTGAACGCAGAAATCTGGAGCTTATTGCTTCCGAAAATATCGTCTCCCCTGCTGTGATGGCAGCTATGGGAAGCATTCTTACAAATAAATATGCAGAAGGATATCCTGGAAGAAGATATTACGGCGGCTGTGTTGCAGTTGACGAATGTGAAGCAATTGCAATTGAAAGAGCTAAGAAGCTTTTTGGTGCAGAACATGCAAACGTACAGCCTCACTCCGGCTCACAGGCTAACTTTGCCGCTTACTTTGCAGTGCTCAATCCCGGCGACACAGTTCTCGGTATGTCCCTTGCAGAAGGCGGACATCTTACACACGGCTCTCCCGTAAATATGTCAGGTAAGCTTTACAATTTCGTTCCTTACGGCGTTGACAGCGAAACAGGCAGAATTGATTATGACAAGCTCAGAGAGCTTGCACTTGAAGTAAAGCCCAAGCTCATCGTAGCAGGTGCAAGTGCATATCCCAGAGTTATAGATTTTGAAAAGATATCTGTAATCGCCAAGGAAGCAGGCGCTTACTTTATGGTTGATATGGCTCACATTGCAGGTCTTGTGGCTGCAGGCCTTCATCCCTCACCCGTTCCCTATGCAGATATAGTTACTTCTACAACACATAAAACCTTAAGAGGTCCCAGAGGCGGTCTTATTCTTTGCAAGGAAGAGCTTGCAAAAGCAATAGACAAGGCAATATTCCCCGGTTCACAGGGCGGTCCTCTTGAGCACGTTATTGCAGGTAAGGCTATATGCTTCGGTGAAGCTCTCAAGGATGATTTCAGAACTTATCAGCAGGGAGTTATCGAAAATACAGCAGCTCTTGCAGATGCTCTCAAGGAAAAGGGCTTCAATCTCGTATCAGGCGGCACAGATAACCACCTCATTCTTCTTGATCTTCAGAATATGAACATCACAGGCAAGGAGCTTGAGCACAGACTTGATGAGGTTTATATCACCGTAAACAAGAACGCAGTTCCCAATGATCCTCAGAGCCCCTTTATCACAAGCGGTGTAAGAATCGGTACAGCTGCAGTTACAACAAGAGGTCTTAAGAAGGAAGATATGGCTGTAATTGCAGAATGTATTTATCTTACAGCAACAGACTTCGAAAACAGCATTGATGCTATCAGAAATAAGGTTGATACTCTTCTTACCAAGTATCCTCTTTACGAAAACTAAAAATTTATTGTGAAAACTTTCACAAACTTTTCGGAGGAGTTCCTGCGCGGAGCTCCTTTTTTTCGCGGTAATTTTCAGAATCACATTTTTCTATTGTGCATAATATACAAAAATAAAACGCTTTCTTTGTGCAATATATTAAGGGTGATTATTTTTCTTTAAAATCCATCATTGTACATTTTGCACAATTGAACTAATATTTATTTGTGCAAAATCACTTGACTTTTTTGATTTTCTGAGTATAATAAGCATGTAATCAAACGAAAGGAGTACTGATATGAAAGAGTACAGAAGAGAAATTATTAAGGCAGAAGAACAGCTTATCAATGAGATAGCATCCATGAAGAAGTTTACTTTCAAGAAGCTCCTTAAGGTTATTGAACTCGACGCTCTTCTCAGCTACTACAACAACTGAGAATAAGCCACGGTTCAAGCCTTATGAGGCTTTGCCGAAAACAATTCCCCCTCGGGGGATTTACATACGGAAACAGATTTCTGCTTCCCTCATATAAAAAATAAAAGGCTCCCGAGGGAGTCTTTTTTGTTTGCATAAATATAACAGATTAAGCTTCTGACAGCAGTCTTCCCATAAGCACGCCCATAACGGATGCCATCATCAGACCTCTTGTCCAACCTGATGAGTCTCCGAGACAATGAAGTCCTCTGACATTGGTATTGAGGTTTTCGTCCATCTTTATTCTGTTTGAATAGAATTTAAGTTCGGGAGAATACAAAAGTGTTTCATATGAGGCAAAGCCGGGTACAACATGGTCCATTGCCTGAATAAAATTTATAATATTTGTCATAGCTCTGTAGGGCATTGCGGCAGTAATATCACCTGCTACAGCGTCGGGCAGAGAGGGCTTGCTGTTTGATTGCATAAGCTCCTTCGGCCATGTTCTCTTACCGTCAAGAATATCACCGAAGCGCTGCACAAGAATGTGTCCGTTTGCAAGCATATTAGTAAGCTCACCCACCTTCTGAGCATATTCAATAGGCTGATTGAAGGGTGTGCTGAAATTATGTGAGCAAAGAATTGCAAGATTTGTATTATCAGATTTAAGCTCCTTGTATGAATGTCCGTTAACAACAGCAAGATTATTATCGTAATTTTCCTGGCTCACAAAGCCTCCGGGATTCTGACAGAAGGTACGGACCTTGTTCTTGAAGGGTCTCGGATAGCCTATAAGTTTTGACTCATACAGGGTCTTGTTTACGGTTTCCATAACTTCATTTCTTACCTCTACTCTGACACCGATATCAACAGTACCGGGCTGATGCGCAATATTATACTCAGCGCACAGCTTTTCAAGCCAGTCAGCACCTCGTCTGCCTGTTGCTATAATGGTAGTATCGGCAAAAATTTCCTCAGGAACGCCCTTGCCGGAGGTAATTATTCCCTTACAGATTCCGTTCTCTTTATCAAGTATAAGGCTTTTGCATTCAGTATCAAAAAATATTTCAACTCCGTTATTAAGAAGATACTGCTCGATTGCATAGTAAAGGTCCTGTGCCTTTTCAGTGCCTAAATGCCTTATAGGACAATCTACCAGCTTAAGACCTGCCTGAATAGCTCTTTTACGGATTTCCTTAACCTCTTCCGTAGCATTTATTCCCTCTATATGAGAATCTGCACCGAATTCAAGATAAATTGAATCTGTATAATTTATGAGCTCCTGGGCATTCATTTCACCTATAAGAGAGGGAAGATCACCGCCAACCTCATAGCTTAATGAAAGCTTACCGTCAGAAAAAGCACCTGCACCGGAAAAACCGGTTGTTATATGGCAGTTTGGCTTACAGTTTACACACTGCTTTGTTTTTGTCTTAGGACAATGGCGTTTTTCTATGGCCTTGCCCTTTTCAACAATAACAATTTTTTTTCTGCTTTTACATCTTATAAGCTCAATAGCGGTAAAAATGCCCGAAGGACCTGCACCGACAATTACGACATCGGTTTTCATATTCTGCACCTCAGTTTTGTTTTTTTACTATTGTATATTCGTCACCGGGCCTGTAATACGGACAGCTTCGAAAAGAATAATTCATAAACTGCTCAGCCTCGTCCATATCAAGGTCAACACTGCATCTGTAACAATCATATTCTTCGTCATATTCATAATTCATACAGATATCGCAGTTAGAAACCGTTGCCATAAAATTACACTCCCGTAACAAAAATTACATTTCAATATTATCATAATAAACTGTCTGTTTCAAGTATTTACTCCATCGGTATTTTATGTTAGAATATAAAAAACACTTTGTTAAGGATATCCGTATGAGCTCAGAAAGAAATAAGACAATAAACGTCACACTTGAAGAAGGCAGAGAGCTTCTTGAGGATTGCCGTTTTGATAAAAAAAAGAAAAGCCCGGCAGAAATTGCTGACAGGCTTTATAATACCGATTTTTTTACAGCGGCAAAATATCTGCCCGAAAAAAGTGTTGACCTTGTTGTAGCAGACCCTCCGTATAATCTCAGAAAAAATTACGGCGGTGAGATTTTTTCAAAGAAAAAAGACAGCGAGTATGAGGATTTTACAAGACAATGGCTTAAGGAAGTAAAAAGACTCCTTAAGGATAACGGAAGTATTTATGTGTGCTGTGACTGGCAGTCAAGCCTTATTATCGGCAAAGTGCTTCCCGAGTTTTTCAAGGTCCGTAACCGAATCACCTGGCAGCGGGAAAAAGGCAGAGGTGCAAAGAAAAACTGGAAAAACGGTATGGAGGACATATGGTTCTGCACGGTATCCGATGAATATACCTTTAATCTCAATGCCGTAAAAATAAAAAAAAGGGTAATCGCACCCTATAAAGAAAACGGTATTCCGAAAGACTGGCAGGAAGAAAAGGACGGTAATTTCAGGATGACCTGTCCTTCAAACTTCTGGGATGACATTACCGTACCCTTCTGGTCTATGCCCGAAAATACAGCCCATCCCACACAAAAACCCGAAAAACTTACGGCAAAGCTTATCCTTGCCTCATCAGATAAAAACGCTCTTGTATTTGACCCCTTTGCCGGTTCAGGCACCACTGCCGTAACAGCAAAAAAGCTCGGCAGACATTTTCTTGCCACAGAAAAAAATCCCAGATACTGTATCTGGGCTAAAATCCGCCTGAACAAAGCCGACGAAGATAAAACAATCCAGGGCTATAACGGAAAATATTTTACGGAAAGAAACAAAACATAATTTATCGGTCTTGTGACTGTTAAATTAAATGCAAAAAGCAAAGTACCGGGTGCACAATTGCGGAAGACACTTTGTGTTTTGTCCGTATCGCTCTATACAATTAAGGGAGCAACCCTTCCGATGCATTTGCCGAAAACAAATATTTCGCTCATAGCAAAGCTATGAATTTCGCTATCATAATTTATGTGGGCAGTTGCCCACATAAATTATGATTTATTTATTGTCCATTTTTCTGTCTGAGCGCCTTCAAGGGTGCCGTAACCGGTAATCCCCATACCGGAAAGCTCTGCATAGGTGCTCATATTTATTGTATAGGTTACACTTTCAACATAACCGTCTGTGCCGATAACGGCATCTATAACGGAGCCTGTATAGGTGATATCAACACGGCTTAATGTGACTATCTTAAAATCCATTGATGATGTATCAAGATAACCTACTGCACCGGCATTGTATTTCGGAATTTCTCCCATAGAAACTGTTTCGGGTACAAGAGTGATTACTATATGAAGCTTACCTGCGGATTCTTCTATCTTTGCCCCGGCAACACCTTCAACGGGAAGCATAAATGAGCTTCGCTGCGGAAGAAGCACGGGAACGGATTCACCGTCTGCATTTACTGCCTGACCGCCTGAGAAATTAAGAGTCTGCTGCCCCTCGCTTCCTACAAGCTTTACAACATTATCTGCAAGCAACTCAGTAAGCGCACCTCCGGGATGCGCATCTTTTATTTTAGCATCAAAACTCTCTGTAACAGTAGCACTTATCGGACCTGTGTAAGCTCTTGTTTTTTCAAGAGCTTCTTTATATTTATTTACTATCTGTGCTTTTGAGAAAGATGAATAATCGGTTTTACTGCTTTCGGTAACTGCGGGAGGCACATCAGAATTTACATTTGCAGCTGTTGTAATCTCAGGCAGAACAATTACCTGCTGTGTTGTTTCGGGAATCACAGACTGCGGATTCTGATTCTCAACAATATTCTGCACCGTTGTTTCCGGTACAGTATATATGGAGGTGGTAGCATCATAATACTGACCGTCAGGTATATTCTGCATATCATTCTGCTGATAGCTGTATGTTGTTGTCTGATTTGTAAGCTTATCAAAAGATGTATATTCCATACATGAACTCATACATAGCATACAAGCAATAATAAGCGTCACCATACATAACAGATTTTTTTTCATAATGTCCACTCTCCCGGGGAAAATACATACACGGATAAATTATATCGTTTTTAAATTATTATAATATTTAATAAATAGTATGTCAACACATTAACAGGAAAGTAAATTTATACGCAAAAATAAACTATTCTTTAATGAATTATTAACAAACACAACCTGATTAGTTTGTTAAACTTTTTTATACAGTTTGTTGAATATCCCCCAAACTAATTTTTTTGGTACAAAATATCTAACATATATTGATTTTCCGACAGATGTTTAGTAAACTATATACAATGCTTATCATTAAAAGCTGAATATTTATACGTAAGGAATGAAATTATGGAAGAAAACAGATTCCGCGAAGACAAAGCCCAGAATATGATGATTAAGGCTGAAGAGCTCAATTGTTATGAGTTCTTCCTTAAAGCTACAGAAATCTATGGTGACTATGATGCATACCAGCATATGGATGCAAGAGGCAAAAGAAGTGACTTTATCGCTGATGTAGAAGCTCTCGCAACATACTTCACAAAGGATCTCGGTCTCAGAAGAGGCGATGCATATACTATTTTCACACCCACAAATGTTGAAAGCATCGTTGCGTTTTATGCTCTTAACAAAATCGGTGTTATAGTTAATTTTGTTCATCCTCTTCTTCCCGATGAAGTTCTTTTTGAAACAATTGAAGAATCAGGTTCAAAGGGCATTATGGTGCTCGGTCTTATCGGACTCAAGCAGCACAATGTTGAAGCTGTCAACAAGACAGGTCTTCCCGTACTTCTCTGCCGATGCTCAGACTATGCATCTCCCGCAAAGAAGGCTGCTGCTGGCGCAGGCGAAGCACTTCTTGAAAAAATTCTCGGCTACAAAAATGCTGTCCTTTATAAAGATATAGTAAAGAAATATCACGGCAGAACTGTTCCTACCATAGAAAACAACGGCAGCGATGTTGCAGTTTATCTTAACGGCGGAGGAACAACAGGCAAATCAAAAACAATTAAGCTCACAAGCAAAGCCATAAACGAAAATGTTCATGCACTCGGATATATCGACCACATCATCGATCCCGGTGATGAAGGCGAAATCATAATCCTTCCCTTCTTCCACGCATTCGGTCTTGTTGTTGCAATGCATATGACAATGTGCAATGCTGCACGAATCATTCCCCTTATGCAGTTTGACAGAAAGCTTGTTGTAAAGCTTTATGAAAACAACAGAATTTCAGGTATTGTAGGCATCCCCGCAATGTTCAAAAAGCTCTACAACACTCCCGGTTTTGACGGTCCCCATCTTTCACATACACGTCTTATGTTTGCAGGCGGTGACGACCTTTCCCCCGCATTCCTTAACGAGTTTAATGCAATGCTTGATAAAAACGGAACAAAGGCACGTCTTCGCCAGGGCTACGGTCTTACCGAAGTTGGTTCGGTATGCTGTGCAAACACAAATGATACAAACAAGGATAATTCCATCGGTATTCCTCTTGCAGGTGTTATTATGGATATATGGGATGATGATTGCAAGCCCGTACCCAACGGCACGGTAGGTGAAATCGTAATTGCAGGTCCCACAATTATGGAAGGCTATCTCACAAAGGACGGCCCCAAGGATGCAGGCCTTTACACCGATGAAAACGGTGTAAAATGGGTGCGTTCGGGCGACCTCGGCTATAGAGACGATGACGGCTTCTATTACTTTGCAGGCAGAAAAAAGAGACTTATCATCATCTCCGGTTATAATGTATATCCTGTTGATATTGAAAATCTTATGGATACTCTTCCCTTCATCAAGGAATCCTGCGCAGTAAGAGGCACAAGCGAAGGCAAGCCCCTTGTAAAGCTCTATGTTTCACTCACACAAAAGGGCAATGAAGAGGAATACAGAAAAATTATCACAGAAACCTGCGAAAAGAATCTTTCAAAATTCTCTGTTCCCAGAGTTATTGAATTTATGGATGAGCTTCCTCACACACCTCTTGAAAAGGTTGATTTTATGGCACTTGAGAAGCTCGCGGCACAATAAACAACAAATTAACTGCATTTTTGCGTTACAAGTTTTACAAAATGTTCATATCTTCCCTTTTAATAAATGTTATAATTATATTAACTTTTAATTAAAAGGAGGCTTTCCATATGATAGGTTTAGGCACTTGGGTAACCACAGTAAATATGATGATTTTCAAGGGTGACATCACCGTTGTTATCGCTGACAAGGACGGCGAATATGACATTGATTTCCAGCTCCCCGATAAGCTCAAGGATGTTAAAATCAGAACTTATGACATCGTTGAAAACGGCAACACCCTTAAAGGCAAAGGCGAAATCACAATGCTCCCCGGCAAAGAGCTTGAAGCTGAAGTAACATTCAACGGCGACAAGTTCGAGGGTGTTCTCAGAATTCCTTTTATGAAGAGAACAATTGAGCTCAAAAACGGCCACAAAATATCAGACTGATGTAAAAAAGTGAAGGGAAGATAAAATAAATGAACACAGAACCTTTTTCCAATATGATAGAATCGAAAAACTATAACTGTTACGAATTCTATCTTGCAGCTACCGAAAGATACGGTGATTACAAACAGGCACAGCATATGGATGAAATGGTAATGCGCTCCAAATTCATCTGCGATACAGAAGCTCTTGCCTGTTATTTTCAGAAGGACCTCGGACTTAAGAAAGGCGACGTTTACTCAATTTTCGTACCCTCAGACATTGAAAGCTTTACTGCTTTCTACGCACTCAACAAGCTGGGTGTAATTGTTAATTTTTTACATCCTCTGCTTCCCGATGAAGCTCTTATTGAAACCGTTAAGGAATCGGGCTCAAAGGGTATTATGGTACTCGGTCTTTTAGGACTCAAGCAGCACAATGTTGATGCCGTTAATTCTCTGGGACTTCCCATACTCCTGTGCCGTTGCTCAGACTATGCGTCTCCTGCAAAGAAGGCAGCAGCAGGTATAGGCGAAGCTCTTCTTGAAAAAATTCTCGGCTACAAAAATGCTACTCTCTACTGTGATGTTGTAAAAAAATATGAAGGCAGAACAGTAAAGGGTTGCGTAAACAACTGTGACGATATTGCTGTTTATCTTAACGGCGGCGGCACAACAGGAAAAAGTAAAACTATCAAGCTTACTAACAAAGCAATTAATGAAAATGTTCATAAGCTCGGTTACATAGACCATATAGAATATCCCGGTGAAGAAGCAGAAATTATCATTCTCCCCTTCTTCCACGCATTCGGACTTGTTGTTGCAGGTCATATGGCTCTTTGTAACGCAGGCAGAATCATTCCTCTTATGCAGTTTGATGCAAAGCTTGTACTCAAGCTTTACAAAAAAAATAACGTTGTCGGCATCGGCGGTATTCCCAATATGTTCAAAAAGCTTTATAATACTCCCGGTTTCGACGGTCCCCACCTTAAGAACACCCGTATGATGTTTGTAGGCGGTGACGACCTTTCACCCGCTTTCCTTGAAGCATTCAACGGTATGCTTGAAAGAAACGGAACCTCTGCCCGTCTTCGTCAGGGCTACGGCCTTACAGAAGTAGGCTCGGTTTGCTGTGTAAACACAAACTGGGTATACAAAGACGGTTCAATCGGTAAGCCCCTCGAAGGACTTCGTATGGAAATCTGGGATGATAACCACAATGAAGTACCTGTGGGTGAGGTTGGCGAAATCGTTATCTCAGGCTCAACCATGATGGAAGGCTATCTTACAGAGGATGGCCCCAAGGATGCAGGTATTTATTATGATAAAGAGGGTACACCCTGGGTTCTTTCAGGTGACCTCGGATATAAGGATGAGGATGACTTCTTCTACTTCTACGGCAGAAAGAAGAGAATTATCATCATTTCAGGCTACAATGTATATCCCGTTGACATTGAAAATCTTATGGATACACTTCCCTTTATCAAGGAATCCTGTGCCGTAAGAGGCGAAACTGCTGACGGTAAGCCTCTTGTAAGACTTTACGCTTCACTCAGAACAAAGGGTGATGAAGAAGATTACAAGAAGCAGATTACCGAAGCCTGTGCAAAAAATCTCAATCAGTTCTCCATTCCCCGAGAAATTATCTTTATGGATGAACTTCCTCACACTCCCCTTGAAAAGGTTGACTTTATGAAGCTCGAAAAAATGTAATCAGTTTACATTTTACCTTAAAAAGGGAAAAACAAGAATCAAAGGCTTAGTGCCCGCAAATAAAGGAGATAACAATCATGGCAAAGTATTCATTTGAAGAAACAACAATCGGCGAGCTTCTTGACAATCCCAAGACTGCTGAATTCCTTTTTGAACTCGTTCCCGAAGCAAAGGATCATCCTATGCTTGACATCGGCAGACCCTTCACACTTGAACAGGCTCTTCCTTTTATCGAAACAATTGCTGATTCTATGGGAATCACAAATGTTGCTGAAAGAGTTGAAGACTTCAAGGTAAAGCTTGCTGCTCTTGATTAATTGATCTACAACAGATAAAAAGGTGTTGCGGAAAAACCGCAACACCTTTTTTCTTATACAATATATTTTTTTATAAGCCAGAGAATAAGTATATGCACCGGATAGAAGGCATAGAAAATATACTTATTTGTTTTCTTTCCCGGTCTGCCGCTGTATAATGCGATAGGCAGAGCTGAAAATACGGCAGGAAGCTGAGCTTCAATAAAGCCGATATAAAGCACGGGGGCATAATAAATTGTAGTCATAAAAGCAGAAATTGCATAACCTACATACTTTACAGACGGTGATGCTGAAGCAAAAACAAACATCAGAGTTATTACGACAACACCGCTGAAGCCATAATCAGAATGCAGATAATATGCACCGAGACCGCATATTGCCGTGGTAACAAAGCCGAGTATGCCAAGCCTGTGAGAACGCAGAAAATCAAGCAGATAAACGCTTATGAGCCCCAAAGCCAGAGTAAAATACACATTCTGCGATGTTGTTTCAAAATAAGTGCCTTTGAATGCTATATCATAAGGTACCTCTGAAATAACCGAAAACGCAACAAGCCTCAGAAGATATTTCAATCTGTTTTTTGTGTGAATCGCACCTTGTGCTATCAGGAATGCAAAAATCGGAAAAGCAATTCTTCCTATATTGCGCCATATTGTTGTCTGAGCCCCCAGAAAAATAACACTTGCATGGTCAATAACCATAGCCGTCATGGCTATTATTTTAAGTAAGTTTGTGGATAAAAAACCCACCTTATTTTTTTTAGCCATTTTCGTTTACCGCTTCAAGTCTTCTCTTGCGGGATTCCTCTACCTTTCTCGTAATGTCTTCCATATATTCACCGTGAAGCTTAAATTTAGTTGTAAACACGATTATTGAAAGAATGAAGAATATAGGAGGAATTATATACATAACAGACGAAATTGCAGTTTTGACCTTTTTAGGATAAACTATGACACCGTTTGCGTCGGGTTTGAGATCATTATATCCGGCAATACCCATCGCAGCATAAAGAATGACAGTCTGTACGGTATATGCCATTTTCTGCAAAAAGCCCTTCATTGAGAAGGTCACAGACTCACGTCTTACGCCCATTTTTACCTCACCGTAGTCAACAACATCGGCAAGGAATACTGTCTGTGAAATAAACATTGAAGCAGTACCTATCTGAGTTATTGTATAGAAAATATTAAGAAGCATTGTACTCATAAGGAACTGTCCCGAAATAAACATACCGATATAACCTGCAAGAGCAGTTGAAAGTGAGAACTGATATGTTCTTCGTCTGCTTGTAAATTTCATCATTACAGGAATAACAGCAAGACCCAGAATCGAACCTACTGTTCCGAACAGGCTGAAGGTAGACTGAGCCTTTGTATTCTCCATAACTGCGGCAAAGAAGTAGTCAACAACACCTGTTGTAGTATAGAAGCCTGCATTTGAAAGCATAGCAAAAATCATAAATACGCGAAGCTGATCATTTTCTTTGATAACAGAAAAAATCTTTTTAAATGAGAATGAATCAGCAGGAGGTGCAATTGCAACATTTTCCCTTACCTTGCTCATAGAAAGAAAAGAGAAAAATACAAGACCGACACTGCAGATAAGAACAGTCACAAAGTACCCCTTTGCTGTCCATACTGTAGTAGAGGTTCCGTCAGGATTATTTACTACATTACCGAGAGCGTTAAGGATAATCGGAGAGCCTATCTGCACAATTCCCTGACCAAGTCCCGAAAAAGCTCGGGCGATGGTAGCAAGAATACTTCTCTCACCCGGGTCTGTTGTAAAGGAAGGAACCATTGACCAGTAAGGGATATCGGCAGTAGTATTTGTCATACCCCATAATACATACATCACGGCAATATACACATAAAGCCAGATTGATGCTCCGCCTTCTGAAAAGCCTGTGCTGAAGCCCGGATTAAAAAATAACAGGAACAGAATAACTGCATTAAGACACGAGCCGATTACAACCCAAGGACGGTATCTGCCAAATTTTGTATTTGTATTATCAACAATAGAACCCATCATAGGGTCGTTTACTCCGTCCCATATACGCGCTGCCGAAATAAGACCCAATAAAAAGTTTGTATTAAGTCCGAGAACATCAGTAAGATATCTTGAAAGCCTTCCGTTGAACATACCGTAGCTGAGATCAAGTCCTATGGCTCCTGTGCCGTACCAGACCTTATCGGTAAATTCCTTTATTTTTCTTTTATCCATTATATTTACCTCCGTATAGAGTGAACATCTGTCCTTATTATATATTTACAGAAGAAGAAAAGCAACTGCAAACATAAAATAATTACCCTGCATTGAAATATTCATACTTTTATGGTAATATAATAAAGAGAATAAAACTAAGGAGCGATCAGTATGTCCTTTATAAAAAAAGATATAAATGAGCTTGTTTTTTCCCCTACAAAAGAAATAGGTGAAAGCTGGGGAATTCTCACAGGCTGTGATAATGAAGGCTTCAACTCAATGACAGTAAGCTGGGGCAGCATCGGTGTACTCTGGAGCAAGCCTTGTATTTTTGCATTTGTAAGACCCGGCAGATACACTTATAAATTTATGGAAAACGGTGAATACTTTTCACTTGCGATTATGTCAGAAGAAATACACAAGGATATGGCTGTATTCGGTTCAAAAAGCGGCAGAGACTGTGACAAGTATAAAGAATCAGGCTTTACCGTATGCGATGAAAACGGAGTAAAATACCCCGCAGAAGCAAAAACTGTATTCATATGTAAAAAAATTGCAGCAGGCGATATGAAGCCCGAGTGGTTCATTGATGATACTATTGATGAAAAGAACTACCCTAAAAAGGACTATCACAGAATGTATGTAGGTGAAATTATCACCGTTCTTGAAAAAAATTAAAATTTTTCAAAAAAAGTATTGACAAGGAGTATTATAAGTGATATAATGCTCCTTGCGTTGAGAGAGAAACCTTTCAGCATAGTCGGTGTCTATAACATTGAGGTTCCACCCGTTCCCATCCCGAACACGGTAGTTAAGCTCAATCGTGCCGAAAATACTTGGTGGGCAGCCGCCCGGGAAGATAGGTCGTCGCCGACACT
>JAZNEX010000035.1:0-4162 GCA_045588855.1 Acutalibacteraceae bacterium
ATAGATAAGTTCTTCATAATGTTCTTTGAAAATTTGTTGTAATATATTCATGTGAACATTATACAACATAATTTCTAAAAGCAATACCCCCTCATGATTGAGGGGGCAGGGGGTAATGATTTGTCGAAGACAATTTTTTATTCAATTTCTGAATATACTTCCGTCTTTTATATCGGACATCCATAATTTTTCCGAAGAATTTTCTGCATCAAATACATAGCTTCCGTTCTTTTCATTAAAGACATAGCAGTAGCCTTCGTCAGTGATAAGTCTGAGGGTATTGCCGATTTTTTCATAATGTCCGGTACCGATATAACTGCTTAACGGATGAAATTCGAAAATAAAAATTCCGTTATCATATAGCTTGAAATTCGGTTTCATTGTTTCTATTTTTGAATCACTGAATCTGTATTCAGTAAAAGGGAAATCATATTCTGAAAGCTCAGGGGTTATAAAAACATCCACATGAGTAATTTCGGTCAATTGATCTTTTGAAATTTCGGAAACTATTATCCAACCTGTAGGATTTTTTTCATTATATTCGGTGCTTTTTCGTTCATTAATTGCAATAGTAAGAATGTTATCATAAAGATTTGCATAGCCGATTTCGAAGAAATTGTTTTCATTCTGAGCTACTGCATAGGTTATGAACAACACATGGTTTTCAAAAAAGCTTTCATTAATATCCTCGTATTGTTCGCATAATTCACTGAATGTAAGCCCCTCTCCCTGAAAAGAAGAAAAAAACTTAAATGTTCCGTCGAAAAAATCTGTAAAGCTGTTTAATTCTTCGTTGCTTTCTATTTTTATCGTGGGAAGATATAGTGTACGATCTGCAACTCTTGGAATATAACAGCCGTATTTTATAAATAATCCGTAATTATCTCCGGTATTATCAACAGGAAATCCTCGCTGCGAAAAGGAAATATTCTGAATAATCGGATCATCCTTATGTTCGTTTATGAATTCTTCAACATTGTCGCTTCTGATATCGATTAAATGGGATTCATTACCGTTATCGGGGGCATTCAGATAAATATACATAGGTTCAGTATCATTGTTCAGGCCTCCGATAGTGAGAGAAAATCTTTCATCTATTTCATATAATCTGATATATAGCCCCGAGCCTGTTTCAATATAATCATATTCTTCAAAATCCTTCCAGGATAATTTGTTCCCTTTTTCCGATAAAGAAACAACTTCTTCAAGAGTGAGTTTTTTTGCTGATGTTTGTGCAGTTGTTCCGTTTTGCTCTTCAACTATTGAGATTTTTGAATTTTCATCTATTGTAAATGTAGCTTTTGTGTAATATTTGTTGCTATTCTCTGAACTGAAATCAGTGGAAATTCTGTATGTTCCGGCTTCTGTCAGATTTTTCGGAAAAGTATATGTTTTATTTTGTTCTGAAAAAGGATCAAGTATATAGGCAGGCAGCAGGAATACAAAGTTTTCGGGAAGAGGAATTTCAGTCCAAGTGCCATTGTTGAATTTTTCAACCGAAAATATTTCACCGTAAGTTATCTGTATATTATTTTCATTGTGCCAGGTTACGTCAAACACTGTAGAATCATGATTTCTGTTTATTTGATTAATTGTAATATATACTCCCGTCAGGTCGGTAAATGATGTGAGCGTTGACTGTGTATAGTTTTCGATTGTAAACAAATTCCTGAGAATATCAGGATTTTTTATTTTGTAAGAGTATGAAGGTCTGATATTATCATCGAGCCATAAAATCTGGAATGAGTCATCAATGTTGATACTTACGCTATCATTGATTTCTATGCGATAGGTTTTGCTGCGATTATTGTCTCTTGATTCTTGTACAGGTGTCTTTTCCAATATTATCTTTTTGATTTGTCGTAATTCATCAGACGGGTCTTCAGTAGTATATACGTAGTCAGAACCGATAAACAGTTGGATTTTTTCAACATCCTTAAAAATATAACTGTATGCATCTATATCATCAATCCGTTTACTTTTGGGATCAGAGATAAAGCATATAGTAAGGACAAGACTTGTTATAACTGCTGTTATAATCAGCCATGTTGTCGGTTTTTTATAATGCAGTATATTTTTAATCCGGGTTTTTACTCCGGTTTCCCCGAATGCAAGAGGACAGACATTTATAAGTTTTTTCGGAGCAGAAAACGCGAGAAGAGTTTCAGAATACAACTTTCTTATATCGTGCCCGTGTTCATTTAGTACTCTTTCATCACAAGCCGCTTCAATATCTCTGCAAAGAAAAATATATGCTGCCCATATTACGGGATTAAACCAATAAAATGCAAGTAAAATAAATGCAAGAGGCTTCCATATATGATCTCCGCGTCTGATATGGGCTTTTTCGTGAGAAATAATAATGCCGATTTCTTCATCACTGATATCCGAAGGGAGAAATATCTTGGGTTTTATAATTCCAAGGATAAAAGGGGAAGGGATTAAATCGCAAAGATAAACTTCATCAGAGGTTTTCAGACTTTCTTTTGTTTGTTTACTAAGCAAGATAAAGCTTATTAACATGTAAGAAAGCATAACTATAATACCTGCTATCCAGATAAAACTGAAAACAGCTGTTAAAATCTGTAACGGATTTACGCTGTCTCCCGGAGCAGGAGCAAAGGTATCACTGATGATGGGATTGATTGAATAATTCAGAGCAGGAATACCGCTTGTTATGTGCGGTTCTTGCTGGTAGATAATTTCGACAGGAATTGTTTCCTTACTGGGAATAAGACTTAATATACTTTCAAAAGAAAAGGGAAGTATAAGACGCAATCCTGAAAGACCCCATAAAATACATAAAATCCATTTCGGTACTTTTCTGAAAATTGCCCTGAAAACTATAAGAGCAATAACAAAATAAGATGCCGTAATGCTCATATTAAGAGCAGTAATAAAAATATTTTCCATTTTTATTCTCCCTCAAATTCATCTATCATTTTCTTAAGCTCCTTGATTTCCTGTTGTGATAGCTTTTTTCTCTTAGAAAAAGCAGCAATAAAAGCAGGCAACGAGCCTCCGAAGGTTTCATCCACGAATTTTTCACTTTGCATCGAAAAGAAATCTTCTTTTGAAATAAGTGAAGTCACAGTACCGTTATTATTAATAAACAGTCCTTTATCACATAATCGGCGCAGAACCGTGAAAGTTGTAGATTTTTTCCATCCTAATTCTTTCTCTGCCATTTTTACTATATCAGACGAAGCAACAGGTTCATTTGACCAGATTATATCTGCAAATTTTCCTTCAACAAATCCGAGACCTGACTCTTTCATAATAATCACTCCTATGGTTTACTTGTTGTAGACTACGTTTTTAGTTTACAATATGTAAACCTTTTTGTCAATATAAAACCCGGAAAACTTTTTGTTTTCCGGGTATGAATTATTTGATAAAGCTTGTTATAAATATTTCAAGTCCAATGAATATGAGTATTGCACCTCCGAGAATGCCTGCCTTGTTTGCGAGCTTTGTGCCTGCCTTTTTGCCGATTGCAATTCCGCCGAAGCAAATAAAGAATGTTACGATTCCGATAAGAGTACAAGCAAGGAGAGCTTCTGCAAAATTATATCCGGAGATGGTAAAACCGACGGATAAAGCATCTATTGATGTTGCAACACCCTGTACAAGAAGACCTGTAAAACCGGTTGAATTTTTTTCTTCACAGGCATCATTTTTGTTTCTGATCCCTTCATAAAGCATTTTACCGCCTATAACGGATAAGAGAATAAGAGCAATCCACGGAATAAATTTTTGAAAGGCTTCAAATTTCTGCGCAACAGTAGATACACATATCCAACCTATCATTGGCATAATAGCCTGAAATATTGAGAAAACACCGGCAGTGCCGAGCATTTTTGCTTTTTTCATACAAGGTTCATTCATTCCGTTTGCCAGAGAAACCGAAAAAGCATCCATTGCAAGTCCGATCCCTTGAAGAATATTGTTGAAGAAGAAAGAAAAGCTTAAATTCATTTTTATTCACTCCGTAAAATAAGAAAAAATCTTACGATTTGTCAACCCCCTGCCCCCCAGAAATCCTCGTACGAAAGTACGGGGATTTACTTTTTACCTATTACTTCTTTGCTCTTCACTTTCAGCTCTCCGACTCGGATTTCCGGAGGTAAAAAGTAATAAGTAATAGTGAAGAAGTGAATTT
>JAZNEX010000036.1:0-12846 GCA_045588855.1 Acutalibacteraceae bacterium
TCTCTGGTCCTTTGCTGCCTCTCCGCCGAAAGTAAATCGCTTGCCTACTGTCTTAAAGGTTTCTTTAATACTTTCTCCCAATGAGCCTGAGAAGATTGAAGGCTCACTTGAAGCATCATATGTAAACTGTCCGGGCTCGGCGCATACTTCAACTACCTTACCCTGCTCAACAATAATCATACACTGTCCGTCAGCAACTACAATACCTGAGCCTGAGGTAATTACATTATCACTGCCCTTTGTATTTGAGCTTCTGCCCGAAACACTTTTCTGTCCTTTTACGATAAGAATATCATCGCTTATGGAATCACAGGTAAAAAACTCTTTCCACTGATCGGCTAATACGCCGCCCAATGCTCCGATTCCTGCTTTAATAAGTCCCATAATATTTTTCTCCTTTCGATTATTTACAAATATTTATCTGCAGCACCGAGGTGCCGATAAGCTGTTTATTCCTTATCCACGGGTTTATAGGCTCCGCTTGAATAAGGATTTTTGTTTTCCATTTGTTTTTCCGGTTGATTTCCTGCTTTATTCAGAGCAAACAGTAAGGCTGTCCTTGCCAGAACAATTAGAATCCAAACAAAAGCTGCTGCGCATGTCCACCAGAGTGATATTCCGAAAATAAAATACAGAATTAAACAAATAACAGCAGGGATCGCCCATTCAAGATTAAAAAGCAGATTAATAAAAAATGACAGTACAAATCCGTTGTCTTTCTTTATACATTTCATCCTTTCACCACCGCTTCTTTCTCGAAACAGATTATAATAACCCATTATCAATTATTATAATAAAATAAAATGTAAGCAAATACCTACAAATGTAGGGTGCTGTGAGATAAAATAGTTTTCATAATTTGTGCAATTCCACTATTATAATTATTGATAGCAATTTAAAGTACAACAACCGCCGGTATACCGACGGTTATTGCTTATATTTGCAGTTTATTTAAGGGTTTCAAGACCAACGGATGCACGAAGAATAATTCTTGCATCAGCTGCTGTGATTTTTTCGGGCTTACCGTCTACCTCAGCAGCTTTTTTCTGTACCTCTGTGAATGTTTCAAGATTTACTGAATATCTGAGAGCAAGACGTGCATCAGCTGCAGCAACCTTGCCGTTACCGTCAACGTCACCAAGGATATAATCGGGTTCAAGAGCAGGAATTTCTTTTGTCTCCTTCACATCCATACAAACCTTACAGGTATTTGCCTGTTCACCTTTGACACCAACCTGAGCAGGCTTTGTTACTACCCATTCATAGCTATGTCCGGTAGCCTTTGCAGTAACATCGGTAATTGCAGTTTTACCTGCGGCATCGCTGAAGAGCTTACCGCAGACAGTACACTTGTAATGCTCTACAGTACCATTCTCTGTGCAGGTGGGCTTAACAGCTGCTACCTTCTGAAGGTTATGTCCTGTTGCCGGAACCTTTACTGTTGTAATTTCATTCTTGCCTTCCGAATCACTGAAGAGCATTCCGCAGTTTTCACGGGTACACTTATAGTGAGCAATATTACCGTCTGTTGTGCATGTGGCGGGTTTGGCAGCAACTTCAGTGAGATTATGTGAAAGCCTGGGAATAAAGATATCCTTCTTGAATGTCAGTTCTGAAATCTGAGCTTTGGAAGCGCTGAATATTCCGTCACAAACATCACAGGTATAATAATCGTATTTAGCACCGTCTGATGTGCAGGTAGCATCCTGTTTTTTGTGAAGCGTATATTTGTGGTCAGTCTTGGGAATTGCAGCACCGAAATAGAATTCAGTTGCTTCATCACCTGTGAGAACTGTGCCGTCTTCCTTCACTACATAAAGATAGCAGGTTTCACAGACTTCAAATGTTTCCTTCCAGCCTTCCTTGGTACAGTTTGCTTCTGACTTTTCATACTTCACCATTTTGTGTTCTCCGGGAACATCTGTGGCTGTTGTCTTATAGCCGCAAGGAAGAGAACAGTCAATATATTCGGACTTACCGGTTGAGGTACAGTCTGCTGCAGGCTGTGCGTCTTTCTTTGTATGCTCCTCCAATGTTACCTTGTTACATACGGAACAGATTCTTATATGAAAATCCTTTGTATACATAAGAATCTCAGTCTGAGGATGCTTGCAGGCAAACATGCCGCCATATTCAACTGTGTATTCTGTTGCCTTGTCAAAGAGATCTGATTTTGTTACTACAGCCTCAAGATCAAGCGCTTCGCCGTTTTCACCGGAAATATAGAAAGTATCCTTAATAAATGTACCGAGCTTTGCTGTTGCATTGTAATCAAACATAAAAGGACCATTATAATTTCCTGAAACATACTTCGTGGTACCTAAATCAAACTTTTTGAAGTAAGTATCTGAGAAGCGGCCGTCAAAATCAAAGTTATAAGCGGTGCATTCAAAATTGACATCATCAATCTTTACTGTAGAATTTGCAAAAGTTGTTGTTGCTGCAGGATCAAAAAGAATGTTCGAGCTGTTACTCTTATAGTTTATAAGAGTTGCCGTGTTTATAGTAAGATTATAGAATGACTTGGCTGTGATATTATATGTTACAGTAGTTGCGTCAACATATTTATCATCTGTTTTACCGTTCTGAATTTTTACATTTGCGATAAAAAGACTGTTTGCCTTATTGTCAAGATTGATAGCAGCATTGTTTTTCATTGAAGAGTTGAATAAAAGCGTGGGAAGCGTTGCAACATTAGTGTTTGTAATAACAAGCTCTGTACCATAAGAACCGGGCTTTGCATAGGAAAGGTCAAAGAGATATTCGGTTGCATCAGAATCAACAGTGAGATTATGTCCGTTAAGATCGATTCTGAGCTCTTCCTTTACTTTAGGTGTAATTGTATATGACTTAGTGTTATCGCTGACAACAATATCCTTCTTAAGAACAAGAGTTACATTTGAAAGAGAGCTATCTTCTGCCTTTAATTTGAGCTCATTAAAACTGGAAACCTCAATGATATTTTCAAAAAGCTTGGGAGGCTTTACAACAGGAATCATATTATATGTCTTAAAACCGCAGCTGCAATCGATACCATTAGTATATCCAGGTCCGTATGATGAGGGAGGCATAGCTGTCATTGTACCGCTATGAGAGGTATATTTCGTATATGCAAAGCAATCATTACAACGTACAATATGACCTCTTGTTGTTACAAGAAAATCTGACTTATTCGAATGTGCACATGCTGTGCCGTTTCCCATAAAGGGATTGTTATAATATGCAATATCTCTGTCTGTACGAAGATCTTCAAGTGTAGTAGCATAAAAAATGTCCTCTGTTGAATGACCGTTATTATAAGTATAAACAGGATCCGATGACTTTGTATGCTTGAAGTCTTTGGGCGTAAGCTGAGTCTGCTTAGATATAATTGCTGCTGTAGAAGATTTGAGAATTACATGGTTGAAATCAATGTCAATAGAATATTTATCAAGTTCAGAAATTCCTCTTAAGTCAACACAATTGCTTCCTGATGTTATAACAACATCGTTGAAAGAGAACCATGCCTGTGCAAAAATATCCTTTTCCTTTTCGGTAAAAAATATACCGGTATAGTCGGTAGTGATATCAACACCGTACATATACAGACGGTGGCAGGCAGAGATGTTCAATCCGACATTATCAGACTTAAGATTGATACCGCTCATAACAGAAATCTCAGCCTGTTCATTTTTGATCAGTAAAACAGAGCCATAATCACTCTTAATACTGAGTTCCGAATAATTATTCGTACCGTCAAACTTTGTGTTGATGATATGGAACCAACCTGCCTGATCGATTGTAAACAAACTTCTGAAAAGATATGCACTTGAACCCATAAAAATATCATATCCGTTAAGGTCAAGCACTATCTTTTTACTTGCCAAATTGGGGGTTATACTGATATCCTGAGTACTGTTTTCTACTTTAATATCACCCGTAAGAACGATTACTCGCTGTTTTTCATTTGCCGTAAGGGCTGTTTTGAGTTCGTCATAGGTATCTACTTCATAGGTCTTGACATCATCAATTACCGAGTAGATTGCACCGGCTGCCGATGTATCAATTGTGCTGACGGGAATAAATACACCGAAAACCATAGTCAATGCAAGAAGCAGACTTAAAATTTTCTTTTTCATAATTGTTTTTCTCCTTTGTTTTTTAGTATAAAAACATATCTATACATAATGAATTCTATATCAACTGTGTTTTTATAGCCACCTACATTTGTAGGGGGCATTCATAGAAAAAGCCCTTAATATTTTGTTTACATTTACACAACAAAAAAACACCCTGCAAAAAGCAGAGTGTCAAAAAAATTAATCAGATATTATTTAATCGCAGAGAGATAAAGAGAGCCGTCCTCACCGCTCATATTAACTGAGAAGCTTTTTACTGTACCGTCTGCATCGACATAAGAAATACCGTAAGCGGGAATTGAGCCCTCTGCCGTAAGATGAACGGCAAGATTGAAATCAGGGCCTATTTCATCCACTGTATGAAGTACTTCCTTATCAAAGGTTATTACACCGCTTTCATCTGCATCAACGAAAGTAAGTCCCAGCACCTTTACATCGGTGATTTTTACATCGGTTCTGAAAACTGCGTAAAAAGCATATTCATCCGAGGAGGCATTGAATACTGTACCGTATTCTCCTGCAATATCCTCAACCTGTTCGACCGTTACCGTTGCATTTTTTGTTTCAGCAGTTACTTCTTCTGCAGCCGCCGTTGTTTCATTAGCAAAAGTAGTCTCTTCTGCTGTAGCTGTTGTTTCCTCGGGTACAGTATTTTCAGTAGTAGCTTCATCAGTTGTGTTTTCTGAAACAGTTAATTCCGTACCTTCAGTTGTAGAGTTTTCCGTGTTATCACCGCAAGCAGCAAATGAAAATACAAAAATCATACATAAGGATAAAACTAATAATTTTTTAAACATAATTTTCTCCTTTATTTAAGTTCTTCAAGACCGACTGATGCACGAAGAATAATTCTTGCATCAGCTGCTGTTATGCTTTCAGCTTTACCGTCAACCTCAGCTGCTTTTTTCTGAATATCCGTAAATGTTTCAAGCTTTACGGAATATCGAAGAGTAAGACGAGCATCAGCTGCAGCAATTTTTCCGTTTCCGTCAACATCACCGAGGATATATTCAGGCGGTACAAATTGCACATTTCTGGTTGAAATAACTGCCTTACAGACAGAGCATTTCAGACTCTCAACACCGGGAGAATCCGGAGTCGGATTTTTTGTCAGCTCCCATTCACCGGGAGTGTGAGCGGCAGCAATGAACAGTGTATTAGGATCAATCACAGTTCCCTTATCATCAGAGAAATAAAGTCCGCAAAGCTTTTCACATCTGTAATGCGCCTTGAAGCCTCTTTCAGTACAGGAAGGTGCATTTTCTTTTACGAGATAAAGCTTGTGTTCTTTTATCGGGTCTGTAACATCTGTAACAGGTACATTACCCTCTGCATCAAGGAATTTAGCTCTGCAACCGAACTGGCCCGCACATTCATAGTATGCTATTGTGCCCGAAGCCGTGCAGGTGGCAGGCTTTGCATTGCGCAATGAGAGAGAATGACCTCTTGCTTCCATAAATTCAAAGGGATCAAATTCCGTTACACCGTCAGACATATATGTCTTTCCGCAAACGGTACATTTCTTGTGGGCAAACCAACCGTCTTCAGTACAGCTGTTTTCTTGTCCTGCAATGAGCTTGAGAGTAGTCTGACATTTTGTCATGGGAATTATAAGCAAGGCGGGATTGTTGACTTTCTGCGTACCGGCTTCATCAAAGAATAATTCTGTGCACCCGTCTCTTGTGCACTTATAATGCTCTTTCACACCGTCAGTATCACATTTTGCAGGAACCTCATCCTGCTTTTTAAGTATATGTCCGCCGAGAGCCGAGGGATATTCATAATAGAAATCTCCACACCAAGGATTTGAGCAGGAAATTTTTGTTGTTCCTACTGAAACGCAGCCGGGAGGTGTTATGATATCAATATCATCATATACATGTCCTGAAACCGGAAAACTTTTTTCATATTTTTTAGTATCACAGTATTCGCAAGTATATTCCTTAACATTAATTTCCTCACAGGACTGATAAATGAACACACCTTCATCAAAGAAATGACCGTCTGTTTCCGTTACGTCAAATTCTACGAAAGAGCATCTTTTGCAGATTCTGCGCGTTACGGTATTATCCACACAGGTAGCATCAAAAATGTACTCAAAGCCGTCGGAAAAATCATGTCCGAGTGCAGGGATATCAAGCTCGTTTTCAGAAATCTTCTGGCTAAGGGATGAATCCTTATACATATCACCGCAGGCATCATTTTTTGCACAGGTATAGTATGTGCCCGAATACCCCTTTGCCGTGCAGGTAGGCTCAAGCCCGTTATGAGTCATAACTCTTGTAAGACCTCCGATAGAAGAATGACCGACAGGATATTCATTGTTATCGACAGTCCTCATTGAATAACCGCAATTCTCATTACTGCAGCGCCATACTTTTGCTTCATAGTCGTCACAGTCCGGTTCATGCATCTCTGTAAGAATAACACAGTTATGCTCCCCTGCAGGCACAAAGAAATCTGAAAGCTCTCTTTCAGTACCGCCATAAGGACTTTCAAACAGCGCACCGCAGTTACGGCATTCATAATACTCAAGATATCCTGCTGTTTCGCAGTCGGTTTTTGTTGCAGCAACACGCTTCAGATCGTGGCCTGTAAATTCAACCGCTCCGAGTAAACCGCAGTCACAGTTATATTCGCGATAAATATTCTGCTCGCAGCTGCCGGTATCATCCGGAACAATTCTTTCATGCTCGATTCTTTCAACAACCTTACCGCAGGTATCACATTTCAGATAATGATATCTTCCGTCTATAAGGATTTCTCTTGTGCTGTGGTCTTCGCATCTGCTGTTTATACCCTGAGAAATGATAATTTCATTATCTGCTGCTAAATTTTTAATTAATGCTGATACTTTTACAATGTTAGCAAAATTAAAATTGGTGTAAAGGTTGTTTCCGCCACCAAGAATATCTGAAACCTTGATATCGCCTGTTGCAGAAAAACGGGAGACATCATTATCAATAGCTTTTGCAAAATAAGTATCCGCTGCATCAAAGCTTAATGCACCTGTCGGAAGTGTTCCGAAATCAATACTGCTGTCAATTGAACGAAGCACAGAAGAGTTCAGTTCTACAGAAGAGTTTTTGAAGGCATCGTTTCCGCCCGAACAGTCAAACTGAATACAATTTCCTTTGGGCGTATTATTTACAATTTCTGCTCCGTAAATCTCAAGTTCGTTGAATTTACTGAGCTTAATTGTATCAGCAGTGAAATTTTTTGCCGCTACATAATCGTTAATTTTCAGAAGATTGCTCACGATTCTGACATCAGGATAAATATAAAGTCCGACTGCAGGATGCTCAAGTGAAAACACAGATGCTGTAACGATAACACTATTGAAAACTATCTGTGATGTACTGTCTGCTTCGGAGTTTACAATATGAAGTCTTATTGCACCTTTTTCAGGATCAAAAGCATTTAATCTGAAAAGCGAAAGAGTATGGGAGCTTTCTGCATAAATGCTTCTGCCGTTAAGGTCAATGGTCATATCACCTGTTGTAAGAGGAATAAGCTCCAAGCGGCTGTAATCATCCATATTGAAGTGGAGATCGTTTATAAGACATAAGGTTACTCCTGAGTAACTTTTATACATCGCCTTAATGAATTCTTCCTCTGTGGAAATATATATAATATCCTTAGTATCGGCAATATGGTTTTCTGCAGGAATGGGTGCAGAGGTATCATAGTGCGGTGCATCAGCAGGTGTAAGACAATGCTCACCTGCACTTCTGCCCGCTGTATTCTTTCCGGGCGCAATATAATCTGTATCAATTGTTACATGCTTGAACGCCTTGATCTCCGTGCATTTTTTACACTGACGAAAATGTACATTATGGGATAAAAGAAGCTCTTTGTAGTTACCGCTCTTGATATGATTTTCACCTGCATATTCGCAGGAATCTGCAGAGGTGAAGCTGCCGTCTTTATTACGGTCAATAACTGATTTTATGTCATAATTAATATCATATAAAGCCGATGTACCCGCAACAATACTATCGTCTGAAGTTTTTAAAACAAGAGAGTCTTCGGGTAGGATATCGCCAAGCTTCACATCACAAACACCGTTTGTATCAAAGATATAACCTGTGCCACCGGCATAGCTTCCGAAATCCTTCATAGAGATTTTGAACGAAGCAAAAGAGTCCTTCATAAAAAAGTCATCAAATTCAGGATTCATGGTAAATGTAACGCAGAATCCATGCGCACGAAGCTTTGCATCAGGAAGATATACCGTGGACGATTTAAATGCACTTTCAGACTCAGGCTCAAAGCTTATTGCATTACTGTAAGGGGCATGTGCCTCAGCATTAAGTCCGTACGCAGTAAAGCATTTGAATTGTCTGAGCTTAATTATTGCGTTTCCTTTATTATCAGTGATCCCCGTACCGCCGGTCATTCCGAGTGACGCACCGTATATATGAAGCTCAGCATCTTTGTTTTCAAGAGAAATTAAACTCGCATTTTCAACATTTCCTATACTGAGATCGAAAAACCCGCTTCCTCCTGAGCTATCAATAATATAAAGCTGAGTGCTGTTAGTAAGTCTTATAAATGTATCCGACAAATTATTCTTTCCCTGAAAGTACAAACCGTTAAGGTCAAGAGTCAACATACCTTTTGCACCGACTTCAACCTCCATATCCAGCGAGTCGACCATGATATCATCATCAAGGACGATTGTAGAGCCGGCTTCAGCATATTTGAGTGCATACTTTAGCTTGCCAAAACTATCAGCAAGGATGATTGAATTCCCTGTTGAAGGTATTACCGATGCCGCATTAGCAGAAAAAGCAGTCGGCAGATACTGTAAAACAGGCACAGATGTTCCGAGTACCATCGCAACGGCAAGTAAAATACATAATAATTTTTGTTTCATAAAGATGTCCCCTTTTTTTACTTTATGAAACAATTATAACGGATATTGAATTGTTTGATACCCTACAAATGTAGGAGTTTTTTTATCAGGTATTTATAACAAGTCCGCTTTCCCTTGCCTTCACAGCAAGCTCCGTGCGGCTGCGGAAGCCTGTTTTTTCGAGCATGCTCTGAATATAATCACGAACGGTATACTGTGACATGTTAAGGCGGTCACCGATTTCCTTATTCGTATCCCCTGTTATCAGCTCTCTTAAAACATCAAGCTCTCTTTCTGTAAATTCAATACTAAGAGCATATCCCATCTGCAACGTCGGTGTCATATCGGGATAAATATGCTCCCCTTTTACAGTGCTGTCCATTACACTTATAAGCTCACTTGCAACGGGAGATTTATACCAGAAGCTGTCAACCCCTATGTTTTTCGCTCTCTCAAGAAAGCTGATTTCCGGTTGACTTGTGATAATTATAATTTTAATTTCCGGGTATGCTTCCTTTATTTTTTCAGCCGCATCAAGACCGCTTACATTCATTGAAGTGCAGACATCCATGAGAATAAGATCGCACATTTTTTTACTGCAGAAAAGCTCTGCCATTGAAGCACTTTCTACTGTAGCAACAACCTTATAAGTCTCACTGTCCTGCAAAAAAACCTCAAGAAGCTTACTTGCCATTCTGTCGTCTTCAACTATAAGTACGTTTATCATATTGATTCTCCTTATTTAGGAACTGTAACTGTAAGATTAAACACAGGATCTGTTTTTAAGGACATTCTTCCGCCCAGTTCCTCTGTTTTTCTTCGGATCAACGTAAGACCTCCACCCTCTCTGATATTTTCGGAAGGCCTTATGCCGTCATTGGAAAAGGAAGCGGAAAAACTAAAAAGATCTGAGCTAAAGGTAACGCTGAAATACTTAGCATCAGCATGCTTCACAGCATTTGTAAGCGACTCTGCCGTTGTTTCAAGAAAAAGATTCCTTACAGCTTCCTTTTTCGGAAGCTCTCCTGACATTTCTACCTTTATGCCTACTGCCCTTGCAGCTGTAAACAGACTGTCAATCGCATCATACTCCGTCTGTCCGGAATTATCAACTCCCAGGACAGTAATATTTCTTTTCCATATACCGATTATCTCATCGAGATTTCCGTCATTATTCTGTAAAAACAAACGGGTTGCAAGCAAAGCCTTACCAAGCTCTGCATGGATTCTGTATTTTGTTTCGAGCCTTTCGCGGGCAACTGTCAGTTCATCCACGTTTTCTCCGTATTTCTGCAGTCTTTTATTCATTTCCCGAAGCTCATCATTTGATACATTAAGTTCTTCGGTAACACTATAAAGCTCTGTAGTATCAGCGGCTGTTATTTCAAACATTGCACCCATATCTCTTACGGAAAAACTCCATACTCGCATATCAGGAAGTCGTAGAATTATATTGCCGTCAGAAGAAAGCCTCTCAACTCCGGGCTGCAGCTGACCTGCAATAAGCGTCTCAATAAAGCTTTTTGCATTCTGCATTTCTTTGCCGGTAATAATACCGTGAAGCTCGTTCATTTTGCGATTTACAAGCTTTATCATACCATTTTTGTAAGAAAAGCAGATTCCGGTTTTAAGCTTATCAAAGCTCTGCTTCACCGAAAAAGCGGAAATTCCGTTACGGATACTTCTGTAAAAATACAGTATCAGTCCGACAATGATCAATGCGTTGACAGCGGTTACGGCAATAACAGCAACCGCAGGAAGCTCAAAAAATCTGTCAACAAAAACATATTCCACCGTTTTTTCCGCATTTTGGGCGAGAATATACGCTGAATACGGAAGGATAAATATAATTGCAATTATACCCGTCAGAGGAGCAAGCAGCTTCGGAAGAACAGTTTTCTGCAAAAAGCTCCATATAGTAAGACAGACAGAAAGGCATACCTCAACAAAAAGAAGAGTAAGAAATAAGGCTCTTATATATGTTCCGAGTTCAATAAAAGGCATCATATCACACTGTCTCCTTTGAAAGAAGAACATCTGCTACAACGTCTGTATCCGAATACTCTACATTGACACAGGAGCAGATACCACTTAGTCTTTCGATATCTATTTTTTTCCCCTCATATCTTGTACCAAGCATTATTCTCATTACATAATAATTATCATTTTCGGTAATTTTCAGAAATGCCGCTTCAATAAATCCAAGCAGCTCCTCTGTAAAATATTCGAAAATATCATAAATTCTGACAGCAGCTTCCGTGGAAATTTCCTCCTGCAAAGCAAACACCATAGAGGCATTCACCCCAAGAAGCCCCAAGCAGCCAAAAGATTCGTTTATACAAAATTCAACCTCTTTTGCTTTTATAAGCTTTCTGTCCTCTGAGATTATAAACAGATTACCTCTTCTTTTTATATACGCTCCTATAACGGAAAGCTTTGCAAGCAGAATATTTCTGTTTTCTTTATTCTCTGACGCTTCTGCGATAAGCTCCTTTGCAGTTTCAAGCTGAGGAGAAATTTCATTTAAAAGCCTTGTAAATAGACGGTTCTTTTCCTCTGTCTTCGCTTTATTTTCCTTTAATTCAAGCTCTGCCTGCAGGAGGAAATTATTTTCACTAAGCTGTTTTTGCGTTTCCTGCAGAGTTTCAATAAGCTCACTAATGTATTTTATATCATCCTGCCAGTATACGTATCCACCTGAAATTTTTTCGCAGTGAAGCACAAATTCTCCGAGATTCTGAGGAGTCGTCACTGCACTCCTGAGAATTCCCTTTTCAAAAACCTCTGATTCCTCTGAATGTATAACAGTATTGAAGGCCCTGTCTGTAATCTGTGCGGTTACACTTGAAATTTCAAAAAGCTTACTGTAGTTTGTGCTTGTTCTGATAAGACCACTCTGAATTGCACTTTCAAGAAGAAGCGTAATAAGCGCACAGTCAACAGCCGTAAGGTCTGCATCAATACCCGTAAATGCATAAATACACCAGAAAACAACAGCAATTGCCATAACAGCAATATGAACTCTCTGAAACATACGGTTTCCGGGGCCCTTACCCTTAAGAAGAAGCTTTACAACAAAATAAAAACCGAGAACGGTAAACCATCCCGACGGGATAAAAAACAGCGGCCCGTAAGTATAATCGGAATTGAAATACAAAATCCCGTTAGGAAAATCGAAAACAAGACGATGAAAATCGTTAGTAAAAACAAGCAGAATCACCAATACCGCAGGTATATAAAACAATCTGAAATAAGACGGCAGCTTATAATCATCAGATCTTCCGATGTGCATGGTTATAAAAACACCGATAAGCGGAATCAGAATCATCGGTATATAAAATGCATACCAGAAGTAACGGGTAAGCGTGTCGGTCGTATAAAGAAACTCAATTTTACAGGTTCTTATGACCATCCACCCTATCATAAGAAGACCGACGGAAATGAGCATATTTCTTATCTGCTTGCTGATAACACGTATATATATATAAACAGTCCATACTGCCACAAGAGAAATGTGCATAACATTTCTTATCATAACAAGAAGTGTAGCAATAAAAAAGTCCTCAATATTAAATGCAACAACTCTGCAAACAAAAGCAGACAGCATAATTACTGCAATTATGCAGATATTCCTGAGATTCTTTTTTGATTTAAGCTCCATACCGCCACCTCCCTTATTTTTCATACTACCACAATAAAAGCAATAAATCTATACCCAATTTTTACAATAAAAAAAGGGGCTGTAAAAAAAGTGCAGACCGCATAAAACAAGATAACTAAAGGGTTTCTTTCGGTATTTAACTACCAAAGAAACCCTTTAAAACTGTAAAAATCAGCAAAAGCAGGCAAAAACAAGGTTTTTGCGTTTTA
>JAZNEX010000037.1:0-4989 GCA_045588855.1 Acutalibacteraceae bacterium
ATTTCCGGAGGTAAAAAGTAATAAGTAATAGTGAAGAAGTGAATTTTTAAATCCGTTAATAACACTCATACCAATCTTTGGGGAATCGGTGTTTCTTGATATATGCAAATTGCTCACTTTTGCGAGCAATTTCCTATATATCAAGAAAACGGCTTCGCCGTAACGCGGCGACCGTTTTCGTTTCGTCCATCGCCGAGCACGCGCAGCGGGCGTTCGGCGGGACATATAATCTTTTTTTTGCTTTACGGAAACGCAGTTTCCTATAAAGCAAAAAAAACCAAGGGGCTGTAAAAAAACAGCCCCTTAATTTTACATTATTTATTAAGCATCGGAGGCACAGACGGAAGTCCCAAAGAAGCAACTGAATCCAAGTTTACTGACATTCTAAGAATAATTCTTGCGTCTGCCGCTGTAATTTTATTGTCTTTATAGTTTACATCAGCCCAATAAAAAGCTTTACCTGTAATTTTCTCAAGTGAAACAGAATGTCTGAGAGCAATTCGGGCGTCTGCAGCAGTTACCTTGCCGTCAAGGTTAACATCACCCCACTGATATACAAACCATTTTGCATATAATGTTGTATGCTCAGCCCGGTTTGCCGGTATTTCTGTTATTTTATCACCCTGGAAATTAACATTATTATACCAACCTAAAAATTCAAAAATTCCGTCTCCGGTATAGGGATCAGTAAGAGCTATTTTCTGAGTATATTTTCTTGTCGCCGGATTGGAATTGTTAATTTTATCCTTAGGAGGAGCAAGCTCTGCTATGGTATCATGAACATAGATAATATTATAAACATTTTCTGTCCACTTTGCATAGAAGGTTCTTGCGCCCTCATCCGTTGCGGTAATATCGGCAGCCTTTTTGGTAAATGCGGCATCGGTGTACCATCCGCCGAAGGTATAACCCGTGTCTGATAAAGCCTGAAGCTTCACCGTATCACCGTATGTATACTGTGAGGGATTGGGGTTTAATACATTCTTCTGAGCCGCAGGCTGAACGTATGTTATGTCATATCTTGCCTTAATCCATTTTGCATAAAGGGTGATATTATGTCCGTAGCGGTGCATATTGTAGCCGTTATCGGTTTTTGTAAGTGCACTTGTGAAATCCTCATAATAGTACCAGCCGTCAAAAATCATACCCTTCATTGTGGGTGCCTTTATGTTGATATAGTCTTCTTCATCCTCAATATCAACAGTAAAGCTTGTGGGATTTTCAGGGGCATTCGTTCCGCCGTTCAATACATAAGTAACGGTATATGTAGGAATATTCCACTTCATATATAATGTTATGTCGCCTGTAAGCTCTGAACACTTGATTTCGGTTATTTCAGTTCCTTCCTTGTAGTCGGGAGTTGTATACCAGCCGAGGAAGGTAAGTCCCGAGCAGGAGGGGTCTTCAAGCACCTCGTTATCCATATAGGTTGTTACAAGGGAAGGATTGTAATTATATACATCTCTCTTCGTACCGGGAACATAGGTTACATTATATTCCGTTGCAGACCACCTTGCATAAATCTTGTGGTTCGTTTCAGCAGTCGTATCAATACTTGTTACCTTTGTACCGTCCTTGAAATCCTCGGTTGTGTACCAACCCTCAAATTTATAGCCGTAACGGGTGGGAGTATAATCGGCACTTGTAAGGTCAATTACAACGGTGGATTCTTCCGTGAATTGCCTTAAAATATCAGCACCGTAATCAAAGTCACCGCCGTTAAGGTCATAATTAATCCTGTAATATCCGTCAAGAGGAATTACAATGGGCTCACTGTACTGCGATACCCAATAGGTGTCCTCGTTGGGAATTTTGCCGTAGTCACCGTAATCATAATCACCGATAATAACTCTTGCACGAAGATAAACGGTATCACCCTGCTCATAGGCAATTCCTTCATCCTCAAAGAAATCGGATATCCAAAAATTAGCAAATTCATAATCAGAATTACCGGGCCACGTGGTTGTATATTCATACCACTGACCGTCATTCACCCTGAATTCATACTGTACAATTCTGTCCCAGTAGTAATTATCATCAAGGAAAATATCATACTCATCATCATAATTATGGTAAGCAGCATCAGCGGCTGCACCGGCTCTTAATAATGTATCGGGATAGTTTATTGATATAAGGTAGTATGATGAATCGCCTGATTTTTTTGTCCTGATATGCTTAATCACAGGAGCCTCATTGATATTTCCTTCAACAGGCATTTCATAGGTAAGCCCCTTGGAGGTATTGTTGTAGGAAACAGTTTCAGACCAGGGAGAATAAAATACATTGTAGCTACTTCCCACACCGTAAATGTAGGTATAATAAAACAGACGGTACCTGGCTTTAACATAAAGAGTTTCATTGTTGAAGTTTACGCTGTAGCCTGTATCCTCGTCATTTACATTTGTTCTGAAGGCTTTTCCCTGAGTCATATTTGAAGCAAGCTGTGCATGATAACCCTCAAAATACCACTCAATTATGCCTGTGAGATCAAAAATATTTTTATAATCAAACCAGTCGAATGAGCAGGATGTATTAGGCAGATTATAATAAGAATACTGAGAGCTGTCTTCAGGATTTTCAATACTGGTGGGAAGCCAGTAGGTATCGTCGTAATCCGCATAATCGCTGTCATTTATCCAGTTCACATTATCAAAGGAATAAGCAAACTGAACATAAGTATTAATTGAAGCATAATCATATGAATCTTCCTCAGTGCTTATATTGAAGCCGTATTTTGCAAGAAAGGCCTCTTCACCAAGCACTGATACTTCCCTTGACATTTCTATAATTTCTTCGGAATTGATATAGTTTGCAAATACCCGATCTCCGCTATCTCGGGCATCATTCGAGATATAATATATTTCGGGGGCTTCAGTGGGTATGGGCAAGCTCGTTTCACTGTCAACGGTATAAGCCGATGACGACACAGAGAGCACGACAATAAGCACTAAAACGGAAAATATTACCAATAGCGTCTTTTTCATAATCTGTTTTTCCTTTCTTAAAACTAATGAGGAGCCTCACTTAAGAATCCTGAATTTTCCTATTAAGGGAAAGCTCTTTTGCGCGTCCGTTGGCGGCATTGATGATACCAAGGACGAGCATCACAAGGAACACAAGGTTCACAAGACCGAGAAGGGTTCCCACGAGGGAGCCGAGTCGCCAGCTGATCACATACAGGATGGCGTTAAGGATGGCAGTTACGATCCACCAAGCCACCTCGGTGATCGCCAGTACCAAGCCCTATTTGAATAAATCCATAAAGCTTGTTTTCTTTTTGGGTTCGGGTTTTACGTAATCAAAACCGCCGCGTGGCTCTTGGATATTAAATGCAATAGACGGACTGTCAGGCGAGGCTTCAAAGCACATTCCCGTATCTACGTGATAGCATACACCGTTTTCCATCTTGTAAAGATGCTCAATACACGGATATTCGCCTGCCTGTCTAAAGCCGTTCTGCAAGAGAATCTGTCGGTATTCATCCACAGCCCTGCGTGCTGCCTGATGGTTTCCGTTGAAGTTTGCACGGAACTCGAAGCATCCGGGATCGTATTCTTCAATATTGAACTCAGATCCTCCGCAACTCCACTTTGGATAATGGGATAAATACTGATCCCATTCTGCCATCACGGCGGCGTTGCGGTCGGCTTGTGCCTGTTCCTCGGCGATAGCGGCGGGGCGCTTGGCGCCACAGTCCTGGCAGAACTTCGTGCCGATGGCGTTCTGCTTGCCGCAGCTCGGACAGACCGCACCTTGTGCCACCGTCTGTTCGGGGAGCTGTGTGCCGCAGTCGGGGCAGAATTTCTTATCTGCCGTGGTCGGCTTGTTACAGTTCGGGCAGACCTTCATATTCTTCGCCGCCTCGGTTGCGTAGCCCTGCACCGAGCGCTCCAGATTTGCCATAGCGCCTTCCAGACCGGATGAGCGAGCTACCTGCTGCTCGGTATTCTGTGCCGCCTGGTCGATGGCGTTTGCCGCCTTGTTTGTCAGATCGGTCACGGTCGGCTCAATGGCTTTTCCGATGGCCTTGCCCACGGCGTCGCTGACACCGCGTCTGATCGCTCTTTCTAAAAATCCCATAAATAATCCTCCTTTATATCCCTTTGTATTTGATCAGTAATTGTCGTCTGCTGTTGATCTCCAATTTCTTGTAAATGTTTTTACAATGAAAGTGAACGGAAGAATGCGTAATATACAATGTCTGTGCAATTTGCGCCTGCGTTTTATCCGTAAGAAGCTGAGCAAACACCTCAAGTTCACGCTTTGACAAGGTTTTCAACTCCGGATATGCTTCCAGCAAGCGTTTGTATTCACTTTCCGCCAGAGCCAAATAATCAAAATAATTCAATGTACCCATACGCTACCTCCCTTTGGAAATATTATACTTTATCAAGTTAAAATTGTAACCTGCCCGAACGGGTGCTATTCAGCGCGTTCACTACCCATATGGGTAGTAAACCTCACAAAATATTGAATTTTTTTTGAAAACGGTTTATACTATAATTAAAAAAAGCCAAACAGTATCCGATCTTCAATTTCAGTATAGTATCTCATCCTACGGCTTGTGTACCCCCCGTTTGGGGGGATTTTAGTGGAAACCCGCCTTTTTGGGTGGTTTTTTGAAAGATTTTTACGATTTTACGATGATTTTCGTAGGTAAGGAAGGTGCGCTTTATGAATCACCCTATTCTCATAGAAAACCAGAAAAAGAGGAGAGATATGCCGCTGTGGATGCTGGTCTGCTTTGCCATGTTCAGCTTTTGGCAGATGGGATTTATCTTTTATTTCCTTGAGCCGTCCTCGGCTCTCGACGGAAAGATCCCCATCGACATTAACATCGATTACGGCACTACGCTGACAGCGGTTTGTTACATACTCGGTATCCTTACGATGATCTTCTTGCCGAGGATTATTACGTGGGCGCAGAGGATCGCCACGGGCGTTGCGCTTCTTTCGGCTATCGCTTTCTTCCTACCTCTGCCGGAGGAT
>JAZNEX010000038.1:0-18883 GCA_045588855.1 Acutalibacteraceae bacterium
TTATCTTCTTATCCTTTCATGTGCTTTTGTAATTTTAAAGTTAATTTAGGTAAACATATTACCCCCTTCGAAAACTACAAGAATTGGAATAATTATATCATACTTGTATGATAATTTTCAATATAAATTATATAAGACATAACAAAAATTTGTTTAAAACGTAAACAGATTTATGAAAAATTCCTAGTTCGGCACAAACCGATTCAGGGAGTTTTTTCGTTATACAGTAACCTTCACCGCAGACACTCCGCCCGTTTCAGGCTTTTTCTTAAAAAAACTTCGGGTAGCCTGCTTTCGTATATCTCCATATATGATGCAGAACCAAGATAAGCAGAGAAATTAGTTCTCGTCATAATAACCCAATCACAGTCAGGCTCTTTGTTTGCGATGTAGTCTATGCTTCAACTATCAGGTGTTGATATCAAAACAGCGCTGGGCTCGCGGTCCTTTGCGGGGACATATAGTGCTCGAAAATGTACGATATTTTACGGTAAATTGCGATTTTAGCAAAATTGATTTTAGGTATGAAAAAAGCCCGAAACCCCTGTAAAATCAAGGTTTTTCGGACTTTTATTTGGCAGGGGCAGAAGGGCTCGAACCCTCGGCACGCGGTTTTGGAGACCGCTGCTCTACCAACTGAGCTATACCCCTATATTTAATTCAGTCGAAGTTGGTGGGGCATCAGGGACTCGAACCCCGGACCAACCGGTTATGAGCCGGTTGCTCTAACCAACTGAGCTAATGCCCCGTTTCGAACTGCTTGATTATTATATAGTTTTAATACCAAAATGTCAAGCATTTTTTTCAGTTTTTTATAAAAATATGCAATACGGAGCACAGAAGTGAATAAACGACTGTGCTCCGTAAAAATAATTACATAAGATCACATATAAGTTTTGAGAATTCAGCAGGATCTTCAATTGATAGTCCACCGATAAGTCTTGCCTGATTATAAAGAATCTTTGTGTAATCCGTCAATTTATCCTTATCCGTCTCATAGAATTTTTTGATTTTTTCGGCAATAGGATGATCGATATTGATTTCAAGCACATATTCTGCCTTAATTCCCTGATTGCCGGGCATAGTATTGAGCACTTTTTCCATTTCAGCTGATATAGCACCTTCATTTGTAAGGCAAACAGGATGACTCTTAAGTTTATTTGTAAATCTGACAGATGAAACACCTGAAATTACTTCAGTCATAAATTCAAACAATTCTTTGTTGGAGGAATTTTCATCATTAAGCGCATTTTTTTCCTCTTCACTGTCAAAATCGGCATCATCAGCACAAATATTTATAAATTGCTTATCATCATAAAACATTGCTGTTTTAATGGCAAATTCATCAACATAATCGGTAAGATAAAGAATTTCAAAGCCCTTATCTTTTACTTTTTCAACCTGAGGCAACATTTCAATTCTGTCAATTGTCTCACCTGCAGCATAATAAATGCTCTTCTGCTCCGACTTCATTTTTTCGGTATATTCTTTTAATGTAACATATTTCTTTTCATCAGAACTTCTGAAAATAAGCAGATCAATAAGCTCATCCTTATGCATTCCGTAATCACTATATACGCCTAATTTGATAGAATTTCCAAAGGATTCAAAAAACTTTTCATAATTTTCGCGGTCAGTATTAAGCATCTTTGTAAGCTCAGATTTTATTTTCTTTTCTATTGTTTTTGCAATAAGCTTCAATTGATGATCATGCTGAAGCATCTCTCTTGAAATATTAAGAGATAAATCTTCACTGTCAACAAGTCCTCTGACAAAATTAAAATAATCAGGAAGCAGATCACTGCATTTTTCGGTAATCAGAACCCCTTTAGAGTATAACTGTAAGCCTTTTTCAAAATTCTTTGAATAGTAATCAAACGGAACATTTGAAGGAATGTACAACAATGCATTATATGTCGCCTGGCCTTCAGTTTTTGAATGAATAACCCTCAGCGGATTTTCATAGTCATAAAATACTTCTTTATAGAAATTATTGTATTCGTCTTCAGTAATTTCTGATTTCGACTTCTTCCATAAGGGCAACATTGAATTAAGAACACGTTCTTCGATTATTGTTTCAGATTCACTATTATCTTCAGCAGGAACCTTCGTTTCGAAATCCATTTTTATCGGATATCTTATATAATTTGAATATTTCTTAATTAAAGAAGATATTCTGTATGAGTCAAGGAATTCATCAAAATTATTTTCATCGGTATTATCACTAAGATAAAGAATGATATCAGTTCCGATATTATCTTTAAAGCATTCTTTTATAGTATAGCCTGACGCACCTTCTGATTCCCAACAATAAGCAGATTCGCAACCAAAAGCCTTCGTTATAACCTGAATTTTCTTACTGACCATAAAGGCGGAATAAAAACCGACACCAAACTGTCCTATAATATCTATATTTTCGTCAGAATTCTCGCTTTTAAACTTCTGAGAACCGCTTTTTGCAATAATTCCGAGATTGTTATCAAGCTCTTCTTCGGTCATACCAATACCATTATCTGAAATTATTAATATTCTGTTTGTTTTATCTGCAGTAAGCTTAATAAAAAAATCATCTTTTGACATATTAACGCTACTGTCAGTAAGTGATTTAAAATAAAGCTTATCAATAGCATCACTTGCATTAGAAATAATTTCTCTTAAGAAGATTTCCTTATGCGTATAAATAGAATTGACCATAAGATCAAGTAATTTTTTTGATTCAGCCTTGAATTGTTTTGTTTTCATTATACATCATCCTTTGTGCTTTGATTGTTAATACAGACAAAAGCTTCGGATTGCTCCGAAGCTTTTGTCGTAATTTCTTACGTATGATTAAGAGAAAGGGGGTGTAAAGGAAAACTTTCCCTTACAAGTATGATTATACCATTTATCCTTTAATTTTTCTTAAACATCAATCTTCGATAGCTGCTTTTCGTGAATTTACTTCAAAGAAAAATTCGCACGGAAATTTCTCTTGTCTGTCGTAAGTATAAATACCGTTCTGCTCCTGTTCTACATCTGTAAGTTGCGTATAGCAAAAGCCGAACAAACAGGGATTGTCAAGTAATGAATCCGTGAGGCCTTTATATCTGATTTTGAATTCATCTTCTGACTCAGGAGCATCGCCGTAACCCCATGAAATTTCTCTGGAATTTCCTGAAACGGGACTCCATTTGATGCCGCCATATTCACTTATAAACACGGGCTGTCCTTTGCTATAAGTCTGCCTGTCTGAAAAACGGTCCTTTGGTATACCGGTTGTAATAATCTCATCATTAGTTGCTTTGAAAGATTCAACATTCTGATCATAATCATGAAGATCAAAAATGTCCGTCTCGACATGGAAATTACCGCTTGTATCAATACAAGGGCGGGTTTTATCTGCTGTTTTTGTTGCACGATAAACAAGGCTTATCAGATTATCATACTGCTTTCTGTCATTAACATTCCATGTTTCATTAAAAGGACACCAACCAATAATTGCAGGATGATTGAAGTCGCGGTCAATCTCTGCAAGCCATTCAGGAAGAAATGTATAAATTGCTTCCGGCTTTGTATGATCAAGCCCCCAATTGCCGTGCTCTCCCCATACAAGATAGCCTTCTTTATCACAATGATACAAAAAGCGTTCCTCAAAAACTTTTTCGTGCAGTCGAGCACCGTTGAAACCGCAAGCCATAGAACGTTTGATATCAGCAAGTAATTCTCCATCTGACGGTGCTGTATATATGCCGTCAGGATAAAATCCCTGGTCAAGAATAAGTCTCTGAAAAACTGATTTACCGTTGAGCATAAATTTATAGCCGTCAAACCATATGTTTCGTAATCCGAAATAGCTTTCTATAATATCATTTCCGAAAGTGATTCTGAGATCATACAATTCTCCATTGCCGACTTCCCACAAATGTGTTTCGGAAAGATTAAGATTAACAGAAAATGTACCTGAGCAATCCTTAATATCTGCTTTTCCTACTTCCCTACTATCATAGTAAGCAACAATTTCGAGATCAGCAATACCATTTACTGAGCCAATTATATTAACCGACGAAATTCTATAGTCCGGATAATATTTAACAAAACTTACATATTCGTAAGGAGTAAATTCAAGCCAGACAGTCTGCCAAATACCTGTTGTGCGTGTGTAATCACATCCGTGAGAATAATATTCTTCACTCTGTTTTCCTCTTGGGATCATAGGATCACGGGTATCGTCTTCACAGTAAACCGTAAGAGTGTTTTCTCCGTTGATGACAAAATCAGTAATATCAAAAGAAAAGGACACATAACCTCCCGAATGAACACCAACCTCTTTTCCGTTAACATATACAGTAGTTCTGAAATCGGCTGCACCGAAATGAAGTATTGTTCTGCCATTAGCCTGACTTTCAGAAATACAGAATTTACGGTTATACCAAACTCCATACATAAAATCTTTACATCCGACACCGGATAATTCTGATTCCACACAGAAAGGTACAATTATTTTTTTATCAAAGCAATCTGTATTTTCATAAAACTTACGAGCAATACCGCTTCGGCCGTTATCAAAGCAAAAATTCCATTCACCGTTCAGATTCAACCAATCATTTCTTTTAAACTGAGGTTTGGGGTGTTCACTTCTCGGAATATTCATAATATATCTCCTTTATTAATAAAATGTTGCAACCTGTTCTTCAGGTGCTTCTGCATCTACAAGACCTATAACATTGAATATAGGACCTTTCTTGCCGTAAAGTCTTGAAAAACGAATATCAATTTCAGCGGTTACAATATACCAACAAGAGTTACTTACATCATGTGAATTCTTTAACTTAGCAACAAGTCCGCAATACTGTATATCATCTGCACAACAGGTCATAATGTGTCTGCCAAGAGCACATGTCTTATCAGGGAATTTAGAATCTGTAGCGGCTATGCCCTTAAATCTAACAGTTTTTCCTTTGTATTTTTTTGGTTCCTCCGTAAGATCTCGGTAAAACAGAGCAAAATCTCTGTCTTCTATATTAATAACCGGAGCATTTATATCAAAAGGTAAAGGATCTTCAATTTCATCAGGAATAAGAGTTCCATCTACATATTCATATAAGATATTGGTTCGTCTTGATGTTCCTCGAACTATCTTATGAAGCTGCATTGTATCGAAGCCTTTTTCAATACGATTAAATACAGTTACATCGCAATCACCAAGCTTATCAACAACAAGGCTTCTCATATTTGAATTATATGAAATAAATGTTGCGGTATCAAAGAACAGCATATTCTGATAAGGAACCCAATCTTCAGGCATATTATCATAAAAATTCTGGATCAACCACATACCGTTGTATTCAACAAGAACTCTTTGCGCATTAAATGATTTTACCATAGCATCAAGATTGTTCTCTGTCAGTTCATCTTCGGAGTCAAGGACACATATTTTTACATTTTTTCCGCTGAACTTTTCCGGCTGATATTCGGTTTCACCTTCCTCACAAACAAGCAAAAGGGTTCTTTCACCTGAATTAAAACGTTTATCTTCAAGTGTATCCTGAATAAAGGTAGTTTTACCGGATTCGAGAAAACCGGTAAAAAGATATACAGGGATGGACATAATCAATTACTCCTTATAATCCGAATATTTCATCAATTGCATCTTCATTTAATGAAGAACCGATAACACAAATACGGCCTATAATACCCGCCGAACCGTTTCTGACATCACTTTCGCCTGGAGTGTAATCAAAATGAATCCAATTTTCATTATCAGAAGTTACAATTCCCTTAGCCCTGAGCACAATACCGAATCTTTCCTCATCACATAACAAATCAAGAATTGCACGAATTTCATCGGATGAATAACACTTTGTGGTTTCTCTTCCGTAACTGATGAATACTTCATCTGCGTGATGATGATGGTGATGGTGTTCATGATCATGGCAGCCGCAGTCACAATCCTCATCATGATGGTGATGGTGTTCATGATCATGGCAGCCGCAGTCACAATCCTCATCATGATGGTGATGATGCTCATGGTCATGGCAGCCGCAGTCACAATCCTCATCATGATGGTGATGATGCTCATGATCATGGCAGCCACAGTCACAATCCTCATCATGATGGTGATGATGCTCATGGTCATGGCAGCCACAGTCACAATCCTCGTCATGAGGATGGGTGTGTTCATGTTCATGGCAACCGCAGTCACAATCCTCATCATGATGATGGTGATGGTGCACATGTTCACAATGAAGCTTTTCAAGAACGATATTCAAAGTATCCTTACGTTCAATAGCATTAACAAGCGTTTCAGCATCAAGCTTAGTTATAGGCGTAGTTACAATAACAGCATCAGCATTTTGTTCTCTTACGAGTTCAACTGCTTTTTTAAGCTTATCAGGAGAAGCTGTATCACTATGACTCATTATAATTGTACCGGCATGTTTTACCTGATCATTAAAAAACTCACCGAAATTTTTCATATACATCTTACATTTACCGGCATCAACAACAGTCACAAAAGCATTGAGAACAACATTCTCATCTGCAATACTCTCAACTGCTTTAATAACATCTGAAAGTTTACCGACACCGGAGGGTTCAATAAGAATTCTTTCAGGAGAATACTCTTCAATAACCTTTGTAAGAGCGGTTCTGAAATCACCGACAAGACTACAACATATGCAACCTGAATTCATTTCAGTAATCTCAATTCCTGCATCCTTCAGGAAGCCTCCGTCGATTCCGATTTCACCGAATTCATTTTCAATAAGAACAAGTTTTTCACCACAATAACAATCAGAAATCAGTTTTTTAATCAGAGTTGTTTTACCTGCTCCGAGAAAACCTGAATAAATATCAATTTTAGTCATAATTAACTCCTTATTTAAATTTTCCTAATTTATTTTACCACTTTTTAGAAATTTTACAATAGCAAAAATAAAATTAAGAGCTGCAATAAATACAGCTCTCAAAATCAGATATATAGTTTGGCCAAACCGCCCTCACTTGTTTCACGGTAACGGTCATGGATGTCTCTGCCTGTTTCATACATTGTCTTTACTATGAGATCAAACGAAATTTTACGGGATCCGGCAAGGAAATTTGCAAGATTAACTGCATTGATAGCGCGCATTGCAGCAACTGCGTTTCTTTCTATACAGGGAATTTGAACTAACCCCTTTACGGGATCACATGTTAAACCAAGATGATGCTCCATTGCAACTTCGGCTGCATATTCAATCTGTTCAATATCCATATCATAAAGCTCGGCAAGTGCAGCAGCGGCCATTGAACAAGCACTGCCAATTTCAGCCTGACATCCTGCTTCAGCACCGCTGATAGAAGCATTAGTTTTGATAATATTGCCAATAAGCCCTCCCGTTGCAAGAGCTCTTAGGATATCAGAGTCTGAAAAATGACGCTTATCCTGTGTATATTTTAGTACTGCAGGCAGTACACCGCTGGCTCCGCAAGTCGGAGCTGTTACAATTTTTCCATCGCAAGAGGCATTCTGTTCACTGACAGCAAAGGCATAAGAACAAACTAAACGATTTTCTTTTGTCTCGGCGGTCTCATCCAGATGTCTGTAATTATATAACTGCTTAGCCTTTCTTTGAACACCAAGGCCGCCAAATATCTCTCCTTCATTATTAATTCCATCCTTAATTGCATTTTTCATACAATCCCAGACATTCTGTAAGAAATCCCAGATTTCAAACCCTTCGATCATTTCAACATATTGCCAAAGTCTTAAATCATTAGATTTACAAAAATTTGCTATTTCTTCAAAAGTAGAAAGAGGATATAACTCTTTTGGATGAGAAACACTCTCACCTGAAAATCTGATATCTCCACCACCGATGCTTGCAACGATATATTCTGCAACTTCAGTTTCGTTTTTAATCACAGAAAAATGCATCGTATTGGGATGAATCAGATCAGTTTTTCGATTATCAAATTTAATTTCGGTTTTATCGGGTGATAATGTTTTTCTTATTATATAATCAGTTCTGTGTCCGACTCCGGTTTTTGCAAGAGATCCATACAAGGTAACAATATACTTTTCAGCATCAGGATGCTTAAGAGAAATTATTTTTGCAGCTCGTTCAGGTCCCATTGTATGTGAACTTGAAGGCCCAACCCCTATTTTATACAGTTCCCTGATTGATTCCATACCATTTTTATTTCTGAGTTCCATAAAATTCACCTAATTAGTTATTCTTTTTTTTTATACCACAAACTAAATAAATTAGCAACTAAAAATCTAAAAAACAGGAAATACAAGCATCGTTGAAGAACAAATGGTGTCATTCTCAAGTCCGTTAATGTTTTTGAGTGCATCTACAGTTGTTCTGTTTTCTTTCGCAATATCCCATAAACATTCATTTTCATGAGCAAAATATACAACCATTTTACTTGCTTTATCCGAAAGAGCTTCTTTACAATCTTCAATATTTGTAAAGACCTCTGCTTTACAGATGTTGAATTCAAAATAATCCACACTTATTTCAATAACTGCACCGCCTGAATAATCAGTGCCATGCAAAGGCTTCGGACTTGACACCATAATTGATTTTAATTCGTAGTAATTGTTTGTATCTTCAGAAATCAGTAAACCGTCAGCTGCGTATCTTCGCTCATTTACTTTATAATGTCCTTCAGAAACAGATAAACTACAACAATTACAATCAAACAAAAGCTTAGTTTTATCTTCTTTATGCTCAAAAGCAAATCTCATTTTATTAAGATAAACTTCGTTAACGATTTCATTATTAAAAAGATCAGGAGTAATATTTACTTTAAATGTCTGATTCTTCAAACTCACTCGCTCAATGAAAGATACTTCTTCTCTTTTAATTTCAAGATCATTTTCAAGTGAATAAGCATCTTCTAATAAAGAAATCTTATTATAATGTCCGCAACTGACAGAAAAGAAAATATCAGTTTTAATATCAATTATATTATTATCTGCTGTATTTTTATCAATACTTAAATTCAGATTAGTCTTAATGTTGCCGATAAAACAATCATCTTCATCAAGGGAAGAATTAGTATCAATTATCTCAGTAAAAGGAAGAATATTTTCAAACGTTTTTATATCTCCGTTATCGTCAATATATAGAATACTTAATCTGCATTTTCCGGAAATATGAGTTTTATCTATAATAGTTTTTGTTTCTGTTATTTCAACAAAAATTTCTTTATGCAGAATAAATGAAATTTTATTATGTGTATTAATTTGTTCGCATAATTTAATTGTTCGATCTGAGCGATGTGTAATTATAAATATTCCCTTTTCTGCTCTTTTCAACTGAATTCCAAAAGATTTGATATCTTCTATATATTCTGTTTTTGAAATCATATCGTAAACTGCTTTGATTTCAATGATACCATTAACATTTAATCGTTTAGGTCCAAGAGCTCTGAAATTTTCAGATACAACCTCCTGATCAATAAAAACACAAACATTTGAATCTATATTATCTGCAGTTACATATTTTGAATATTTGATTGTATTCTCATAGGACTGAAGAATATTTTCGTCCGTAACATATAACAATGTTATATGCAATTCACCATTAATATTAATTTTGTTATCTGAAATAAAAGTGGATTCAACTCCGGGATCAACAGAGCATCTGATTATTTTGCTGATGTTACCCAAGTAATCCGGCAACATAAAATCTGAGTTATAATTTTCTGTTACAAATAATTTTTTTTCAATTGATTTTTCAGTAATTATACCATTGCTAATATTCATTTTTATGCACTCCTATAATTATAATCAGTAATATGTATGACACACATGTCCTGAATATGCATAAAAGGGGCTGTAAAAAAAGTGCAGACCGCATAAAACAAGATAACAAAAGGGTATCTTTCGGTATTTAACTACCAAAGAAACCCTTTAAAACTGTAAAAATCAGCAAAAGCAGGCAAAAACAAGGTTTTTGCGTTTTATGCTATAAACAAACCTCGCCCTCGGAGTACCTTTGTACACCGTCGGGTAAACCAAAATAAAGCTGAACGCTCTATTTTGGCTCGTTTTGTTCATTCTGCGCATTTTTTCCTAGCCCCTAAAAAGGGGATGTAAAAAAACGAGTTTTTTTACATCCCCTTTAAATATTATCTGTAAGCTTCCACTCTGTAAATAGGATATCCCATTGAAGAAAAACGTTGTTCGTATTCAGTAATTATATTACCTTCAAATCCGCTTTTATGAAGATCAAGTGATAGATTTTTAATCTTATACCCCGCAATACTGTATTGTTCAAGAGAATATTCAAAAAAATGCATGTTATCAGTCTTCTGATGAATTTCTGCACCCGAAGATAAAATCAAATCATAGATATTAAGAAATCTTACATTAGTAAGTCGCCTGTTTTCATATGCGTTTTTTGGAAACGGACATGAAAAATTAAGGTATAATCTTTCAATCGATCCTTCTTTTATATATTTAGGCAAAACTTCAGCTCCACAATGCATAAAAATAACATTTTTTAAGTCAGCCTCAAGTGCTTTTTTACAGGCATCACAAATAACATTGCGGTTTACTTCAACAGCAATATAATTAATCTCAGGGGTCCGAGATGCAAGTTCTGCAATAAATTGCCCTTTGCCACAACCGATTTCCATATGTAAAGGATTGTGATTGCCGAATAACTTCGCAAAATCAATATATTCTTTAGTTTTAATTGCTTCACGATAATCTTCTGTAACAGGAGGCATATCAATTAAATTGGTACATTTGCTTAATTTTTCCTCAAGATGTTTCTTTTTTCTCATTCTCATAATTATTTCTCTTTTCATTCAAAAAATCTAAAATGCTTTGTTTGTCGCATTGTATTTTACCCTGAATTATATTACCTTTTCCACCACCGGTTGCATTAATAGAAGCTTTCATTTCGCGCAAAAAATCACTTGAGTTAATTATATCAGAGTTAAAACAATAAGAATATCCGTTATAATCGTTACCGGTAAACAGAAAAACACCGTATTGTGATTTTGAAGACAATTTATTTGAAAGTAGTCTCAATTCTTCTGCATTGAAATCGTTAAATGACATTATTATAAAATCTTCATAAGTTACAGAATCACAAATAAAGTTAAATAAACGCTCCTTCTGATCAGATATTTTCTTGCGGATATCTTTATTCTGTGATATCAACTGTTCTACACCGGCATCAGTTTTATCATGAGGTGAACAGATCATCGATGAAATATTAAGAATCTGCTTGAATTTATCTTTATAATCATTGAAGGCAGCAATACCGCAGATAAGAGAAAGGCGTACTCCGCCGCGATGACTGATACAACTCAAAATTTTCAACAATCCGACCTGCGCAGTACAATTAAGATGAGGAGCACAACAAGCACACATATCGACATCACTGATTGAAACAATTCTGATATAATCAGAAAATTCAATCTTACTGCGATATCTAAGATTTTTCGCATCTTCAACCGTATAGATTTCAGATTTTACAGGATGATTTTCATAAATACATCTGTTCGATTCATTCTCAAGAAATGAAACCTGCTCAGGAGATAACGGCAAATCGAAGTCAACTGTCATGAGTTGAGTTTCGTCCATATGAAAACCGACATTTTCAGCACCGAAATATTTGTATGCAAGCCCTGATAAGATATGTTCGCCGGTATGTGCCTGCATACGAGAGAATCTGATATTTCCGTCAATTTTACAATTGTATATTTTATTACATTCAAGATCAGATAAATCTTTAACATAATGGTATATTATACCATCGATTTCCTGAACGTCATAAACAAAAGAATTTCCGATATAACCTATATCAGATTTCTGTCCTCCACCTTCGGGAAAAAAACAAGTACGGTCCAGAATAACCGCAATCTTATCACCATTAATAATCTGATATATATTTGCTTCAAAAGAAAAATTATAGCTGTCTTGATAATATAATTTTTCAGTCATACTTCACCTCAGAAAGTAAATTCCTTTACAAATTTATCTGATTTTATATGCCAGAAACCGCTTGCTGTTATTTCAATTTTGTAATTACCGGGATCATATGGAAAATCAATCTGCAATTCAAGTTTGCCAGGCAAATTATATCTATAGTACGAGGAACTTATCTTTTTCTGGGCTAAGATTGAATTATCTGTTGAATTTCTCAATACAACCGTATAACTATTAACTCTGTATCCGTCAGTTTTAGCCTGAGGAAAAGACACTGATAACAGTTTATCATTTAAAACTGCCGAACAATCAAATTCAGAATCAAAATAAGGTTTAGGCTCTGTAAAAGCTCGTTCATCAGTATAAATAAAGCTATCAGGCTCCCAAGGAGTTTCTACAAAATATCCATCATTAAAAAAACAGTTATTGAGAATATCTACAGGTAAAATTCGTACATTATTGGCCTCAGAAACCTCAACAATATAGAACTGTGCACATTCTTTGCAATCAGGAGGTACGGTACCATACATAAAATCGAATTCATCCAACTCAAAATAAGAAATTGAACCTGTACCCAACGAAGTAAAATACTTCTGATGAATACTGCGAGGATCATTAATCGGAGCATGTGAATGACCTGAAAAATCAATTACCTGCGGATAATCAGCGAGAATAGCAATAATATCATCATCTCCCCAATTTATGCTGCCATAAACAGTATCGGTAAGATGAGGATGCTGAAAAACAAAAAAAGGTCTGAATCTATCTTTTGAAGCAGAATCTTCAAGACATTTCTTTAACCAAGCCTGCTTCTGTTCTTTTATTCTGCAACCGTCTTCAGTTGAAATGCAGATAAAAGGACAACCGTTAATTTCAAAATAATTATCGCCTTCCTGATTAAAAATGGTTTTTAATCGTTCATATGCACCAGCTTGAGCACCTTCACTATGAAATTCATGGCTAGCCAGCATCAGACATATTTTTGTTTTATCTGCAATAACAGAATCAAGAGATTGCTTAAATTTCAGCATTTCAGCTTCGCTGCCGCTGTTTGCAAAATCACCGACAGCAAAAAATGCGTCAATGTTTTTATACTCAGACGTTGCCGCATAATCATATGCAAGCTTCATGCCTTTTTCAAATCGATCTTTTTCAATATCGTCATTAACCTTATAATGAATATCACTTGTGACTATAAATCTTAATTTAGTTTTAAATTCCATTTCATACACCTCTCTGTTAAAGTATTATATCATTCCTCTTATATTAAATCAACAAAAAAAAGAGGCAACCTTGCGATTGCCTCAAATTATTATTACTTATTCAATACCGAAAAGATCTCTGAACCACTGACCGATGCTTTCGAAGAATTCAACTATCTTATCCCAGATAGATTTAACTTCTTTATCTGCTATATCAGTACCTGCATTTACAACATCCTTAGCTGTATATTCAGGATACTCAGAAGGAATAAAATTGTCATTGAAGTTCACAATCTGAACACCTGTACCATTTGAGAAGGTGTATGTAGGAGTACCTTCAACTTCAGTATCAAAAACAATCTTTGACTTAGCAGAAACTTCAACGTCAGTAAAAGACCAATCATTTACAGTACCGTCTTCAAGAAGTTCATTATGAATAAGTGTAACATAACCGTTTCCTGTACCTGAAAGTCTTACACGATAACCATCATAAAGATAAATAACCTTAAGATAATCAGAACCGAAGTCGGAATAAATTGACTTAAACACACCATAATCGTTACTTACAAGACCTTCAACACCGTCAGCAACTGTATAAATAGTGTTATTATCAGCGTCAAGAAGATCTACAGAAACAGGACAATAAACATAAAGAGAATCAGTAACTGTTCTAAAGCTTGCAGGTTCAAGCTCAAACATCATATTGCGCATAATTTCAAGACCTGCAATATTAACAAGTGTATCTTCGCAAAGAGTACCATGAAGCTGATTCTTTACTCTGCCAACAGCGCCATCATTTTCAGCATTCTTGAAGTTAACAAGAGCTTCTTCACATACTTTTCTTGTTGTCATAAGAAGGTCAATAGCAAAGAATGATTTTTCAGCTTCTTCCTGATAATAAGCTTCAGCAGCCCAATCAGAAGCAGCGGACTGGAAATAATAAGATGCAAGAACGGTCTCCATATGAGGATATACTTCATTAGTATTCCAAAGGAAATCTGCTACACTGACAATAGCATCATAAATCTTGAGAACAGTAGCAGTATAAACATTTGAGTTCATAGCAAGATCAATAAGTCTGTCAATACCAAGTGACACACCATCCATTACAGCATCCTGAAGAACTTCATCAACAACGCTCTGAACATTCGCATTCATATCAGCAATAAGATTATTTGCTGCAGTCTTGAGAACATCATAGGGAGTTGTATCAGCGATATGCTGAAGAAGGTCAAGGTAATACTGGTTAGCAAGCTGTACAGAAAGAACTCTCGAATATTCTTCTACGAACTGATCTCTATAGGTCTGATAAGCATGAGCAATCTTGGTTACATCACCGATAACCTGCCATGTTGTACCCCAAGCTTCAGATTCAAGAACCTTTGTAAATTCCTCAGCCTTGATAATGTCGCCTGCCTTTTCAACAAGGTCAGCAGCGTCCTGAGCAAGTTCAAGAACATCAACAAACTCATCAACATAACCGTCATCAAATTCATAATCTGCCTTTTCAATAAGAGCAAGAAGAATAAGTTCGGCCTGTTCAATACTGATATGATGAGTAGCATAGTTTCTCCAAGCTTCATCATAAAGAGCAAAAGCAGTCCATGTAGCCATGGTATCCTTCATAGCCTTTTCATTGATATCAACATAACTCCAGCTTGTATAGTTGGTATCATCAAGAAGATAATCAAGGAAAAGATCATAGTTGGCATTCCAACCATCAACTCTCTTATCATAGTCATCCACTTCTTCAGCAAAAGCAATTACTGAAAGACATGAACAAGCCATAACAACTGCGAGAATAACAGAAAGTAATTTCTTTGTAAGTTTCATAAAGACACTCCTTTGTAAAAATCAGATAAATTTTTATCCTTGTATATTTTATTACCTATTTTTTAATAAGTCAATTAACAAATTCGTAAAACTTCACGAGGCAAATTGGTTATTTTAAACAATTTCTGCATTAATTTTGTTAATTTTATATAAATTAATATCGATATATAATTGACATAATTATTTTGTTAATAAATTGTTAAAAAATTACACATTTTAATTTTATTAAAAAAGTTTTAATTAAGCGCAATATTCTGTTTCAGAATTATAATTGTCAAAATAAATGATATTATGCAGAAAAAGGAGGTTAAATAATGAATGCTATTAAATCTTATTTCAAGCGAATACTTAGTGAATGTACAAAAACTGAATTAATTTATTGGTGGATTCTACGAGGACTGATGATATACGGGATAATAGAATCACTTATTTTTGGCGATGAATATCTCGGCAGCAGCCAGCCCTTACAGATGTCAGCTAACCTTGTCGGAATGTTCGCATATGAAATTATCCAGTTATTTCCTGAAAAATCCACATTCAGATTACTTTCACCACGTTTCCAAAATATAACTATTCTTGGTTTTTTCCTCGGTTCATTCGGCGGAGCTTATCTTAATCTGTATTATTCGTTACCCGGATATGACAAAGTGCTTCATGCACTCGGAACTGCAGAAGGTGTTTACATCGGATATGAGTTCGTTGCTGCTATTCAGTTGAAGCTTAAGAAAACCTGTCCTTATCAGATTGCTAATCTGACCGCTCTCGGATGCGGATTTATTCTTTCAAGCGGCTGGGAATTGTTTGAGTTTACTTATGACCAGTTTTTTGGCGGAGATGCTCAGCATTGGAATTATCAGAATGCTCTTGATACAGTAGGTGGCGACCCGTCAAAGGTTTTTCATCTCTTCCCCATTGACGATCCCATGAGATTTGCTTTAATGGATACAATGGGTGATATTGTTCTTAATTTTATCGGTGCATTCATTATGTTTGGCGTCCTTTGGATTATCCCCTATCGCCATCGCGGCAAAGGTGATGTAAACGCAATGATACTTAAATATCACAAGGAACATAATTCTTCTGAATATTCGTATAAATAAAATAACAGGATGTAATGAACGGTTTCATTACATCCTGATTTTTTATGCTTTTTTACGGGCTTTGATTTTCTCACTGAGATCAAACTCATTCAAGAATACAGCAACCTTGTTAGTTCTGTCTATTATCATATCAAAAAGAACTTTAATAATAACTGAAGAAATAACACCTGCTATAAGACCTATAATTATACCGCCGAGAACATCGGAGGGATAATGAACCATAACATAATTTCTTGATGCTCCCATTAAAACTGCAAGCACAAGAACAATCCAGCTTTTCTTTTTATTCGACATTAAGAACACCGGAACAAGTGCTGCAACTGCTGAAGTAGTGTGCCCTGACGGGAATGACCTCATTGAAGAAGCAGAAACCTCACCCATGCTTATCCACCAATCACGGAACAATAAAGCATTAGGATTATTGAGATATTCGTATAGTTCAAAAGGACGAGGACGCTCGATAAGCGGCTTTATTGTAACATTTGTGATCAGTGCACCGATTATTATACCGCCTAACATACCCATGCCGACTTTTCGTGTTTTCTTAAATAACATGAATATAAGTCCGAGAAGAATAAAAAGGATACCGTCATCACCAAGATGAGTATAAACCAGAAAAAAGATGTCAAGAACTTTGCCCAAAGCACCTTCATGTAAATTGTTATAAAAACTGAGAATGCTGAAGTCAAAGGAACCAAAAACATTGTCAAACCATACGGCAACAGCGTTTTCTACTGCAACAGGATCCATAAAAACAACCTCCGAAATTTTTTAATTATTATAACATATAAGAGGATTAAAATCAATATTCAAATTTATTTTTAATTGATGGATATCCGTTATTGTTAATGCTTTTAATCAGCTTTACAATCCTGCTTGTGCCTAATCTTGAAGCACCGAGTTTTATAAAATCTTCAGCATCAGCAATTGTTGCAATACCACCGGCAGCTTTAATGCCCTTATCCGCAGAAATATTAGACGCAAAAAGTTCAATATCTTCTTTTGTAGCTCCCAAAGCAGAAAATCCTGTTGAGGTTTTGATAAAATCAGCATCGGATTCAGAAACAATTTCGCATAATCTAATTTTTTCCTCTTTCGTTAATAAACATGTTTCAATTATAACTTTAAGAATTCTGCCATCACATGAATCTTTAACTTGATTAATTTCATCAAGAATTTTATCATAATAACCATCTTTTACGTAACCTATATTGATTACCATATCAATTTCATCGGCGCCGTTTTTAACAGCATCTTGCGCCTCAAAGCATTTGACTGCAGTTGTAGAATAACCGTTCGGAAAACCAATAACGGTACATACCGGTATTCTTCCGTTAATATATTCCCTCGCATAAGCTACAAAGGAAGGCGGAATACACACAGATGCACAACCAAATGTAATTGCTTCATCACATAAATTCTTTATTTGCTCTTTTGTTGCATTTTGCAATAACAGTGTATGGTCAACCATACTAATAATTTCTTCAATTTTCAAAATTACCACCTCATTCAACTTTGATTTTATCATTTTAATTAAATGATATCAATATTAAAACCGGATTTTAAGAATATTGACAATATGAAAATAAATTTGTATACTCATTATTAAAAGGAGATGTTAATAGTTATGGTTTTTAGCAATTATATATCTGAAAAAAGAAAATCTGTTCCAACTCCTGACAATATTATCGATGAACTGGGCAATTGTTATTTCGGAACTTTTGAAAAAGAGTTCCCTAAAATGGATTTGCTGAAAGTTAATCGTCCGACTCCGCTGCATAATATTTTCAATTATTTCAGACTTACTCTTTGGGAGGCAACAGAGATTAACTTTGATAAGGTTATCTTACTTACTGCTGTCTGCAATATGGGAACCTTCGGAACAGCATTAACTGTGGTGTATGATAAACGCACAAAGAAGTGTACATATTGGAAAGAAACTCTTACACCGGACAAGGCTGTCATTTCAAAAACATTGATCAATTCTGCTGAAACATATTCAAAAGGCAAAAAAAACAAAATAAGGTATGTGAACAATTTCCAAAATGGTGAAGCAATTGTTTCCGGATATGCTTCGGATAAGAAATCGGGTATTATTGACTACAGAGTAAAACTTACTCGTGTATCAAAGCCCAGTGTTGTAAACATTCCCTTTGATTCTAACAGACCATTATACACTCAGAAGGACCTTTTTAAGGTAGATGGTTATCTTGAATTCAACGGTGAGAGATTTGTTGCAGATGAATCGACAGTCGCAATAATCGATGATCACAGAGGCTACTATCCACGTAAAGCTCATTATGATTGGGTAACTACTATGGGCAAAAAAGAAATTGATGGTACTGAACAGTATTTTGGAATTAACCTTACGAGAAATCAATCTATAAATCAGGATGATTACAATGAAAACCTTATATGGTTCGACGGTAAATCTACTCTTCTTACACCTGTAGTATTCAAGCATGAAACGCCTAAAAGATGGCGCATACAAGACACTTACGGTATGGTCGATGTTGTATTTGAAATCGGCGATGAATATCTTATGAAAACTTCTGCAGTTGTTATCGATATTGATTATCATATTGTATTCGGTGAATTGAAAGGTTATGTATGTGATCCAGAGGGAAATAAATATATTCTTGATGGAATGCCCGGAATAGGCGAAGATAAATCACTGTTATTCTGATTAAAAATAAGGGGCTGTAAAAAAAGTGCAGACCGCATAAAACAAGATAACTAAAGGGTTTCTTTCGGTATTTAACTACCAAAGAAACCCTTTAAAACTGTAAAAATCAGCAAAAGCAGGCAAAAACAAGGTTTTTGCGTTTTATGCT
>JAZNEX010000039.1:0-69818 GCA_045588855.1 Acutalibacteraceae bacterium
TGTATATGACGACGGTCATTACGGCAAAATGTGGCGAACAGTAATGTATAATTACGGACATTTAGGCGTAAGATATTTCAAACTTGGCGATACTGTTAATGCATTGGAAAACTTCAGAAAAATGTGTGAGTTAGCAATCAAATTTGACAATATGGACAGAATAACAACTATGCATTCAGTTATGTTTAAAGGCAAGGATTTTGATAAACATACATTAGGTACTACTTATGTTGCTAAAACGCAGATAAAAGAGCTTTTAACCGAAACATATCCGTTGTCAGAAGAATTTAGGGGATCCGATGAATTTCAAGAACTCATTTCAATTCTTGAAGAATAGTGTTCACATGAAACAACGTCACCCTAGCAAAGAACTTTGCATCTAATTTTAAGGGGTTCAAAATCGGGGTGAGAACACATCTGAATTATACCTGCAATTCGAACCATTTGTGTTCCGTTTGCAGGTATTTTCGTTTTTAAAACCCTTGATATCTCGAGGTTTTTCTTTATTTTGTATAGATTTTTCAAATGTTACACAAATGTCAAAACAGCGTGATTTTAAATACAAATGTGAAATTATTCTTTTATTCGAACCACTATTGTCCCGTTTCAATTTGTTTTGAATCTGTGTGTTTACTGAAGTATTCTGCTTCGTATCCATCAGGTGTTCTGTATCTAAGCAAAGTTTAACATTAATTTTCATTATTCCTTGATTGTTTAGATTTGCAGATATGAAAATTTCGGAATTATTGAATTCCCAAAAATCTTATGATAAGATTTAAAATAGAAAGATGGGTGATTGTATGCAGTCTATGACCTCAAAAATCTTTATGGCAACTTTGCGTATAATTTTTCATTCGCCATTATCTGACAGTTCAAAATTATCTGACAATGCGGCAAAACTGACAAAAGATAAAAAATCAAGATACAAACCCTCAAAGAACTTTACGTATACAAAGCATTCTATTGAAGATGTTAAATACGAAAAGATTATTAATGAGAATTGTAATACAGAAAAAGTTATATTGATGATTCATGGCGGCGGATTTAAAATTGAACTGAATGATTTTTACCGCAAACTTGCCGAAAAATACAGTAATATGTTCTGTGGTGCAACTGTAATAAATGCAGACTACGGAAGATTCCCTGAGCATCAGCTCCCGTCACAGATGCACGATGTTGTGAAAATATATTTGAATTTATTAAATGAGGGAATTAACAATTCAGATATTATAGTTATCGGTGACAGTGCAGGTGCCACATTGGCTATGACATCTTCATTATGGCTCAGAGATAACAACTATCCCTTACCCGAACATATTGTCTGCTTTTCTTTATGGGCAGATGCAACGTCAAGTGGTGATTCTAAAATTACAAATGCATATACTGACCCGTTTTATGGAATTGCGAAGCATAAGAAAATAGAAGATAATCTTTATTTGTTAAGAAGAATATCAAAATATGTTCTGAACGTTGATAGGACGGACCCATATATTTCACCCTTGTTCGGTAGTTTTGAAAAATTCCCTAAGGTAACATTGATATGCGGAACTGCGGAGTTGGATGAGAGCGATAGCGACAGAGTATATGATAAAATGAAAAATACAAATATTGATGTTGAGCTTTACAAATTTGAAGGTATGTGCCATTGTTTTCAATTGTTTTCTTTTCTGCCCGAAAGTAAACAAGCTTATAAACTTGTAAAAGCAAGGATATTGGAGGATACAAAATGAAAATTCTTGATAATAGCGATAAACACTTATTACCCATTTTACCGGAGATTATTTCAAAAGAACTCAACAAGGATGCCGATAAGTTTAAGTTTATTGGTGGCGGTAGCTTTGGCAGAGTTTATAAGGCTGTGCTTTCCGATGGAAAAACTATTGCTATAAAAGCCTACCGAGTACAGGGTTCACAATACGAAGAAGCGGAACAGCTCAAACTTCTATCAGGGAATACAAGTGTAAAGATGCCCGAGGTTCTTTTTGTTTATGAGGATGAAGCTACGGCAATTTTAGCTATGAGCTTTGTTGATGGACAAAATGTGTTAAATCCGATGTTCTTGTTAAAAAACAAAAGTCAAAAACAGAAATTTGCAAATGATGTTATTTCAGGTATGCTTGAATGGCATAGCGTAACAAATGATAAATTTGGTTCTTTGTCAAACCCGATTTATGATAGTTGGTACGATTATTATAAGGAAGAAAAGCAGAAGCCATGGCTCGCTGCTTTGAAAGAATTATCAAACAACGGAAAGTTCAGCAAGAAGAAACTACAACTCCTTATAGAAGCAACTGAACTTTTCAACAACTTACCCGAAGAAAACACAAAGCCTGTACTTATTCACGCAGACCTTAATATAATGAACATAATGGCTGATACCAAAACTTTAGAACTTACAGCATTTATAGACCCCTGCGGTAGCATTTGGGCGGACAAAGAATATGATTTATTCCAACTCCGTAATATGTGGGGCGATGCCTACGGTCTGTATGAAACATATAAGAGTAATAGTGAAATATCTGAATTCACCGATTTCAGAGTTGCCTATTATGCTTCTATGCACGAAGCTGCAATGAGACTTAAAGGTGGTCTTATCATGCCGTTGTGGGAAGATTTAAATAACGCACGATTGAAAAGAGAGATTAAAAAGCTGAAAGAAAAGATGTGATTTAATGAACATAGGTGAACTTGTAACCGTTAAGACCATTGAAAATAAAAATGCTTTTGATGAAAAGCATACACCATATAGTGCTGAAATACGATTGTTATCTTGTGTTCAGCAAGGTGATATTGAATCCCTGATAGCACAACTTAAAAATCTTGATTCTATCATCGTTATGGGTCGAATGTCTGATGATGAACTTATGCAAAACAAGTATATGGCAGTCAGCACAATTACTCTTGCAACCCGATATGCTATTCAGGGTGGACTTAACGAAACTAAAGCCTATGAATTTTCGGACAGAGTAATCAATACAATTGATAAACTTACTGATAAAAATGAAATATTTATGTGCTTGGGAATTGAAATTGTTAAGTTAACCGAGGATGTAAAAAGGAATAAAAAACAGCCTGAGTTTTCACCACATATAAGAAATTGCATAAAGTATATAAATGAAAATCTCTCTCAAAAAATCACTGTGTCTTCTGTTGCAAATTATTGCGGAATATCAGCAGATTATTTGTCACAGATATTCAAGAAAGAAATAGGCGAAAACCTGAGTGCATATATTCTGCGACAAAAGCTTGAAAAAGCTAAAATCTTATTGCTTAAAGGTGTTAATGAAAAAGAGATATGCTTTGAAGGAGGGTTTTCATCTCAAGCGTATTTTATAACTGCATTTAAAAGATTTTATAAAATGACACCAACTGAATATATAAAAATAACGAAAATCAATAATTAATATTTTAAGCTACTCTCTTTTATGAGAGTAGTTTGTTTTTTGGAATAATTTTAGGGGGTTCAAAAAGGTGTAGAGGTGCCAAAATTAAGAAGCTACTCTTTTGAGTGGCTTCTTAATTTTTTCTCTTTAAATATGTTTTGTACTTTTGATGTCGTGTATACTAACAGTCGTACGGCTGTTAACTGGTTCAGTCGAGCCGCGTCCGGTGGACGATGAAGGCGAAGGCTGAACAGGAAGAAATAGGGAGTATCACGAAGCGCTCCAAGCGAGTGAGACGACCATATTTCTGACCGATGGTGTCACAGGTTCGATAATCTTTCGCTTTACTATCTCTTTGGGAAATTAAGCATTGTTCCAATGCAGGCAAAAGCATAGCCTGTGAAGGTGTTGTGCTTGCGCACAAATTATATTTTTTATATTATTAGTACATTAATAATTTGTACAGCAAGGATACCAGTTGGTAGCAAGCTTATTATTAGCTGATAAGAATGTTATCAATTGTTACAGCGGCAAGAAAAAGACTCTTACCGCTGTAACATTTATTCTATTCTCTGAAACAGGATGGATATTTCTTTTGTGATTTGTTTTAGTGTTACGGTTTTTTCGTGCCAAGTTAAATCAATATTAAGCCAGTCGGATATTTTTTCAGAAGAGAACGGCAGGAACGGATAGAGCAGGACAGCAATGTTTGCAATCAGATACACACAATCCGAAATGGTTTTTCTGCAATCATCAATATCTTCTGTTCTTGTTTTCCACGGCTGCTTTGAATCATAATATGCGTTTCCGAAGCGTATAAGCTCAAATATTTCTTCAAGTGCTTCACGGAAACAGCCTTTTTTTATTTTCTCACCTACCGAATCAAAGGTGTTTTTCACCTTTGCTCTAACTTCCTCATTGACTGATGTTTCTGCAATCTCAGAGTTCAGATATTTAACTGAGAAAGCAAGTGTTCTGTTAACGAAGTTACCCCAAGCACCGACGAGTTCGGAATTATTCTGTGTTTTAAACTCTCTGAATGAAAAGTCGGCATCCCTTTTTTCGGGACCGTTTGCAATAAAGAAATACCTTATGGAATCGGGATTGCAATCATCAGCCAAATCTTTTGCCCATACTGCATGATTCTGACTTGTGGATATTTTCTTGCCTTCAAGAGTAACGTATTCACTTGATATAATTTCATCGGGCAAATGGAGATTTTCACCGTGTGCAAGCAAAAGTGACGGCAGAATTATTGTGTGGAACGGGATATTATCTTTGCCATGTACATAATAATGGCGGCTGTTTTCTACGAATATATCATTGAAATTAAGGTTGTTTTTTTCGCACAGTACAGATGTTGCAGAAAGGTAACCGAGCACATTTTCTGCCCAAATATAAATTTTCTTATCCTGATAGCCTTCCTTAGGAACATCAATACCCCAATCCAAATCTCTTGTGATAGCTCTGTCGCGGAGTCCATCATCAATGTATCTTTTTGTTAATGCAACAGCATTTTTACGCCAATACGGATGCGAGTTCAGAAACTCAGTAAGCTCATCCTTAAGCTCCGATATAAGCAGAAAAATCTGTGTTGTTTCATTAAAAACTATAGGCGTATCACACTCTGAACACTTTGGTTTTATGAGTGAATCTGCATCAAAGATTTCACCACAAGCATCGCATTGGTCACCCCTTGCAGATTTACCGCAAACAGGACAAGTACCGACAACTAATCTGTCTGTAAGCACCTGCTTACAAGTAGGACAATATGCCTGTTTTACTGTTCTTTCATCAATATATTTGCTTTCATACAGCTTTTTATGAAAGTCTGTAACAAATGTCTTGTGCCTTTCGTCACTTGTTTTGGTGTACAAATCATAAGAAAATCCGAGCTTTGTGAACACATCGCAGAATTCGTTGTGATAGTGTTCACTGATTTCTTCAGGTGTTTTGTTTTCATGTTTTGCTCTTATTGTTATAGGAGTACCGTGGCAGTCACTGCCCGACACATAGAAAACTCTGTCACCTTTAAGCCTGAAATAACGGGCAAGCACATCACCAGGTAACAGGCAAGCTAAATGCCCGATATGGAGCGAGCCGTTAGCATACGGCCAGGCTCCACCGATAATAATGTTGTTCATGTTTAATTCCTCATTTCTTTAGTTTAGTAACAATCGTGTAAAAATTTTTTACAAATAAAAAAACGCTCTCACCCCCATACAAAGTACAAGGGACGAGAGCATTACTCACGTGTTACCACCCTAATTCACTTGTTTCTCACGACAACAAGCCTTATCAAGTTCGGACAGGAAATGATCTGTCGAAACTCTATCGCTGTTACGGGCGATCCCGGCGTAGCCTAACTTAAAGCTCAGTACGCAGCTCGGAGACCATGTTCAGCAGAATTCACTTTACCCATTCACAGCACATCACAAGATGATGGGATTCTCTGAAAAGCTTCAAATGCTTACTCTTTCTCGTCATTGCTATTGTATGTAATATAGCATACTTGAAATAAAAAATCAACATTAAAAAATAATATTGAATTGTTAAAACATAAATTTTCAGGGACTCAAAATTCGGAGTGAGAACACAAAAATAAAGGTGTTGTGCTGACGAACAAATTATATATTTATAAGGTATTGTGCGTTGCACGATTTTAATAGCGCAGCAAGTATTTTGCGCAGGCAGGCCATCATACGTTATCATTAGAGCTATTGTTTTTGACTTTATATGTGTGGTATAATCATTTTAACTAATATGAATTTACCAAGGTGATATAAATGATTGATTACGGATTAAAAGATAAGATTGTTATAATTACAGGGGCAAATAATCCTTGGGGAATTGGTGCTGCAACAGCATTGGCTTTTGCTCGTGAAGGAGCAAAGGTGGTATTGGTATATAAGAAGATTGATAGACCGTTTGATGCAACAAAAATGGACAGAAACGGTGTGGACAGATACTACGGAGCAAATGCAGGAAATACACAGGCAATAGAAGCCAAACTTAAAGAAATTGGTGCAGCTTTTATTATTCTGGAAAGAGATATTTCTGATGACGCTGCCGTTAAAGAAATATATTCTGCAGTTCTTGAAAAGTATGGGAGAGTTGATGTTTTATTTAACAATGCCGCAACGGATGATGAGACCGGTTGCGACACGATAGAAACAATAACCGGCAAAGTAATTGACGATACATTTGCAGTTAATGTTCGCGGAAGCATTCTGATGACAAGAGAATTTATAAATCATCGTGGTGATTATGGAAGAATCATAAATGTTTCTACGGATGCATCACAAATTTTTGCAGGTCAGATTACTTATGGGGCAAGCAAAGCAACCTTGGAAGCTCTTACCCGCAGTATTGCCCTTGAGGTCGCAAAGTATGGAATTACGGTGAATTGCGTTTCCCCCGGACCTACCCAAACAGGTTGGATAGACGATGAGTTAGAAAAGGTTGTTGTCCCTTTAATTCCTATGGGTAAATTGATCCAGCCGGAGGATATCGCAGAAACAGTTTTATTCCTTGCGAGTGAACAGGCTAGAATGATTACGGGACAAGTAATAAAAGTATCCGGCGGAAAAGCTTTGTAAATTTAGTTTGTTGATAAGTATTGCAAGCAATACGGGGCACAAGCAGAGCTTGTGAAGGTGTTGTGCTGTCGCACAAATTGTATTTTCTATACATTAACAGCATATCAGCAGATACTCATTAGAGTGTCTGCATTTTTTTATGTCTGAATTAGTGCTTCGAACCTATGACCCCGGGAGTTAACCGCTCGGATTCTGTATTTTATATCACAAAAAATTATAAAATTTAATTTCTCTATTGACTCTTACCTTAACTTCAGGTTTATACTATGCGCATAAGGTACCTTAGATTATGAAAAGGAGGATATTTTATGAAAATCGGAGAGTTTGCAAAAATGTGCGGGACAAAGATTTCTGTTCTGCGACATTATGACAGGGAAAAGCTTCTGGAACCTCAGTACACTGACAAATATTCAGGTTACAGATATTACAGTTCTGAGCAGATTCTGACCTTTTATAGAATCAACGCTTTGAAAAAAGCAGGTTTCTCCTTGCAGGAAATCAAAGAAATCATTTCCGAGAAAAAATCAAACAAAGAAATAGATGTAATTTTCTCTCAAAAGGAAAAAGAATTTCTTGATGCACTTAAAAATCTTAAGGAGGCTAAGCTTATGTTGACAAAGTTAGATATTTCTTTCAGCGACGGTATGGCTATTATCAAGCGTTGTGCTGATGACAATGCTGTTGACTTATGTACTGTTGCTGAAACTGAAATCAAAGCAGCAGATTATCAAAGAATATCTCAATATGAAATTAAAGATGAAGAAATAATCTGTAGAGTTGTAAAATTGGGTGACGAAATTGTACAACCTAAAAAAGAGATGCCGTTTATAAATGATGAAAATGTTATCGGCAAGTGGGAAATCAAAGGTGTTTTTGCAGTTAAAGAGGATTATCTTCAAAATGTTTTCTGTGATAACACAGGCTTTTACGGCGGTGATGTAAAGCATCTGTATTTTCTCCCTGACGGTGAAGAATATTGGGGCTACAGTTGGACAAAAGGATATTTTATCAGTAATGCATATCTTACGGGTAATACTTACAACGAATATGAAATCGAGGAAAAGGCAGACGGAATATATATGCTGATAACTCTGAGAGAAACAGAGGTATGCAGAGGCGGTAAGCCTGTATATCTGTTATTGAAAAAGGCTGACAGTAAGAAATATTCCGCAAAAGGTATTGCAAGAAAAGATAATACTGATATGCCCTTTATAAATGATGAAAGAATCATCGGCAAATGGATTTCTCATTCATTTTTAGGTGCTGAGTGGGAAGAATCAGATTTCCCGGGTGAGCGTGAAGCATCGGACGATTTATACTTTAAGGAGCTGCATTTCTTTCCCGACGGAAACGCAAAATGTGTTTATGCTGATGCGGTGTTTGAGGGTGAGGATACAGTTACATGGACAAAGAATTATCTTCTTCGAAAATGGAATTGGTCAGCATGTGAATATGAAGTCAGAACGATTGAGGGAACTGAGTATCTGATTATCGAATGGAAAAGCGGCGACTACCGTTACGGCGGCTACGATACAAATTACTATGTGTTTGTCAGAAATCAGCCTATATAAACAGGGGGACATTTAGATTTATAAATATGTAAAACATAATCCGGATACATCGCTATTTTACGATGTGTCCGGATTTGTTGTGTTAAATCTGAATAATAAGCATTTATTTGTGATGTTATATTTTAAGCTTCTGAGTTATGATGTATAAAGTTATGCATCATCGGACCTGAGCCCCTACCTAAATCGAGCATTGCAGAAAGTGCCTGCGAAATATAATTCTTGGCATTTCGGATTGACTCATCAAGAGACATTCCTTTTGCAAGATTTGATGCTATAGCGGATGACAGCGTACAGCCTGTGCCGTGTGTATTCGGATTGTCAATTCTTTTACCGTCAAACCATTTGAAGCAACCTTTTGAATAAAGAAGGTCATTGGCGTCGTTAATACTGTGACCGCCTTTGAGCAAAACAGCACAACCGTATTTGTCACCGATTGATTTTGCGACATTCAGCATATCTTCCTTGCTCTGTATTTTTTTACCTGACAAAACTTCCGCTTCGGGAATGTTCGGAGTTACAACCGTTGCAATAGGCAACAGTTTTTCAATAAGGGTTTTAATTGCATTGTTCTTCATTAGTTCAGAACCACTTGTTGCCACCATAACGGGGTCAACAACAATGTTTTTGGCATTATAAAATTTAAGTCTTTCGGCAATAACAGAAATAAGCTCCGATGATGAAACCATACCTATTTTAACTGCATCGGGGTAAATATCTTCAAACACCGCATCGATTTGTTCTTTTAAAAAATCGGGTGTAGATTCGGATATTGCAAAAACTCCCGTTGTATTTTGTGCAGTTAATGCAGTAATTGCACTCATCGCATAAACACCGTTCATAGTCATTGTTTTAATATCTGCCTGAATTCCTGCACCGCCGCTGCAATCGCTTCCCGCTATTGAAAGAGCGGTTTTCATCGGTGCAGCAAATTTCCAGAAGCCTTGTATATCCGAATAATCTTTTATGTAAAAATCGCAAAGTGTTTTTATTTCTGCCTGATTTTCTTCAGATTTATCGTAAACTGCAACAACTTTGAATCCGTCGGTCTTTGCTGTCCGTATTGCATAAACAGCATCTTCAAAAACAAGGGTATCTTCTTTAGTTGTGCCGAGATGCTTTAATGCTTCACGGTAAATATCTGGTTCATCCTTGCTGTGCCCGACAGATGTACAAGTGAAGATTTCTGAAAAGCATTCGCTTATACCGCATCTTTCAAGAGCTGCTTCAACGAGATATTTATCAGTTGCTGTTGCTATACACATCTTAACACCGATATTATTAAGGTGCTTTACAAAATCATAAACACCGGGTTTTAACTGAACCTCGTTCATATAATATTTTTCAACCATACGGTTTACACCGTCCATTATTTCATCAATCGACAGAGTAACACCGTATTCGCTTTTATAATAACAGGCGGCATTGTAAAGACTCATTGTTCTGAAGGTTTCGTTCAGATTTTCTTTCGGTTCGTACCCGATTGAACGAAGATAGATTTCGCCAACCGTATCCCATATAAACATGGAGTCAAAAAGCGTACCGTCAAGGTCGAATATTGCACCTTTAATCATTTTTTATCAGATCCTTTGCGAGTGAAAGTAATGTTTCCGCTTCTTTTTCAGGATTTTCGGCTTTCATAATCGCAGAAACAACACAAATGCCGGAAATACCGATACCTTTGAGAATATCAACATTATCCTTATTAAGCCCGCCTATTGCATTGACGGGAATGGGTACGGCTTTTGTTATTGCATCAAGAGTTTCAGTTGAAGTGAGAACTGTTACAACCTTGGTAGTTGTCGGATAAATTGCACCCACTCCGAGATAATCTGCTCCTTGTTCATATGCTTCTTTTGCCCAAGGAACTGTTTTAGCAGTAGCACCGACAATTTTATCGTTGCCCATAAGCTTTCTTGCAGTAGCAATGGGCATATCACTTGCACCGACGTGAACACCTTCCGCATCAACTGCAAGAGCAACGTCAACTCGGTCATCAATAATAAGCGGCACATTGTAACGCTTCGCAATTTCGTGTACCTTTTCTGCAAGCTCGATATATTCACGGGTGGATTTTTCCTTTTCACGAAGCTGAAGAAGAGTTGCTCCGCCCTTGAGAGCTTGTTCAACACGTAAGAGGAATTCTTCCTCTGTGTAATTCGTACTGTCAGTTATAAAATATAAAGTAGGGTCAAAATTTTTCATAATTATTACCTCACACATACAGATAGTCATTCAGAACCGGCTGCAAGCCTTCCGCTGTAATATCTTTATACATCTTGTCAAGACTTCGGCTGTCATCAATTTCAAACTGTTCATCACCTTGAACAGTTTCGGTTTCCTTGCCCGTATATTTGCTTTCGTGGTCTCCGATACCGGTTGAAACACCTGCGGAAACCTTTGTTGCAGCAATTTTTACAATACCGTTTCTGAACTCGGCACTTTCACGGGATGATACCGTAATACCCACATACGGCAAGAATATGCGGTATGCACAAAGAACCTGACACAACTGTTTTTCATGTACATCAAGAGGATTGATTTTTTCGTTGTTTATAATAGGTCTGAGTCTGGGGCAGGAGAGCGACATCTCTGCATGAGGATACTTTCTCTGCAAGTAATATACGTGCAACGCACTCGCCAAAGCATCCTTACGGAAGTCCGAAAGTCCGAGCAGAGCTGAGAATGCAACGCCTCTCATACCGCCACGGAGCGCTCTTTCCTGTGCATCAAATCGGTAAGGCCAAACGCGCTTGTGTCCGAGCAGATGCAGTTTTTCATATTTATCCGTATCATAGGTTTCCTGAAATACAGTTACATAGTCCGCACCGCATTGGTGAAGATATCTGTATTCATCGGTATTTACGGGATATATTTCAAGCCCGACCATACGGAAGTACTTCCGTGCTAATTTGCAGGCTTCACCGATATATTCCACATTGCTTTGTCCTCGGCTTTCACCCGTTAGAATCAGAATTTCCTCCATACCGCTGTCGGCAATTACCTTCATCTCTTTTTCAATCTGCTCCATAGAAAGTTTCATACGCTTGATGTGGTTGTAGCAGTTAAAGCCGCAATATACACAGTAATTTTCACAATAGTTTGCTATGTAAAGAGGCGTAAACAGATAGACAGTATTTCCGAAGTGCTTGCTTGTTTCAAGCCTTGCACGCTCTGCCATTTGTTCCAGAAACGGTTCTGCCGCAGGAGAAAGAAGTGCCTTAAAATCTTCTGTTGTACAAGTGTTATGTTCCAATGCCGCTTTAACATCATCGGCGGTATAAACCGAATAATCATATGAGTTCATTTGTGCCATAACATTTGTACAAACGTCTGACTCGATTATCTCCATACCGGGCATATATTCCATATGGTTTTTACGGAATGAAGGCTCGTTTTCAAGTCTGTGTTTTTTTTCAAGTGCTTCGGGTGACAGATGTTCCGAATCTACAAAAAATTGATTTTCCATAGATTTACCTCTTAATCACGAAGGAATCCTGTCAGCGGGTCAGAGGCAGCTGCACCGCGTGTCAAAACTCTTCCAAGTCCTGCAAGGTATGCTTTTCGTCCTGCTTCAATGGCATTTTTGAAAGCTGACGCCATCATAGGCAGGTTGCCTGCGGTAGCAAGGGCTGTGTTTGCCATAATTGCCGCAGCACCCATTTCCATTGCTTCACAAGCCTGTGACGGTCTGCCGATACCTGCATCTACAATAATCGGTAAATCAATTTCATCAATAAGAATCTGAATAAATTCTTTTGTGGCAAGACCTTTATTTGAACCGATAGGGGAAGCCAGCGGCATTACGGAAGCGGCACCTGCATTAACAAGGTCACGGGCGGCATTAAGGTCGGGATACATATAAGGCATAACCACAAAGCCTTCTTTAGCCAAGATTTCGGTTGCTTTAATGGTTTCCTGATTATCGGGAAGAAGATATTTTGAGTCACGCATAATTTCAATTTTTACAAAATTACCGCAGCCGAGTTCTCTTGCAAGACGTGCGATGCGTACTGCTTCTTCTGCATTTCTTGCACCGCTTGTATTGGGAAGCAGAGTAATTCCTTCAGGGATGTAGTCGAGAATACTTTCCTGTTCCTTTGTGTTTGCACGACGGACTGCAAGAGTGATGATTTCTGCTTCTGCATCCTTTACAGCCGCTTCAATCAGCTTCATAGAATATTTTCCCGAACCGAGAATAAAGCGGGAGTTGAATTCGTGCCCGCCGATAATAAGTTTGTCATTGTTCATTTGATTTTCCTTCTTTATTTAAATTTCAAATTGTTCTGCAAGGATTCTGAGTACGGTATGTGCCTGATGTGCGGCACATAACATCACCCGTGAGGATATGAGACTTCCTTCAATCTGCACATCGCTTTTTTCATCTCCGCAGATATAAAGTCTGTTTGTTACTTTTCGTGTTCTGATTGTATTTGCACTGCCGAATCCCGCCATACCCGATGCCGCAACTATATATTTTGACGGCATTTTTTCGAGAACAATATTAACAAGCATTGCTTTACACTCTGCATCGTCAAATGCTTCGCAGATAATATCTGCTTCTTTGAGAAGTGATTCAGCATTTTCTTCGGTAATGCGGACTGTATGAGTTTCGGTTATGATGTATGGAGCAATTTCCGAAAGATTTTCTTTCAAAGCATCTGTTTTGCTTATACCGATTTGACTTGCTTTATATTGCTGACGGTGAAGATTTGTAATATCAACATTGTCACAGTCAATAAGAATAAGTTTGCCCACACCTGCACGGGCAAGAGCGTAAGCAATGTTAGAGCCGAGACCGCCGAGGCCGCATATTGCAACTGTGGCAGACGAAATGTTTTTTTGTATCTTTTCACCGTGTCTTTCGGCTAAGGCTCTGTACCATTCTTCCTTTGCGGGAATCAGATTAACCACCTCCTACGAAGCTTACGACCTCAATACTGTCGCCATTTTGCAGTATGGTTTCACTGTATTGAGACTTAAAAACAATGTCACCGTTACGCTCAACAGCAATTTTTTTCGGATCATAGTTTGTGGTTGCAAGATATTCCGCAATCGTCTTTCCTGCAACATTCAGTTCTTCGCCATTGACTTTTACCATAAAACCACCTCCTGAAACAACAAAAACGGTAAGCTGCCGATTTGGTAGCTTACCGTTGAGAAGTTGCGTTTTCAAAAAGAAAAAGTGACGAAAAATCTGAAACTGCATCAGATTGATTCCGCCACGCCGAAACACTTTTATGCACAGGCATCCCTACGTTGGCATTATCCAAATCAGGTTATCGGTCGAAGGTCATACCTTCCTCTCAGCCTGTAACACAAGCTCCCGTCTGTTAAATTGTTATAATTATTATATACCCGTAAGATTAATTATTCAATAGGTTTTTATCAATACTTAAAAAATGTTGAATGTAAAGAGAATCTTATATAATGTCTGCCGCTTAATGCTTTATGGGACACTGTTATATTATTAAATCTGTTTTTATTAAGCATTATTTTATTGTAAAATTATATTTTCTGTGATATGGTATAATAGAAAATATAAGGAACAGGCTTGTAATTACCCGAAATATTTTCTTCATTGTTACAGTTTTCCGATCGTTGAAAATCCACATCAGTTCTTTTACCCTTTCAGACAAAAGGCTTTTTATTTGAAATTTTTAGTTTTCTTCTGAGGTGAGGTTATGTTTCTTAAATTAATTTCATTTATTGCTTCAATACTGTTGCTGTTTGCTTCGTCTGCAGTATTGCCCGACAGTCCCGATGTGCTTGTTGAGACTCTTAATGCTATGAGCAAAAGCAGAACGGCAGATGAAATTAACGGTGCAAACGGTACGAAGTTTTATATTCAGCGTCCCGGTCCCGAAAAGCTCAATGTTATATACGCATCGGATTTCGGTGTTTCTCAAGATAATGAAGATAATTTTTCTGCGTTTCAGAGTGCTTTGGATTATTGTACTTTGCATCCGCAGACAAAGCTTGTTATTGATAAGGGTACATATTATTTCAGGAGTGCTGACGGTCTTGAGGCTGACGGTTGCATTGATTTGTTGATTGAAGGAAACGACGCGACCTTTATTTTTTCTTCAACCGGATATAAGTTTTTTATTAAAAACAGTGACTGTGTTGAAATCCGCAATCTGAATTTTGATTGGAACTGGGATGAAAGTCCGCTTGCTTCGGTCGTTACGGTTCAGAATAGTGAGCCTGATAAAAATACTCTTGACCTTGTATTTAAAGATGCGGAATACTGTAATGAGAATAACCGACTTGCGGCAATTACGCAGTGTGATTCCGAAACACATACCTTCGGTGCAAAATATTCTTCGAAAGAAGTTTATCTTTATCAGGATGAAACAAGCATAAAGTCTGTTCGGAAAATTTCTGATGATACACTTCGTGTAAGTCATAACGGATGTATGGACAGCTTTGAAAACGGTGAAGCTTACATTCTCAGACATTTCGTTTATGACGGAACAATTTTCAGCATCAGGGATTACAGCAGTAATATTACATTTGACAATGTCAGTATTTACGGCAGTGCAGGTATGGCTTATATATGTGAGAGCAATTGCTCGCATTTTCAGATTATCAACAGCATTATCGGTGTTAATCCCGAATATAAGGATAAGAGATGTGTGTCTTTGACTGCTGATGCAATTCATATTGTCAATACAAACGGTTGTTTTAATATTTCAGGCTGTGACATAAGCGGAATGGGCGACGATTGTATTAATGTACATGACGGTCTCGGTTATGTTTCTGCAGTAAACGGAAATACCGTTACATTGATTGCTTCTGCAATGAGGCTTGAAGCAGGTGATACACTCAGCTTTAAGAATGATAAATTTGAGGATACTGATTCAACTGCAAAAATTGTTTCTGTCAGAGCATTGGAAGGTATAACAAAAGAGGTTGTTGTTGAAAATCTTCCCGGGATTGTGGCTGCCGGCTGGACCGCATATAATACAGCCTGTGACAGCAGCAACTATGTTATTTCGGATAACTATTTTCACGAAAACAGAGCAAGAGGCTTGTTGCTTCAGTCTTCAGCCGGACTTTGTGAAAATAACCGATTCTATAAAACAATGGCTCAGGCAATAAAGGTTATTATGGATATTGAACCTTCTCTCTGGCAAGAGGGGACGGGGGTTGATAACCTTATTATCCGTGGTAACACATTTGAAAAATGTAATTACAGTGATTGGGGTTCAGTAATTGAAATCGGTACTAATATCGCAGGAAGGTCTGCAGAAACTGCTGTTTTTACAAATATAGAAATCACTTCGAATTCTTTCAAGGATATTTCGTCAAAGCTTATGAGGGTAAATAATATAAACGGATTTGTTTTTGCGGAAAACACAGTTGATACAGGAGATTTCTTTGATAAAAATTCAGATCAGGGAGTGTCCGAATTCGGAAAATACTGTTCGAATATAACATATTCAGATAATATATTTGCTGACAGCGGATTTTTAGGATACAAAGAGATTGTAAAGTCAGATAATATTTTTGTCTGGGCACAGGTTAATTCGCAGCTTTGAACCTTACAGAAATATTCAATTCTCTTATTGGATATATCACAACTCTTCTTGCTTACTTAATGTAAGTCTGAAGCCTGAAGTTCGTTATGCAATAAAGATTAATAAAAAACTTTGTTTCTCCCTTTTGCCGTATGCCCGGAAGAGCATACGGTTTTTTTTCGGTATTTTTGTTTTTCTTGCCCGTAAAAAATTATTGTGATATACTCTTATCGGGAAATTATTATATGGAAATTGTTTTTTTGTATATAAAACAGGCAGATATTGATTATGCTGCGAAATGTCCGGACAGCTCGGTAACGGCAGTTGCCGCAGTGTGATTGCGGTGCAGACGGATAACAATTGTTATGGAGGAATTAATATGGACAGTGTGAACAGGACTTTGTATATTCCTTTGTACGGTAAAGCGTATGTCAGCAAAAAGGGTTTGTTTCTCTGTGATAAAAATGCAGAGCAAATATGGGCACAGGAGGGGTTTGCACTTAAAGGCAAATCTGCTTCAAAGTGGTTGGCTTTTTATATGGGGATACGCAGTGCTGTTTTTGATGAGTGGCTGAAGGAAAGGATGGCAGAAAAGCCCGATGCTGCAGTGATACATCTGGGCTGCGGTCTGGACAGCCGTGTGCTCAGGGTAGGTACAAGCAGACATAAGTGGTATGATGTTGATTTCCCCGATGTTATTAAAGAGAGAAGAAAATATTTTTCCGAATCCGAAGTTTATAGTATGATTGGGGCAGATATAAGAAGTATTGATTTGTCCGGATATATATCAGAAAAAAAGTCTGCTATAGTTGTTATGGAAGGCATCAGTATGTATCTTAAAGCAGAAGAAATGTGTTATATTACAGAAAGTCTTTGTAAGCATTTTGATGAGCTTTCACTTCTGAGTGACTGTTATACAAATTTTGCCGTGCGGATGTCAGCGCGCAGAAATCCCGCAATTGATGTGGGTATTACTGAGGTTTACGGTATTGATAATCCTGAGGATTTTCAGAACGGTGATTTTGTTTTTGTAAAGGAACATGAAATGATACCCGAAAAATATATTGAAGAGCTTGAGGGGACGAAAAGAATTATTTTCAGAAAGCTTTATGCAGGAAATATTTCTAAAAAGCTTTATAAGTTGTATGAATACAAAAAGAAATAAACATAAATTTCAGGAGGGAACACTATGCTTGATAACGGTAACGGTCTTATGTTTCTGCCCGGTGAAGAGTGGAGAAGAGAAAGAAAGATGCGCACTCACGCACTGAATCAGAAATACAATGCTCTTACGGAATATGAGCCTGAGAAAAGAAAAGAAGTGCTGAAGGAAATTCTCGGGGAACTTAATGAAAATGTTATTCTGCAGGGCCCTGTGACATTTCATTACGGTATCCACACAAAAATAGGTAAAAACACTTTTATTAATTTCAATTTTACCTGCCAGGATGACACTGATGTTATAATAGGAGAAAATTGTGATTTCGGCCCCAATGTTACTATTACAACTGCTCTGCATCCGATGCTTGCAGCCGAAAGACGTGCCTTGATGTGTCCCGATGGGGTTGCTCGCCGTCTTTGTTATGCGCTGCCTGTAAAAATCGGGAAAAATTGCTGGATAGGTGCAAATGTCGTAATTCTTCCCGGAGTGACAATCGGTGACGGATGTGTTATCGGTGCAGGAAGTGTGGTAAACCGTTCAATCCCCGAAAATTCCTTTGCTGCAGGTAATCCCTGCCGTGTAAAGCGTACATTGAGTGAGGCTGACTCAATGGCAAATAAGCCCGAAATCCTCGGTGACTGTACTGTGACAGATAACAGATAGTGCAGAATATTTCTTCCGGAGCAGATACGGCAGATATTGACACACTCTTTTCAGGGTGTGTTGAACGCAAAGCTGAAATAATTAAAAATAAAAGACAGACACAATGCTTCAGATGACCGTAAGTCAGGGCTTTGTGTCTGTTTTTCATCTTTTTGTTGAATGCAATCTTTTTCAGGGTTATTGTATAAGCAGGTCTGTATGTATATAATGTCATTATAAAAGCTTTACGGAGGTTGGTTATGAATTTGTCTCTTGGTGAAAATATAAAAAGAATCCGCCTTGAAAGAGGACTTACACAGGAAGAGGTAGCTTCTCATCTTGGAGTATCCTTTCAGTCGGTAAGCAAATGGGAGCGAGGAGAGGGTTATCCCGATATTGAGCTGCTTCCGTCCCTTGCAATTTATTACGGAAAAAGCATTGATGAGCTGCTTGGCGCCGATGAGGATGAAAAGAAAAAGCAGTATAATGAAATAAACAGTGCGTGGAGCAATAATAACAGAAACGGCTGCCACGAGGAAAATGTCGCGCTTATGAAAAAGGCTCTCAGGAGCTTTCCCAATGATGCACTGCTTCTTGTACAGCTGTCAACATCCCTTGAAAAGCTTGACGGTACAAAAGAAGAAAAAGAGAAATATTTAAGACAATCCGTAGCTGTACAGGAGCAGATAATAAATTTCTGCCCTGATTGTGAAGTGAGAGGAGCCACTCTTTATAATATCTGCTTTGCTTATGAAAAGCTTGGTGAGCACGAAAAAGCACTTAATCAGGCAAAAAAGCTTCCGAATCTCTATAAGGCAAGGGAAAATGCTCTGTCGTATTTGCTGACAGGAGGAGAAAAAAGGCAGATTTCTCTTGAAGCCCTGACACCTCTTGCATGGTGTATTGCTCATCATCTGTCAGTGCTTGGTGACGAGGCAAATGACCCGTCTTACCGTAAAAAGGCACTTGATATTATTGATATTCTGTTTCCTGATGAAAATAAAGATGTATATATGAGTAAAATATACGAAAGCCTCCGGGACACAAATTAAAACAAATAATCCTTGTTACAAAATACACTGCTGTGATATAATTACTTATAATAAGATTTCTTCGGAGTGGATTTTATGTTTTCAAAGCTCTATGCTACTGAAATAAAGACTGATTATAAAAATACAGAAAGCTTCAACAGATATCCGGAAGATATCATGGCTGAATATAATCAGTGCATTGAAGAGGGTATTGATATAGAAGAATATAAGTCTCTTTTTGAAAGCGTTGCTGCTATGGAAAGCGGTGCGGAAAAAACAAAAATAAGTGATGTTATTTTTGATATTGTTATGTCCGCATGCATCAGAGAAGACTATAAATATGATGAGCCGAATGAGCTTGAAAAAATAAGAGCACTCAGAAAAAAGCATACATATGAAGCTGTTATGCCCGATAAAAGCACTCTCGGGAACAAGCTTCTCGGCGCATGGACAGGCAGGGCTGTCGGCTGTCTTCTGGGAAAGCCTCTTGAGGGTATAAGAAGCCGTGAGCTCAACGCTTTTCTTAAGGAAACGGGAAACTATCCCATGCACCGTTATGTGTTGCAGTCGGATGTTACCGATGAGGTTGCTTCACACTATAAATTTAATCTGAAAAATAAGGTATACGGTGATACTGCAGACGGTATGCCTGTTGATGATGATACAAACTATACTGTTTTATATCAGATGCTGATTGAAAAATACGGCAGAGGCTTTGATACTGAGGATGTAGGCAGTATGTGGCTTAATTATCAGCCTGTTACCGCTTATTTTACTGCAGAGAGAATTGCTTATGTAAACCTTATAAACTGTCTTGTACCTCCTGCAACGGCAATCTATAAAAATGTGTGCCGTGAGTGGATAGGTGCAGGCATAAGAGGTGACTATTTCGGTTATATCAATCCCGGTGCACCCGAAAAGGCAGCAGAAATGGCATACAAGGATGCAAGGCTTTCTCATATAAAAAACGGAATTTACGGTGAAATGTTTGTTGCGGCAATGCTCGCTGTTGCTGCAGTAAATGATAGCATTGATGATATAATTCTCGGGGGACTCAGCGAAATTCCCCATACCTCAAGGCTTTTTGAGGCAGTGATGAAAATTTACCGCGATTATAAAAACGGAGTCTGCTATGAGGAAGTATACAATTTTATACATTCTTCTTTCGATGAGAATACAGGCCATGGTTGGTGTCATATGATTTCCAATGCAATGGTTGTGAGCGCTGCACTGCTTTACGGTGAAGGGGATTTCGGAAAATCAATATGTATGGCTGTAGGTGCGGCATTTGATACAGACTGCAACGGTGCCACTGTAGGCTCAATTCTCGGAATGAGAAGCGGTGCGGACTGCATTGATGAATACTGGAAAAAGCCCGTAAACGGAAAGATTCATACTTCAATAATCGGTGCCGGTACAGTAAAAATTGAAGACGCAGTTGAAAAAACACTTTCTCATATAGAATAAATTGGCTGAAAGAAAAGGTGAAAGCTATGGATATGGCAAAATTAGGAAATATTTTTTCGGGAATTTTTGATCCGCTTGTTACTCATAAATTCACAAAAACTCCGAAGAATCCCAAAATAATTGATTTATCGGATTTTGAGCTTGTGTTTGAGGATAATTTTGACGGAGAAAAGCTTGATGAAACCAAGTGGCACGAGCACAGATTCTTCAATACCGAAACAGGTGCGAGAAAGGGCGGTCTGTGGTCTCCGTCTCAGGCTCTTATTATTGATAATCAGCTTCATATACGAACAGAATATAAAGAAAACGGTGAATACGGAGCAGGCTATTATACCGAGGCAATTGATACATCGGAATTATTTGAGCAGAAATTCGGTTATTTTGAATGTCGCTGCCGTCTTCCTGCCGCAGAAGGTCTGTGGGCAGCATTCTGGCTTCATTCTTATAAGGTAGGCAAGGGCTATTCCGGGCAGGATGGCACTGAAATAGATATTTTTGAATCCCCCTTATATAAACGTAAAAAAATAAGGAATTCTGTTGTTTCCAATCTTCATTATAACGGTTACGGAATTGACGGAAAGTCAAAGAGACTTGGTGCATTTGAGGTTGACGACCCTTATAATACCTTCAATACATACGGACTTGAGTGGAATGAGAAGGAATACATTTTTTATATAAACGGAGTTGAAACCTGCCGTTCATCCTTCGGCGGTGTATCTCAGAATGAGGAATTTATGATTCTTTCCGTTGAAGTTGACGGTGTTGCCGGAAAGCCTGTTTTCGGTTGGTCCGGTAATATTGAAAACAATCCTGAGGGTACTCTTCCCGTGGATTTCGTAATTGATTATGTAAGAGTGTATCAGTATAAGAAATGATCCGTAAAATTTTTTGAGGCAGGAACAAAATGAAAAAAACGTATGTTTCCTTTATGGATAAAAAAGAAAAGTCAAAGCAGACAGAATACACCTTGCCCACCCCTCTGCTTGCACCTGACGGTACGCTGCTTGCAAAAGGATGGGCAAGGAAAAATATTTTTGAATATAACAGAGATTATGTAAAAAAAGGAATAATCAGCCGTAAGGAATGGGATTTTTATACAATTTCTGATGATAAAATGCAGATTCTTATAAGCTTTGCAAACATCAATATCGGAGGTTATGTTGCCGCAAAGCTTGTAAATCTGAAAACAAGTGAGGTAATATGCGACTGTGTGCAGTATTTTGCAGGCGCAAACAGACACGTTTCCCGTTCTTTACCCGACAGTGTTTCAAGATTTAAGGATAAAATTGGAAAAACAGAGTTTGATTTTAATACGGAAGAAACAAAACGAACACTGTATTTCAAGGGTACACATAAAGGCAAGAGTGTTGACGTCAGTGCAGTAATGCAGATTCCCGAAGGTCTTGAAGCCATTACAACGGTTTTCCCCTTTGAGGGAGACAACACAAAATATTTTATGACAACAAAGCAGCTTTGTATGCCCTGCGGCGGCAGATTTGCTTTCGGTGATTATGTCTATGAGTTTTCTGAAGAAAAAGCCTTCTGTTCACTTGACTGGGGCAGGGTCAACACCCCTCACGAGCTTGTCTGGTATTGGGGCAGCGGCAGTCAGTATATCACAGGGGATGACGGTAAGCGACATCTTTTCGGATTTGAGATAACCTGGGCTATAGGGGATGAGAGTAACGCCACTGAGACCTGCCTTTTTTATGACGGTAAAATTCATAAAATCGGTGCAGTGGATGTCGAAAGCTTCCCGAAGGGCAGATTTCTTGAGCCGTGGAAGTTTATTTCAGAGGACGGTCGCTTTAATATGACCATGAAGCCGACACTTGATAATCATTCGGATGTTGATTTCAAGGTAGGCAGGATGAACTGCCATCAGGTGTACGGAATCTGGAACGGGGATGTAACCCTTGATGACGGCACAAGGCTTGAAATCAGAGACCTGTTTACCTTCTGTGAGTATGTTGAAAACAGATGGTGATTAAATTAATAATATTATCCGGGTACTGTAAAGGAAGCTGTTACGGGCTCTGAGAAGAAATGATATGCACTTTCCGCTGTTACGGTAAGTGTATATTTTTTACCCTTTTCAAGTGTATCATTTGAAACGGTAAATCCCTGCTCGGTATCCTCGTTGATTATATAGTAGGGGACCACAAAGTTATCCTCATATATCTTATTGTCTTCTTCATCCGTTATAACCGCCTTATATTCGTGAACAATATATCCTTCGGGCACTTCTGCCTTTGTGAATAAAATCCGGTAGTCGCCGTTTTCGGTGATCTTTGCCTGAGCCTTTGTATTTTCGGGGAATACCGGTGCGGCATCGTGAGCCTTTACATTCTTATATGTATATGCGAATGTATCACTGTCGTTGACATTTTCAATAAAATAGTCACAGAAATATGTGTCAGATATAAGGTCATAGCCTCTGAGTCTTACCCTTCCTGAGCTGTCTGCTTCAACTACACACAACTGTGCCGCATCCTCATATCCTTCGGGATGCTGACCTATGATGTAGTTTTCGTCAAGCTCAAATCTTGCCATAGCACCCACACCCACAGAGGTATAGGTGGACTGATTGATGCTTCTGGGGTCATTTAAGGGGAAGTGGGAATGTCCGGAGAAGTTTATAACCTTGCTGTGTCCTGCAAATACGGGATTCAGCTGAGGTGTGCACCATAAGGCACTGCCGTAAACCGTGCCGAAGGGATGGGGATGCTGAAAAACAAGAATGGGCTTGTCGCCTGCAGTTTCTTCAGCCTTATGTATTTCATCGCTGAGCCATTTAAGGCTTGAGGGGGTATATGTCCATTCGGTAAGTGAACGCTCACCCGAAAAAGCAATACAGGTGAATCCGTTTATATTTGTAACAGTGTTAAGGTCATGGGGGAAATATTTTTCAAAAAGCTCTTTGTAGTTGTCTGCCTTGAACTCGTGGTTGCCAAGAACATTGATGCATAAAGAGTCGTCTCTTAAATTTTCTTTCAGAGCCGTTGCATATGCTTCATAGTCAGGTTCAGTTCCTATGCTTGAAAAGTCACCGAGACCGAAAAAGCCGTCAACACCCTTATAAGTTTTATCGTTGTCAAAAAGCTCATAAGCAGTATTTATTGCATCTGCAACATTTTCATTTTCATTATGTGTATCGGTAAATACAATAAGTCTTATTTCAGGAACAAAATCAGAGGGCGCCTCGGGTAAGGTATCCGTTACGGTACCACGGGACATCTGTACTCCACCCCAGCAAAGAGTTACAAGACAAAGTAATGCGAGAAAACCAATAATTGAACCAAGGGTAATTCCGAAGATTTTTACAAGCTTAATTATAATTTTTTTCATACCTGTTTCTCCTTTTGTTCTTTAATTAAATAATAATCTCAAGATATAAAGGTGTCAATATAAACGTTATGTTTTTCTTGTTATTCCTTTTTTATTGTGATAGAATATCAGGCAGGGGTGATAAAAATGAAACATACTGATTCTCTTGACGGTCTTTGTGCCGCTTTATGCTATATAACGGGGATTGATGCCCCCGAAAATTCCGCACAGCCCGACCGGGCATTGTGTGAATATGCCGATAAGAAACTTGAAGGAAAAAAAGCCGACAGAATTTTTATGTATAATCCCGATGCGGTAGCTTCATGGATATCCGAAAAATACCCGTGGTTTATAAGTGAGGTTACTGAAAGGTCGGAGCTCAGTCTTCACTTATGCTCGGTAATGCCATCTGTCACACCCGTGTGCTTCGGTACTATGTATACGGGTGCACAGCCTGAAATCCACGGAATAAAATCATACACAAAGCCTGTTATAAAAATTGATTCAATTTTCGATGCCCTTGTAAGATCAGGCAAAAAAGCTGCCATTGTGTGTACCGACGGTGACAGTATGTCAAAAATTTATCTTGAAAGAAATATTGATTACTTTTTCTATGATTCGGAAGAAGAGGTAAATGCAAAAGCAGTTGAGCTTATTATTGAGGATAATTACGATTTTATTGCAGTTTATAACGGCAATTATGATTCTGCAATGCATAAATTCGGCCCCGAAAGTCACGAAGCGCTCAGTGAACTGAGGGCAAATTCAAGAACCTACGGAATGTTTTGTGAGCTTATAGCGGAAAAGTGGAAAAATCACAATACCCTCACAGGCTTTGCCACAGACCACGGCTGTCATGAGATAGACGGAGACTGCGGATCCCACGGCCTTGATATGGATGAGGATCTCAATATTACTCATTTTTACAAAATTATAAGTATGTGATAATAAAAGAAGACAGCAGCGGTGAAGGTGCCGCTGCTGTCTGTCTTTTTGTGTTCAGCTTTTTACTGTGAATGTCAGAATTTTCTGATCTTCATAATATAAGGCAGTGGGAATGAATACGCCCTTATAGACCTTTGCCGTAATATAGGTTGCCGATACGAATTTTCCGTCGGGTTGTTCGATAAGCTTATATTCCGAAAATCTCTGCTTCAGCATCTGAATATCTGCACCGGGTTCAAGGGAATATTTATCTTCAGGGAAAAATGTGTTGGCAGCATAGAAATTGCGGCTGAACCAGCTGTCTGTTTTTTTCTTTCCGTTATAGCTTGTTATAACAGCAAAGCCGTTTATGGTGGTTGTGATTGCCGCTGTTCTGTAGCTTAGTCCCGAAATTTCAAATGACAGAGAGTTTTTGTCATCATCATAATCGGATATGTGAAGATATTCAAGATCGAATTTATATTCGGGGGCATTTCTGACAGCATAGCTTACCGTATAACAGTGACACACAAGAAAATAAACGGGAAGCGCAAGCTGAATTATCAGAAGCACAGAAACAATGATTTTGAGTTTTTTATTCATTTTTCGTCACCTCCGAAAGGGGCTGAGAGGTATTTTTTTTGCGGTTTGACCGAGAAATGGTATAGTTTATTGCAAGAAGCACACCACCGAAAATTACCAGCAGAATTCCGTTGCCGATAAGCGTAAAGCCTGATTGTGTAACAATAAGTATTGTAAGCGCGGCAATTCCGATAAAGCCGATGTTTATGGGGAGCAGCTTTTTTTCTCTGCTTCCGGAAATCATCAGCATAATATTGGCTGCAGCGGAAATAACAATGAAAATAAGGTGGTATCCGTCATCTGAATGTGATATACGGACAGGTATCTGACTTATGATAAAAGAAAGAAGACTCAGTCCGAGATAGCATATAAAAAATATATCCTTGGTTTTTTTCTTTGCAAAAATAACCGGAATCAGTATAAGCAGACAAAGTAATGCTTCAAAGAAAATATCACGTACCCTGAATTCATAACGGGAATAGATCATAATACAGTTTATAAACAACATAAAGCCTGTAAGCAGAAGTCCCGGAATTCTGTAGGGCATAGTAATATCGCTGTCCTTTATTGAAAGAGTAAGCAGGCATATACCTACGGCACCGGCAGCAATCATAGCAAAGTCTCCGTCACCTGTAAAAAGGAAAAGGCATATGCTGAATGCAGTAAGTGCGATAACGCTTAACCAATGAGAGGAAAGTCCGAGATGGCTTTTGTCTTCATTTTTCATTTTTCTATGTGAGTATATCCAGCCTGCCGCTATAAGCACCATTGTAAAAACTATTAAGAAATATGTTGTAAAAGGAAAGATGTCATAGGTTATCAGGTCTTCAATACCGCGAAGACATCCGGCAATTACACAGGTGTAGTAAACTGCAAGTATGCTGACGCTTCTGAGAAGTATCATTACGGGCAGAATCAGAATACTTATAATCAGAAGAATTGTCCACCAATTTGCGATGCTTAAGGTAAAAATATTATAAATCATCGTGAAGGTTGCAGCAATTCCCGCTGTCCAAAGGATACCGGCACCCTCACACCAGGGTATTTTGTCTTTTTTTCTCATAAGCACAAATATACCTGCTGCCTGTCCTGCAAGCATAGGAAGAAAGGACAGAACTGCTTTGAAGACCATCGACATCTGTTGCCAGAAGTAAACGAATATAAACACAATACCCGTACCTGCCAGAAGTGTGCCGAGAATTGAGAAAACTATGAGAAGGGTATTGTTGTTTACGGTTTTTTCCGTTTCAAGTCCTGTGTTTCTTTTTTTGCCGTAAATCAATTCTTCGACGGGTACACCGAAAATCTCAGTCAGCTTTATAAGCATATCAATATCAGGTTGTGTTCTGTCGTTTTCCCAGCTTGAAACTGCCTGACGGGAGATAAAAAGCTGTTGTGCCAGCTGCTCCTGCGTTATTCCTTTTTCGTTGCGCAGGCGTTTTATTGTTCTGGAAACTTTCAAGGTCATCATCCTTTCCGTAAAGCATAATCTGTCGGCTTTCACAATTCTATAGTAGCATTTTGTTTTTTACTTGTCACGGAAAAACATATAAAAATCAATGCTACAATTTGTTGCACAGGCGTTATATTGTTTTATGAGAATTAAAATTGCCGTTTTCGGCATAAAAACAGTAGTGTAAACTTGTTTTTTGTTTTTTTTGTGTGATATAATTATTTTACCCTAATACAGATTTTTTCGGGAGAAAGTGTTATGCTCAGAAGTAAAATTCAGTTTGTAAACGGCAGCCCCGTGGTAAATATTGACGGAAAAAATTATCCGCCTATGGCATATACCACATATTTTGATGAATGCGGTCAGTGGTCTGATTTTATAAAAAGCGGCTACAGAATGTTTTTTGTAAATATATCATTTACCGATCTGCCTATAAATAATTTTACGGGATTTACCCCATTTCTGACAGGTGTTTTTGAAAAAGAAGCTCCGGATTATTCGGCGTTTGATGCTATTGTAAACGAGATTTTATCAGAGTGCCCCGATGCATTTATTTTCCCGAGAGTCAATATCGCAATGCCCCGCAAATGGATAGCTCAGCATCCATATGAAACAGTTGAAACACCTACCGGTGCAAGAGAATCCATGTATTCCGACCTGTTCAGAGAAGACGGTGCAGCTTTGCTTGAAATCCTTGTTTCACACATCCGTAACAGCAGTTATTCGGATAATATTGCAGGATATCAGCTTTGCGGCGGCATAACACAGGAGTGGATGCATCACGACCTTTTCGGCTCATATTCCGAAATGGGAAATGAAAAATTCAGACAGTGGGCAAAGGAAAAATACGGACTTGATAACATAAAGGCTCCCTTAAAAGAGGATTTTGACAACAGACATACAGAAGAGATACGTCTGTATTATGAATTCTGTAACGAAAAAAATGCCGGGACCGTTGAATTTTTTTCTTCAAGGCTGAAGGAGCTTGTAAATAACGAGCAGCTTGTGGGTGTGTTTTACGGCTATAACGGCTTTGTCAATGCACCTCTTTACGGACTTCACGCTCTTTGGAATATAATTGATTCTTCCTGTATTGATTTCTTTTCTTCTCCCTGCTGCTATGACGGTAACAGAGGTCCGGGACTTGACTGGGGGGATATGCTTCCTGTTGATTCTGTTAAGCTTCACGGCAAGCTGTACTTTGTTGAATGTGATATAAGAACACATCTTACTAAAAGAATGCAGGATTCGCGCCCCGGTAAATATCCTGAGGATATCTACACTCTTTATGACGATAGGGGCAATAAAACAGTATGGTGCGGTCCCGATAATATTGAATTGTCGCTATCCTGTATAAAAAAAGCCTTTTTACATCAGTTGTCAAAAGCATCGGGTATATGGTGGTTTGATATGTGGGGCGGCTGGTATCACGATGAAAAAATTATGTCAGAGCTTCGTAATATGTATAAGGTATGCGAGGAAGAAATATACAAGGGAGGCGGTATTTTACCCCCTGCCGAAGTCGTGCTTTTCATCGACGAAAAAGCCTACAGCAACATAAAAAGAGGAAGTCATCTGATGAATACCGTAAACAATATCCGTGTGGCAATGGGAAATACCGGCATTCCCTTTGACACTTATATGGTAGAGGATGCTCCGAAGGTGATTAAGAATTACCGGGCAGCAATATTTACTGCACCCTATCCTTCCGAAGCAGGAAAAAATGCGCTCAGGCTTTGTAAGGAGCTTGATATTCTCTGTATTGAATCCGATGAAATTATGCACTCTTATTCTACACAGGAGCTTCGGGAAATACTTCTGTTTTCAGGTATACACTGCTATAATCACGACAGCTGCGTTATTTACAGAAGTAAGAATATCATAGGTATTCATAAGACAACGGAGGGTGAAACAAAAATATATCTTCCGCGAAAATATAAAGTAAAGCTTTTGTGTGAGAGTACCGAAGCGGAATGGGAGACAGATGAAATTATAACGGATATTCCGAAGTATGGAACAGCTTTTTATTATATTGAAAAGATATAATGTTTATCAAATTTATATTTAGTTAATATAATTAAGATTAATTTAAGAATGAATATTAATATGGAATTATCTGTTAATGAAAGGCTGATAGTAGAAAATGAAAAAGATTATTATTCCTGTTCTCGTTTTTGCGATGCTTTTTTCTGCCTGCGCAAAGATGCAGGAAAATGAAACAACCGACAGTGCTCTTTCGGACGGTGAATCTTCTTTTGCTGATGTTACCGAAATAAAGCTCAGTGATGCTGAAATTACGGTAGACGGTAATTCAATAAGCACTGAAAAAACAGAAGCAGTATATTTAGCCAAGGATATAATATATTATGAATCGGGTAATGATTTTACCTACGGCGAAGGCAGTGAAAAGGATGCGCACAGCAAGGAAGATGCAGATTCACACACTGTTGTTCATATTACAAAAGCAGGTACATATTCCGTCTGTGGAAAATTATCAAAGGGACAGCTTGCGATAGATTTGGGCGAAGGTGCAAAGGATAACAAGGATGCTGTGGTGACACTTATTCTGAACGGTGTTGATATAACCTGCGGGGTTGCTCCTGCCGTAATATTTTATAATGTATATGAATGCGGAAATGCCGACTCCGAAAATGCAGATAAGGACGTTGATACAACTAATGCCGGTGCAAACGTAATAATTGCAGATGATACCGTGAATATCGTTAACGGATCTTATGTGGAGCGTATTTATAAGCCGGGAACTGTTATTCTCAGTGAAGACGGCACAGAGGTAGAGGATGCAGAAAAGCTTCATAAATATGATGGAGCATTTTATTCAAAAATGTCAATGAATATAAACGGTGGAAAAAACGGCACGGGAACACTTAATATAATAGCTGATAATGAGGGGCTTGATACAGAGCTTCATCTTACAATCAACGGCGGTAATGTCAATATTAATTCCGGTAATGACGGGATAAACACAAATGAAGACGGAGTTTCCGTTACTACGGTAAACGGAGGAAAACTTTGCATAAAGGTAACTGGCGAAACAGGTGAGGGAGACGGAATAGACTCCAACGGATGGCTTGTTATCAACGGCGGCAGGGTTGAAGCTGCAGCCTGCTCATTCAGTGAAGATGCAGGTATTGATTCGGATATGGGTATTCACATAAACGGTGGTTCCGTAATTGCAACAGGCAGTATGCTTGACAGAATAGAAAACGGTTCTCAGAATTATGTTGTATTTAATTTTAGTGAAAAACAGGATAAGAACAAGGGAAAAATTTCTCTTAAAGATAAAGACGGAAAAATAACGGAAGAATATTATGCAGAAAATGATTTCTCCGTTCTGATTTTCAGTTCTCCCGGACTTACGGAAGGTACATATACCTTATGGCAGGGAGATGTGCAACTTGAAGCGGTTTCGGGAGAGATGGCAGAAGGATTCAATCCCGGAATGATGCCTGAAGGAATGCCTCCTGATGAGATGCCCTCTGAAGAGATGGCTTCCGGCTTCCCGGCAGATGATACAAGACCCGAAATACCCACAGGTGAAATGATGCCGCCCGAAGATTTTTCCCGTCCCGTAAAGCCGGGTGAACAGGACACCCATGCCGTGACAGGAGAATTTTCAAAGGAAATTAAAATTAATAACGGTGTAAATATGTTTACGGTAAAATAAGTACGGTTGAAAAAATCAGCGTTATATTCAAACAACAGGTTATTTTCTTTTGTTTGTATCTGCTGTATAATTTTATCAGATAAAGCAAAGGAGACATGTATGGATATAAATAAGGTAGGAAATCAGATTGCTGTACTCAGAAAAAATAAAGGACTTACCCAGAGTGAGCTGGGAGACAGAGTAGGGGTCTCTTTTCAGGCGGTAAGCAAGTGGGAAAGAGGTGAATCTCTTCCCGATACTGCCGTGCTTCCCGACCTTGCAAAGGTACTTGGGGTAAGTATCGACTTTATTTTATCGGGTGGTGAAAAGCAGCTTGAATATAGAGGCACAATAAAAGTTTCGGATATAAAAGAAGGACTTGAAAGCCTTAAAAAATGCGGTGAGTATCTCGGTCGTGACAGCATAATTTACCGCAATGCAGTAAAGGGTATCAATGATGGAATGAATACTGATATTGAGGCTGCATTTTCCGATGACTATGTTTTCGAAGCTTTTTTAGCAGAAGCCGTTATAGGAAGTCTTATGTCGGGAATGTATGCTGATATAAGCGACGTAAAAAACAGCTTCAAATACGATCATTTCAAAAATATTGTTCTCGGTTATTGCGAAAAATATGATATAAAATGAATTGACGGCATCCGTGCATTTTTTGTGCGGGTGCTTCTTCTTTTCTTATCATTATTTTTGTAAAAAAACTGTGCATAATAACCCTGAGGTGATTTTTTTGAATTCAATATGGTGTGATACTGCAGAAAACAAGGGCTTTCCTACGCTTAAAGGTGATATAAAGACGGATGTTGTTATTGTTGGCGGAGGGCTTGCAGGGCTTATGTGTCTTAAGGAGCTTTCCGACAGGGGCGTTGACTGTGTGTTGCTTGAAGCAAAAAGTATAGGTTCGGGAATAACAAAAAATACCACTGCAAAAATTACATTCCAGCACGGACTTATTTACGATAAAATGATAAAAACCATAGGTGCCGAAAAGGCATATCATTATTTGGCAGCTAACAGAAATGCCCTTGAAAAAATCAGAAGAATGTCTGAAACATATAAGTGTGATTTTGAAGAAAAGGATGCATATATCTGGTCATCAACAGACCGCAAAAAGATTGAAAGGGAGGTAAGAGCTTATGAAAAGCTCGGTATTACCGCCGAATTCAGGAGCGAAATTCCTTTGCCCGTAAGCTGTGTGGGGGCTGTTTCTGTGAGCTCTCAGGCACAGTTTCATCCTCTTAAATTTATGTACGGAGTATCAAAAGGACTTAAGATATATGAAAATTCAAAGGTTATTGAATTTCTGCCACGTAAGGTTCGCTGTCTTACGGGCAGTGTCAGTGCAAGGAACATTATTGTTGCCACTCATTTTCCGATAATAAATAAGCACGGGGGGTATTCTCTTAAATTATATCAGCACCGTTCTTATGTTATCGCTGCAAAAAATACTCCCGATGTAAACGGAATGTATCTTGAGGACAGAGAAGACGGGCTTTCTTTCAGAAACTTCAAGGAATATCTTCTTATAGGCGGAGGAGATCACAGGACAGGTAAAAAGGGCGGTGCGTACGGGGTATTGGAGGATTTTTGCAAGGAAAAATACCCTGATGCGAAAATTTCATACTGCTTTGCAACACAGGATTGTATGAGCCTTGACGGTATACCCTATATCGGAAAATATTCTTCCGGCAGTGAAGGCTTATATGTGGCAACAGGCTTCAATAAATGGGGCATGACCTCAGCTGTTGCCGCTGCAGATATACTGTCAGATATTGTTACAGGTAAAAAAAATCCTTATGAGGATGTGTTTGCACCTGACCGCTCAGCTTTTCATCTTAAGCTTTTCTCAAATATTTGCCATTCCGTCACGGGAGTTATCACACCTACAGTTCCCAGATGTCCGCATCTCGGCTGTGCACTTAAGTATAACAAGGAAGAGCATTCCTGGGACTGCCCCTGTCACGGCTCAAGATTTACCGAATCGGGTGAGCTTATTGACAACCCGGCAACAGATGACCTTAAGAAGTGACTGTTTTTTTCAAAAACCTGCAGAAAAAACTACTGAAAAAAAGATAAAAGGATGCATAACGGACATATGAGGCTGTTTTGCGTCCTTTTATTATAATATTTCTTTTAATTAAAAGAAAAAAATTCCGATTTGCTATTTATATTTACAGATTGGTGTGCTAAAATATACTATGTATAACTATGTCAGGAGAAAAATAACATATGTTTGTAGATTCAGCTAAAATCAAAATAAAGGCAGGTAACGGCGGTAACGGTGCCGTTGCCTTCCACCGTGAAAAATATGTTGCATCGGGCGGACCTGACGGCGGTGACGGCGGTAAGGGCGGCGACATTATTTTTGTTGCCGATGACCACCTTGCAACACTTGCAGATTTCAGATATAAAAGAAAGTATTCTGCCGAAAACGGCGCAAACGGAGAAGGCGGAAGAAGAAGCGGAAAAAGCGGTAAAAGCCTTACAATCCGTGTACCCAGAGGCACTGTTATAAAGGAAGCAGAAAGCGGTGCAGTGCTTGCAGATATGTCAGGGGACGAGCCCTTTATCTGTGCAAAGGGCGGCAGAGGCGGCTGGGGTAACCAGCATTTCGCAACTCCCACACGTCAGGCTCCCCGATTTGCCCGTGACGGCTATCCCGGAGAAGAATGGGAGGTTATTCTTGAGCTGAAGCTTCTTGCGGATGTAGGTCTTTTAGGCTTTCCCAATGTAGGTAAGTCCACGCTTATTTCCGTTGTCAGTGAAGCTAAGCCTGTTATAGCAAACTACCACTTTACCACACTTACTCCCGTGCTCGGTGTTGTAAGAATGGGTCCCGAAAGCTCATTTGTTATGGCTGATATTCCCGGACTTATTGAAGGTGCAGGTGAAGGAGTAGGACTCGGCCACAGATTTTTAAGACACGTTGAAAGATGCCGTATGCTTGTGCATATCGTGGATGTTTCGGGCAGCGAGGGAAGAGATCCCATTGAGGATTTTAAGATAATCAATAAGGAGCTTGAGGTATTCAATCCCGAGCTCACAAAATGTCCTCAGATAGTTGCAGCAAACAAGATTGACCTTGCAACTGATGAACAGCTTGACGTTTTCAGAAAATTCATTGAGGACCAGGGACTTCAGTATTTTGAAATTATCGCTCCCATTCAGGAGGGTACACAGGAGCTTATAAACGCGGTTGCCGCAAAGCTCAATGAGCTTCCTCCCATCAGACGCTTTGAATCTGAAGGAGTTCCTCTTGAAATTCTCGAAAAGAAGAAGGATACAGGCTTTAAGATTACCGAAATGGGCGGAGATTATTATATCGAAGCAGAATGGCTTCTTAAAATACTTAACAAAACAGATATTGATGACTATGAATCTCTTCAGTATCTTCAGAGAGTGCTTGAAAACAGCGGTGTATTTGAAGAGCTGCGTGCACGCGGTGTTCAGGAAGGCGATACCGTAATTATTTATGATCTGGAGTTCCAATATGTTCCTTGATATTGATAAGCTTGACGGACTTCTTCCCGACGGGGACTACAGAACATACAGCGGTCTTACACTTGCATTTATAGGTGATGCGGTGTATGAGCTGCTTATCAGAAGATATATTCTTTCAAAGGGTGAGGCAAGGGTTTCATCTCTTCATAAGGATGCCGTAAAATTTGTAAATGCAGATTATCAGGCAGATATGGCCCAAATGCTTATGCCTTTATTGAGTGATGATGAACTTTCCGTGTACAAAAGAGGCAGAAATGCCCACGCAGGCCACACTCCGAAAAACAAATCCGAAGCGCGCTATCATATGTCAACAGGCTTTGAAGCCCTTGTAGGATATCTGTATCTGAAAAAGGACTATGAACGGCTCGGAGAAATATTTTCTCTTATTCTTAAAAAGGGTGAAGAAAATGAAATCTGAAAATAAAAAACTGTCACTGAGGAAAATCACCTCTACGGCATCCCAGTGGGTTTTATGTGTTGCAGGTGCATTTATGTATGCTGCAGCCGTGTCCCTCTTTGTAACACCCCTTAAATTTGCAGCAGGCGGTCTTACGGGTCTCGGTATCCTTGTGAATTATCTTGTTCCGTATATCTCAACAGGTGTATTTGTATTTGCGGCAAACATACCGCTGTTTATAATATCTTGGAAAAAATTCGGATTCAGGTTTATTGCAAGAACGGTTTTTGCAACCGCCATGGTGTCGGTGTTTATTGACCTGCTCAGCAGTCTCGGTGAAAAATACAACTGGTTTTTCAACGGTGAAGAAAAGCTTGTGGGCGCAATTTTCGGCGGTATTATTGCAGGTGCAGGTCTCGGGATAGTATTTCTCGGCGGTGCAACAACAGGCGGACTTGATATACTGGCAAGACTTCTGAAAATAAAATTCCCGCATTTTTCGGTAGGCAGACTTATACTTATCTGTGACTTTGCGGTTGTGCTGCTGTCAGGTATTGTTTATAAAAGCATTGAGAGTATTCTGTACTCGATTATAATTGTATTTCTGTCATCTCTTGCGGTTGATTATATTGTTGCAGGCAGAAGCCATTCAAAGCTTTTGTTTATCCTTACGGATTTTCACGATCAGGTCACAAAGGACATTATTGCAATATGCGGCAGAGGTGTTTCGGTTATCCCTGCCAAGGGCGGATATACAGGCAATGACAAAAAGCTCCTTATGTGCGTTGTGCGTACACATGAGGTTGCAAGAGTCAGAAATGTTGTCGCAAAGTATGATGAGAACCCCTTTATTATAATCACTGATTCCTCCGAGGTTCTGGGACAGGGCTTCAAGGCGCATAATGACACATTATAAGCTTTGATAAGTAACAGTAAAAAAAGTAAATTTGATATTTTAGAAATATGAAGGATATTGTATGAAAGTAAAAAAAGAACACATCAGAAATTTTTCAATTATTGCTCATATTGACCACGGCAAGTCCACATTGGCAGACCGTCTTCTTGAGCTTACCGAAACTGTTCAGAAGCGTGATATGCAGCAGCAGATTCTTGATAATATGGATATCGAAAAGGAGAGAGGCATTACCATCAAGGCACGTGCCGTAACTCTTAACTATAAGGCAAGCGACGGAAATACATATGAGCTTAATCTCATTGACACTCCCGGTCATGTTGACTTCAATTATGAGGTTTCCCGTTCTCTTGCTGCCTGCGAGGGTGCACTTCTTATAGTTGACGCAACTCAGGGTGTAGAAGCGCAGACACTTGCAAATACCTATCTTGCACTTGACCATAATCTGGAGCTTGTGCCCGTTGTCAATAAAATTGACCTTCCTGCAGCTGACCCTGAGAGAGTGTGTGAGGCTGTTGAAGAAATTATCGGTCTTGACTGCTCCGTTGCTCCCCGTGTTTCAGCAAAGACAGGTGAAAATGTGGGAGAGGTGCTTGAAAAAATAGTTGAATATATTCCCTGTCCCGAGGGGGATGATGATGCTCCCTTCAAGGCTCTTGTTTTTGACTCTGTATATGATAATTACAAGGGCGTTATCGTATATGTCCGTGTTATTGACGGTGTGCTTCGTCCGGGGGATACTATGAGAATGATGGCAACAGGTGCACAGTTCACTGTTGTTGAGGTGGGCAGAATGGGTGCCACATCCCTTGAAAGCAAGCCTGAGCTCAAGGCAGGTGAGGTAGGATATATAACCGCATCTATCAAGAGTGTTGTTGATGCTCGTGTAGGTGATACGGTTACGAGAGCGGATGCTCCTGCTTCGGAGCCTCTTCCCGGATATAAAAAAGTAAACCCCATGGTATTCTGCGGTATTTATCCTGCAGACGGTGCGGATTATGAATCTCTTAAGGAAGCACTTGAAAAGCTTCAGCTCAATGATGCCGCTTTATCCTTTGAGCCCGAAACCTCGGGTGCTCTCGGCTTCGGCTTCCGCTGCGGCTTCCTTGGACTTTTACATCTTGAAATTATCCAGGAGCGTCTTGAAAGAGAATACGACCTTGATCTTGTATCAACGGTTCCCAGTGTTATATACAAAATTCATCTTTCCGACGGAACGGTTCTTGATATCGATAACCCCACAAACTATCCCGACCCTGCAATAATTGATTATGTCGAAGAGCCTATGTCTGATGCACATATCTATGCCCCCACAGAATATGTAGGAACAATTATGGATCTGTGTCAGGACAGACGAGGAGTATTCAAGAATATGGACTATATTTCGGGCGACCGTGTTGATATACACTATGTTCTTCCCGTAAACGAAATTATCTATGATTTCTTTGATGCTCTCAAAACCCGTACAAGAGGCTATGCATCATTTGACTATGAGCTTATAGGATATGAGCGCTCAAGCCTTGTAAAGCTTGATGTTCTTCTTAACGGTGATCTGATAGATGCCCTTTCATACATCATCCATTCCGAAAAGGCATATCCCAGAGCAAGAAAAATTGCAGAAAAGCTCAAGGACAATATTCCCCGTCAGATGTTTGAAATTCCCGTTCAGGTTGCTATCGGCGGTAAGGTTATTGCCCGTGAAACAATAAAGGCTATGCGTAAAGACGTTCTTGCAAAGTGCTACGGCGGTGACATTACCCGTAAAAAGAAGCTTCTTGAAAAACAGAAAGAGGGCAAAAAGAGAATGCGTCAATTCGGTACTGTTGAAGTACCCCAGGAAGCCTTTATGGCGATACTTAAGCTTGATGGACAGGACTAAAAAAACAGGGCTGTATTTTCATATACCCTTCTGCCGCAGTAAATGTCCGTACTGTGATTTTTATTCCCTTACTTCAAAAAGCTGTACGGATGAATATATTGACGCACTTTGTGATGAGATAACAAGCAGAAGAAGAATGAGTGAATTTGTAAAAAGCGGTTCCCCCATAGAGGTTGATTCCGTATACTTCGGCGGAGGCACTCCATCTCTTATGACGGCTTCACAGCTCGGAAAACTGCTTGTGACAATAAGAAAAAATTTTATTGTTGATGATTTATCCGAGATAACCCTTGAGTGCAATCCCACTTCTCCGGGACTTGGTGATTTTCTGAAAGGTGCCGCTTTTTTTGGGGTGAACAGAATTTCTCTCGGTATGCAGTCTTCTTTGGATAAGGAAAGAAAAAAGCTCGGCAGAGCAGGAGACAGGTATACTGTCGAAAGAGCAGTTGAAAATGCAAGGCGTGCAGGTATAGAAAATATTTCCCTTGATGTTATGGTAGGAGTGCCTGAAAGCACAGTGCACTCCCTTGAAAAAACACTTGAATTCGCAATACAGTCAGGTGTTCCTCACATAAGCGCATATATGCTGAAAATTGAAGAGGGAACCTTTTATCATAAAAATTATGAGAGACTTTCGCTTCCCGACGAGGATGAGACTGCTGATATGTATCTTTTTATGTCAGAGTATCTTAAGGCGAAGGGCTTTACCCATTATGAAATATCCAATTTCTGTAAGGACAACCTATACTCCGTTCACAATATGAAATATTGGGACGGCACGCCTTATATAGGCTTCGGCCCTGCTGCCCACTCATTTTATGACGGCAAACGCTTTTATTTTCCCCGCGATATAAACGGCTTTATAAACGGAGAAAAAGCTGTTTATGACGGGGAGGGCGGAGATGAGGAGGAAAAAATTCTTCTGGGACTTCGTACTTACAAAGGAATTTTTCTCGGAGATAAAAATTCTTCCTTTATAAAAAAAGCGGGCTTTTTTGCTTCAAAGGGCTTCGGACCAATTACTGAGGATAACCGTTTTATGCTTACCTCCGAGGGTTATCTTTTATCAAACAGCATCATTTCAGAACTTCTGAGTGTATATAATTGAAAAGGATCAGAGAATATGCTTTTATCAAAAATTTTTGAAAATGTGAATTACAGATGTGAAAACTTCTGCGATACGGAAATTTCCGATATCGTGTATTCCTCAAGACTTGCAGCTCCCGGTACAATATTTGTAGCACTTGTGGGGGCATTTTCCGACGGACACGATTATGCCGAAAGTGCATATCTTTTAGGCACAAGAGTTTTCCTTTTAAGTAAAAAGGTGAATCTTCCCGGAGATGCTTTATGTATTTATGTTGAAAACACAAGAGAAGCACTTGCAGAAATCAGCGGTAACTTCTTTTCCCATCCCGACCGTGAGCTTGATGTTATCGGTGTTACGGGAACTAAGGGTAAGACCACTGTTACTCATATGCTTTGTACCTGTCTTAACGAGTGCGGTATAAAAAGCGGTGTCATCGGTACCGTGGGGGCCTATTATGACGGAAAATTTATCCCTACCGTAAATACCACCCCCGAATCCTATGAAATCCATAAGCTTCTGAGACTTATGGCTGACTCCGGTTGTAAGGCAGCTTGTATAGAGGTTTCATCTATCGGAATCAAGAATCACAGAGTAGACGGTATGGAATTCTCAACTGCGGTATTCACAAATCTCTCTCCCGACCATATAGGCGGAGCGGAGCATGACAGCTTTGAAGAGTATTCATACTGGAAAAAGCAGCTTTTCAAGATATGTAAAAAAGCAATATTCAACAAGGATGACCTTTTCTCCGAGGAAATAATAAAAGAGCTTACCGTACCCTATGTTCAGTTTTCGATTGAAGGCGAAGCCGATTTTTCAGCCTGCGACATCAGAAAGCTCCGTGAGGAAGGCTTTTTCGGCACAGGCTTTTGCTGTAAGGCTGACGGTGAAGCATTTGACGCAAAAATCGCAATGCCCGGATTTTTCAGCGTATACAATGCTCTTGCTGCTGTTGCTGTATGTAAGGAATACGGAATTGAAAATGAAAAAATAGCCGCAGCTCTTGAAAAAGCAAGGGTAAAGGGCAGAAATGAGCTTATGAATGTTGATGCCCCCTATGCTGTTATTATAGACTATGCTCACAACGGACAGAGCTTCAATTCGGTAATTGATACGGTTAAGGAATATCCCCACAACAGAATAATCTGTGTATACGGCTCGGTAGGTGACAGAGCACAGCTGCGTCGTCAGGAGATGGGACTTGTCTGCGGTAAAAAAGCAGATTTAAGTGTTATTACCACGGACGACCCCGGTTATGAGGATCCGCAGTCAATCTGCGAGGAAATTGCTTCTTATGTAAGCAAAGAGGGCGGAAAGTACAAAATAATAGTTGACCGTGAAGAGGCTGTAAGATATGCACTTTCCGTTGCAGAAAAAGACGATATTGTTCTTATTCTCGGTAAGGGACACGAAACTATACAGAAGGTCAGAGGAGAAAAGCTTCACTACTCCGATCATGAAAGTGTAAATAAATTTTTTGGATAAGGGTAATACTAATGAAATATATATTCAAACAGGAAACTGATCTTAATGCATTTGAAGAATTTGTCCTTTCGCACGGCGGAGTTTTTCTTCAGTCCGAGAAATGGGCAAAGGTAAAGCTTGAATGGAACAGCCGTTTTTATTCGGGATTTTCCGAGGACGGTGAAAGAGTGCTTACTGCACTTATTATGGAAAGACATATTCCCGCAGCAGGTAAAATCTGGTATTGCCCTGCAGGTGCGGTTACAGATTATAACAACAGTGAGCTGTTCTCTCAGTTTGCTGAGTTTATGAAAAAAGAGCTTAAGGCAAATCACAGCACTGCTCTTTTCTACGATCCTCTTATTGAGCTTCGTGTAAACGGAGAAACAAAGGCTCAGGGACTTAATGCACATAAATTATTTACGGAAAACGGCTTTACTCTCAATACCGATGCTTCAAAGTGTCTTTATAAGTCCCCCGTTCAGCTTATAACAAACCTTGTTAATGAAAACGGTGAGAGATACACTGCCGAAAAGCTTCTTAAGACATTTGAAAAGGGTGTCAGATATTCCGTAAGAATAGGTGAAGGCAGAGGACTTATTGAAAAGATTTATACCATAGATGATATTGAAAAGGATCCTTCGATTATGGAAGATTTTCTTGCAGTTATGAAGGATACCTCCGAAAGAAATGACTTCGTTGAAAGAGGCGGCGAATACTGTAAGCGCCTTATGGAGGTATTCGGCAAGGACGGTCTTGATATGATGCTTATCTACTATGATAAGAAAAAGGATATGGCATTGCAGGAAGAAAAGCTTAAAAGAAAGGCTGAGCTTGAAAAGGCACTTGAGACAGCCCCCGAAAAGAAAATCAGGGGAATTAAGGAAGAAATTGATTCCATTGATAAGGGCACGGCTCACTTTGAAGAAAGAATGAAAGAAACCGCAGACAGTGATAAGGACCTTATCTGTGTATCGGGCGGTATGACAATGCACTACAATAAAATGAGCTCCTGTCTTTTCGGCGGTTCAAAAAACCTGTTAAGAAACAATCTCAGAGCAAGCCATTTCTTCAATTACAGGAGAATCTGCCACAGTATAAATAAAGGCAACGATTTCCATGATCTCGGCTATGTTCTTGTAGAAAAAACTCCTCCCGAAGCAGACGGTACTCTCGGAGTGTGCAAGGTAGGGGCAGATTTTGAAGGAATACTCGCATTCAAAAAAAGCTTCGGCTCAGATTACATAGAATATGTGGGTGAATATGTGCTTGTATCAAATAAAGCATTATTCTTCTCTTATACGCACCTGCTTGAAAAAGCAAGAAATGCGCAGAGTATAGTTAACCGAATCGTAAGAAAGCACAGATAAAGCTTAATGGTGAAAACCGGAAGGACGCTGTGCCTACGACACAGGCACCGTCCGTTGCTTACTTTTAATATAATTCATCGCTGTGATAAATTCTGACTTGGGGTGGTTTTATGGCAATAATTACTGAAGGTGTATTTTCAGATTACGGCGCATTCCCTTCCAATCCTTTGTATGAAAAGCTTGTCTGCAGGCAGGATGAAATTTATAACAAGGCTAATGACTGCAGAAGTCAGTTTGAGAGAGATTATACGAGAATACTTCACTCTCTTGCGTACAGACGGCTTAAGCATAAGACTCAGGTTTTTTTCAACATTGAAAATGACCATATATGCACACGAATGGAGCATGTGTCGCATGTGGAGTCCGTAAGCACCACAATTGCAAAGCAGCTGGGACTTAATGTTGACCTTACAAGGGCGATAGCCATAGGTCACGACCTCGGTCACGCTCCTTTCGGACATCAGGGAGAAAGAGAGCTTGATGCTATTTCAAAAAAGTATCTCGGCAAAAGCTTTTTTCACGAAAAAAACGGTCTTCATTTTGTTGATAATATTGAGCTGCTCGAGGACGATTACAGGGTTTTCCGTAATCTCAATCTTACCTATGCCGTAAGAGACGGTATCATTTCCCACTGCGGAGAGGTTGACGAAAACGGACTGAGACCCCGTGAAGAATATATTGACCTTAATGATTTTACCGAATGCGGTCAGTATCAGCCATTTACATGGGAAGGCTGTGTCGTTAAGCTTTCGGATAAAATTGCTTATGTGGGAAGAGATATCGAGGACGCCATAAGACTTCGTTTCCTTACAAAAGAAAATATCCAGTCTTTGTCGGATATGGCAAAGGCTTATGATAAAATGGCAATAAATACTACGGTAATAATTCATAATATGATTTCCGATGTAAGTAAAAATTCATCTCCCGAAAAGGGAATATGTCTCAGCGATACCTTCGCTCAGCAGCTTATGGAAATAAAGCAGTTCAATTATGAATTCATATACCGCAATCCCCGTCTTGATACCTTTACCAAGTATGCAAGACTTGTAATAGAACAGATTTTTGTTGTGCTTCTCAGCTGCTATGACGGCGAAAACACACTTCAGGTGCTGAGAAAAAAGGCTGAAATTTATCCCGAACTTATGGGTGCCTTTGCAGAATGGCTCGGAAAATTCTGTGAGCCGGAGCTTGATATGTTTTCCAATATGACGGAAAAGAATATAAAGTGCCGCAACAGAAAAATTTACGGATGTCTTGAAACAGAGGATATCTACAAAGGTGCAATTCTCGATTATATTTCGGGAATGTCGGACAACTATTGTATAAAGGTTTTCAATGAACTTATAACGTACTAAGGGAGGAACAAAGTAATGAAAAAAACAAAAAAAATTATCAGTCTTATCCTTGCAGCGGTAATGATTTTTACCGCCGGCATTTCTTCGTCAGCAGCTTCTGTATGGGATATTGAATGGGCTGATACCGAGGAAGCATCAAGAGGTATTATTATGCAGCCCGGCAAAGACGAAACCGAAAGAAATTTTTCATGGTATATGTCTGAGGATGTTACCTCCTGCAGTGTAGAAATCAGCACGGACTATTTTATGACAAACTCTGAAGTATATGAAGGTACCGTAATTTCAGACCGTCACGGAAGCAACGTTGCAAAGGTTACCGTAACGGAACTTGAAGAGGGTGAAACCTATTATTACACCTGCGTAAGCGGAACAGAAAAAAGTTCCGTATATTCTTTCGAAACAATTGAAGGCAGCAGCTTTTCTGCTCTTTATATGTCAGATATACATATAACTCTTGATGAAGAGACAGGAAACACAAAGACAACAGCCTATGAGTTCGCTGACCTGCTTACCGAAGCAAAGTTCAGAAGAAGTGATATTAATATGATACTTTCTGCAGGCGATCAGGCAACTGACGGTCTTAAGGAAGAATATGAGGGTCTAACTTTTTCTTCCGTATCCCGTTCTCTTACTTTTGCAACGGCAATAGGCAATCACGACCGTAAGGGTATTGCATATAAGTATTTTACAAATCTTCCTAACGAGGATGATGGAATGATCAGCTCTCCTCAGGGCGGAAACTATTATTTTGTCAAGGGTGAAGTGCTTTTCCTTGTAATTGACTCAAATAATGCCAGTGCAACGGATCACCGCAACTTTATCAGTAATGCAGTAAGTGCAAATCCCGATATCAAGTGGCGAGTTGTTATGATGCATCACGACCTTTACGGCGGTACACTTGAAAACAGAGAAAGTGAAAATGAATTGCTGAGACTTATTCTTTCTCCCGTTTTTGATGAATTCAATATTGACCTTGTTCTTACGGGTCACTCACACCATTACAGTATTTCAAATGTCCTTTATAACGGCAAGACAGTTGAAAAAGTAGAAGACGGCTGCACAATCAATAATGCGCAGGGTACTGTTTATATGGTTTCTGCATCTGTAATGAGAGCACGTGAGGATGACGATGCGGTATATTCTGACCGTATTGCAATAGGTATGAAGGAATTTAATGAGAAATTATATAACATTATTGATTTTTCAGAGGATTCAATTACCGTTACAACCTATGAAAGAGGCAAGGCAGAGGAATTCGCAAGCTTTACGCTTACAAAGGATGATGAATATAAGGCTCCCGAAATAAGCTTTTTCAGAAAGCTTATCGGTAAAATTCTCGGAGCTTTCGGAACAATTTATGCGGTATTCAATAATATCGGAAGGTATTCCGACCTTACCGAGGATGGCTTTAATGTTGATTTCTTTGAAACTGTTTTTTAATCTGATATAACAAAGGTGAAAAAATGAAAAATCTTAAAAAATTTATCAGTGTCTTTGTCTGTGTACTGTTGCTTTTTACAGGTCTTATTCCTGTCGGTGCAACATCTTCAGAAGAAGAGCAGACCGAAGAAAATACTATAATTTCTGAAGAAGCAGGCGAGGAGGCTTCAGAAGAAGCCGAAGCAGTTGCGGAATCAGACCTTGAAGAGCAGTGGCTTGATGCAGAAGAGGCAACAAGAGGTATCACTATTCAGCCCGGCCGTAATGACAGTGAAAGAAACTTTTCATGGTATATGTCTGAAGATGCCGAATCCTGTGCAGTTGAAATCAGCAAGGATAAGGATATGAAGGATGCAGAAAGCTTTGAGGGTACTGCTATCGAAACATGGCAGGGTGATAAGGCAGCAAAGGTAACCGTAACGGGAATAGAGTATGATACAACATACTATTATACCTGTGTGTCCGGTGACGAAAAAAGTGAAGTATATTCATTTAAGACTGCCAAGGAAGACAGCTTTTCAGCTTTGTATGTAACAGATATACATATTGCCGAAAGTGAAGATTATAACAAGGGACTTAAAAATACATCCTTCGCTTTTGCAAATCTTCTTGAGACAGCGGCAAAAAAATCAGATTATGATATAATTCTTACCGGCGGTGACCTTGCAACTGAAGGTCTGAGAGTTGAATATCAGGGGCTTTCCTTCTCCGATATCAGCCGAAGCCGTACAATGGCGCTTACCTTAGGCAATCACGACAGACACAGCTTTGATTATAAGTATTTTAAGAATCTTCCCAATGAAAGATTCGGACCTATGAGCGGTTATCAGTCAGGTAATTACTATTTTGTAAAAGGCGATGCACTTTTTATGTTTGTTGATACAAACAATGCAAGCGCATCTGCTCACAGAAGCATGATAAAGGAAGCTGTCAATGAAAATTCTGATGTAAAATGGCGTATTGTTATTATGCATCACGATATCTATGCAGGCTCACTGCCTCATCGTGAATCTGAAAACAAGCTTTTCAGAATTCTTTTCTCTCCCATATTTGATGAATTTGATATTGATATGGTAATGGCAGGCCATTCACATCATTATTCTGTTTCAGATATTATCTACAACAGTGAAAGTGTTGAAAAGATTGAAAGCGGAAAGACCTATGAAAATGCTGCAGGTACGGTATATTTTGTAGGTACTTCGGTTATAAGACCCGAGGAAGAAGCTGAGGTAAATTATTCGGACCGCGTTTCTATAGGTATGGATAACAGCACAGACAGTCTTTATAATATTCTTGATTGCTCCGAGGATGCACTGACTCTTACTACATATAAGCAGTCCGACAGCGGTGAAGACGAGGAATTTATGAGCTTTACTCTCACAAAAACAGAGGACTATAAGCCTGCAAAGGTGGGCTTTTTCAGAAAAATCGGTGGTATTCTCGCAGGCTGGCTCAGCACGGTTTACGGTATTTATGTAAATGCCGACAGATATTTCAGTCTTAAGGAAGACGGCTATAAGGCTCCTTTCTTTGAGTTTGTATTTTAATCGAAAAGTGTGAATTTTATGAAAAAATTATTTATTGCATTTATTCTCATCCTTCTGCCTTTGCTTCTGGCGTCCTGTTCAGGTGACGGCGATATGACAACCGAGCCTGAAACACATCCTCCCGTTGAAGTTACAACGGCAGCCCCCATAACCCTGGAGGAAATGTCCCCGTCATTTATGAAGCCTGAAATCAGCGCTGATATAAAAACAAAAGTGTCAGAAATTGATTTCAGCTCTATGGAAGAAATTGAAGCAGTGGATTCCTTTCTTCCGGATGCCGGACATGATAAAATATATAAAGGTGACAATGTTCAGTATTTTTTTGTTGAAGACGATATAAAAATCCATGCTATATACTGTGACGACAACGGAATCATTACGGCATCTGCAAGCTATAATACCGAAACAGGATCTATAGAATTTTACGGAGATGCAGATTTTACATGGTATTTCAGAGACGGTGAACTGACACATTTTGTTTATACCTATAGCTTCGCAAACGGAAGCATTGCACCTATATACACCTTCTATAATCCTGACGGAACAAAGGATGTAACCCGTACGGCGCAGGGCTGGTATTCTCCGACACTTGATCTTCTGACCAATGAGGAAATTATGGAATACCTGGATAAATACAATGGCACAATAGAAGCAACCGCAAGCTATAACTCATAAATTATCGGTCATTCGACCGATAATTTATGATAGTGAAATTCATAGCTTCGCTATGAGTGAAATATTTGCCTTACGGCAAATGCTTCGGAAGGGCTTTGTCCTTGATTATACAGAATGAAACAGCATATTATGCGAAATGTCTTTTTTAATTTCGGTATCATATTTATCGGTCGAAAGACCTGTAAATATGATTTACTTGACTTTTTAATTTATTTGGATATAATAATGTTATTGATATTTTAACTCGTTGACGGAGAAGCAGAGGGCAGGTTTTTTACAGAGAGTTCCGCATTTGCTGCAAGCGGAATATTGCCGGTCTTCAGTTGCCACCACTCCCGAGTGCTGACCGATATAAGGTCAGTCGGTTAAGTTCCGTTAAAAACTTTTTGAGCGGGCAGATTTTCTGTCAATACGGGTGGAACCGTGGAGCATATCAGCTTCATCCTGTTTTATGGATGAGGCTGTTTTTGTTTTTATGAATAATTTAATAAAATACAGCTGAAGGGACGTTTTCCGCCCTTAAGCTAAAGGATGGTTTTTATGGTAAATGTAAAACTCAGAGATGACGTTAAGCAGTTTGAAGCAGGTATTACTGCTGCAGAAATTGCAAAGTCAATCGGCGCAGGTCTTTATAAGGCTGTATGCGTTTGTAAAATCAACGGAGAGATAAAGGACCTCCGTACAAAAATCGAACAGGATTCAGAGGTTGAATTCCTTACATTTGATGATGAAGACGGCAAGAAGGCATTCCGTCACACCGCTTCTCACATACTTGCTCAGGCAGTAAAGAGACTTTATCCCGAAGCAAAGCTTGCTATAGGTCCTGCTATTGACAAGGGCTTCTATTATGATTTTGATGTTCCCAAGGCATTCTCTCCCGAGGAGCTTGAGAAGATTGAAGCTGAAATGAAGAAGATTGTAAAAGAAGGTCTTGAGCTTACCAACTTTGAAATGACTCCCGATGAAGCAATTAAGTTCTATGAAGAACAGGGCGAAATCTACAAGGTAGAGCTTATTAAGGAGCACGCAGACAAGGGTGAAAATATCAGCTTCTACAAGCAGGGTGAATTCACCGAGCTTTGCGCAGGTCCTCATATCCCCGATACATCCCGTGTAAAGGCCTTCAAGCTCACATCCTGCACAGGTGCTTATTGGAGAGGCGACGAAAAGAACAAGATGCTTCAGAGAATTTACGGTACTGCATTCACAAAGCAGGCTGACCTTGAAGCTTATCTTGAAGCTCTCGAGGAAGCAAAGCGCCGTGATCACAACAAGCTTGGCAGAGATCTTGAAATTTTCACAACCGTTGACACAATCGGCCAGGGACTTCCCATCCTTCTTCCCAAGGGCTGCGATATTATCCAGACCCTTCAGAGATTCGTTGAGGATGAGGAAAGAGCAAGAGGCTGGGTCAGAACCAAGACTCCTCTTATGGCAAAGAGCGACCTTTATAAGATTTCAGGTCACTGGGACCATTATAAGGACGGTATGTTTGTTATGGGTGACGAGGATAAGGATGATGAAGTATTTGCACTCCGTCCTATGACCTGTCCCTTCCAGTATCAGGCATATCTTAACCGCGCACGCTCCTATCGTGATCTTCCCATGAGACTTGCCGAAACCTCTACTCTTTTCAGAAATGAGGCTTCAGGTGAAATGCACGGTCTTATCCGTGTGCGTCAGTTCACAATTTCCGAGGGTCACCTTATGTGTACTCCCGAACAGCTGGCTGACGAATTCAAGCGCTGTCTTGAGCTTACAACATTTATGCTTAAGACTCTCGGTCTTTATGAGGATGTTTCTTACCGTTTCTCACAGTGGGATCCTGATGATAATGAAAAGTATATCGGTACCGTTGAGCAGTGGGATGAGGCTCAGGGCGTGATGAAGGAAATCCTTGACAATCTTGGCATCAACTACAAAATCGGTATCGGTGAGGCTGCTTTCTACGGTCCCAAGCTTGATATCCAGATCAAGAATGTTCACGGCAAGGAAGATACTCTTATCACAATTCAGATTGACCAGATGCTTGCAGAAAAATTCGGTATGGAATACGTTGCAGCAGACGGTACAAAGAAGAATCCCTATATCATCCACAGAACATCCATCGGCTGCTATGAAAGAACACTTGCTCTTCTTATTGAAAAGTATGCAGGTGCATTCCCCGTATGGCTTGCTCCCGAGCAGGTTCGTATCCTTCCCATCGCAGACCGCCATCAGGATGCAGCTTACGCTGTCAAGAAGGCTCTTGAAGAAGCAGGCATCGTAAAGGTGGATGTTGACACAAGAAGCGAAAAGCTCGGCTATAAGCTCAGAGAAGCACAGCTTGAAAAGATTCCCTATATGCTCGTAATCGGTGACAAGGAAGCCGAAGACTTCACCGTATCCGTAAGAAAACGCGGCCACGGCGACCAGGGCGTACAGACAGTCTCCGACTTCATAAGCCTCATAACAGAAGAAATCAACACAAGAGTAATCTGGTAAACACACAGGGTCATACCGTATTCCGGTATGATCTTAAAGTGTTTTTATGGAAAATATAGTTTGTTCTTAATCTTAGTTTTTTTGGGGGGTAGTTTTATGAATAAAACTGTAAAAAAGGTATTGTCAGGAATACTTTCTGTTCTTATGATTCTTTCCTGTGCTTTTGAAATTGTCGGTTTCAGTGCAGGAAAAGTTTATGCATCGGAAATTTCTCCTCTGTATGACCGGCTTATTGAGGCATATAAGTCTGCATATAGTGCCGGATATCTGTCAGGTTCATATGCAGCATCAAGTGTCGGAGCAAATATGACAAAAGTTCAGGATATGTCAGAAGAGGGTTATCTTTATAATATTTCTCTGATTATGGCAGATATTATAAAGGAGGAATCTGAAGAATATAATCATAATACCTTTATCAGAAAAGCAATTAAAGAAAAAATCAGCGGATGTGGTTATTCTCTGAATGTCTATCAGGGTAATTTTATTGATATTTTGCTTCCTGTTAGAGGGAACTATATTTATAACGAAGAAGACAGAGGGTATACCTCGTATCAAAAGGGTGAATGGCCAAGTGAGTTCCCTTTTTCAGAACAGCTTGATTTTGTTGTTACCATTTCCCGAACAGATGTGGCTGCTTTTCTTAGTGCAGGTTATGACATAGCTGATATGCCGGATACTTTGCAGACGGAAATAAAATTTTCTTTTTGCGCCATACCGGTAGGTACGAATTCAGATTGTTATACGACAACAGAGACAACAGGTTCCGGATCAAATTCAACAGAAGAAACAGTTACTTATTTCCGGAATGCCGGTTGGTATGTGAATGAGACATTTACCAGTTCATTGAATTACACAGATGCACCTGCGCTCAGTTATGCGTATGAAATGACAGAATATCTTTCCTCTGAAAGCTTTGTTGCCTTCAGCAATGAATATAAAGCAGCAGGAAATACATTAGAGAATTTCGAAAAAACAGATATTATTGATGAATATAATAAATATTACGGTATTTATGGCAAGCTTTCGGATTTTGAGATTTTTTATCTTAAAAATACTGTTCCTTATTTTGCGGAAGCTGTAAAATTGATGGAAGAATGTAAAGCATATTTAGAATTACTTCCGGAAAGTATTGATGCGCAGAAATATATAGATTTTGTTTCTTCTTTTGATTTTCAGGAGATATATGCTTTATATAAAAAAGATTCTGTAGAAGCTATCGGAATAAAAATTCTGATGACGGTCGTTGAAGAATATAATCTTATTGCAGATTCACTTGAAGGATTAAGCTATTCTCAGATAGACAAGGTTATTTCAGAAAGAAAAGATTATGAAAAATTTATCGAAGTATGTGAAGAATATATTTCAGAGAATTCCGAAATTATATATGCACAGGACTTTCTTGATTTCGTAAATTCAGAAGTTTTTTTAACCGCATATGAAAGGTACAAAGAAGACAATAGTTCAATAGCATCATCTGATTATGAAGAAATATATTTTATTGCAAAAAAATATATAGAGTTAACATCTTCTTTTACAGAATTGACAGAAAGTTATATTTCAGATAACAGAGATGATAAAGTTCTTTTATATGAATTCTGTCTTGAGTGTGTGAAACTGGTCGAGCAGAATGAAACTTATATAGAGAAAGATGAATATTTTTCAGATGAACTTCTTAATAATGTACTCATTGCATTTTTTCCGCAGCTTTCTTCTATTTTTGAAAAAACAGCATATGGAATAATTAATAATGCATATTCTGATATTGTTTTTTCCGCAATTTCAGAAACAAGTGATGAAAACGCAGTTGTTTCTATGAATCTTCAGGAGATCTCTGAGTTAGCCGGCTTTGATACAGCTTTTGCTTTTAACGGTAATTTTAATGCCTATTTTTATAATAATGCTATAGACAATACTTTGAAAAAAGCCGGTATTAATGTTTCTCCTTCTGCATTGGCTACATATCTTGAAAATTGTGAAAATGCAGCATCGTATACGGACTTTATTGCTGCTCTTAAACAAGCAGAGGATGATTGGACATTCTTTGATAAAAATTCAGACGGTATTTTTTCAGCTTCGGATTTTAGCGAGTTTAGCTGGAATATAACTGATTATGAAAGTTTTACGAAGGTTACTTCGGATTTGTTTTCTGCAATTCTTCCTTTAATGAAAATTATGTTTGCAGGATATGAACTGGAAGAAAAAGGTCTGACGGATGTTTTGTATTTTAAAACAGCTGATGGAGCATCTGTGAAGTATTCTTTTTTAACAAGTGAGTTCAGTGTTTATGGTGATTCAGAAATTGATTTCAGAATACTTGGAAATTCAGGATATAAGGATATCTGGGTAAGTTATTTCAGCGGTCTTGGTGTTAGCGGAACCGGTGAAGGGGATGCTGTTTTATCGCAACAGCCTTTTGTGAATATTGATAATATAGAAGAAGACAGTTTGACCGGAAAATATTTCAGTGATCTTCTTTTTATGCCTCTTTATTGCGCCGCTAACAATATTTTTGGTGCTTCGGGACTCGAAGAAGATGTATTCAGGACAGAAATATCACCTGAAATTACATATGAAAATATTTCCGATCTTGTAGATTCAGTGGTTTTTTCATCTGCCGGACATATAGGGATTGATGTTAATGATTTGACAGATGCGCAAATGGAAATTAGTGGAACGAGTGCTTTAGCAGAATATTTACAATTATTTTTTGAATACCTTAATCAAGATATTATTAATTATGATATTGAAATAGTAGATGAGGAAAACGGTAATATATATTACGGTTATTACGGAAACTATGATATGGTTGCTCCGTTGCTTAAATACTCTTCTCTCAATGACAAAGATTATATAAGTGGTAAGGAATTGTTTTCTTTTGAGTATGCTGATGTATCGCCGATTGTATCGACAGAGCTTTATATAAGTTATGATTGCGGTGAAAGCTGGACTCTGCTTGCCGAAACGGATGGAAGAAAGCTTGAATATGAATTCAATTCATATTGTTATCCTGACGGAAATATCACAATAAAAACTATTGCTTTTGATATAGCAGGGAACAAAAGCAATGATAACATATATGAATGTGTTATAGAAAATGATGTTTTAGCAAAACCGGAAAATCTTTGTGTTGCTGAGGAAAATATCTCTTCAGTAACATTGAAGTGGAATCTCTGTGACTCGGGTAAATTATCACATTATATAATCAGACAAAAAGACGGAGATTATTTCAGGACTGTAGGAAAAACAGAAAGGGATGTATTTGTTGTAACCGGGTTACAGAAATGTACAGAATATGTTTTTTGTATTGCAGCTGTTGATATATACGGTAATATAAGCGAATTTTCTGAAGAAATAATTGCAAAAACAGATGATTCGGTTGGCAGTTATATCAAGGAAATAGCACTTGTATACTATAGAAACAAAGATGATGCGGTTAATAATTTGAAAAACATCTGTGATTATGTGCTAGATTATGACCTTACTAGTGGAACTGGCGGAGAATATTATATCTATATGGGGTGGAATTATACGACTAACCCTGATGAAGCTATTACCGATCTTCGTTTGTCTGTTGACGAGATGTATGAGAAATCAAGGACTGTTGTTGCAGACGGTAAAGAAATAATATTTTATCCTGTGAATTCCGGTGTGCATTCAAGTGTCCCGCAGTTACATAGTGACGGTTGCGTTGATCTGAATAAAGGAGTAGATGGAGCAACAATATTTTTGTATGCAACTAAGGATGCATCTGCAGGCGCTCCTATAAGAGATATTGTTGTCAGCAATGAGATTCTTTCTGCAGAGAATGGTTATTTCTATGGAGTTTCCTCTTTTACAGACGAAAATAGTGTAGTTGATGTCAATAAGGAAGCCGGTGGCGATTTTATATATCTTTATACCCGAACAAAGACTGATGCAGCAGATATTACATCTTTTACTGTTGAAAGTCTGCCCGGTAAAATTAAGCTGAATTGGGCACATAGCGCCGATTTGTATCCTGCAGGGTTTGAGATATACAGAAAAACTGAAAACAGCAGCTACAAACTTATTTCTGATATAACCAATGCGAATACACACGAATATGTTGACTTCGACATTATTCCCGAAGAACAATATCAGTATAAAATATGTTCATACGGAAACGGTGAACATGGTGAATTCTATGAATCTGAAATTGTTACAGGATTGATAGATAGTGAACCGCCTGCTATTGTGAGTGCTGATATTCCGGAAAATAAATCACGTCTTTTTTCAGACGGTATATTTAGGATTACGGTTGAAGACAATTGTAAGGTTGCTGAAATTAAATTTTACCGTTCTTCTGACAGGCAACAGTCATGGGAAGAGCTTTGCAATAACAATGGAGCATACCTTTATTATAAAGAAATAATCTCTGATCTTTCTGACGGTACATATTTCTATAAAGTAGAGGCAGTGGACACCACAGGAAATAAATATGAAGAAATATATGAATATTTTATCGACTTTACCGGTCCTGATGCTCCCGATAATATAAATGTCAATAATATCAGTTTTACCGGTGCTGTGCTTACATGGGACGAAGCTTCATCTGTTGATACAGCATACTATGTAATTGAAAAGAAGGATGGAGAAGAATTTACTGTTGTTGCCGATAATATTGTTACAATAAATTATACTGTTTCATCACTTATACCGGATAATCAGTACATATACAGAATAAAAGCTGTTGATATATATGGTAATGAAGGGCCATATAGCGAAGATATTGTGTTTGTTACTAATGATGATACTCCTGCAAAGATTGAAGGCTTTACCGCAACAGCTGATATTTACAAGATTAAGCTCGACTGGACAAAATCTTCAGAAGATTATGTAACAGGATATAATATTTACAGAAGGGAAGTATCTGAAAACAGCTTCACTCTTCTTAAAAAAATAAATTCACGTGATACGGTAAGTTTTACTGATACATCTCTTGTTGCAGGAACTACATATGTTTATCAGATATCTGCTTTTACCGCGTTTTCTGAAGGAGAACAGGCTTTTGCGGAAGCTACTGTGCTTGAAGATACTGTGGCGCCTTCTCTTATAAATATTTCAATTGCTGAAAACACTGTACTCTGCGGCACAAAATCAATAACAGTAACAGCAAAAGATAATATTGATACGGAGCTCAGATATGAATTTTCTGTTTCGGATGATGACGGACTTACATGGTCGGTTCCTGTTGCTTCGGAAGGCACAAAAGGAATATTTGATTTTGATACAACCGTTTATGATGATGGAATTGTACAGGTTGCCGTAAATGTAACTGATGCAAGAAATAATGTCGGTAGATTTGTAACAACATATACTGTGGATAATACTGCGCCCGAAACAATAACAGGATTGACGGTTGAAGATATTTCATACTATGAGGCAGAACTTTCATGGAATGCTGCTATTGAAAGTGATTTTTCGTATTATGTACTTGAAAAGAAAGATGGAGATGATTTTATAACTGTAAAATCAAATCTTCACTCAACAGTGTTTGCGATAACAGATCTTGAACCTGATAAAGAATATATTTTCAGAATAAAGGCTGTGGATAAGGCTGGCAATTGTTCATTGCCCTCAGAAGAAGTGATTTTCTCGACGCTTGATGATACACCTGCCGCTCCCGAAAGCCTGACAATTCTCAGTGGAACATATAAACAGAGCTTGTCATGGCTTAAATCAACAGAATATTTTGTTACAGGTTATAAGATTTATCGAGCTGAAGAAGGCAGCGATGATTATGTACTTATAAAAACTATTAATTCCAGAGATACCATTTCTTTTGTTGATTCCTCCTTGCCTGCTTTTGCTGTATACAGTTACAAAATAAGTGCTTTTACAAAGTATTCGGAAGGTCCTCTTTCAGAGGCGGTCAGCGCACAGGTAGAGGATGATACCGCCGGTCCGAGAATTATAACTTTTGCACCTGTTTCATATTCCGTAATCAGCTCAACGAAAATAATTTCTGCTACAGCTGAGGATAATATCGGAGTAACTAAGTTTGTACTTTCATATTCACTTGATAATGGAGAATCCTGGACAGAGCAATGTGTTGTCAGCTCTTCAAAGTTTTCATACTCCCTGAACACAAAGGAATTCCCCGATGGTGAAATTCAATTCAGACTTACTGCATTTGATGCTGTAGGCAATGAAAGTGATCCTGTTATCCGCATTTATCAGACAGATAATACCGGTCCTGAAAAAGTAACCGGTATGAAAGCGATTGAGGTGTATGCTTCCAAGGCAACTCTTGCATGGAATACTGTGACTGATTCTGATAAAAATCACTTTATATTAAGAAGAAAAGACGGAGATAAATATACAACAGTTTCTTCATCAATATCAGGCTCTCTGGGTTATCATCTCACAAATCTGTTACCTGATACCGAGTACACATATTCAGTTGCATGTGTTGACCACTGTGGCAATGTGGGTGAATATTCCGATGATTTTACATTCAGAACAAAAGCTGATACAACGGCTCCTGTTATAACCTCTCAGTCTCCTTCAGCCGGACGTTATAACAATAATATCAATTTCAGAGTAACAGCTTCTGATGACTGTGCAATCAAATCTATAACTATTCAGACTTCTGTTGACAGAATAGAATGGACAGATGTAAATACTGTTGAATACACAGATAATTCTGCATCAAAAACATATTCGTACAATGTTTCTCTCAGTAATTTCTCCGACGGATACATATATATACGTGGTATTGCAACGGATAAAAGCGGAAATGTAAGTGATACGGGAGATAAGGCCCCTCTTATACAGTATTATGTGGATAAGCTTCCTCCTGCTGCTCCTCAGAATGTAGAAGCAATAGGCGGAGACGGTTATATACAGATTAAGTGGGAGGCTTCAGCTGAAACGGATATAAGCGGATATTATGTTTGCAGAAGTGAGTCTGCTGACGGAACCTTTGTAAGGATAACCGGAAAGCTCTCGACAATTAATCACTATGACAGAAATGTAACACGAGGAAAGGTTTATTATTATAAGGTTCTTGCGGCAGATACTTCAGGCAATGTCGGACCTATGTCGGATTATGTATTTTCAGTGGCTCTTGATGATACTGTTGCTCCGACTATTAACAGTATAAGCCCCGGTGCTATGAGTGCAATCAGCAATAATAATAACAAAATCGGTGTTCTTGCAAGTGATAATAATATGCTCAGCAGTATAACGGTTGAATATAAAATATACGGCGGAGCATATAAAACTCTTTCACAGTTTAACAATATAGGTGAATATTCAAAGCTTGTTAATGTTTCACTGCCGATGAATGAATTTTCACACGGTGACAGAGTTATTGTGCGTGCAGTTTGCCGAGATGTGGCAGGCTATACATCTGCATACAGTAATGAAGTAACATATGTGATTGATACCGAGGCACCCGGACTTACAGGGCTTTCAGCAGCTGCGGAAAATGGCATTTGTACTCTTACATGGAATGATCTCAGCGAATCCGACCTTTCCGGATATCGGATTTACAAATCTTTGAATGGTAGCAGTTACAGCTCCCTTGGTTCACGTTCAGCTTCCTCTTCACATAAGTATTCATTCAAGGATTCTGTCAGTGCAGGTGAATATATTTACAGGATTGACTGCATTGATAAAACAGGAAATCTGAAATCATATTATTCTGATAAGGTAATTATCAAAAAGGCTGCACAGGTTACCCCTGTAATAACAGGTGAAACATATCTTGAATGCGGAGTACAGGAGGTTTTCTCGGCAGCTTCTTCTAAAGCTGATAATGAAATTGTTTCATATCACTGGGATTTCGGAGACGGTACAGTCTCCGACAGGGTAAATCCTGTCAAAGCATACACAACTGAAGGTCAGTATACCGTAACTCTTACAATTGAGGATTCAGACGGTAATGTTGCGAATACGGCAAAAACTGTTACTGTAACCAAGAGAGAAATGCTTGGTGTTGCAAAAGTCAGAGTCGTAAACGAAAAGGGATATTCGGTATCAAATACTCCTGTATATTTTGATCTTGGTGAAGACAATCAGCAGATAGTTTATACAAATTCAAGCGGATATGCTTCTCTCACAATGTCAACAGGCATACATGATGTAGGTGCGTACAAAAACGGATTTCTTCCTGTCAGTGGCAATGTTACAGTTCTTGCAAATACTACAGCAGAAATAACCCTTACTATGGTTGAGCAGGAACTGATTACAGGTGAGTTCGAAGTTCATGAAATGACATTTGAAGAAATTGTAGCGTCCGGTATTGATATCAAAAACCCTGCAAATCAGCAGATATATGAGGTAACTGTTACTCTGATCTACGGTGAAGAAAAAATACCGGTGAGATATGTGCGAAACAACAATGAAATTATTTCATATACAATAGGTAATTCCGGTGGTAATTCCGGCGGCGGTTCCGGCGGCGCATCATCCTCAAAAATTTGGGTGCCGCAATTTATACCTAATGAAATGAATCAGGAGATCATAGCCGTTGTTGAAATTCCCATAACAGCCTCCTATCTTAAGCAGTTCTACAGCGCAAATCTTCACATTGTAAATAATGCAGCTCCCGGATTTGAAATTGTGGATTGCGAAGCCTCTATTTCTGTACCGGACGGACTTACTGTGGTACAGCATACTCCGATATCTTCTGTTATTGACGGTCAGTCAAGCTCAACTGCAAGCTGGATATTAAGAGGTGACAAAGCCGGTTCATACTCCTTATCCGCTTCATTTAACGGAATGCTTGATAATTTCAATGTACCCGTAAGCGGGACATTCAAGGCAGAAGATCCGGTCGTTGTTTACGGTCCTGAAACCGTAAAGCTCAGAATAGAGGTTCAGGAGGAAATAGATGAAAAATTATTCTTTAATGTTTGTTTAGTAAATAACAGACCGGTCAATGTTAACAGACCAAGAATAAACGTTTCAAATTTTGTTTATAATATAACTGAATACTATAAAAAGAATTTGTCATCAGAAGGAATTCCTAAAGAGGATATTGAAGCCATTGAAAATAAATTTTTAAGAATGGGTGTAATTTCAGCTGATGGAAAAGCTACATTTTTTGATGTTACTGATCCCGAGGATAATCCTGTAGATGTTCTTGCTCCGGGCGAGACGCTTGTTTATGAATTTTGCGTAAACAAGGTGACAGACTATGAAGGCACGGCATATTTTAATAGAGCGATAGTTGAGTGTGATGATTACTATGCATCTTCAATTGAAGTTGTTGATATGAGTGCTATGCCGTTATCAATCACTGAAGAACAATTTATTAAAGAGCATATTGAATTTATAGCATCCGATTCTTTTAAATATGCCGATACAGAGTTTCCAAGAAGAATCGCTGAAGGCCTTAAGGACTCTTTTGAAGACGATTGGTATAAATTTGTTGAACTGGATTATTTTACAAATTATGCTGAAATTGTTTTAGCTGATTATATTCTCCAAAAATCAACTTTTGAAGATCTCGAATCTAAGTATCTGGAATTATTTGTTACCGAAACAACCGGTATGTATGCAAATTTGGCTAAGGTCGTAATGGAAGATTACTTGCCGTCAGACACAGATTTAACTGTTAATAAGATAGCAGACCTTCTTTCAGGTGCAAAATATGATACAGCAACATATAAACACTTAGAAAAGGCATTTAATGATTATGGATTTAGTCCGGAAGTGTTGAAAAATTCCAATAATTTTTATTATGGTTGGGATGTAGTATCAACAATCTGGCAACTTGGCAGTGGTTGCATTGATTCGATACAAAAAACTGTTACTTACCTTTCTGCGGTTTATGCCTATAAAGAAAGTACAAATGTCTATTTCAAGGGCATATTAGAGGAAACAATTGGCAATTTAGGAACAGATGCGGCAACACTTAAAGAAGCCATCAGTGATTTTATAAGCACTGACTCTACTGCAGATTTTATTGTAAGATGTGGTGAGGAAATTATCCAGACAGGAACTGCGATTGGCGCTAAAAGTATGATTGTAATTTTCAAAGATGTTTTTCTTGCAAATGTAGCTAAGTATGCTTCAGTTGCATTAGAAAAAATTGCTTTGACAATCGGTTACGAAAAAGGGTCTTTGGGTTATAATAATTTCGTCAATGTAGGCGGTGCTATAGTTATTGGATATGAGTTGGGAATTGCTGTTTCCAAGCTTATTGCGAATACCGGTAATTTGAATGCTGTTATGTCAAAATTAGGTTATTTCTGTCAACTGGCAACAGCGTTAGAAGAAGTTTTAGAGCAAAAAAAGGTTGATTTTTTGGATGATCCTAATTTTGAAAATGCCTTGTATTTCGATATTGCTTTCAAATCTTTTAAAAATGCTTGGTTAACTTCTGCGCAATTATTTGCACAATACGCAAAAGAAAAAAATGATGCCTTGGCAGTAAAGATTTTTTCAAGAGATAAATTCAAGGATGATATTGCAGATGCTGTGAACAGAGTAACCACAATAAAACAGTTATATTGTCATCATGCTAATCATTATGTTGATACCACCAGTAGCAAAATTATTATGGTTGAATGTCCTGTTGATGTTTATGTGCATAATAGTAGCGGTGATTTGCTTGCAAAGGTAACTGATACCGAAACTGTAATGAATGATAATAATGTTTTTGCTCTTACTTATGAAGGTAAAAAGTTTGTGACAATGCCGTCAACTGATGATTACAAAATAAAAATAGAAGCTATCGATTCGGGAACAATGGATTATACTGTACTTGAATATTCTGCTGATAATGTAAATCTCAGAAGAGTTGTTTTTGATGATATTTCTTTAGAAAAGGGAGACATTTTTGAAGGAAATATTGATACTGTAGCTTATACTGATAAAGATAACTATAAATTACTCAAAAATAACTGTGATGAAATTCTTCCGGATGCTGAAACAATTCATAATGTAACAGGTGTGGAACTCGATAATGAGGAACTTACTATCGTTCAGAATGAAGATGTTTCTCTTGAAGCTACAGTTTTGCCTGCTGATGCTCCTGATAAAACAGTGCAATGGGTAAGCCTTGATGAATCGGTTGTAACAGTCGATGAAACAGGTGTTGTAACAGCCGTAGAACCGGGCGATGCAATAATCAAGGTTATAACAAATGACGGTGGTTATGTTGACTATTGTGAAGTTAAGGTATTGTGTGCAAATCACACATATGATACAGGAAAGGTAATAACAGAAAATACCTGTACTGAGTCCGGCATAACTGAATATACCTGCTCTGTTTGCGGATTCTGTGAAGAAATTGAGGTTCCCGCAACAGGTCATACTGAAAAGATTATCAATAAGGCAGATGCAACATGTACTGTCGGCGGATATACAGGTGATGTAGTCTGTGAAGTTTGCAATGAAACAATATCACTCGGTGAGGAAATTGACGCAAACGGACATTCTTATGATTCAGTTGTGACAGTTCCCACTTGTACCAAGGATGGTTATACAACATATACTTGTTCTGTATGCGAAGACAGTTATGTCGCTGACAAAGTAACAGCTTCGGGACACAAGGAAGAGATTGTTAAGGGTAGTGCTCCTACATGTACGGCAGTTGGTTACTCAGACGGAGCTGTTTGCAGTATCTGTTCCGAAACTCTCAGAGCGCAGAGCAAAATACCTGCTAAGGGACATAAATATAACAATATAGTTTATGCTCCTGATTGTACAGAACAGGGTTACACGGAATATTTCTGTTCTGTCTGCGGTGATTATTATACCGATAATTATATTTCCGAGACAGGTCACATTGACTCGGACGGAGATAATTATTGTGATGTTTGCGGAACAAGAACAGGTGACAATGAACAGAGCAACTGTTCGCATCTTTGTCATAAGTCAGGATTTATGGGCTTTATCTGGAAGATTGTTAATTTCTTTAATAAGCTTTTCAGGATAAATGATGTATGTTCCTGCGGAGCTGTTCATTGGTAAAATAATTTATGCGCCGGCAGTCACTGTTGACTGTTGGCGCAGTTCCGTAGTAATTATATATGATTATTTTGGTTTAATGATCATACTTGAAATTACAAATAAACAGAAAACACCGTCCTTGGGCGGTGTTTTCTGTTTGTAAAGGATAATAAGAAAGAGGGGTTGGAAAACAAGATTGTTAAAAAAGATAGGGGAAATAAAAAGGGGTAAAAGATAGGAGAAATAAAGGGGGGATGGAAAGTCCTCTTTGTGAAAAATGTGTTCTGATCTGTACTTGTGACAAATCAGCAAAGAAAGGGAGTGTGACCTTTACGGTCGGGGAGTTATCTGTTTTTCTTATTATCGTTTGTATTGAAATTTTCGGGGATAAACTGTATTATGTTTGACCCTCATGCAGCTGTGTCATGCTTTACTGCTGATTTTGCAGCGGGTCTTACGGGAGTGTATACTGCCTTTTCGTTGATTTTTTCGCGTCTTGCAATTTCTGTGGCAGCCTTTTTGCTTCTGATGAATCTTAAAATGCTGAAGATGATTTTGTCTTCAAACTGAACAAACTTTTCCTCGTGCATAAAGCCCCATACTACGAAAAGTGTAAGTAAAACCTCAGCTAATATTATAAAAGAAATAGTTGTTGACATAATATTCATTCCTTTCAGATTTATCGAACATTTGTTTTGTTGTTGTGATTGTATTGTACAACATAAAAAATGCTTTGTCAACACAAATGTTCGAAAAATGTCGAAAATGTGTCCCTATAATGGGACTGCAATAAGACTCTTGTGGTCTTGAGAAAAATATACCACAATATATTGTGGTTGTCAATATGTTTTACAAAAAAATATTGTATTCTGTACAGAACAAAATAATTCTTTTTGTTCTGTTTTTTTTCGATTTTTTGTTTTTACATTATCCGTCATAGTTTTTATTCTGACTTATGCTGCGGTAACATTGATTTTTTTGTTTTGTGTTGATATAATTAAATTGCATTAGTTTTGTCAGTAACAGTTAAAGGGGAGAGTACAATGCATTTCAGATTTGATGTAAGTATGACAGAAGACGATTATTTTGAATACAATTTATTTACGGCTATTAAAACCGAACAGGGCAAAAAGAATTTAAGAAGCTTTCGTATCTGCTTGTGTACTGTATGTGTTGTTGCTTTTCTTTTATTCTGTGATTATGAAGTTGCAGGTAATATAGTGACGACTGTCGTAATCGGAATTCCTCTGCTTATCGGCTTGTGGTTTGTGCTGAAGCCTGTTTACAGACAAATAATCCGTAATCAGATTAATGCTTCCCTTAAAAATAACAAGAGACTTTATACTCCGCAGGCTGTTCTTGAGTTTTATGACGAGTGGATTGCAGAAACCGCACCTGACGAAGTGACTCAGATAAGATATAATGTAATTGATCATATCTGCGTTTCTGAAAAGGGTACTGTATATATGTATCTTAATGGGATGCGTGCTTACATTATTCCGTGGCAGACCTTTCATTCAAAGGAAGAGTTTGATTGCTTTATTGCATTTATGCACACAAGGTGTAGTAATATAAAATTTTATAACTGATTGGAGAAACAAAGATGGATAAGAAATTAAAGGTTGCAAATATAGGCATGAAATTCGGTATGTCCCATGTTGAAGGTGCAATGAGCTGTGAGGCTGAAATTGCCGCTATATGTGATAGTGATGCCGAAAATCTCAGATTTGCAGGTGAAAGATATAATATCCCCGAGGAAAAACGCTTTACTGATTACAGGGATTTATTGGATAAGGATATTGATGTTGTCACGGTGGCTGTACCCGATCAGCAGCACAAGGAGCTTTCCTGTGAATTTCTCAAGGCAGGCAAGCACGTGCTTTGTGAAAAGCCCCTTGCACTTACAAGAGAAGATCTTGAAGAGATAATAAAGACAGCCGATGAATCCGACGCAAAGTTTATGGTCGGACAGATATGCCGTTTCACCCCTTCATTTATAAAGGCAAAGGAGATTGTTGAAACAGGTGTTATCGGAGACCTGTATTTTATTGAATCGGAATATGCACATGATTATATGAAGCTTGTTGATAACTGGCGTTCCGATCCTCTTCGTCACGGAGTTATCGGCGGCGGCTGTCATGCGGTTGACCTTATACGCTGGATTGCAGGCGACCCCGTTGAGGTATTCGCATACGGCACCCACAGACTTCTTCCCACTGTTGCCTATGATGATGCAACTGTTGCAATAATGAAATTCAATGAAAATCTTATGGGTAAGGTGTTTGTATCCACAGGCTGTAAGAGAGATTACACAATGAGAACCGTAATTTACGGTACAAAGGGTACACTTATCTGCGATAATACTTCCCCCACAATGACACTTTTCACCGTTGATGAAGAAGGTGTTACAAAAGAAGCTGAAATTATTGATATTGAAGTAAATAATCACAATGCTGCTAAGGAATTTGAGGTTTTTGCTGATGCAATTATCAATAATAAAGAGGTTCTTACAGACGCAAGAGAGGGTGCAAGGACAGTGGAGGTCTGCCGCGCTATAGTAAAATCATCCGAGACAGGCAGTCCTGTTGCCCCCAACTATAATTTCTGATAATTAACCATTCTTTATAAGGGTGTATGATATGAAAAGAAGTTACTTTATTGTACCTGTGCTTCTTTATTGTTTTGCTATGGGTGCTTTCGGCTTGTTCAGAGGTGTTGCTTCTGCCGTAAAGACAAAAGTTGCCCTTGAAACTTATGAAATTACCATGGGTGTTTATAAGGAATTTGATTCTTATGAAAAGCTGACAAGCAACAAAAAAGGGCCTGTTACCGTATACGAGCTTATTTATGAATATCAGGTTGACGGCAGAGCCTATACAGTAAAAACAAGGCATACCTCAGGGGAGCTTCCCCGGGATGGCTACAGCAGGATGGTTTATTACAATCCCCGGAATCCCTCGCAGGCTGTTCTTATAGAGGATGAAGCCCGTACAAGAGAAGATATAAAATACGGACTTATCTTTACTATCATTCCCGGAATAATACTTGCTGTTATTTTTAACAGAAACGGTACATTCATATTTATAAAAGGTGTCCTACGGAGCAAATTCAGATAAATAAGAAGACTTCAGTCAGGCTTTTCAGCTTGCTGAAGTCTTTTTTCTTATTCTTCAAAAATATTATATGCCTTAAGGATATATTCACCTGTTTTGTACATAAAGCGTTCAATTTCCTGCTGAAGCTCAAGGGGAGGGTCGGAAAGAAGTGTGCTGCGGGAGAATCGCTTTCTGTCTCCCTGCCAGTAGTCATAGGGGCGCAGGGCACTGTCACATTCAAAGGTGAGAGGTCCTCTGAAGCCGATATCAATAAGTGCGGAAATTACTTCGTCACTGTTCATTGTGCCCATAAAGGGTATGATATGCTCATCGCCTCTGCCCGAGTTATCATTGAAGTGAACGGCATAAAGCTCATCCCCCATATTGATTATATCATCATACTGGTTACCCTCGCAGTTTGCGTGGCCTGTATCCCAGCAGCAGTGAATACGGGGATGATTCACAAAATCAGCAAAATCCCTCATATCCTTTCCGCTGAAAAGATACATTCCCACGGGCATATTTTTCTTTGTGGTGTTTTCAAAAAGTATATTGACCTTGCTTTCAGGGGTAGCATTTATGACCTCAAGATAAAATTTTTTATTTTCCGCAAACCATATCTCTCGGTCTGTGATTTTTTCATTGTAGCCTGCGTGTACTACCATATTCGGTATTTCAAGAATATCGCAGATTCGGGTTGCTCTTACGGTCTTGAATACTGCATCCTCATAGCTGTTTTCATTGTCGCTCAGATTATTGGTGGAGGGGGAGTGGCACTGCACAAATGTCAGCCCCCTGCTTTTTGCATAAGCCTTGATTTTCAGTACCTCATCCTGCCAATTATCGTTATAAAACAGAGGATTGTCTTTGGTTACCGTATATAAAGAAAGATCAAGATACTTAAAGCCTGCTTCGGCTACACGGTCTATACACCCGATATAGCTGAGATTATATCTGCCGAAATCGCCTGTTGTAGTTGCCAGCTTCATAATTTACTCCTTTACTTCAAAGCCTGCAAAGCCGAAGGCAGGTATGTCGGAAAGTATTACCCGGTTTTCCTCAAGCCTTCCTTCGCAGCTGATAAATTCTATGTCTGTATAATTTTTACTGAGTCTTATTTCAGAGGTGAATACTATATCGGGGAAGAAGTTCCATAAGCCGACAGTAAGACTTCCGTTCTTTTCCTTACATTGCATATAAAGTGCAGGATGTCCCGATGTGACTGCAGGCAGGCTTTCACCCGAAAGCCACAGTGTGTTTTCAATATACTGTCTGTTTCTTTCATAATGCCTTAAAATGTTGGGATTGTTTATATCGGGAATTATGTTAAGAATAAAAAATCTCTGTCCCTTGCTGTTTTCATATCTGAAGGACATGGGGATTTTTCTGCCGTCCTTTTCGGTGAAGCTGAGAATTTCTGCAGTATCTTCAACAGTAATATCCCTTATGTTGGCGGCATTTGCTGCTATGCGGTTGTTGTTATCGGTAAATATTTCAAAGGTGCCGCTGACGGTCTTTTCTCCTAAGCTTTTTACACCTGTATCAATGCCCTTTTCTTTTAATATTCCGGCAGCACGTATATCGAGAATAAGTCCTTTTCCGAAAGCATCCTCTGTAAGGTGCCGTGCATTTTCTCCGAATGCAGCACCTGTTATTCCTTTGCCCTCATAAACCGTAGGGATAGTGTTGTATGCAAGTGTACGGGCACACAGCGAAAAGAAAAGATTGTCAATGTTTTCCTCTTCAATAAAATCGGCATCACTAAGCTTTGCAGGGGTTTCATATACCCTGACACCGACACTGTCTTTATTGTCGAAGTACTCTGAGATTTTTTTATAAAGCTCACGGTTTCTTATGTGATATGCACTGTAGCCTGTTTCATAGTCGGGACAGGAGGTATAATCCATAGCGTATTTGAGAATTCCGTCAGTACAGCCTGCTGCTCTCAGAGCCGTGTCAAAGCCTTCAAGGTAGCTTGCCGGCACATTGGTACGGGGTCTCGGATATGCGTCACCCTCAGAGAAAATTTCAATATCCTTGTCTTTGTTCCAGGCACATTCCATTCTTGAAAGCTCAATACTGTCCTGCAGAGAAATTCCCCAGCACTTCAATGCGCCCCAGTAGGGAGCACCTATAAGACGGAAAAAGGGCTTTGCTTCTCCTGCGAAAATCCGGGAAAGCTCAGGTGCGCTTACTCCGTCAATATCCCAGGAGTTAAGACAGGCACATGCCCCCATTCGGATGCTTTTATCCACACTGTCAACGGCTTTTCTCATCCGTGCCGCAAAATTCCTGAAAGCATCGCCGTTAGCTTTCAGATATGCATCACGGTATTTGTTTTTGCTGCCGTTATACACCTTATCTTTTATGAATTCAGCGCTGACATCCTCACCGACGATTTCACTTATTTTTTTAAGGTGATTTTTGCACACACAGGCAGGGGAATCACCTAAAAAGCCGTAACGAAGGTCATCATCGTACATAATGATATCTGCCCCCGAGCGTGCCATATCCTTTGCATATTCTTCTGCAAACAAAAGAAAATCCTCATCCGTCGGACACATATTTTCGGGATATTTCTGCCCCTTAAGGCTTGTCATACACGTATACGGACTGTTGTGCATCATAAATGCCCATACCCAGACACCTGTTTCAAGCCCCTTATTCTTAAAAAAAGAAACGGTCTTTTTCAGCTGACAGAAAACCTCTGCCCTCTTTACGGGATCGGTTTCATAAAAGCCTATTGAAATAAACACCCTGTCAGGGTCAAACCTTTTAAGCTGATTATAAACATTCTCTGCTCCGTAAAGCATAATATTATCAAGTGTTACGGGAACACTGACCTTATACATAAAATCCCCTCCGGACGTTTTTTGGTTTTTTACAGAAAGTCAAGGGATGATCTCGGCACGTGAGTGCCGGCGTGAAGCTTTCGTTGACCTTTCTCGAAAGGTCACGGTGTCAAGAGGCAGAGCCTCTTGGCGCACTCCGCAGAGTGCGAAATTTCTTTTCTTCACCGGCGCAGGAGGGTTAAGGGAACCCTCGCCGGGGGTTCCCTTAGTGCAAAGCACAATCGGGAAAAATGAAGTTTCAGGTGACTGACTTTCTATAAAAAGTTTCTTTTATTTTATCACATATATTTTCAGATTTACAGGGAAAAAAAAGATTTTGTCTGTTTTTTTACAGCCTTATGTTTTTTGATAAAAAAATTGTGAGACACCTTATAAAAAGTGTCTCACAGATGTACAACTATTTATTTTGTTCTCAGCTCCTGTTCAGGAAAAAAGCAGAAAATTATTTCATCCACTTTTTAGCGTCTTCAAGTCCGACTGAAGCACGAAGGATAAGTCTTGCATCGGAAGCGGATATTTTATTCTTGCTTTCAACATTTGCAGCCTTATACTGTGCAGAGGTTTCCTTGTATTTTTCAAGAGAGACAGAAGCTCTGAGAGCCTTTCTTGCATCAGCAGCAGTGATTTTTCCGTTGCCGTCAACATCGCCGTAAACTACGATTTCCTTCTTACTTCCGTCTGCCATTGTAAGAATCATGCCTGTACCGATAAGGGAAGTATTTTCAACAGCTTTTCCGTCTGAAGTCATGATAACGGCACCCTTACCTGCCTGAGAAAGAAGCTGTGCTGCAGTAAGTCCGTTATTGGAAAGAATGTCATTTCCGTTTACCTTTGCATTCTTGGAATCAGTAAATACAGGAACAAGCTTGGGGATTTCAGTGTGACCTGAAATATACTTCTTGCAGTCATTACAATATACACCGGCTGTATAACCGACCGTTTCAAAGGTTGCAGGAGTTTCGGGAACAATTTTTGTGTTAACGTGATTTGAAGCGTTGACACCGAGATTTTCTGTCTTCTTATGAGAAGAATTGTTCTGACAGGTGTATGTCTTCACACCTCTTACCGTACATGTTGCGGTGGTTGTGATTGCACCGTTATTCCACTTGTGGGCATTTGTGTCAACAGGTATTTCAGTATAACCTGAAATATACTTCTGACAATCATTGCAGTAAACACCAGCAGTGTAGCCCTTTGCTGAGCAGGTAGCCTTTACCTCTGCAACATTCTTGGTGTTAATATGATTCGAAGCATTAATACCGAGATTTTCAGTCTCCTTATGTGAAGAATTATACTGACAGGTGTAAGTCATAATGCCGCTTGTTTTACATGAAGCTGTTGTGGTAATCACACCGCTGTTCCACTTGTGGGCATTAGTATCAATATCGATTTTTTCGGTGTAAAAATCACTACATTCACAGTAATAGGTTATGTAGCCTTCTTCTGTACATGTGGGTGTCGTTACTGAAGTTCCGTATGAATGTTTGTGATTATAATGAATTGTCACAAAGTGTAATTTTTCGTTTCCTTGGCCAATACTAACTCCTTTCGTGCCTGAAAAATAAACATCTGTGAGGCTGTCGCAATAATAGAACGCATAATTTCCGATTGAGGTCACACTATTTCCGATTGATACTCTTGTGAGGCTGGTACAAGAATAGAACGCAGCATCACCGATTGAGGTCACACTGTCGGGGATTGATACACTGTGGAAGCTAGTACAATCACGGAACGCCTGATTTCCGATTGAGGTCACACTATTTCCGATTGTTACACTTTTGAGGCTGTCGCAACCATCGAACGCATAATCACCGATTGAGGTCACACTGTCGGGAATATAATAAGAGCTTTTATCATTTCCGGCAGGATATTGAATAAGTGTTGTTTTGTTTTTATTAAACAAAACACCGTCAACACTGCAGTAATGTTCATTTCCTGCAGCAACTGTTACACTTTTGAGGTTGTCGCAACCATGGAACGCAGAATATCCGATTGAGGTCACACTGTCGGGGATTGTTACATTTGTGAGTCTGGTGCAATAACGGAACGCATAATCACCGATTGAGGTCACACTATTTCCGATTGTTACACTTTTGAGGCTGTTGCAATTATAGAACGCAGAATCACCGATTGAGGTCACACTATTTCCGATTGTTACACTTGTGAGGCCGCAATCATGGAACGCAGAATCACCGATTGAGGTCACACTGTCGGGGATATAATAATAAGTATTATAATTTCCGGCAGGATATTGAATAAGTGTTGTTTTGTTTTTATTAAACAAAACACCGTCAACACTGCAGTAATGTTCATTTCCTGCAGCAACTGTTATACTTATGAGGCTGTCACAATAACAGAACGCATAATCACCGATTGAGGTCACACTGTCGGGGATTGATACCCTTGTGAGGTTGTCGCAAGAACCGAACGCATAATCACCGATTGAGGTCACACTGTCGGGGATTGTTACACTTGTGAGGTTGTCGCAAAAACCGAACGCATAATCACCGATTGAGGTCACACTGTCGGGGATTGATACTCTTGTGAGGTTGTCGCAATCATAGAACGCAGAATTTCCGATTGAGGTCACACTGTCGGGGATTGTTACATTTGTGAGGCTGGTACAAGAATAGAACGCAGAATTTCCGATTGAGGTCACACTGTCGGGGATTGTTACACTTGTGAGGCTTTTGCAATAATAGAACGCAGAATTTCCGATTGAGGTCACACTGTCGGGGATTGATACTCTTGTGAGGCTGGTACAAGAATAGAACGCAGAATCTCCGATTGAGGTCACACTGTCGGGGATTGTTACACTTGTGAGGCTTTTGCAATAATAGAACGCAGACTTTCCGATTGAGGTCACACTATACCCACCCAAAGTTGACGGAATTGTAACAGCTCCGCTGATTGATGTGTTAACATCTGTTATTCCTGCTTTGCCGTCGGTTACAGAATAGGTATAGTATCCGCTTGTTGCGGCTTTTGCTTCGGGGGTGAAAATTTCAGAGAAATCAAATTCAGGGAAGTCAGATCCTTCCCATTTAATTTCCATAAAGCCGTTAAGAGGTGCTATAGTCAGACACATCACTACAACGAGAATTGTGCTGATTATTCTTTTGGTTGTTTTCATTTCATTTTTCCTCCATAAAATAAAAAGTGCGTGCAAACCGAAGTTGTGCACACACTGAAAAACACAAACTTCAATTTGCTGCTACACAAAACTCTTCCGATTATGTACAAAGCACAATAAAACATTAAAAAGCGAAGCTTGTGCTTTTAACAAAATGAGTAAAAACACTGCTTTGTACATCAAATCGGGAATATTTAGTTTTGTGTGATAATTTCAGTGTATCATAGCAAAAATTTATTTTCAAGTAAAAAGCCGTTATAATGTGGCAGCGTATAAGAAAAAACTGCCCTTCCCTTTTCGGGAAAGGCAGGTTTTTTTGTATTGAGAATTTTACGGTGCTGTGGGGTCGGGGGGAGAG
>JAZNEX010000040.1:0-9893 GCA_045588855.1 Acutalibacteraceae bacterium
TGTATATGACGACGGTCATTACGGCAAAATGTGGCGAACAGTAATGTATAATTACGGACATTTAGGCGTAAGATATTTCAAACTTGGCGATACTGTTAATGCATTGGAAAACTTCAGAAAAATGTGTGAGTTAGCAATCAAGTTTGACAATATGGACAGAATAACAACTATGCATTCAGTTATGTTTAAAGGCAAGGAATTTGATAAACATACATTAGGTACTACGTATATTGCAAAAATGCAGGTAAAAGAGCTTTTGACTGAAAAATATCCGTTATCAGATAAGTTTAAAAGCTCTGATGAATTTAAAGAACTGCTTTCAATTCTTGAATGATAGTATCTATACGAAGCAAAGTCACTCTTAACTAGGGTGACTTTCTTTTATTAGTGGAAAAGTGTAATTCTTTGTGTTATAATTGCATTAAGTTCAATGGGAGGTGTATAAAATATGATTTATAGAGTCGAAGAATTTATAGAAAACAATATTAATCCAATAACTAATTGTGAATATGATTCATTATGGTTAGCACTGATTCTCACCTCTGATATTGATACACCTATGATTGTTGGTGCGAATAATGGTTGTGCTTATACTATAAAAATCAACAAACAGCTTCAAGATGATTGGAGAATGGCTGTCGGAGATTTTATTGAATATTGTAATACAAACAAACTAAACGGCATTATTGCTATTACAGAAAATGAATATAATGATGTTAAAAGCTATTATTACGGACACAGTTACAACGAAACAGTCCTACGTGACTATGAAACACCAATTTTAGTACATAGTACATCAATGGAAAATTGGTATCAAATACAGAAAGACGGAATGCTCAAAAGTTGGAATAGACTTAATATCTCTGATAAAGAGCCGATTGGCAAACAACTCGGTGACCCTGTTCATTTTAGTGATTACATAATGTTCGGTGGCGGTGTCAGTGGTGAAATCGTTGTAAACTCAAAACAATCAGGCAAAATTGTAATGGATATTGATGCAGAATATAAAACAGGTGCACGGCTTTATTTTGACGCTGAAAAAATGGCAAAAGACGGTTTGCTTGTTCGTGACGGTGCACACATCAAAGTAAAAGATTGTTTACCACTTGAGCCATATCTTATTTGGACGTCTACTTGGGATAAAGTCGGATTAGAAAGTCAGATTTCTACACCGAGAATTTTTACAGAAGTATCGGATAAAAAGTTTGAAAATATTAACCATTACGGGCAATGTCATATATGTGGGAAATACAGAAAATTAACTTTTGAACACATTCCACCCGAAAATGCACTTAATAACAATCGAGCTAAGGTGTATACTGGCGAAGAAGTTATTAAAAGATATAAAGGCGAGAAGTCATATTATAAGAATCAGCAACAAGGAATGGGAAAATATTCATTATGTAAAAGTTGTAATAGCAATACCGGTACATGGTACGCCACAGTTTATAATGATATTTCAAAGGAAGTTGCTTATAGTTCACATGAAAAGAGCCCATTGACACATGGAGATATTTTTGCCTTTAGTACCAAAAATTTTCCGGCATTATCTTTTGTTAAACAAGTTATAACGATGTTTTGCAGTTTGCTTCCATATACAGAGGTTAAAAGATTAGGTTTTGACAAGTTGTTGTTAAACAAAGAAAGTAACAACATAGATAAATCACTATTTAATTTAAGAATATATTTAACATCTGCAAATGCGGGGCAATTGATGGTCGGTCCGTCAACACTTTGCAGCCTATCAGATAGAGGACCGAAAGCTACAATATGTTGTGATTTAGGTACATATCCTCTTGGTTTTATATTAAACTTGACACCTGAAAATCCTATCGAATATGGAACTAGTTTGATGAATTTATTTGATGCAGAATATGATAAAAAGTATCTTTTACAATGGAAATTGATGTGTTTGGAAAGAACAAGTGATATACTCCCACTTCCCTTATTATTTAAACCTATACCTGAAGGTCAATATGAAGAAGAAAAATAATAACAGTTTATTGCTTAACTTTCATTCCCCGTTGTCGCAGCAACCCTGCCTCAACGGGGATTTTTCTTTTTATTCACCCTTGAAATACTCCGTATCCTTCAGCCACTCACGCATTTTAGCATAGGCTCGGTGGACGGTCTGATATGCGGTATCAGGTGAGGATTTTCCAAATGTATTTGCAAGGTCGAGATAGGTCATTTTCTTGAATTTAACCTTTTTAGGATTTCCGTCTTTGTCAGTGACAGACTTATCCATATAGTAATCAGAAAAGCAGTCCATACAGAAGCCTAACCTGTTTGCAACCATATATTGCTCATCATAATACAGTTTGCTGAAAACCTCATGTACAGCTTCTTTTCGCATAGCGTTAAGGAGCATTGTCAACGGCTCGGATGATGAATCTGCAATATATTCTTCCTCTCTGACTTCGCTTTCATCGTCGGCAAGGTTTTTATAAAACTCAGAGTAATTCATATTGCGAAGACCGGCGGAGATTATCTCTGTAACCTTTTTCGGCTTCAGGTTAAGCTCTGCAGCAATTCTGCTGATAGTTTCATCGTCATTTTTGTAACCGTTTTCCCGGTATAGTGCCATAATCTTACGGAGCTGTGCATCTTCATCCTCTGTGGGTATGGTGTAGCCTGTTCTCATAGTTCGCACATATTCGTGAACTGCCCGCTTGACATAAAACTCTGTATAGTAGTTTTCAAAGGACTTATTCTTGGTAGCGTCATAATTCTGCAAGGCTTTGAGAAGTGCAAACACACAAGCGGACTTCAAATCTGCAAAGTGACCGGGCATAGCATATTCCTGAACAAAGCCCATTACACTTTTATTGAGTATAGGTTCGTAATAATGCAAGAACCAAGAAATATATTTATCGTCCTTCTCTTTTAAGTAAAGCTCAATATATTCCTGTAAATGCATCTTCGGCGGTGCCGGCTTCAGCTTGTAAATATACAGTTCTTTCTCCCAATCCTTCACGGCACTCACCGTCCTTTCATTTCAACATTCTTGCTGTATCATAATACAGCTTTTTACGAGTCATATCCTTTGTGTACTGTGTAGTAAAATATTCGTGATTTTCCTGTGCCCGCAGCATATTGTTTTTCGCAATGAATGTAGCCATCTTTGCAAACTCTGCCGTTATAGTGCCTCTGCTTTTCTCTGTTCGGATTGCAGAGGCTCTTTTTTCATATACAGCCACAATGGGATTATCCTGTTCACGTTCCTTGCGTTTGATTGATGCCGCATACTTACGGCAGGTCGTTCTCTTGCCTCGGAGCATATACGGTGCAAAACCGTTACAGTATTTCTGTTTTCGGGCAGAGGTCATAAGAAAATATCTGTTACATATATCGCATTGTTTGGGGTAGTGACCGTAATGTAATCCCTCAAAGAAATCCGTAACAATAAAAGAGTAATAATCTTCAAAGGTCAGCCGTTTTGCAACTGCCATTTCCTTTTTCTTGATTACTGAAACATACTCTGTTCTGACATTGCAATCTGTTTTACTGAATATCTCCATAGCAATCGGTAACAGATGTGCTTCGTCAAAGCGGTCTGCTTCATCAAGACGGAAAACAAACTTCAAAAGACTTCTAAATGCTTTTTCCATATCATCAGGGAGCTTATCATAAAAGTTTATGGTTTCATTGACTGTTTTCAGTAAATCCTCTGCCATTTTGAAAAATGCTTTGTCATATTCGGGTGGTAAAATATCCAACACAGCCTGAGCCGTATCAATGTTCTGCACCTTTGCTTTTCGGTGGAAATATTGGGTAATCAAATCAGCATTTGACTTTGTGAAAAGATAAGATATTCTTTCCTTTTCAGCTCCGATATCACAAGTATTGAAAGGTTTGATGTTAGGCAGAGTTTTTAACATAATCTGTATTTCTTCCCCGGCTTTAATAAAGTCGGTGTCATTCAGATAACCGAGAGCAATAGTTTCTCTGATGTGCCACAGGTATTCACGAAAAACTGCAATACGGGCGGCATTGTCATTTTTGTAATACTGATTCAGTAGGCTCATAGCATAAAAGCCTGCGTAATGCTTCTTGTCAATCGTAACTATACCGTCTCTGTAATCTGCACTGAAAAGCATTGTTTCACCACCCACATAAAAGTTAAATCGTATATATTATATAAGAACAAATGTTCGTTTGTCAATACGGATATTGCCCGTTTGCTATTATATAGCAGGATAAGTACGAAAAAACGGACTTTTTGACGAAAAACTATTGATTTAATAAAAAATTGCGATGAATTTTTGTTGCAAAGCAAGATTTTAAAAATAGTGAAATGCTTGTATAGGCTTATATATAAGGCTTTAAACAGTGTTGCGTTTATCGTTTTACGGTTGTTGCGGTATTCCGTTAGAAATCGCACTTTTTCCGTATTAAGTATAGTAGAGGGAGGCAAAACAGCAAAGAAAAACTGCCCTCACGGGGAGAGCAGTTACACACTAGATATTAAAGATACATTTCCAATTCTAAACATTTCCATTCTTCGCCAAGAACGGTATAGGTTTCTGTCTTTTCTAAAACAACATCTTTAAAGCCAACTGCTTTGTAACAGTAATAAGCAGATTCGTTATTTTCAAAAACACCTAAAGAAACCTTTTTCGCACCGTAAATATCTTTTGCAAATTTTAATCCTAACTGAAGCATTGCTTTGCCGTAGCCTCTGCCTCGCTTTGCTGGATCAACAACTACAAAGCCGAATCTCAGTTCGTCAAAGCTTACTGAAGGTCTTCTCATTGTAAAAAATCCTACAATCTCATCATCTTCAATGGCAGTAAAGGCCATAAGATTTTCAACAAAGCTGAATTTCTTTTTGCTTATGGGATACTTACCCATAACACCTGCGGACCACTTATAAAATGATGTTTTATCGTTGCTCCAAGAAAGTATTATGTCTGCATCATTTTTATTATAAGGTCTTAATCTTAACATTTTTATTTTCCCTCCTTGAAATAGGTTTCCAAACTGGTATTCTCTTATATGTTTTTTAATGTTTCAGCATAACCGTTCAAACCATATAATATGATTCTATATTTCTCAAAAACAATTTTGATTAACGCACATAACTCTATATATTCCAAATAAATCTTGTATGTATCATTATATAAATCCATTCTTGTTTTTTCAAATTGATTTATATCGTCCTTTTCATTATCATTGCAATATTTTTCAATCTCACTTTTGAACAATATACACTTCCACATAAGTTCACTTAAGTGATTTTCAAATAGATTTATTTTTATATGTAGTGTGTTTTTTACCTCTTCCATTGATAATGCAACCGACACACAAGATTCAGGTAAATAACTTTCATTATTTATAATTTCACATACCATTTTATTAAATTTAGAAACTGCATTTTTAAAAGTGCCAACGGTTTTTTGCAAATCATTTATTACTCTGTTACACTGAATTCCCATTTCTTTAAAATCACAATTTGATAATGTAACTGTATCAAAATCATTTTCCAAAACCTCTTCCAATTCGTGCTGAAGACTTGAATATTTTTCGAAAGCTTTGAGGAGAGCCTGTGAATGGGCTACTCTATGTTTTAAAAGTCTCTCTTTCTCTTTTTCATTTTTCTTTTCTCTTTGATTAGAAGCAAATTCTAATGTAGCAATCACGCAGCTTGCTGATGAAAAAACCAAACCTACTATGAAATTGGCAATATCAACATCAAAAGCCAAAGAAATCCCTCCGCAACTATTTTTCTTTAATTATATCACATTACCACAACAAATATCAATCTGTTTACATACACTTGTTACTTTACAGTAGCAGGTGTTTTTTTATATTCAAAATCCTAAATTCCGGTATATGAATACTGCGTCACATTTTTGGTAGATACCCATTTTGGGAACCTACCACATTTATAATAATTTTCTCCAAGTCCCCATTTTGGGAACTTGGGAATTTCTACATCCGGTAATTCTAGTAAGTGGACACGGTGTCCACTTACTAACTTTACATACAAAAATACTTTAATGAAAGGAGTGTTTATCTTCAACATTCGCGACAGACCAATTTCCACCGCACCCGTAGAGGGTGCTTTTTTTATGCCTAAATTCATTATCCAACAAAATTTTAATTAAAAGGAGTAATTCAAAATGAAAAAATTTAATGATGTAATCATCATCGGTGTTGACCACGGTTACGGCAACATCAAAACTGCAAATCACTGCTTCAGAACAGGTATCACGGCTTACGACTCAGAGCCGCTTTTCACAAAGGACATGCTTGTCTACGGTGGTAAGTTCTATCTTATCGGTGAAGGACACAAGGAATTCCTTCCCGACAAAATCAAAGACGAGGACTATTATGCTCTCACCCTTGTGGCTATTGCAAAGGAGTTAAGTGCTGAAAACTTAACGGAAGCAACAGTTCACATTGCGGCAGGTCTGCCACTTACTTGGACTGCAGGGCAGAAAGAGAGCTTCAAAGCATATCTTACCAAGAATGAGGAAGTAACTTTCACTTGGCAGCATACCGAGTACAAAATCAAAATTGCAGGTGCGAGTATTTACCCTCAAGGATATGCGGCGGTTTCGCAGTTTGCAACCAAAATGGACGGTGTAAACCTTGTCGCAGACATTGGCAACGGTACGATGAATGTACTCTATGTTATAAAAGGCAGACCTCAGTCAGAGAGAATGTACACCGAAAAGTTCGGCACTCACTTCTGTACTGTTGATATCCGTGAAGCCTTCCTCAGAAAAACGCAGAGAGAAATCAATGAGCATATCATTGACGAGGTACTCTGCAAAGGTACTGCAAACATTGTTCAGTCGGATATGAAGATTATCAAGGCAGAGGTGCAGAAGTATGTAGGCGAAATCTTTCACAGACTCCGTGACCACGGGTACGATGAAAACACAATGATGTTGTATATTACCGGCGGTGGCGGTTGCCTTGTAAAGAATTTCTACAAGTTCAATGCAGAACGTATTCAGTTCGTTGATGACATCTGTGCGGCGACAAAGGGTTATGAGTACCTTGCCGAAACCATGATGAAAAGTGGCAGGATATGAGTGAGTACCGCATAAACGTACGCTTTAATTTAAGCGACACAGAGCACACGGCAATCATTGATTATCTGAACAGTCTTGATAAAGAAAAGTACAGGTCAAGAAATCAGTTTATCATTGATGCGATTAAATCCGCTATTGCTTATGCAGAGAAGCAGACGGCAGATGATGAACTGCTTGAAAGGTTCAGAGAAATTCTGAAAGAGGAGCTGTGTGGTATTTCAGTTGCTTCAGCAGTTCCTTCTTCGGCTGGTATTGATATGGAGCTTACAGAGGAGCAGAAGCTGAAAAATGATGCAGAGGCATTGGCATTCCTTGATATGTTTTAACGGTGCCAAAACATTCGGATTTCGGAGCCACACAGGAAAACACAATAAAAAACGGCACCGCTTACGGTGCCAACAGATTGGAGGTGATATTTGATGACTGATAACGAGAAAAAACTGATTCAAGCCAAGCACAGACTTGAGCAGGCTGAAAACCGCAACCGTAAAAAGGAACGCACAGAGCGAAACCACAGGCTTATTGTAGAGGGAGCTATTTTAGAGAAGCTTTTACCTGAAATCAAGACGATGAACCTTACAGAAATTGAGGGGTATTTACTCAAAAAGATAAACTAAAGGCTTATATATTCCCTTAAGGGCGCACTTACTCACCACCGTAAAGGCGGTGCAGTGCGCTCTCCGAGGGTGCATTAAAGAATTTTTAAATTTTTCAAAGACTACCTTTATGTTAAACAATATTTTTATTGTTGTACTGTAATATATCGCCCATCTTCAGTTGTTGAAACACAGAATTCTTCCACTAACGGATAACCTTTATATTTTAAATAAAAATGGCAATTATCCCACGATTTTTCCGAAATATAATCATATATTTCCTTATTTAATTCTTGATTAGGAGCATTTTTTACACAATCTACAATTTTATTTACTTTTGTTTTGTCCGTAATATTATCACTATCGTAGGGACCTAAAGACATCCAAACTTCTTCGATTTCATTTTCATAAATATCAGGAAATTGGAAATCTTTTTTTATAAACAGTATATTTAATGAGGTGTCATCAGGCTGTTCAAATATAAAATCATCACTTTCTCCGCAAAATGAAAAATAGGAATACGGTGGTAATAAATCTTGTATTAAATTATCCGAAATATATATCTTTTCCCGTAACACTCCTTCAACGAGCATATAAGGATGCATATTCTTTTTTTCAATAACACCTGATTCTAAATAAATATCAGCAACGTAACCCCACTTAACATAAGAATCATTTCCATATAATATTCCGTCACGAGAGCCTTCATCATCATATGAATAAGTTGCTTCATATATGGATGTACTCATTAAATATATAGCTGTAGTCAGCAATGAAACAGATAAAGTAAAAACAATAGCAGTAAACACAAAAAACCTTTTAATAAATTTTTTTTGAGAAATTGCTTTTTCAGTTTCTTGTACGGAGGCTATCAAATTATCTTCTGACTTTTGAGTAAAAGTTTCTTCGGGAATTTTTTCTCCTGTCAGCAGTTCATTTACTGTTATACCTAATATATTGGCAAGCGGAACTAAAAGAGATGAGTCAGGCATTCCCTTACCTGTTTCCCAACGAGAAATAGCTTTATCTGTAACATTAAGTTTTTCCGCAAGCTGAGCTTGAGTCAATTCTTTTTCTTTTCTAAGAGTAGAAATAAATGCTCCTGTTTTATTTTCATTCATTGAAATCGCCTCCTATGACAATGATTATACAGTATTTATTGTAATTTTGCACCCTATGAATCATAGAATCGGTATTATATAACTCAAAAAAATAAAAAACAACTAAGAAAGGTCGGTGATCCCCGCAATTTATCACCTTGAAGCCAAAGTCATAACCCGTGGTGTAGGTCGCTCAGCCGTAGCCGCAAGTGCATATATGAGCTGCAGTGAAAACACTAACGAGTATGACGGCGTAAAACACGATTACACCCGCAAAGGCGGTCTTATCTATGAGAGAATCTTTCTCCCGTCACACGCTCCGCCCGAATGGTACGACAGAAGTAAGCTATGGAACGCAGTTGAAGAAGCAGAGAAAACAAGGGACAGCCGTTTGGCAAGAGAGTTCATTGTTGCTCTGCCCGTTGAAGTCAGCCGTGAAAGGCAGATTGCAGAGGCAGAAGAATTTGCAAAGGCTCTTATTGATGACGGTATGTGTGTTGATGTCTGTATTCACGATACAGGAGAAGGCAATCCTCACGCTCACATTATGGCAACTGTCAGACCGTTAAACCCTGACGGTACTTGGCAAAGAAAAAGCGAAAAAGAATATTTATGTATCAGAGACGGTAAGGAGAAAGGCTTTACCGCCTCTGAATTTTTATGTGCTAAAAATGATGGTTGGGAAAAGCAGTATCAATATTATGTTGACGGTAAGAAGGTCTATCTTCCACCGTCAAAGGCTGACGGCTATGAGAGAGTGAACAAATACCCGAAAAGCACAAAGTACGGCAGACAGAATCCCACAAGTGAGCGTTGGAACAGTGATGAACAACTATTCAAATGGAGAAAGCTGTGGGCAGATATTGTAAACAGAGATTTAGAAGAAAAGAACATTGAGCCTATTGACCACCGCAGTTTTGTAGCAAGAGGAATTCTTCTGCAACCTACTATTCACGAGGGTGTTTCAAGCAAGAAGATGAAGAAGAAAGGCAAAGTCACAGAGAGAATGAGAATCAACATTCTTATTCGTAAGGATAACAGTTTGATTACCAGCCTTCGCAAAACTGTTGAGGCACTCACAGAGCTTGTTATTACTGCTGCAAAGCTACTAATACCCGCACTTGCAGATGCTCTTGAAGGTATCCGTGTCG
>JAZNEX010000041.1:0-2792 GCA_045588855.1 Acutalibacteraceae bacterium
GAAGAAACGCACTGAAGTGTATTTTGCACATCCGTATTCCTCATTTGAGAGAGGGAGTAATGAGAATGCGAACAGGCTCATCAGGCGCCTCCTACCCAAAGGATATACGTTTGATGCGTTAAAGCAAAGTGATGTGCAACATGTGGCTCGATGGATGAACAAAATGCCCAGAAAAATCTTCGCAGGAAAGTCGGCCAAAGAGATGTCGAAGGTGCTCGGGTTGAATTTTGAACCTGCAAAACACTAATAATGCACTTTTTTTTTACAAACTGTCGCATTTGAACTTGCAATTCACCCTGGCGTCTCTCGGAAAAAATCTTTGGGACACATGTGCTCAAGAATAAAAAACGAAAAAAGACTTGCATTTATTCAATCTTCTGTCAGACTGTTCGTGTCTTACATTTAACGAGCCACGCGTGTATTGCATTTCGACCATGAACAAAAACACATATATCTTTTTTTACTTATTATTGACGATTCTGTGTGCGCTGGGGATGAGCTCGTGCGTATCTCGCATGCATCAGGTAGCCTATGAGTACCCCCGCACTTATGAAGGCGCCGGGTTAGAAAGTAACAGCGTTTGCACAGAAAACGACGCAGGCAACATGAAGTTGACAAAACGACTGTATGTGTATGAGTGCGACGGTCAATGGTATCTGCCTGTTTCGCGCATCTGCTACACCAAGAAAGTGTTACAAGGTGAACCGGATACGGCACAGGCATATCAGATAGCCAATGTTTCTCGTGAGGACAAGCGGCAGTATTATCTTCTCATATCACCCGAATTCGCAGGTAAGCTGCGCACCGCTTCCCGAATCAGGAGCAGACAAGATGAGTTGACTGCCTATATTAAGACGCCCAAGTTGTTGACGACTCTGCCACAGCAAGCCAAGGCATATCCTATTCTCATGCCTATAGCCGATGGCAAGTATGGGGATTTGTTGGTACAAACAGATGCCCATGTTGGTCCATCCGCTATTCTTGCCTACCCCGCAGCAGCGCTTCTTTTTGTGGTAGACATTCCTGTTACAGTGGTATCTTCCACCGTCGCTTTTATCGGCGTCGGCTCTTCTGTGCTTTTGACTGGGCGCATTGGCTGCTAAGATGAAACTCGTTATTTGCTCTTTTTCGGAGACGTGGCTCGGATTTTACCCCGAACGAGCTCAGATTACCACAAAAAATTAACCGAGTTCCCGATAAATAATTTTGTTGGTACGACAGAATTTGTCATTTGCAAAATTAAATCAACCTTTTATAATACAAAAGTTATGTGCTGGAGTGAGTTTTTTATATTGATGGCTGTTGCCGCGGTTGTTTTTCTGATAATACTTTTTTTGTTCAACGTTGTCGTTGTTCATTCTAGCTATTTTCTCCTTAACTTAGGCGAAAAAATCTATCACTGTATAACCTGGCCATTCCGTGCTCTTTGGAATCATATCCCACCTCATAAGAAGAAAAAGGATCAGCATTTCCGCTATGAGGATGACGATATAGAAATCCACTTTTAATTTAGCGCTGTTTAAGTTTTCAGTTGATTTCAAACGGCTCGATAAATCGGAAGCTGAAGGGGGGATGATGGGGGAATTTTTGCGAGCGTAGGCGCCTGCCACGGCGTAGCTGCGCAGCAGCGAAGACGGGAGCGGAATTCTGAACCCGCGTCAGCGGGTGATCTAACTTAGTCAACTATGAAATGCGTTTTTTTGCAATTTTATCATATTTCTCTATTTTTCTGTAAATTACGGTATAATTTAAGCAATACTCTTGGGAAAGGGGGCGGCGCATGCCAGCCCCCCCTTTCCCAAACCCTATCCCCCCGTGTCTAGGGTAGTAAGGATTCATTGTGCTACGCTGTCTTTTGATGCTTAGCTTTGTTTTTACCAGGCTGCTTTTTAACTGATTTTGAAGATGTTCTTTTTATAGGAGTTAAATCTGGACATCCGGCTTTTACCCAATCTCTCACTATGGCATTAAGCCTTACTATCATCTTTCTCATACATGCTACCATTACTTGTTGATAACTACGACCACCTTTTAAATTAGGCTTTGCACTTAATTCATTAAACTTCTTGATGTAATCATTTTCTGTCTTAGAATTAAGTGCGGCTCGTACACACATGAAGAGGAGGTTGCGTACGTTTTTACGTCCGCCGCGGGTTATTCGTTTCCCCCTATGCGTTCCACTATCATAGTTGAAGGGAGCTACTCCAACTAATGCGGCTATTTCTCGGCGATTAACGTGCCCCAGCTCCGGTAACTCCAATACCAGGGTTTTGGCGGTTTCTTTACCTACTCCTATTTGTTGCTCCAACAGAACAAGTAGACGTCTTTTCGTTTCATCTTTCACCATGAGGTCGTGTATTTGAGTGTCAATCTTCTTCTGCTTTTCTTTAAGCGACTCCAACTCTGCTTCCAGTTCGCTTCTTGCAGAGGCGTAGGAACATGTTGAAAGTACTTGTTTTGTACGCCTTATGGATTCGGTATACAGATTTCTGACGCGCTTCAATTCCATCATTTCCACATGGTTCTCATGCATCGGGGAATTGATTCGCAAGTTTTCCCAATACTTGACGCCATAACTGGCAAGCAAAAGCAAACAAAATGACTACATGCTGACGCTGTGCGCGTTAGCATGTTTTGCTTATGTGGCCACTCGCCACGGCAAACATAAAGCAAACAAGTGTTTTTTTATATGGCAACTATGGCAAGAGAGAAAAGGAAATATTCAATAATGCCAGAATATAATAAAAAAGTTGTGCGTTTTTGGGGGAGCACTTGCCATGGGGGTGGGTGGT
>JAZNEX010000042.1:0-9512 GCA_045588855.1 Acutalibacteraceae bacterium
ATAAAGCAAGAAAACGGCTTCGCCGTACGCCTGCGGCGAAACGCTTTCGTATAGTCCATCGCCGAGGGAAGTTTACTTCCCTCAGGCGGGACATATAATCTTTTTACTTTATAGGAAGGAATTTCCTATAAAGTAAAAAAAGAACTGCCTGAGCAGTTCTTTTTAAATTTTACTATTAAGCAAAGAGGTCTGTAAGTCTTTCATCAAGTGCACTGCCGATTTCATCAACAAGTGTTGCACCTTCCTGATCAACTTCGGGAGCTACATCTTCACCGAAGAGTGAGAGGATAAAGCTGATAATCTTTTCAAAAATCTTGAAGATTATTGAAGACTTAAGCTGATTGAAGTTAAGAGGAACTACAAGACCGTCATCATTCTTGATATTGCGGGTTGTATCTTCTTCAGTAACAACGGGAGCTGTTGTAACTTCATCTGTTTCTTCTGCAAAAACAGCTATTGAGCAAGTTGTGAAAACAACAAGAACAGCCATAAAGATCGCTAATAATTTTTTCATAAGTATTGCCTCCGAAATAGTATTTTACAGATGCATTATATACCAAGCCGAAACTAAAATCAATAAATTTTTGATTAATTAACACATTTTAACTTATTTTTGTGATATTGCACATTGAAAACACTGACTCTTTGTTCAATATTAATGTTTCTTTGTTAACTTTCTGTTTTTTATATTCTTTTTGTTTCTCTCTTGCCTTGACAATGCAAAAAGAAGTACATATAATTGTACAAAAGACTCTATATATAGGGAGAATAAAAATGCTCATTATTCAGAAACCTCTTTATGTATATAACACCCCCGCTGAAAAAAAAGCGGCAGATATTCTTAGGGAAGAAATATATTCCCGTACCGGCACAAAATGTGAAGCCACCGTTACCTGCACCATCAGATTTGAAGAAAACAAAGCTTTTGGTGAGGATGATTTCGAAATAGAGCTTTCAGAAAGTGAGATTACATTCTCTGCTTCCGGTATAAGAGGCTTTATATTTGCAGTCGGTCACTTTTTAAGAAAAACGGAGTTAAAAAATAATGCGCTGTATCCCGTATGCGACTTTTCCGGGGTTTATTCACCCGACAAAAAAATCCGCGGACATCAGGTAGGTTACAGACCCACACCAAACACCTATGATGCCTGGGATATTCCCGAATACAGGCGCTATTATCTTGATATGATGTATTTCGGTACCAATACCTGTGAGCATATACCCTATGAAAACGGCAAATCCAACCGTAACGAAATTATGAAAAGGGATGAGCAGGAGCTTTTATGCGAGGCTTCCGCTGCAGCAAAGGAATACGGTATGGCTGTTTCAGTATGGTATCCCAACTGCGAAAAGGATATTGAAACCGCAAAAGCAAACCGTGAAAAGCTTTTTTCCGAGGCTGAAGACCTTGACTATATATTCCCTCCCGGAGGCGACCCCGGTAATTTACAGCCCGAGGAATTCGTACTCCGCTGTGAGAAATTTGACAAAATACTGAAAAAATACCATCCAACTGCCACAATGTGGCCCTCTGCACAGCAGCCCCACCATCTGCCGGACTGGGGTATAAGATTCTTAAAGGAAATGAAAAAAAATCCCTCATTCATAGAGGGTGTTGTGACAGGGCCCAATGCAGCATTCCCCATAGATGTTTTAAGAAGACATCTCCCCGCACAGTATCCCATAAGACTATATCCGGATATAACACATAATCTCAGATGTGAATATCCCGTGCATTCCGACCGTGACGATTGGCACTATGCACTGCAGACGGTAAACGGCAGAGAATGCGCAAACCCAAGACCCTATGAATACAAAAGAATACACGAGGAAACAAGAAACTATGTTATAGGCAGTGTTTCTTATTCCGAGGGTGTAAACGATGATATAAATAAAGCTGTATGGTCAGCTCTTGATTTCAACCCCGATACTCCCTTAAGGGAAATTCTTGAGGACTATTCCCGTCTTTTTTTCCCCGGCTGTGATTATTCAAAGGTTGCAGATGCGATATTCGGACTTGAAAAAAACTGGGAGGGTTCGCCCGAAGATAATCCGCAGATTGATTATACATTAAGACTGTGGAATGAAATCGGAGAAGAGAATCCTGAGCTTTACGAAAACTGGCGTTACCGTCAGTGCCTCTTCAGAGCAAGATGCGATGCTTTCGTAAAGAAAAAAATACTTCACGAAAATAAGCTTATTTCAGTTGCTTCAAGGCTTGTAAAAAACGGCAGAATAAGGGAAGCTTTCAATGTTCTTTCCGATAATCATAATGAAGAGGTCACAGAATTAAGACGGTTAATTGACGAGGATGCAGACAAGCTGTTCAGTCTGATAGGACTTCAGCTGAGCACAAAAAAGCATTTTGCCATGAATTTTGAAAGAGGTGCAGTGCTTGATACAATCGATCTTGCACTTACCGATCTTCCCTGGCTTCTCAGCCGTTTTGAGGCTGCAGCAAATATGTCAGCAGACAGTAAAACCGCTTACCTGAAAAAGTGCTTTGAGCGTAACCGTGTTGAGCGCGGTGAATTATACTACAGCGTTGCGCTTCACGGTCTTTGTCCCGGCGGGGTAAAGCAGAACAAGGGCTTTTATATGAATATTCAGGGAGACAGACCCGATAAGAACAAGGGCAATCTTCCCACTTCCCTTTTTAAGCTTTACGATCACTTCAGCTTCAGACTGAAAACCTGTATTCAGGGCTGTACCGACGGCTGCACTCTTATGATAACACACCGTGACCTTAACAATGAAGACAGCATTAACCACACGGTAAAGGTCAACGGCAGAATAGTTTACCGCGGACAGCAATTCGGAGGCAGACGCAATACCGACTATGAAACGGATATGCTCCCTGACGGATTTATTGCGGTAGAATATCACATTCCTCAGGAGCTTATTATAAACGGCTGCATTGACCTGCAGATAACAGAACCCGTAAACGGCTTTGAAATAGCAGAGCTGAGAATCACGAAAGAACCTTACCGTTCAGGTATATGGAGAGAAAATATATGAAAAAGAAAATTGCAGCCGTAGCAGTTGCAGCTTCTCTTGGCACAATCAGTGCAAAGATTATAAAAGATAAAATAACACAGATGCTTGATGCTCCCGACTCAAGGCGCAGACTTACGGACTTCGGGCATAATACCGCTATGAAGCTTGTAGGTAAAATTGCCGACGGAGTACCCGATAAAGGCATTCCTTTCCTTAACAGATATGATAACTCAGGTTTTATGGAGGGTAACGGATACTTTCTGGCTTCCCCCACAGAAGATGCGAAGTGGTATGCAGGCTTCAGCAAGGCTTCGGTTGTTCCGGAAAAGCTTGAGGGCGATTATTATATCGGAGGATATCTCGCATTTCCGCCTAATAAAATGAACGGTATTATGAATGAGCAGATGGTACGTGCCGTTGCATTAAGTGACAACACAGGCCGCGGCATTCACGTTTTTGCCGTCATTGACTGTATCGGTATATCAGGCACTGACATAAGGGATATCAGACTTCTGCTGAAAGATTTCATTTCAGAAAAAAATATTCTTTCAATCAACATCAGTGCAACCCACTGCCATTCGGGTATCGACACTGACGGACTGTGGGGCGATCTGCCTTCAGCATATAAAAACAACAAAAAGGCCATAAAAAAGGGCAAAAAAGACGACCTTATTTCAGGTAAGAATAAAGAATTTATGCTTTTCCTTAAGGAAACCGCAGCAAGCACCATAAAACAGGCGGTTGAAAATATGACTGCCGGTGAAATGTACTTTGCTCAGCTTCCCGTAGGTGACTATGTACATGATAAGCGCCCTCCCTATGTCACGGTAAATGACCTCACAAATATACGCTTTGTACCTGACAGCGGCGGCAAAGAAATCAGTATGGTCTTTATGGCAGCACACCCCGTATGCTACGGTGACAGACAAAGAGAGGCCTCCCGCGATTTTCCGGGATATATGTGTGACAGGATGGACAGCGCAGGGGTTGAATCAATGTTCATTCAGGGTGCAGAAGCAGCCGTTGCTACCGACAGAGGTCCTCACACTCCCGACGGACTTACTACAGATGAAAGCATAAAGGCATACGGTGAGGCAATTGCAGATTATGTGCTGAGCTTCAGCAAAGCAGCATATAAAAAGCTGCCTCCGCTTATCAATGTTGCAATAACCGAACTGTTTTTACCCTCGGGCAATGAAATACTTATGCTTGCTGCCAAGCTTCGTGTGGTAAACAATTCTCTTGTGAAAATAACTATGGCAGATGACGGTAATAAGGATGACAAATCCTTTGATCTTAATTTCGTTACCGAAACCGGCTTTGCCGTTCTCGGCAACACTCTGAGTATTGCAATGGTTCCGGGTGAGCTGATGCCCGAAATTGCTATTGGCGGTGCATTCCCCGATTGGGCAAGCTACAACGGAGAAACATGGAATTATCCCTCGCTTAAAGAAATACTCGGAACGGAAATTGCCGTTGCAGGACTTTGCAATGACTTTATCGGATACATCGTTCCCGACAATGATTACGGCAGCATTCTGGCTCCACTTCACTATGAAGAGTCAGCATCTGCAGGCAGAAAAACCGCATCTGAAATTGTATCTGCATTCATAAGACTCAAGAAAAAAACAGAGCGCTTTACAGTAAAGTCATCGCAGATTCTTACAGAGGTGCCTGCGGAAAATTTTTAATATCAATATGTTTTTGAAGGACACAGAGAATCATTATGGAAACTAAAAGACCTGTTACAGCTGTTATTGTAGGTGCAGGACACCGTTCAATCACCTACGGAGATTATTCATTCACCCACCCCGATGACCTTAAAATTGTAGGTATCGCAGACCCTAATGAAGAAAGAAGAAAAATGACCGCCGAAAGATACGGCTTTTCGGAGGATTTCTGCTTTGAATCCGCTGCTGAGCTTGCGAAAGTGCCCCGTTTTGCCGATGTTATCATAAACGGCACAATGGACCATCAGCATTTTGAAACAGCCGTACCTCTGCTTGAGCTTGGTTATGATATGCTTCTTGAAAAGCCCTTTGCGGTAAGTATGGAAGAAATGAAAGCGCTTATGGCGGTTATCCGTAAGCACGGAAACAAGGTTATGATATGCCATGTACTCAGATACTCCACATTCTACCGCGGTATCAAGGAAAGAATCCTTGCCGGTGATCTCGGTGATATTATCAACATACAGATGTCAGAGCACGTAAGCTATCATCACCTTTCAACATCTTATATCAGAGGCAAATGGGCAAACAAGGATATCTGCAAAACAAGTATGCTCCTTGCAAAAAGCTGTCATGATATCGATATTATGATGTGGCTTATGAGTGAAACTCTCCCCGAAACAGTTTCATCCCACGGCAGCATCTATCAGTTCAGACCCGAAAATGCCCCCGAAGGTGCAGGTACACGCTGTCTTGTTGACTGTCCCCATGTTGATACCTGCAGATATTCGGCAAAAGCTATGTATCTCGGACATCCAGACCGTTGGGAGTGTTATGTATGGGCAGGTCTTGAAGCAATAAAGGATCCCACTCTTGAAATAAAAGAAAAATCCCTCAGAGAGGATAACCCTTACGGCAGATGTATTTATAAGTGCGACAATAATGTTGTAGACCATCAGTCCGTGCTTGTTAAATTCAGAAACGGTGCAACAGGTACCCACAATATGATAGGCGGTACGGCAAAGAGTGTAAGAAAAATACATATCATAGGCACAAAGGCAGAGCTTTACGGTAATTTTGAAGATAACAACTTCTATGTTGAAAAGATAGTCACCGAAGCTCCCGACGGTTATGAAAGAACCTTCTATGATACCAATACTATGGGCGGTGAAGGACACGGAGGCGGCGACCCTGCACTTACTGCGGATTTCATCAATTTTGTAAGAACAGGCGAACAGTCAATCTCCTGCACATCCATATATAATTCCATTCCCGGACACCTTGCTGTTTTCCTTGCTGATAAATCAATGGAAGACGGCGGCAAGCCCTATAGCTGTGATTTCGGTGATTATTGATTTTCTTGTAACATAAACTAAAAACCTCCGTAATATATATTGAAGTTTTCGGATTTCAATTATATTACAGGAGGTTTTTTTATGCCCGAAAAATTTATTCCGCCTGCAGAAAATGTCTGCAATCAGAATGTACGTGAAGCTGTTTGTATTGACACTGCAAGAGTATATGATTCCTGTGCCGACAAGGATTGTCTCAGCGATTTAAGGGTTTATTTTACCGATGCGGCACAATCCGTAATCGAATCTGCAATCAACATAAGATGTGCAGGCACACAGGTTCTCAACGTATACACAGATGTTGAAGAGGTACCGTTCAACAGAGGCTATTATTCTGTTGATATTACTTTCTTCTTCGCAGTAACCCTTGATGTATTTACATCAGGTACAGCTCAACCCGTAACAATCACGGGACTTTCGGTATTTTCAAAAAAGTGTATTCTTTACGGTTCTCAGGGCAGCGTAAAAGTATTTTCATCTGATGAAAATATAAACAGCAATTCCCTGCCCGGTGCATCAACCAACCCCAGAGCAAAAGTGCAGGTCGCAACTCCGATATGTCTTGATGCAAGACTCTGCCGTCCTTGTGAATGCTGCAACAATATTCAGGACGCAGGCAGTTCAATTCCCCGCTGTGTGGCAAGAGCCTTCCAGGGCTCCTTCGGTCCTCAAAGTAATTCACGTGCAGTTAGAGTAACAATCGGTCTGTTTTCGATAGTCCAGCTTGAAAGAGATGTACAGATGCTCATCCCTGCTTATGATTTTTGTATGCCCACAAAGGAATGCTCCTGTAATACGGAAGACCCCTGTGATTCATTCCGAAGAATACGCTTCCCCGTATCCGAATTCTTCCCGCCCGATACTCCTGACAGTGACAGTTCCTGCGGCTGTGGCTGCGGCTGCAAAAACGACAGTGAAGATGACTGTGACTCTCCCCCTGTATTCAATCCCCCCTGCTGCCGATAAATCACAATTAGTGTGGGCATTTGCCCACACTAATTGTGATTTACTGTTGCTGTTTTTTTTCGATTGTTGTATAATAAAAAAGAAAACAACATTCCGGAGGTGTTATTATGGGAGAATTACAGAATTTTATCTGCCCGTCATGCTCGGGCAAAGTACAGTTTGATGCCGCCTTGCAGGCAATGAAATGTCCTTATTGCGATACCGAATATACAATGGAAAGTCTCAATGAGCTTCAGGAGGCTTTTAATGAGGCTGAGGTAAAAAATGACAGCTTCAATTGGACAAGCAATGCTGAAGAAGATTTGTCTTCTGATGAGTCAGGTAATCTCAGAAGCTATCTTTGCAATACCTGCAGCGGTGAAATCGTGACAGATTCATCAACAGCTGCAACAAGCTGTCCGTATTGCGGCAATCCTGTGGTCATGCGGGCAAATCTGTCAGGTATGCTTAAACCCGATTATGTTATCCCCTTCAGGCAGACAAAAACACAGGCCATTGAAGCATATAAAAAGCATATCTCAGGTAAAAAGCTTCTGCCATCGGTATTCTCATCAAAAAACCATATTGACGAAATCAAAGGAATCTATGTTCCCTTCTGGCTTTTCGATTCGTCTGTTCAGGGCAGTGCACAGTATAAGGCAACCAATGTACGGCATTGGAGTGACAAGGACTACAACTATACCGAAACCAGTCATTTTTCTGTTTTTCGTAACGGCAATATGGCATTTGCCAAAATCCCCGTGGATGGTTCAAGCAAAATGGCTGATGATCTTATGGAATCAATTGAACCCTTTGATTTTTCTGAGGCTGTCAGCTTCAATACAGCATATCTTTCAGGCTTTTTTGCAGACAAATATGATGTTGATAAAAATCAGAGCATTCTGAGAGCCAATGAAAGAATCAAAAAGAGTACGGAAGAAGCACTTCGGTCCACTGTCAGCGGTTACACCTCTGTTGTGCCCGCAGGCATCAATGTAAATCTGCTTGACGGCAGTGCAAAATATGCCCTCTATCCCGTATGGCTTCTCAACACCACCTTTGAAGGAAAAACATACACCTTTGCAATGAACGGTCAGACAGGTAAATTTGTAGGTGATCTGCCTATGGACAAAGGTAAATTTGTCAAATATTTCGGCATTTCCGCTGCTGCAGGCACAATTCTCGGTTTTGCAGCCACAGTTCTTTACAATCTTTTGTTCTGAGGAGGGGTAGATATATGAAAAAATCAGCTATAATTCTATTGTCAATTCTTATGATTTTCTGTCTTTATACCTCTTCTTATGCATATGAATACGGAGACAACTCACGCACTGCTCTTGTTAATGACCTTGCTGATATTATTGATGACTCTGATGAGGAAATTCTTAACAATAAGCTTGAGCAGATAAGTGAACTATATGAATGCGAGGTTGCCGTTCTTACGGTGGATTCAACAAACGGTATGGATCTTACCGAATTTTCCGACGATTTCTATGATTACAACGGCTTCGGCTACGGATATAATGATGACGGTATAATGCTTGTTGTGGATATGGGTATGCGAGAGTATGCGCTTACAACCAACGGCACTGCAATTGAAATTTTCACAGATTATAATCTTTCTCAGCTTGAATATGCATTTGTACCCTATATGGCAGATGATGACTTCACAAATGCATTTATTGCATATTACGAAGAATGCATCAACATATTTGACGATTACAATACATATCTCAATGACTACGACGGTGAAGGAAATGTATATATCCCGTCTGATGACGGATACGGATTTTACGATGATGAGTATAGCGACAATGACTATCATAAGGAACCTGCAAAATCAAAGTTTTCGGAAATATTCTCACTCAAATGGATAGGAATCGCTATTATAATAGGTCTTGCAGTCGGATTCTTCTATACTTTATACCTTAAATCACAGCTTAAAACCGTAAGCTTCAAGCCCACAGCATCGGATTATGTAATCCCCGGCAGCTTTACTCTTACGGGACACAGAGATGTTTTCCTTTACCGTAACGTAAAGAAAACACCGAAGCCCAAGGAAAACACATCATCCCGAAGCGGCGGTTCATCATTCGGCAGCGGAAGCTCAACTCACACTTCATCATCGGGCAGAACCCACGGCGGCTCGAGAGGAAGCTTCTGACAATAAAACAACATAAAAAAAGCATCAGGTATTTCCGGAGAAAAACGGAAATACCTGATTTTTCATTAAATACGTTTAATTATCGGTTACCCTTCCGATCACATAATCATAGGTTCAGAGATCGCAAAAGGCATATACAATATTGATCAATAGTGTGCGTCACCGCATGCACATGTTCTGCCGAGACCGAAGATTGAGCAGATATAACGGATAATGCCCCATACTATTTTTGCAAAGAAATTGCGTTCTGCTCTGTGGCAGAGATGTCCGCACTTTTCTTCTGTGCCGCAATCCTCACAAATACCGTCATCATTGTAATTATGACCTGTTGCGGGAATTGCTCTTTCTTCTGTATATTCACAGTTTATGCACATTGCAACCTTC
>JAZNEX010000043.1:0-85623 GCA_045588855.1 Acutalibacteraceae bacterium
TAGGGTGTGATGCCAAAAATACGAACACCATTTTTTGTATATTCGAGCGATTCTTTCTTCCAGTTGATATAACTCTTTGAAAGATTGCCATCTTCATCATACGGAAACGGAATATCGTCACGGAACCATTCGATATTGCCCTCGTTAAGCAGATCATACTGTGGTTCAGCGTGGCATACACCTTTAATGAATCCGTCTACCTTTTCTTCAACAACGGAAATCTCGTCATCAAATTTCGCGAAAGGACTCCAAGTAATAAGAGTCAGAAGTGGAGTAAGAATCGCCAACAATAATGCTATAAGTTTCATTTGCTAATACCTCAATTTTCAGATTTGTAACATTGTAGCATTATGTTAAGCACATTTCAACAACATTCAGGTGTTTTTTGAGTATTTTTAGACAACTTATAAGTTTTGTGTATAAAAAAGAGGTAAGCCTTTCGACTTACCTCTTGAGTGAAATAATTTAATTATTCGTTGATAGCTGTAACGACGCCTGAACCAACTGTACGGCCACCTTCACGGATAGCAAAACGAAGACCTTCTTCGATAGCGATCGGAGTGATGAGCTCAACGTTCATTGTAACGTTGTCACCAGGCATACACATTTCAACACCTTCAGGAAGGCTGATAACACCTGTAACGTCTGTTGTTCTGAAGTAGAACTGAGGACGATAGTTGTTGAAGAACGGTGTATGACGGCCACCTTCGTCCTTATTAAGAACGTAAACCTGACCAGCAAACTTTGTGTGTGGGTGAATTGAACCGGGCTTTGCAAGAACCTGACCACGCTCGATGTCTGTTCTCTGGATACCACGAAGGAGAGCACCGATGTTGTCACCAGCCTCAGCATAATCGAGGAGCTTACGGAACATTTCGATACCTGTAACAACAGTCTTTCTCTTCTCTTCTGTAAGACCAACGATTTCAACTTCTTCTGAAAGCTTGAGCTGTCCACGCTCAACTCTACCTGTAGCAACTGTACCACGACCTGTGATTGTGAAAACGTCTTCAACAGGCATGATGAACGGAAGGTCAGCCTTACGATCCGGTGTCGGGATGTAAGAGTCAACTGCGTCCATGAGCTCCCAGATAGGTGCAAGCTCAGGAGCTGATGTGTCGCCACCAGCATACTCAAGAGCCTTAAGAGCTGAACCCTTGATGATCGGTGTGTCGTCACCCGGGAATTCATACTCGCTAAGTGTTTCACGGATTTCCATTTCAACGAGTTCAAGAAGCTCTTCGTCGTCAACCTGGTCGCACTTGTTCATGAATACGATGATGTAGGGAACACCAACCTGACGAGCAAGAAGGAGATGCTCCTTAGTCTGAGCCATCGGGCCGTCTGTTGCAGCGATAACAAGGATAGCACCGTCCATCTGAGCAGCACCAGTGATCATGTTCTTGATATAGTCAGCGTGGCCGGGGCAGTCAACGTGAGCATAGTGACGAGAAGCTGTTTCGTACTCAACGTGTGCTGTGTTGATCGTGATACCACGAGCTCTTTCTTCGGGAGCCTTGTCGATGTTTGCATAGTCAGTGAATTCTGCACCGCCCTGCATAGCAAGGGTCTTTGTGATAGCAGCAGTAAGAGTTGTCTTACCGTGGTCAACGTGACCGATAGTACCAATGTTTACATGGGGCTTGGTTCTTTCAAATTTAGCTTTTGCCATGAGAATGTAACCTCCTGATTTGTTTTAATAATCAATAGCGATTGTTATTGTAACAAACATCTTGCAAAAATGCAAGTGTTTAATGAGATTTATTAAAAAATATGATTATTTTTTGCTGATTGCTTCTGCAATATTCTTGGGAACCTGTGCATAATGGCTGGGTTCCATTACATACTGACCACGGCCCTGAGTCTTGGAACGAAGGTCTGTAGCATAACCAAACATTGATGAAAGGGGTACATCAGCATTAACCTGAGTTGCGCCGTTACGAACTTCCTGATCACGGATCATACCGCGGCGGGCATTGATATCACCGATAACAGTTCCGAGATAATCATCGGGTACTGTAACAGCGATCTTCATGATGGGCTCCATAAGAACGGGAGCAGCCTTCTGCATAGCATCCTTGAAAGCCATTGAGCCAGCAAGTTTGAAAGCCATTTCAGAAGAGTCAACTTCGTGATAAGATCCATCATAAAGTGTAACCTTAACGTCAACTACAGCGTAGCCTGCAAGAACACCGTTGGAAAGTGCACCCTTGACGCCTGCTTCGACTGCGGGGATGTATTCCTTGGGAACAGCACCGCCGACAACTTCGTTACAGAATTCAAAGCCTTTTTCGGGGTTGGGCTCGATACGGATCTTAACGTGACCGTACTGACCGTGACCACCGGACTGACGAGCAAACTTTGTATCGGATTCTGCGAGCTTTGTAATTGTTTCTCTGTAAGCAACCTGGGGAGCACCAACGTTAGCTTCAACCTTGAATTCACGAAGCATTCTGTCAACGATGATTTCAAGATGAAGCTCACCCATACCTGCAATAATGGTCTGGCCTGTTTCTTCATCGGTGTAGAACTTGAATGTGGGATCTTCTTCAGCGAGCTTCATAAGAGCAATGCCCATCTTTTCCTGACCTGCTTTGGTCTTGGGTTCAACGGCAACTCTGATAACGGGCTCGGGGAATTCCATCTGTTCAAGAATAATAGGATGCTTTTCATCACAAAGAGTATCACCGGTTGTTGTATTCTTAACACCAACGATAGCGCAGATATCACCGCAGTAACACTGTTCAAGGTCTGCTCTGTGGTTAGCGTGCATCTGGAGAATACGGCCGAGTCTTTCGTTCTTACCCTTTGTGGAGTTGTATGCAGAAGTACCGGAAACTGCGATACCTGAGTAAACTCTTGTGAAGCAAAGCTTACCAACGAAGGGGTCGGTAGCAATCTTGAAAGCAAGAGCTGCAAGAGGTGCATTGTCGGATACTTCACGTTCTATTTCATCACCTGTGTCGGGGTCAATACCCTTAACGGAACCGACATCAAGGGGTGAAGGCATATAATCAACAACTGCGTCAAGAAGCTTCTGAACACCTCTGTTACGATATGATGTACCGCAAACAACGGGAACCATTTCGTTAGCAAGTGTTGCCTTTCTGATAGCAGTCTTGATTTCCTGAACATCGAGGTCACCTGTTTCGAAATACTTCTCCATAAGTGCTTCGTCCTGTTCAGCTACATGCTCGAGGAGCTCTAAACGATACTGTTCTGCAAGCTCCATCATATCTTCGGGAATGTCAACAATTTCAGTCTTGAGACCTTCTTTGTCGTCATAAATGGTTGCATTCATTTCTACGAGGTCAATAATGCCCTTAAAATCTGCTTCTGCGCCGATGGGGAGCTGAATCGGAACAGCATTACATTTAAGTCTGTCCTTCATCATATCAACGACATTGTAGAAGTTAGCACCCATTATGTCCATCTTGTTGACATAAACCATTCTGGGAACACGGTACTTATCAGCCTGACGCCAAACTGTTTCAGACTGGGGTTCAACACCACCCTTAGCACAGAGAACTGTAACAGAACCGTCAAGAACTCTGAGTGAACGTTCAACTTCAACTGTGAAGTCAACGTGCCCGGGAGTGTCGATGATATTAACGCGGTGACCCTTCCAGAAACATGTTGTAGCAGCAGAAGTAATTGTAGTACCTCTTTCCTGCTCCTGAGCCATCCAGTCCATTGTTGCTGCACCGTCATGTGTTTCACCAAGCTTGTGGTTAATACCGGTGTAGAAAAGGATTCTTTCTGTTGTTGTGGTCTTACCGGCGTCAATATGAGCCATGATACCGATATTTCTTGTTAATTCAAGTGATACCTGTCTGGGCATAATGTCCTCCATAAAAAATATACAAGATAAAACTTAATTGGGGTAAAATTACCAACGGAAATGGGAGAAAGCCTTGTTAGCTTCTGCCATCTTGTGAGTGTCTTCACGCTTCTTGAATGCTGAACCTGTTTCGTTTACTGCATCCATGATTTCGTTGGCAAGTCTTTCTTTCATTGTTCTCTCACCACGGTTACGTGCGTAGAGAGTAATCCATCTGAGTCCGAGAGTCTGTCTTCTTTCGGGACGGACTTCCATGGGAACCTGGTATGTTGAACCACCTACACGGCGAGCTTTAACTTCGAGTAAGGGCATAACATTTTCCATAGCTGCCTCGAAAACTTCGAGGGGTTCTTTTCCTGTTTTTTCTCTGATGATGTCAAAAGCGTCGTAAACAATTTTCTGTGCAACACCTTTTTTGCCATCATACATAACACTGTTGATAAGACGTGTTACGAGTTTTGAGTTGTAAAGCGGATCGGGCAAAACATCACGTTTTGCTATATTGCCTCTTCTTGGCACTTCGCTTCCCTCCTTCATAGTAATGATATCATAGGTACTCGAGTGACAAATTCCCGCGGCGCCAATGAAGTCACATATCCGCCTCAGCGTATATATATAAACTTACATTGGTGAATAAATTCAACCTGCAAGAAGATTTTGTCCTGATCGATCTGAAAGCGGCTGATTATTTCTTAGCCTTTGCTTTCTTTGTTCCGTACTTGGAACGGCTCTGCATTCTTCCGTTAACACCCTGAGCATCGAGTGTACCGCGGACGATGTGGTAACGCACACCGGGAAGGTCTTTAACTCTTCCGCCTCTTATAAGAACAACTGAGTGTTCCTGAAGATTGTGGCCTACACCGGGAATGTAAGCAGAAACTTCAATGCCGTTTGTAAGACGTACTCTGGCAAGCTTTCTCAGAGCTGAGTTAGGCTTCTTGGGAGTGTCTGTCTTAACAACTGTACATACGCCTCTCTTCTGGGGAGAATTGTGGTCAGTCATGACATTCTTGTGAGAGTTAAGACCCTTACCGAGAGCGGGAGCCTTTGACTTCTTCTCAAGAGACTTTCTGCTGTTGCGAACAAGCTGGTTAAAGGTTGGCAAGTCGTGCACCTCCTTATGGATTTTATATATCAAAAAGGGAAATGCCGTACGACATTTCCCTTATTGAACCGAATAACATCGCACAGTTGGTAATTTTAACACTAAAGGTACCTGTTTGTCAACACCTTTTACAAAGAAAATACTTAATTTTCGTTCAAATTATCCAAACTATACTCTGATTCTGCTATTTCTTCTTCATTCTTTTCGATTTCAACGTTAGAATAACATCTCATACCTGTACCTGAAGGAAGAAGTTTACCGATAATAACATTTTCTTTAAGACCTACAAGGGGATCTACCTTACCCTTGATAGCAGCATCTGTAAGAACTCTTGTTGTTTCCTGGAAGGATGCTGCGGAAAGGAATGAATCGGTTGCAAGTGAAGCCTTTGTGATACCGAGAAGTACGGGTTCACAGGTTGCTTCCATAACTACACTGCCCTCAGCTTCTGCCTTAAGACGTGCAGCCTGATTAGCCTTCTTGAATTCGGTCTTTTCGATTGTTGCACCGGGAAGAAGGTCTGTCATACCGCATTCGGAAACCTTAACCTTACGCATCATCTGGCGGACAATAACTTCAATGTGCTTGTCGTTAACGTCAACACCCTGTGTACGGTAAGTTCTCTGAACTTCACGGATAAGGTAATTATGAACAGCTTCAACACCGAGGATATCAAGAACATCATGGGGATTTACGCTACCTTCGGTAAGCTCCTGTCCCTTAACAACGGTATCACCTTCCTGAACGGTTCTTCTGTAGCCGTAAGGAATTGTGTATTCTTCTCTGCCGTCTTCACCTGTAATAACGATGTTCTGAGCACCCTTCTTGCCTTCTGCATAAGAAACGGTACCTGCAATCTTTGTGAGTATTGCAAGAGTCTTGGGCTTTCTTGCTTCAAAGAGTTCTTCAACTCTGGGAAGACCCTGTGTAATATCGGCTGTGGTTGTAACACCACCGGTATGGAAGGTTCTCATGGTAAGCTGTGTACCGGGTTCACCGATGGACTGAGCAGCGATAATACCTACTGCTTCACCGATAGAAACGGAACGACCTGTTGCAAGGTTCTTACCGTAACATCTTCTGCAGACACCCTGATCAGCATCACATGTAAGAAGCGAACGGATTGTTACCTTCTTGAAGCCTGCTTCTACAATCTTCTTTGCATCAGCCTCTGTAAGCATATGGTCGTTATCCATAACAAGCTGATTATTTTCATCATAAAGATCATTAAGAAGATATCTGCCGGTAAGTCTTTCTACAAGGCCTTCGATGATATTATCTTCATCACCGTAGATGTCCGAAACCTCAAGACCTTCTGTGCAACCGCAGTCATCCTCACGAATGATAACTTCCTGTGAAACGTCAACAAGACGACGTGTAAGGTAACCTGAGTCAGCGGTACGAAGAGCAGTATCGGCAAGACCTTTACGTGCACCACGGGAAGAAATGAAGTATTCGATAATATTAAGACCTTCACGGTAGTTAGCCTTAATGGGGATTTCAATGGTCTGACCTGATGTATTAGCAATAAGTCCTCGCATACCTGCCAGCTGGTTAAGCTGTGAAGCACTGCCTCGGGCACCGGAGTGAATCATCATATGAATGGGGTTACCTGCTGTATCAAGATTATTCTTAAGCTCAGCAGAAACCTTGTTTGTGCAATCTGTCCAGACCTTGATAACGGCACTTGAACGGTCAGTATCACTGTAAAGACCGCGGCGGTAATATTTCATGATTTCATCAATCTTTGCCTGTGCCTCTGCAAGATATACCTTTTTCTTTTCGGGGATGATAGCATCGAAAACAGAAACTGTGATACCACTTCTGGTTGAATACTTATATCCCTGATTCTTAATCTTATCAAGAACATCGGCTGCGATATTTGTACCGTGTACGGCAATACACTTTTCAATAATCTTACCGAGGCTCTTCTTTTCTACAAGGAAGTCAACTTCAAGAGCGACCATACTTGCAGGATCGGAAGGATCTCTCTTAACAAAGCCAAGGTCCTGAGGAACAGGTCTGTTGAAAATCACCTTACCGAGAGTAGTAGATACGAGAGCTGTATATTCCTTTCCGTCAACAACCTTTGTCATACGGATCTTAATGGGAGCATGAAGACCGAGATCGCCTTCATCATATGCCATTACAGCTTCATCTTCATCTTTATATACATGACCTGAGCCGGGCTCTGTATCTCTTACGGTTGTAAGATAATATGAACCAAGGACCATGTCCTGTGTGGGAACGGTAACGGGCTTACCGTCTGAAGGCTTGAGAAGGTTGTTAGCAGCAAGCATAAGGAATCTTGCTTCTGCCTGTGCTTCTGCAGAAAGAGGTACGTGAACAGCCATCTGGTCACCGTCGAAGTCAGCATTGAAGGCTGTACATACGAGAGGATGAAGCTTGATAGCTCTGCCTTCTACAAGGATGGGCTCGAATGCCTGAATACCGAGTCTGTGAAGTGTGGGAGCTCGGTTAAGCATTACAGGGTGATCCTTGATAACGGTTTCAAGAGCATCCCATACTTCGGGACCTGCCTTATCAACCATCTTTCTTGCATTCTTGATATTCTTTGAAATATCAAGATCAACAAGACGCTTCATTACGAAGGGCTTAAAGAGTTCAAGAGCCATTTCCTTGGGAAGACCGCACTGGTAAATCTTAAGTTCGGGACCGACAACGATAACCGAACGTCCTGAATAGTCAACACGCTTACCGAGAAGGTTCTGACGGAAACGTCCCTGCTTACCCTTAAGCATATCGGAAAGTGACTTGAGAGGTCTGTTGTTGGGACCGGTAACAGGTCTGCCTCTTCTGCCGTTGTCAATAAGAGCATCAACAGCTTCCTGAAGCATTCTCTTTTCGTTTCTTACGATGATTTCGGGAGAACCGAGTTCGATAAGCTTCTTAAGTCTGTTGTTTCTGTTTATAACTCTTCTGTAGAGGTCATTAAGGTCACTTGTTGCAAATCTGCCGCCGTCAAGCTGTACCATAGGACGGATATCCGGAGGAATTACGGGAATAACATCAAGAATCATCCACTCAGGACGGTTACCTGATGCACGGAAAGCCTCAACAACCTCAAGACGCTTGAGAAGACGTGTCTTCTTCTGTCCTACTGCTGTTTCAAGCTCTGCTCTGAGTTCTTCCGCAAGCTTTTCAACATCGATTTCTGCAAGAAGCTCCTTGATAGCCTCAGCACCCATCTTTGCTTTGAATGCATCGGCATCATACTTTTCTACATGATAATCATAATCCTTGTCGGAGATGATCTGATACTTTTCAAGATCAGTTTCACCGCCGTCAATAACTATATACTTTGCATAATAGAGAACCTTATCAAGATCACGGGGAGAAATGTCAAGCATAAGACCGATTCTTGAAGGAATACCCTTAAAGTACCAGATGTGAGATACGGGACAAGCAAGCTCGATATGCCCCATTCTTTCACGTCTTACCTTAGCCTTTGTGATTTTTACTCCGCAGCGTTCACAGGTCTTACCCTTATAACGGATTCTCTTATATTTACCGCAGTGACACTCCCAGTCTTTTGTGGGTCCGAAAATCTTTTCACAGAAAAGACCGTCCTTTTCGGGTTTGAGTGTTCTGTAGTTTATTGTTTCGGGCTTCTTAACTTCACCGTAAGACCACTCACGGATCTTATCGGGTGAAGCAAGGCCGACTTTTATAGACTCAAAATTGAGTTCGTTGTAGTTTTCTTCTGTATATCTTTTAACAGTTACTGCACCTTCGCTCATTTATCAGCAGCTCCTTCTTAATATTTTAATCAGAATTCTTCGCTTTCGTAATCGTCGGGCATAAAGGAATCACCGTCACCGAAATCAAATGCTTCGTCCTCAAAGCCGAGATCGAAATCCCCTGATACGGTAAACAGGTCATCATCGCCGTCTGCGGATTCGATACCGTATCCGCTTGCATTTTCGGCATCGTTGACCATTTCAAATTCTTCGCCGGGTACGAAGGTAACATCTTCGGTATCATCAAAGTCCTGCTTAAGGTCAATTTCAATACCTTCATCGTCAAATACGGAAACATCGAGGGCAAGTGACTGAAGCTCCTTAACAAGAACCTTGAAGCTTTCGGGAATACCAGGTTTGGGAACGTTAAGTCCCTTAACAATAGCTTCATAAGTCTTTACACGTCCTACAACGTCGTCAGACTTGACAGTAAGAATTTCCTGAAGAGTATATGCTGCACCGTATGCTTCAAGTGCCCAAACTTCCATTTCACCGAAACGCTGACCGCCGAACTGAGCTTTACCGCCCAGAGGCTGCTGAGTAACAAGTGAGTAGGGACCTGTTGAACGTGCGTGAATCTTATCATCAACGAGATGGTGGAGCTTGAGGAAGTACATAACACCGACAGTTACGGGGTTATCAAACTTCTGACCGGTTCTGCCGTCATAAAGATCAACCTTACCGTCTTCACGAAGTCCTGCTTCTCTGAGAGCTTCAACGATATCACTTTCGTGTGCACCGTCAAATACGGGAGTCATAATCTTCCAGCCAAGCTCTCTGCATGCACGTCCGAGGTGCACTTCAAGAACCTGTCCGATATTCATTCGGGAGGGAACACCGAGGGGATTAAGAACGATATCAAGAGGAGTACCGTCAGCAAGGAAGGGCATATCTTCCTGAGGAAGAATTCTTGAAACAACACCCTTATTACCGTGACGACCGGCCATCTTGTCACCTACGGATATCTTTCTCTTCTGAGCGATATAGCAGCGTACAACCTTGTTTACACCGGGGCTGAGCTCGTCGCTGTTTGCTCTTGTATATACTTCAACGTCCACAACAATACCGTAAGCACCGTGAGGAACCTTGAGTGATGTATCTCTTACTTCTCTTGCCTTCTCACCGAAGATTGCACGGAGAAGTCTTTCTTCTGCAGTAAGCTCTGTTTCACCCTTGGGTGTAACCTTACCTACAAGAATATCACCCGAATGAACCTCGGCACCGACACGGATGATACCTTCTTCATCAAGGTCTCTGAGAGCATCGTCACCGACATTGGGAATATCTCTTGTGATTTCTTCCGGTCCGAGCTTTGTTTCTCTTGCTTCGATTTCATACTTTTCAATATGAATTGAAGTGTAGATATCATCACGGACAATCTTTTCATTAAGAAGAATAGCGTCTTCGTAGTTGTAGCCTTCCCAGGTCATAAAGCCGATAAGGGCATTTTTACCGAGAGAAATTTCACCGCCGTTTGTTGCGGGACCGTCAGCAAGAACCTCGCCTTCTTCAACCTTGTCACCTACATTGACAATAGGTCTCTGGTTGATACATGTGCCCTGGTTGGAGCGCATAAACTTAAGAAGCTCATATGTTTCTATGCTGCCGTCTTCTGATGTAACCTCAACACTATCTGCGGATACACGTGTAACGGTACCTGCTTTATTACAAAGCACACATACACCTGAGTCACAGGCTGACTTGTATTCCATACCTGTGCCGACAATGGGAGATTCTGTCTTAAGAAGGGGCACTGCCTGACGCTGCATGTTAGCACCCATCAATGCTCGGTTTGCGTCGTCGTTTTCAAGGAAAGGAATCATAGCAGTAGCAACGGAAACAACCATTCTGGGCGAAACGTCCATATAGTCTGCCTGGTTATTGTCGATTTCAAGGAATTCATCTCTGTAACGAACAATAACTCTTTCGTTTGCAAAGTAGCCGTCTTCTGTAAGAGGTTCGTTTGCCTGAGCTACCTTATATTCATCTTCTACATCGGCAGTCATATATTCAACAATATCAAGAACCTTTCCGGTTTCCTTGTCTACCTTACGGAAGGGAGCCTCAATGAAGCCGTACTTGTTGATTCTTGCGAATGTTGCAAGTGAAGAAATAAGACCGATATTGGGACCTTCGGGAGATTCGATGGGACACATTCTGCCGTAGTGGCTGTAATGAACGTCTCGTACTTCGAAACCTGCACGGTCTCTTGAAAGACCGCCGGGGCCGAGGGCTGAAAGACGGCGCTTATGAGTAAGCTCTGCAAGGGGGTTTGCCTGGTCCATGAACTGTGAAAGAGGAGATGAACCGAAGAATTCCTTGACTACTGCAAGAACGGGTCTGATATTTATAAGTGACTGAGGAGTTATCTTGTCAAGCTCCTGAGTATGGATTGACATTCTTTCACGGACAACTCTTTCAAGTCTTGTAAAGCCTATACGGAACTGATTCTGGAGAAGCTCACCTACTGAACGGATACGACGGTTGCCGAGATGGTCGATATCATCAAGAGAACCGATATTGTGAGCAGCACAGTTGAGATAGTTGATAGAAGCGAGGATATCGCTTACTGTAATATGTTTGGGAATAAGATCGTCGCACTTTTCGGAAAGAAGTTCGCTGAGAGCTTCCTTGTCGCCTGAAGCTTCATCAAGAATTTCCATAAGAACCTTGAAGTTAACCTTTTCATTGATGCCGAGCTCTTCAAGCTCTTCAACAGTGAATTCGGGAAGGAATTCATAAGGCTCAACCATTCCGTTGGAAACAACCTTGATTTCAGTGCCCTCCATATCAACATAAGCAACGCTTACGCCTGCCTGCTCAATTTCGTAAGCAAGCTCCTTTGTCACCTTTGTTCCTGCATCAGCAATAAGTTCACCTGTAACAAGTGAAACAACAGGCTGAGCAAGCACCTGATAACGAAGACGGTCTGAAATAGCAAGCTTCTTATTATACTTATATCTGCCGACTCTGGAAAGATCATAACGGTGCTCATCAAAGAACAGTCCGCTAAGGTGAGACTGTGCAGTTTCAAGTGTGGGAGGCTCACCGGGACGAAGCTTTTTGTATACTTCAATAAGAGCTTCTTCCATATTCTGAGTGGGGTCTTTTTCAAGAGTTGCAAGAATTCTTTCATCAGGTCCGAAGAAATCAGTGATTTCTGTGTTGGAGCCAAGACCCAGTGCTCTGATAAGAGTAGTGACGGGAAGCTTTCTGTTTTTATCTATTCTTACATAGAATATGTTATTCTGATCTGTTTCATATTCAAGCCATGCACCGCGGTTGGGAATAATGGTTGAAGTAAAAAGTTTCTTACCGGTCTTATCACGTGTCATATCGAAATAAACACCGGGAGAACGAACAAGCTGTGAAATAATAACACGCTCGGCACCGTTGATAACAAAAGTACCGCTGTCGGTCATTTTGGGGAAATCACCCATATAGATTTCATTAATCTTGATTTCTCCTGTTTCCTTGTTAAGAAGACGTGCCGTTACCATAAGACGGACTGCATACGTTGCATCACGTTCCTTACACTCTTTAACAGAATACTTAGGTGTTTTTTCCATACGGTAATCGATGAAATCAAGAACCAGATTACCTGTGTAGTCTGTAATTTCATCAATGTCTCTGAACACCTCTCTGAGACCTACATCGAGAAACCAATTGTATGAGTTCTTCTGCACCTCGATAAGATTAGGCATCTCCATTACCTCATTGATCTTGGCAAAACTCATACGGGTATTTCTGCCCAGCTTTACGGGTTTCACATTCACCATGCGCTCATCACTCCGTTCTTTTAATTTCCGAAATCGCAAAACAAAAAAATGTGAAAATACACAAAATCCGCCTTGACTTTTACAGCATTTTAGGTTATAGTAATTTTTGTAAAATTTCGCAGAGGATATGTGTATCCATTATAATGCAGTATACTATATTACATCAATGTCCGTAAATTGTCAAGACCTTTTCGCGGATATTTTTTCTTTTTAAAAATTTTTTTATCCCCTTCCCCTGCCTTATATTCATACTTTAATCTCCCCCGGCATATACCTTTAATGATATCGCTTACGGGAGGAATTACATTGAATGATTATCCTGAAGAAAGAGCTTCTATGCTCGGTGAATATATAGTAAAAAACAAAGCGACCGTACGTGCCGCAGCAAAGGTATTCGGGATTTCAAAATCCACGGTACATACGGATGTTACCGACAGACTCAAAAACTCTGATCCGGCACTTTATATCCGTGTAAGAGAGGTGCTTGATCTGAACAAAGCCCAGCGGCATCTCAGAGGCGGTATGGCTACAAAGGAAAAATACAGAAAAGAAAAAATAAAGTCAGTATAATTGACACAAAAAGAAAACTCCTGTATAATGAAATAAATTTCATTTACGGGAGTATATTATGTTTGATAATTTCAAAAAAAAGAGAGCAGAAAAGAAAAAGAAAAAAAGAACACCCCCGGAGCTTATGCAGTCACTCAAGGCAAACGGTGTTGAAATAGAGGCAATAAATTTTTCTCTCAATAAAAATCCCGACGGCACCCCCAGACTTGAAGTAAGGACAAGAGATGTGTGCGAGGCACTTCACTATGAGCATGTCGATTTTGAAATGAAAACCTCTCTCAAAATGCTCAAGGTAGGCGCAGTCTTCAAAGAAGCCATAAGTGAAAAACACTTCAAGCTGTATGTCTTTGATATAGATGATTTCAATCAGTATTTCATATAATATATAAAAAACGGAGCTCACACAAAGCTCCGTTTCTTATTATACTTCCGAATCAGTACTTGAAATCAAAATACTTGCAATAATTCCACATATGACCGTATTTATTTTCTATGGTTATGCTGTTCATAATTATAGCCTTACCGATATTAATATCCACATCCGCAGTATGGTCTATACTCACAAACCTTCCGTCAGGGGTCATTTCTGCTTCTATTGTAAATCCTCTATATACAATGAAAATATTTTCATAGGAAGTAAGCACACGCTGAATCGACGGATCCTCATCAAGAGTATATTTCAGGTCGTCCCAATAAACAATAGCGTTAGTAACCTGTCCAAGGACAGACTTTCCTCTTTCGGGATTCTTTTCATCCTTCATTATAATCGTAATTTTATAATTATTGCCGTTTTTTTCGCATTTAGCTGCAGCGACCTTTGAAAGATCCGTAAGAGTCCACGCAGCAATTCTGTTCTTAGCTTCGTCTGAACCCTTTGCATTAACCTGTTCTGCGACCTCTTTTTCATCTGTCATAAAATTACCGAGAGTGCTTTCTACTGCTGAATTAACCACACTGCTACCCACATTAATGCGATCAACAATCTGCCATTCTTTCTTCAAATAACCGGCTTCACCGTTTTTGATTCTGTCAACACCGTTCTTATAGAAATTGCAGATTTCTGCTGTTGTAACAGGCATTTTCGAAGGGACTGCAGGTACGGTGCCGAAGGATTCGAGACCGACAGAAACTCGGAGTATCGTGCGTGCGTCTGCGGCAGTCACATCGTCATCACCGTTGACATCCGCTGCCTTTATTGCCTTGACATAAAGCTTTTCGAGATTAACCGAAGCACGAAGCGCAAGTCTTGCATCAGAAGCTGTAATTCTGCCGTTGCCGTCAACATCGCCCATTGAATACTTTTCAACCGCTCCGACAGCAGGTACAAACACACTGCATATCATCAGAGCACAAAGTAAAACTGAAACTATCTTTCTGGTACTGTTCATATAAATATCTCCTTTATAGCAATTCATTCAAAGAAAAAAATCAGTCAACAAGCCCTACAGAATATCTGAGAATTGCTCTTGCATCTGCCGCTGTGATTTTGCCGTTTTCATCAATATCCCCAAGATAAGCCTGAGTTTCTGTAAGCTCTTCAAGCTCAACAGAAGCACGAAGCACAAGTCTCGCATCTGCTGCCGTGATCTTTTCATCAAAATCAACATCACCGAAGCTGAGATATATGATTTCTATGGGATAGGGCTCAAATGAAACCTCAACATCATCAATTACACCGTTAAACAGCACATCTGTTTTGTCATGTGCCTCTCCCGTTATCTTGAATTCTATTATATACATATCAGCCACATCTAACGGACATCCCGTGCCGAAATCAAAGCTCAGATAGATAACACCGGGAGTAGTGGCATCATATTCCCAATAAAAATAATCATCATCACCGGCATAGAAGTTTGCAAAATCAATAACCTCAGGATCAAATTCAAGAACAAAATCACCGTTAGTTATACCGCGTGCATCCTCAATCCAGAAATAAAAATCTATTGTATCAACACCTGTTTCAAAATAAATAAACGGCTTGGATTTTTCTGCTGCTTCAGTTGCAGAAGCACTGAACACCCCAACACATGAAAGCATAATAACCAATACCATACAAACAGAAATAAATTTTTTCATAGCAAATTTCCTCCGCAAAAAATTACTTGACAGCAAACCTGTCCGCGATTCAAGTATATCACCCGTATATACAAAAATCAACAACATTAATCAAAAATAAACAACCGTCCCCTGTTAAGGGACGGCCGTTATCATCAAAGCTTCTCAAGTCCGACAGATGCTCTGAGAATAAGTCTCGCATCAGCAGCTGTTACACCTGATTTTTTGTCTATATCCGCTACGGCAATCTGCTGAGCCGAAAGATTTTCAAGTCCGACAGAAGCACGAAGCGCAAGTCTCGCATCAGCCGCAGTAACCTGCCCGTCAAAATTCACATCACCGGGAAGATTGCCCGCAGATTGGCTGTTTCTAACTCCGGAAACCGTAAATCCATACTCAACATTAGAAGAATATCCGTAATTGTCATCTTGTATCTGAATATAGTACAATCCTGAATCCACGTAAAATTCTGCAATAAGCTTTCCGTCTTTTGCATAAGAAACAAAATCCCCGACTTTTTTCAGTGCATTATCGTATTTATGAAGTATAATTCTCCACTCTGCACTGCTATTTGTGAGAACTTCATGTTCAAAAGTTATTTTCAGTTCGGTTGACTCAGGAACATTCAATTCATAATAGTCAGTCTTCCCCCTATCGTGTATGTGACCGCCGAATTTTACCCCGGATACTATTTTATCTGCCTGCGAGTAATTATCATTAAATTCCGATTCCCAATAATTATTCTTCACATAATCTGTCTTGATACTGTATGTAATATTAGAGGAATAACCGTAATTATCGTCACATACTTCGATATAATAAGTGCCGGGTTCTATACCTATCTTGGGAAGCACCCATACAGCTTTGTTTATTGAAACATCATATGACTGTATCTGTTTAAGAGAGTCTTCGTATTTGTATACCTTTATTTTCCATTCTGCACTGCTGCCCTGAATAACAGGATTCTTAAATGTAATAGTAAAGTATCCTTTTTCGTTAAATTTTAATTCATAAAAATCGGTTTTACTTCTGTTGTGAATATGACCGCCGTATTCTTTGCCGGTAATCATTTTATCAGCAACAGAATAATTATCATTATTTTCGGTTTCCCAATAATCTGTCTCAACATAATCAGCCTGCAAACCGTATTCTGTATTACAGGCGTATCCGTAGTTATTGTCTGATACCTTTATGTAGTACACACCCGGTTCTACACCTATTTTGGGTAATACTGTTTTTGCATTTGAGGTATTTACTGTATAGTACTGTATTTCCTGTAATTCATCAACATATCTGTACACAGTAATTGCCCACTGTGCGCTGCTGTCGGTTAAGACAGGATTTGTAAATGTTATTCCCAGATAACCATTTTCAGGCACATCAATCTCATAGTAGTCAACTTTGTTTCTGTTATGAATATGTCCGATATACTTTTTACCGGTGACCATTTTATCAGCATCGGTATAAACATCATTCAATTCTGTTTCCCGATAATCTGTCTTCGTAAAATCTGTTTTAATTCCGTATTCAATATTACAGGCATATCCGTAATTGTTATCCGCAACTTTTATATAATATGTACCGGGCTCAACACCTATTTTAGGAAGTGTAGTTTTTGCATTGGTTGGGTTTGCTGTATAAAACTGTATTTCCTGTAATTCATCTGAATATTTGTATACTGTTACAGACCACTGTGCACTGCTGGATGAAATAACAGGGTTGCTGAACACAATGGTTATATATCCGTTTTCTTCAACAGAAATCTTATAGAAATCCGCACGGCTTCTTTCATGAATATGACCGCCGTATTTTTGCCCGAATTTCATATCATCGGCATCTGTGTATTTATCATTTAATTCTGTTTCCCAATACGTAGTTTCCGTAAATACCGGTTTCAATGAATACTCTATTCCCGATGCATATCCATAGTTATTATCTGTAACAACTATATAGTATTCCCCGGCATCAACACCAACCTTTGGCAATACAGAATTTGCCTGTATTGTGTTTACGGTAAATGAATTAATGTTAACGTATGAATCAGTTTTTTTATAAACAGTTATACGCCACTGTGCACTGCTGTCTGAAATTACGGGATTAGAAAAATTAATAGTTATATATCCCTTTTCATTTACGTTCATCAAGTAGTAGTCAGCATCATTTCTTTCCGAAAGCGTACCCGTTATTGTGCTTCCGGAAAAAATACTGTTTGCGTTTTCATACGAATTATTATTTTCACTCTCCTTAATTGCCGCCGAAGCGGTTACTGAGGCAATTGCAAAAATACAAATAACAGCTGCAAGGCTCAATGCCAAAGAAATAATTTTTTTCATAGTTTTACCTCCCAAAATATTATTCAATTTAAGATTAACATCACAGAGTATCTTTTTCAATGTAAAACATCCACAAAAATCTCCGTAATTTTTTTATCTCACAATAATTATATTATCAACGGCTGTTTTTTTGTAATATGTGTTTTACATACAAAAAAATACCCTTCCGTAAGCTTCGGAAGGGCATTTTTATACTTTGTTTAATTCATCAGCCTGCAGGCCATGTGAAGGGTCTGCCGCCCATAAGGTGGAAGTGGATATGGTGGACTGTCTGTCCTGCGGACTCTCCGCAGTTGTTGACAATTCTGAATCCGTCTTCGAGACCCTGCTCTTTTGCAATTACGGGAATTTTTTCAAAAATGTGAGCAATTACACTGCTGTTTTCTGCAGTTACATCATAAGCCCACTTTATATGCTCCTTGGGAATAACAAGAATATGAACAGGAGCCTGAGGGTCAAGATCCTTGAATGCAAGGATTTTATCATCCTCATAAACCTTTGTTGAAGGAATTTCACCCTTTGCTATTTTACAGAAAATACAATCCATTTCAGTTACTCCTTTGCTTATTTTATCATAGCACCTGCTATTGAACCTACAGCAGAAAGTGCATCGGCAATCTTTGTTATATCCTTGCCGCCTGCCATTGCTGAATCGGGCTTGCCGCCGCCTGCACCGCCTGCGATTTTAGCTGTTTCTCTTACGATATTACCTGCGTGTGCACCCTTTGCAATTGCATCCTTACCGCATGCACATGCAAATGAGCAGGTACCCTTTTCTGTATTTTTACCGGCTACAACAATTATCTTATCGTCAGCCTTGCTTGAGTCAAGCATTGTTCTGAGAGCATTTGCATCTGCTTCGCCAAGGTCTGCAGTAAGCACCTTTATACCGCCGAAATCACCGGCTTCCGTAAAGAGGTCGCCTGCCTTTGCAGCGGCAAGCTCACCGTTAAGCTTTTCAATCTGCTTGTCCTTTGCCTTGAGCTCATTTGTGATTGCAGCAGCCTTTTCACTGACTGCAGCAACGGAGCACTTAAGGGCTGCTGCTGTTTTGTTAAGATTAAGAGTAAGCTCATTTACATATTCAAGGGCATTGATACCTGTCACGGCTTCAATTCTTCTTACACCGGATGCTACAGAGCTTTCTGAAACAATTTTAAAAAGACCTATCTTGCCTGTGTTTTCAGCGTGTGTACCTCCGCAAAGCTCAAGAGAATATCCGCCTGCATTGACAACTCTTACAGTATCACCATACTTTTCCCCGAACAGTGCCATAGCACCCATGGCCTTTGCTTCGCTGAGAGTCTTTTCACTGCTTTCAACTGTGAGAGCAGAAAGAACAACCTTGTTTACTTCTCTTTCTATCTTCTCGATTTCTTCTGTAGTAAGAGCTGAGAAGTGAGTGAAGTCAAATCTCATAAGCTTATCATTTACAAGCTGACCTGCCTGCTCAACGTGTGTGCCGAGAATATTTCTGAGTGTAGCCTGAAGAAGATGAGCAGCAGTATGATTTTTCTTTACGCTTTCTCTGAAGCATGCACAAACAAGTGTATCAGCTGTATCACCTACGCTTACAACCCCTGTTTCAACCTTACCCTTGTGGAAGAAAATACCGCTTGTGTTCTTTGTTGTGTCATTTACCTTAAATGTAAAATTACCGTCTGTAATTTTACCCTTATCACCGCACTGTCCGCCGCTTTCTGCATAGAAGGATGTACTGTCAAGAATAAGAACAGCTTCTTCTCCTTCACCTACAGCTTCAGCAGCTTCACCGTCAGAAGTAAGAATTGCAAGAATCTTACCCTTTCCTTCCGTACCCTCATAGCCTGTGAATACAGTTTCGGGAATTCCCTTGAGAGATGCAGAGGAATTCTTCCATGCATCTGCACCTGCATCCTTACGTGCATTTCTTGCTGTTTCCTTCTGAATCTTTATAAGCTCATTGAATCTGTCTTCGTCAACACTCATTCCCTTTTCCTCAAGAATTTCTCTTGTAAGATCAAGGGGGAAGCCGAATGTATCAGAAAGTCTGAATGCGTCATCGCCGCTGAGAATTTTACCGTCGCAGGAAGCAATCATTTCTTCAAGAAGCTTAAGACCTGAGTCAATAGTCTTATTGAAGTTCTCTTCTTCAATAGCAATTATCTTAAGGATATAATCCTTCTTTTCGGTAAGCTGAGGATAAGCCTCACCGCTTTCCTTTATAACTGTTTCACATACTTCACTTAAGAAGGCTCTGTCTATACCTAAAAGTCTTCCGTGACGGGCAGCTCTTCTGAGAAGTCGTCTGAGAACATAGCCTCTGCCTTCGTTTGAAGGCATAACACCGTCGGAAATCATCATTGTTGTGCTTCTGATATGGTCTGTTATAACACGAAGGGATACGTCACTCTTTTCATTTTCGTGATACTTTACTCCTGCGATTTCCATTATGTGCTTCATAATGTTCTGAATAGTATCAACCTCAAAAAGGTTTGCAACGCCCTGTGAAATACATGCAAGTCTTTCAAGACCCATACCTGTATCGATATTGGGATTCTTAAGTCTTGTATAATTGCCGTTGCCGTCATTTTCAAACTGAGTGAAAACAAGGTTCCAGAATTCAACAAATCTGTCACAGTCGCAGCCTACCTTACAATCGGGACTGCCGCAGCCGTTCTGAGCACCTCTGTCATAATAGATTTCCGAACAGGGTCCGCAGGGACCTGCACCGTGCTCCCAGAAGTTGTCTTCCTTACCGAGTCTTACGATTCTGTCGGGGGCAACGCCTACTTCTTTGGTCCAGATATCAAATGCCTCGTCATCCTCGTGGTAAATACTTACCCAGAGATTTTCAACAGGCATTTCCATAACCTCTGTACAGAATTCCCATGCCCACTTTGTAGCTTCATGCTTGAAATAATCACCAAAGGAGAAGTTACCGAGCATTTCAAAAAATGTACCGTGACGGGATGTCTTACCTACTCTTTCAATATCGGGAGTACGGATACATTTCTGACAGGTTGTAACTCTCTTTGAAGGAGGAGTAACCTCGCCTGTAAAATACTTCTTCATAGGAGCCATACCCGCATTTATAAGCAGAAGACTCTTATCCCCCTGAGGAATAAGAGAGAAGCTGGGAAGTCTCATATGCCCTTTTGTTTCGAAGAATTTAAGATACTTTTCGCGTATCTCATTAAGTCCTGTCCATTCCATTGTTTTCACTGTCCTTTATTATTATGATTTTTCCAAAAAAAACAAAAAAAGATACCTGTCACATAATCGGGACGGCTTTTCGCCGCGGTACCACCCGAATTGTGCCAAGCACCACTCAAAAATCTTTAACGCAGATATTACGCAGAATTCATCACTCTGTTGCCGTGCAGCGGCAGGCTTTAAGCAGTCTGAAAACTTGCACCGTCCGTTTTCTCTCTGAAAGACCGTAATTAAAACTTAACTGCACCAATGCAAAATTATATTACAAAGAAAGTATATTTATTTTTATCCCTTTTGTCAACCTTGATTTTGAAATTCGGCAGAAAAACCAATATCGGGAGCATTCAGAGATGTAATATATCCTTCTTTATCAAAAACGATATCAACATTTACAGATTCGGCAGTTACCGTTGCTGTAACACCGTTTTCGGTTTCCGCAAATGTTCCGTGGTTTGTGAATACGGCAAGCTTTATACTTCTTATCAGAACATTAAGCAAAGACGTATCCTTGATTTCATTGCTTTTCAGTTCATCAGGAACACCGAATGCATTTATGCTGTAGCTGTCCCCGTTTGTCTCCACTGAAAACCCCGAAAGCTCCTGAGGGGATGTAAAAGCAATTTTTATATCCTCATAAGAGCTGCATATAACATCGGCTTCAAACACAGTCCCCTTCTTATCTGCCGTCATATGTATATTAAAAAACTGACGGGGAGCAAATTCCTTTTCAAATATATTTTTTTCGCACGAAGCAAATATGCTCACCGTCAGAACAATTACTGCCAATACACACAACTGAACCTTTTTCACATTATCACTTTCCCGAAACTATTTTCGAAAGAGCCTTTGGTACACAGTGAGTGATTTTTCCGATATCTGCTCCGTATGAGGTGTACTTTTTCTCTGCCGTTTCTCCCGCTTTTCCGTGGATAAATGCAGCAAGAATACCTGCATCAGCAACAGAAAGTCCCTGAGCTGCAAATGATACGGCAATACCCGTAAGAAGGTCACCACTGCCGCCTCTTGAAAGGGCTGTGCTTCCGGTGCGGTTTATATAAACCTTTCCCGATTTATCTGCAATAACGGTATTTGCTCCCTTAAGAAGGACTGTTACACCGTATTTTTCAGCAAAATCTGCTGCAATTTCTTCACGGCGGGCATTCACTTCGCCTGCGCTCACAGAAATAAGTCTTGCTGCCTCTCCCGGGTGGGGTGTCAGCAGAATATCGGCTTCTGACTCTTTCAATATATTTATATTACGGGAAATGATATTTATTCCGTCTGCATCAATAATTAATTTGCCCTTGTAATTTCTGACAATTTTTTCAACAAGCTGCGTTGCACCCTTGCCTGCGGCAAGTCCCGGGCCTATTGCAATTGCATCGAAAAGTTCAAGCTCATTTTCAATTTTACAAAAGGCACTTTCATCAAAGCCTCCGTTTTCATCTGACGGCAAGGGTCTGAAAACACATTCCGTAAGATGAGAGGTAACTGTATTGTAGATTCTGTCGGGAAACGCAAGATATGTAAGCCCTGCACCTGTACAGAATGAGCCTTTTGCTGCTATAACAGAAGCTCCGGGCATAGAGTAGCTTCCCGCAATTATCAGCGCCTTTCCGAATGTGCCCTTGTTTGAATCAAAGGGACGTACGGGAAGCAATTTTCTGATTTCATCATCACTCATAGATTCATACGAATCTCCGATATAGCCGAAGCCTATGGGAATCACGGTAACCTTACCGCATTTATCACTCCACGGTTTGTACACATGCTCCTTTTTGAAGCACAACATAGAAAGGGTTTCATCCGCGTGGAAGCAGCAGTCATCATCTTCACTCAGGCTCGAAAGACCGCTTGGAATATCAACAGCAAATCTGACAGCTTGTGATTTATTGCATAATGCAAAAATATCCTGCACATTCTGGGGCAGCTTACCCTTGAAGCCTATACCGAAAACAGCATCAACTATCACATCTGCTTTTTCGATAACATCAGCTATACTCTTTGTCACACGACTGCCGTCATAAAAATTCACGGCACCGTAAACAAGCTTTTTCTTCTTTTCCGACAATTCATCCGAAGGGGTATTGAACGCAAGTATTACACTCACATTTTTTTCTGTTTCATAAAGGGCACGTGCAATAACAAATCCGTCACCACCGTTTTTTCCCTTACCGCAGATGATTACGGCATTATTCATATCAGGGCAGCTTTCAAGAATATGCTCAGCGCACCCCATTCCCGCACTTTCCATCATATCATCATAAGAAAGTCCGTTCTTATTTGCAGTATCCTCTGCACTTCTTATTTCATCAGGTGTAAGTATATACATAAAACTGCTCCCTTTCTTCAGAACACTGAAATCATTTTAACATACAACCCACAAAAAAACAAGAAGCCGTCGTATGCCGAGTGTACGTAAGGACACCCGGCAGTTTTGTTCGCCATACGGCGAGTTTTATTGCTTCGCAGTTATATTGTGCATCGCACAGTGTTATTTGCTTCGCAAGTTTCGCGGCGAATAAAATAACACTGAATTCGAAGGATTCAATAACACTATTGTCCTCCCGGACAATAATATCACTCTGCCGTAAGGCAGAATAACACTTGATAAAAATAAATTTTAATAGTGTACTTACTCACCACCGGAGGTGTAAGTGCTGAAAAATGAGAGGTAACACGATTTTATACGCATTACCTCTTTTACTGTCCTTCAGAGTACGTCTCTTATGACGGCTTCCGTGGGATTATTTTCTTTTTTCAATTTCTTCGTCAAGAATTCTTGCTGCGGCGGCAATGCATCTTTCACAGGGACGCTTCAGATAATATTCAGCCGTTCTGTCCTCTGCCTCGGGAGAATACTTATAATCGGGAATACCCAGTATCTCACGGCAGATATACGAGCCGAAAATATCCGAAAATTTATGTGCCATACCTGCCACAAGAGCATAGTGAGTCGTCTTGAGAGACTTATCTTCAAGGTTGTCATATCCCCACAGCACACCTGCAGCAAGGGACATTCCACTGACAGCACCGCAGACCTCACGGAGTCTGCCTAAGCCTCCGCCGAAGGAGGATGACATACGAAGAGCTGTTTTTTCGTCAATTCCCGTAACATCGGAAAAAGCAGCAAATACAGCCTGTGAACAGTTGCAGCCCTGTCTGAAAAGCTCAACCGCCCTTTGTTCATGAAAAGTCATCAATTATGCCTTGCCTACTGAACCGAAAAGTTCCATTTTTTCTTTTACTGTAGCCTTGATAGCTTCTACACCGGGAGCAAGAAGTTTTCTGGGGTCAAAGCCCTTGCCCTGAAGATCCTTGCCTGCTTCGATATATTCTCTTGTAGCTGCAGCAAATGTAAGCTGACATTCTGTATTAACATTGATCTTTGAAACACCGAGAGAAATAGCCTTCTTGATCATTTCTTCGGGGATACCTGTACCACCGTGAAGAACGAGAGGCATTGTACCTGTCTGTTCCTGAATCTTAGCAAGAACATCAAAGTTAAGACCTGCCCAGTTTTCGGGATACTTGCCGTGGATATTACCGATACCTGCTGCAAGCATTGTTACACCAAGGTCAGCAATCATCTTGCATTCGTTGGGGTCAGCAACTTCACCGCTGCCTACAACACCGTCTTCTTCGCCACCGATAGCACCAACTTCTGCTTCAACAGAAACACCCTTTGCAGATGCGTCTGCAATAATCTGCTTTGTCTTTTCGATGTTTTCATCAATTGCATAATGAGAACCGTCGAACATAACAGATGAGAAGCCTGCGTTCATAGCTGCATATGCACCGTCATATGAACCGTGGTCAAGATGAAGAGCAACGGGAACAGTGATACCGAGAGTTTCGATCATACCGTTAACCATACCTACAATGGTATTGTAACCGCACATATATTTACCTGCGCCTTCGGAAACACCGAGGATTACGGGAGAGTTAAGCTCCTGAGCTGTGAGAAGAATAGCCTTTGTCCATTCAAGATTGTTGATATTGAACTGACCTACTGCGTATTTGCCTGCTTTTGCCTTATTAAGCATATCTTTTGCTGATACTAACATTTTCTGTACCTCCGTTAATTTATTAACACACTTATTATACTGTAAAAAATAAAAAAAGCAAGTTTTTTTTAGATATTGCATATATAGTGGCATAAGTGCTATAATTAAGGATAATTTAAATGAATAACTTATAATATTTACCATTATGTCTTTAAGGAGATACTATGTTCGGATTTGTGGTTGCGGACCCGTCAATGCTTACACCTGAGCAAACTGAATATTATAAATCCGTATACTGCGGTCTTTGTGAGGATCTCGGTAAGGACAGAAAATCCCTGTGCCGTATGGCACTTACCTATGATCTTGTATTTCTCGCTCTGGTGCTGAGTGCACTCTGCGACGAGGAGTATACCGAAGCTGTCGGCAGATGCCCCGTTCATCCTCTGCAAAAACGAAAATTCCGCCGCAACCGTTTCACACAATATGCATCTGATATGAATATAGCCCTCGCCTACTATAAATATCTTGATGACAAAAACGATGACTCTTCCCTTACTGCAGCCGTCAAAGCACGGCTTTTCGAAAAAGAAATTGCCGTAATAAAAAACAGATATCCCCGTCAGTGCAAGGCTATTGAGGACTGTCTTGATGAGCTTGCAAAAGCCGAAAAGGAAAATATTCTTTTACCTGATATTCCTGCAGGAATATTCGGCAGACTTTTGGGAAGTGTGTTTTTATATGAAGAGTCCGGATATGCCGATACCCTTTACAGCTTCGGTGAGGCATTGGGAAAATTCATATATATACTTGATGCGGTGCTTGATCTTAAGGATGACATAAAAAAACAGCATTATAATCCTCTTGTACGATGGGATTTTTCAAAAACCGAGCCTGTTCTCAATATGCTTATGGGAGAATGCATTGAAAATTACCGTAAGCTACCCATAAAAAAAGACAGTGAAATAATAGAAAACATACTTTTTTCAGGAATATGGACTGCATATAACCGCAGGAAAAGAAAGGAAAAAAAGTGAGTAACGATCCTTATAAAGTTCTCGGAGTATCCCCCGGGGCATCCGAAGAAGAAATAACAAAAGCATACAGAAGGCTTGCAAAGAAATATCACCCCGACCTTAATCCCGGAGACAGCACCGCAGCCGATAAAATGAGTGAGATAAATGCCGCTTATGACAGAATCAAAAACGGCTATACCCCCGGAAGTGACTCATCCTACCAAAGAGGAAATCCACGCGACCCGTTCGGCTCATCATACGGCACAGGCGGCTTCAGATGGTATACCTATACAGATAATACCGACAGCTCTTACGGCAGTGACGATGCTTCAAAAATGCAGTCTGCCCGTATACTTATAAACAACGGAAGATTTCAGCAGGCTCTGTCATTGCTTGCTTCTGTCAACAACAGAAACGGCAGGTGGTATTATTTCAGTGCCGTCGCAAACTACGGTGCGGGCAACCGCATAACAGCCCTCAGACACGCTGAAATCGCCTGTGAAAAAGAGCCCTTGAACGAGGAATACCGTGAGCTGTACGAAAAGCTTTCATCCTCGGGGAATTTTTACGACGAAAGCCGCAGAAGCTACGGCAGGACATCGGGACGCTTCTCAAATCCCTGTCTGTGGTGCTGTATTGCAAATCTCTGCTGCTCGCTTTTCGGGTCGGATTGTAACATAATCCCCTACTTTTTCTGTTGCTGATTTAATAAACGGAGGAAATAATATTGAATAATATAATGGAAAAAATATATCGCTTTATGTACGGCAGATACGGAATTGATCACCTCGGCCGATTTCTTATGTTGGCAGGATTTGTAATGGGAATTCTGTGTATGTTTTTAAGATTTCTGCCCGTTCATTCTCCCTATTATATATGCTCATTTCTGAACACATTTTTCTATATATTTGCCGTATACCGTATTCTTTCAAGGAAAATTTCAAAAAGAACTCTCGAAAATGAGAGATACCTAAAACTTCGGGAAAAACTCATACCCGCTTTCGAAGAAAAAACAAAAAGTATGCGTGACAGAAATTATGTTTATAAAAAATGTCCAAAGTGCTCTGCAAAACTCAGACTTAAAAGAATCAAGGGAAAGCATATAACAAAGTGTCCCAAGTGCGGAGTAAAATTCAATGTCCGTATTTTTATAGAATACAACAATAATAATACGCCGTATAATCAATTCTGAATTTTTTCCGTGCAGTTTTTATTTTTACTATTGCACGGAATTATATTTTATGATAATATGTAGCGTGCAACATATTCTGAACTGTAAAGGAGAGATTATGTGACTGAAAATCTTCATATAGGACCGTTAATAAAGCTGCTTAACAAGGAATTTGAACGGCTTCACACCGAAAAGGCTGCAAGTATGGAGCTTACCCCTGCACAGCTTTTTGTCCTTCACTATATCGCACGGCATCAGGAAGAAAATATCTGCCATAAGGATATTGAAAAACAGTTTGAACTGACCCACGCCACGGTATCGGGAATAATATCCCGTCTCGAAGCAAAAGGATTTATAATTTGCCGCGCAGATGAATGTGACAGACGCTACAGAAACATAGTGATTACGGAAAAGGCAAAATGCTGCGAAGATGAAATCAGAAACCACATTGAGCTGTATGAGGCTCAGTTGGTTTCCGGCTTTTCTCCGGAAGAAAAAAAGCTGCTCATTGACTTTATTCTCCGTTTGCTTGCAAACGTTGATGTAAAACTTCCCGTATGCGGAAAAAAGGAGGAAAAAAATGATTAAAAGGTTTATCGGCTGTATAAGGGAGTATAAAATGCATACGATACTCACACCTATCCTTATGATAGGTGAGGTTGTATGTGAATGTATAATTCCCGTAATTACGGCAAAGCTCATCAACTCAATCAATGCCGGCTGCGAGCTGTCCGATATTATAAAATACGGACTTATGCTTGTTGCAATGGCGTTTGTGTCCCTTGCATTCGGAGCACTTGCAGGCAGAACTGCTGCTACCGCAGGTGCCGGCTTTGCAAAAAATCTCAGACACGATATCTTCTACAAGATTCAGGATTTTTCATTCTCAAACATCGACCGTTTCAGCACATCATCCCTTGTAACAAGGCTTACAACGGATATAACAAATGTGCAGATGGCATTTATGATGATAATAAGAATTGCCGTAAGAGCTCCCCTTATGCTTATATTTGCAACATCCATGTCAGTAATTGTCGGCAAAAAAATAAGCCTTGTCTTTGTTTTTATTGCTCCTGTTCTTGCAATAGGCCTTGCAGCAATCGGGCTTCGCGCATTACCGCTTTTCCGTGCTGTATTCAAAAAATATGACAAGCTCAACAATTCCGTACAGGAAAATATCAAGGGAATGCGTGTTGTAAAAAGCTTCGTAAGAGAAGACTACGAAAAGAAGAAATTTGCGGCAGCATCCGAGGATATCAGAAATGACTTTACACGTGTTGAAAGAATCGTTGTGCTCAATGGTCCTCTGATGCAGTTCACAATGTACACCTCAATGATTCTCATTTCCTTCTTTACCGCAAAGCTTGTTGTTTCCTCAGGCGGCTCTTATCTTGATGTCGGGACTCTTTCAAGTATGCTTACATATTCAATGCAGGTTCTTATGTCCCTTATGATGGTTTCAATGATATTCGTTATGATTACCATTGCAGTAGCATCAGTCAAGAGAATTACCGAGGTGCTTGAAGAAACACCTGATATAAAGGAAAAAGAGAATGCGATTACTGTTGTAGCAGACGGCAGCATTGACTTTGACAATGTCAGCTTCCGTTATTCATCACAAGCTGAGAAATTTGCTCTCGAAGACATTGAGCTTCATATCAGATCCGGTGAAACAGTAGGAATTATCGGTTCTACAGGTTCTTCAAAAACCACACTTATTCAGCTTATTTCACGCCTTTATGATGTATCCGAAGGCTCTGTGAAAGTCGGTGGCATTGATGTAAGAGATTACAATATAAAGGCACTTCGTAACGAGGTTTCCGTGGTGCTTCAGAAAAATGTCCTTTTTTCAGGTACCATAAAAGAAAATCTCCGTTGGGGCGATCCTGATGCTTCAGATGAAGAAATTGAAAGAATCTGTGCTTTGGCGCAGGCAAAGGAATTTATCGAATCCTTCCCCGACAGATACGACACATTCATAGAACAGGGCGGTGCCAATGTTTCGGGCGGTCAGAAGCAGAGACTGTGTATTGCACGTGCACTCCTTAAAAAGCCTAAGATTCTTATTCTTGATGACTCAACCTCCGCAGTTGACACAAGAACGGATGCTCTTATAAGAAAAGCATTCCGTGAAGAAATTCCCGGTACGACAAAAATTATTATTGCCCAGCGAATTTCTTCCGTACAGGATGCAGACAAGATAATTGTTATGGACAACGGCAGAATTGACGGTATGGGTACTCATGATGAGCTTCTTGTAAGTAATGAAATTTACAAGGAAGCTTATGAAATTCAGTGTAAGGCAGGTGCTGACGGTGAAGAAGAATAAAAACATGCCCGGTCCCGGGGAAATGAAGGGCCCCGGAAGCAAAGGTCCCGGAGGGCCTCCCGGTAAAAATATTGATCCCAAGCTTCTCTTAAGAGTATTAAAGCTCTTTGTTCACGACTATCCCGTGCATATTATAATTGCTTTTATATGCATAGTAATTTCTTCTGTCATCGGTGTTATGCCCGCAATCTATATAGAAAATATTACTGATATTATCGTAAGAGGACTTGAAATTGCAAAAACATCGGGGGTTGAGGGTGCCTGGGCTGCTGTATCATCCGAGGTTATCTCTTCTCTTGTGGTTATGGCTGTGCTCTTTGTTATCGGTCTTGCAGCCGCAGCTTTACAGCAGCAGCTTATTGCTATTGCAACACAAGGCTTCCTTGACAAAATGAGAAAAAGAATGTTTGAGAAGATGCAGAATCTTCCTGTAAAATTCTTTGATACAACAACACACGGCGATATAATGAGCTATTACACCAATGATATTGATACCCTTCGCCAACTTATTTCTCAGGGTATTCCAAGTATTATCACAGCACTGCTGACACTCATTGTGCTTGTGGGAGTTATGATTTATTTCAGCGTATCTCTTATGGCAGTTGTCGTTATCGGTGTTATCGCAATGTTTAAGGTAACAAAATTTGTGGGCGGAAACTCTGCAAAATTCTTTATGCTTCAGCAAAAGGCTGTAGGTAAAATGGAAGGCTTTGCAGAAGAAATGATGAACGGACAAAAGGTCATCAAGGTTTTCTGCCATGAAGAGGCTTCAAAGGAAGACTTTGATAAAGTAAATGAGGAGCTTTTCAAAAATGTAGAAAAAGCAAATACCTTCGGTAATATTTTCGGCCCGATAATGAACAATATCGGAAATATCCTTTATGTTGCTACTGCGTTTGCAGGCGGTGTTCTTATTGTTTCAAACGGAAAAATTCCCAATATCTCCATTGAAAATATTTTCACAGCAGGAAGCCTTGCAGCTCCCCTTGCAATATCTGTTGTAGCTTCATATCTCGGTATGACAAAGCAGTTTACAGGTAATGTAAACAATGCTTCTCAGCAGATAAACTCAATTGCTATGGCACTTGCAGGTGCAGGACGAATATTCTCAATTATTGATGCCGAAAAAGAGGTTGACGACGGTTATGTAACCCTTGTGAACGCAAAGATTGAAAACGGCGAAATTATTCCTTGCGAGGAGCACACAGGCCGCTGGGCATGGAAGCATCCTCATTCTGCCGACGGCTCTGTTACATACACTGAGCTTAAGGGCGATGTTGTGCTCGACGGTGTTGACTTTGAATATGAAGAAGGCAAACCTGTTCTTCATGATGTTTCACTATATGCAAAACCCGGTCAGAAGGTTGCCTTTGTAGGTGCTACGGGTGCAGGTAAAACAACTATCACAAATCTTATCAACCGTTTCTATGATATTGCTGACGGCAAAATAAGATATGACGGCATTAACATAAACAAAATCAAAAAGGCTGATTTAAGACGAAGCCTCGGTATTGTTCTTCAGGATACAAACCTTTTTACAGGAACAGTTATGGACAATATCCGATACGGAAAGCTTGATGCAACGGATGAGGAATGCATAAAGGCAGCAAAGCTTGCAAATGCACACGATTTTATCACAAGACTTCCTGACGGCTACAACACTCTTCTTACATCCAACGGAGCAAACCTTTCACAAGGACAAAGACAGCTTCTGTCAATTGCCCGCGCAGCAGTTGCTGATCCTCCTGTTATGATTCTTGATGAGGCAACCTCTTCTATCGACACAAGAACCGAGCTTCTTGTGCAGAGAGGCATGGATGCCCTTATGAAGGACAGAACGGTATTTGTAATCGCCCACCGTCTTTCAACAGTCAGAAACTCAGATGCAATTATGGTTCTTGACCACGGCAGAATTATTGAACGCGGAGACCACGATGATCTGATAGCTCAGAAGGGCACATACTATAAACTCTACACAGGCGCATTTGAGCTTGAATAAACAAAACAAATACCAACTCCCTCGACACGGATATTTCGTATCGGGGGAGTTTTTTTCATTCATAAAAACATCTCTTAATAATCACATATACACATTCGCGAAATTTACAAGCTCTTTTCAGGACAGAAAAATCTGTCAGAAAGGAGTTTTTTTAATGAAACAAAATCAATCAGCAATGTCAATCTCAATGACAATGTCATTTGTTATGTCGCGAAAGGGGTGTTATTATGTGCATAAATAAAAGCCTATACAAAAATGCGGAGGCGGAACTTTTGAAGGATGATCTTAGTGGGCTGAACGATGTATACAGGGATATTGCTGACGAAATAGGCATTGAAAACACCCTGATAATATTCAGACTGTTCCACGGCACACAGATTTCATTCCCGGACAGACTTTTTTCAAAAGAATATATCCATAATGCAATTATCGAAGAATACAACGGTAAAAATGTACCTCAGCTGGCACATAAATATAACTATTCTGAGAGAACAATATGGCGTATTCTCAAAAATAATCAGATAAAGGAGGACTAATACGGCAATCACCAGATTTATAAACAAAATATACGGAGGTACATAATGAAAAAAATCATCATAACAACCATTATATCTGCACTTGCCCTTATGGGCGCTGCTTGCAGCAATAATTCGGACACTGATACCACAAACACAGTTTCAGATGATACCACTGCTATTGTTACTGCTGCAGATATCACAGAAACAACAGAAAATAACATCACCGAAAATGAAACGGAAACCGAGATTGAGACAGAGGCTGAGACTGAAGCGCAAGCAAAACCCGAAAATACAACAGAAAACGAAACACCTCAGCAATCAGACGGCATCCGTCCTGAATTCAGAAAGGCAATGGATAGCTATGAAGAATTTATGGACGAATATATCGAGTTTATGGATGAGTATCAGAAAAACCCGAGTGCACTAAGCCTTCTTAAGGATTATGCCGAATATATGAGTAAATACGCAAAAATGTCCGAAGAATTCAAAAAATGGGACAACGAGGAGCTGTCGTATGAAGAAGAAATCTATTATATTGAGGTTCAGTCAAGAATAAACGAAAAACTAATGAATTCTCTCAGCTGACACAAAAATCCCCCATGCAAATGTCGTAACGACATTTACGAGGGGGATTAATTCTCTGATCAGATTTTAGATAAAAGCTCAGCTTTCTTAGTATCAAACTCCTCCTGTGAAATAATTCCCATTTCCTTTAATTCAGAAAGCTTTTTTATACTTTCAAAAACATCTTCCGAATTTTCAGCTGCTTCACTTTTCTTTTTATTGAATAAACCTGAAATATTTCCACCTATTTTTTTACTGTTTTCTGCTATTTTAGTCTTTATATCCTGTGCGCCGTCTGATTCATTTTCCTGCTCAAGATCCAATGTTTCAATCACATTGATATCATTCTCAAGATCTTCTTCCGAATAGTTAAAATTAGCACTTTCAAGAACATCCAACAGTCTGTTTGCCATAGGCATCATAGAAGCAAAATTCAGACCGCCTGATACAACACCGCCGAGCACGGGTATAGCCTTTGAAATACCTTTAGCAACAGTAGATTTTGTAACTTTTATGCTCAGTAATCTTCCGATTTTTTGAATCATCGGATACCAGAAAGTTTTTGTCAAAGCCTTCTGTGGTAATTTCTTCAATGTAGTTTTTGCAATTTGAGTTGAAAGCACTCTGACACCTGAAACAGCTCCGGAAACACCAAACATAACGCCACAATACAATAACAAATGACTCTGTACCTTCTCATCATCAATCTGTCCGTCTTTCCATAAATCATCTGCACCATACAAATAAGATAATTCTTGAGCAAGTCTTAATGCCATTCCGAAAAACTGCAACATATCAGCCGGAACAGTTGCCGCCATAGCGAGTCCACCGGGAATCCCTGCTGCAAAAGAAGCAAGTGATGATTGGCTTGTTCGTTTAATGATTAATTTATCTGCTATCTTTTTTAATTTTTCCTGAGGTACTCCGGCTTGTATCGGTCCAAAATCCAGAATATCTTGAATCGGATATTCATCTGATGAAAAAACATCAGCCAGAAGCTTTTTTCTGTCAACCTTTACTCCGGGAATCTGAACTGCTGATACTATTACATTTTCCAATGCAAATTCTTTCTTTGATTCTTCTGCCATTTTCTTTTCCTTCTCTCAATATTTTGTTGATTATAATTTTCTTATTGTGCTTCGCACTTAAGAAAACCCCCGGCGAGGGTTTTCTTAAAAACTTTCCTGCGCTAATAAAAGCATAAGGAATATCGCACTCTGCGGAGTGCGCCAAGAGGCTCTGCCTCTTGACTCCGTGAACTTTCGAGAAAGTTCAACCAAAGCTTCAATCGGTGCTCCCGCACCCGTGGTAAATTTTTGTTGCTGTAAATTTTTTCACTAATTTCTTATTACAACAAATTAGGACGCACATTTCGGTACGTCCTTGGTTGGTTTTATTTAATGAGACATTCGCCGGTCATTTCTTTGGGCTGAGTGAGTCCCATTACTTTAAGCATTGTGGGGCAGATATCTGCAAGTCTGCCGCCTTCCTTAAGCTCGCAGGGATATCCTACTACGCAGAAGGGAACGGGATTGGTTGTGTGGGGAGTAAAGGGGTTACCGTCTTCGCCTACCATTCTGTCGGCATTGCCGTGGTCTGCAGTAATAAAGCATACACCACCCATATCAAGAGTAGCCTTCACTACGTCACCTACACACTCGTCAACTGCTTCAACAGCCTTGACTGCAGCTTCCCATACACCTGTATGGCCTACCATATCACAGTTTGCAAAGTTAAGGATTACTGCATCATATTCACCGCTTCTGATCTTTTCGCAAACAGCATCTCTTACGGGATATGCGCTCATTTCGGGCTGAAGGTCAAATGTGGGAACATCAGGAGACTGAATAAGAATTCTGTCTTCACCGTTGAATGTCTTTTCTTCGCCTCCGTTAAAGAAGAATGTTACGTGAGCATACTTCTGTGTTTCCGCAATGCGAAGCTGTGTCTTGCCGCAATCCTGAAGATATTCACCGAAGGTCTTTGTAAGCTCTTCGGGAGGGAAAGCTACGGATACATTGGGCATTGTTTCATCGTACTGAGTCATACATACAAAGTTAAGGGGGAAGAAGCCGTTCTTTCTTTCAAAGCCGTCAAATGCTTCATCAACAAAAGTACGGACAATCTGACGCGCTCTGTCGGGACGGAAGTTGAAGAATACAACGCTGTCATCAGCCTTGATTGTGCCTTCTTTGTTAACAACGGTAGGAACAATAAATTCATCTGTTACTTCCTTATCATAAGACTTCTGCATTGAGCCTACTGCATCACTGTCTTCAAGACCTTCACCGTAAACAAAAGCAGCATAAGCCTTTTCAACTCTGTCCCATGCAAAGTCACGGTCCATAGCAAAATATCTGCCTGTGATTGTAGCAATTTCACCTACACCGAGTTCCTTGCATTTTGCTTCAACATCAGCTACAAAGCCTTTACCTGAAGTTACGGAAACGTCTCTGCCGTCCATAATACAGTGAACATAAACCTTTGTAAGGCCGTAATTCTTAGCCATTTCAAGAAGACCGAAAAGGTGTTCAATGTGGCTGTGAACACCACCGTCAGAAAGAAGACCCATAAGATGAAGAGCAGTGCCCTTTTCTTTACAGGATTCCATAGCCGAAATAAGTGCGGGGATATTGAAAAAATCTCCGTCCTTGATGGACTTTGAAATCTTAACAAGCATCTGATAAACAACACGGCCTGCGCCGATGTTTGTATGACCAACCTCACTGTTGCCCATCTGTCCGTCGGGAAGACCTACATCAAGTCCCGATGCACCGATTGTGGTAAAGGGATTTTCAGCAAAGAATTTATCAAGATTGGGAGTTTTTGCAAATTTTATGGCGTTGCCTTCGTCACAGTTTCTGATACCGAAGCCGTCCATAATACATAAAACAACAGGTTTTTTCATTATATGTACCTCTTACAAAATTTGGGGGACGCATTTACACGTCCCTCCGGAAATATTTATTCTGATTACAAATTATTTGGAAGCAGCTTTAACAATTACGGAGAAATCCTCTGCCTTGAGAGATGCGCCACCGATAAGACCGCCGTCAACATTTACTTTTGCTACAAGTGCATCAGCATTCTTGGGATTCATTGAACCGCCGTACTGAATTGTAACTGTTTCTGCAACATCTGCACCGTATGCTTCAGCAATAGCAGCTCTGCAAAAGCCGTTGCCTTCATCAGCCTGATCATCAGTTGCTGTAACGCCTGTACCGATTGCCCATACGGGTTCATATGCAATAATAACATCCTTAAGCTGATCAGCTGTTACATTTGTAAGAGCCATCTTTGTCTGGAACTTAAGGAGAGTTTCTGTATAACCGAGCTCTCTCTGTTCAAGAGTTTCACCGACACAAACGATGGGCTTGAGACCTGCACCGAGAGCAGCAAGTGTACGAAGGTTGACAGTCTGATCTGTTTCACCGAAATACTGTCTTCTTTCGCTGTGACCGATAACTACATATTCAACACCGAGCTCCTTGAGCATATCAGCAGAGATTTCACCTGTATATGCGCCTGAAGCCTTGAAATGTACGTTTTCAGCACCGATTTTGATATTTGAGCCCTTAGCTGCTTCAATAGCAGCGGGGATGTCAACAAAAGGAACACAAAGCACAACTTCGCAATCTGCGCCTGCTACGAGGGGCTTCATTTCTTCGATAAGTGCCTTTGCTTCTGCGGGAGTCTTGTTCATTTTCCAGTTACCTGCGATAACTGCTTTTCTGAGTTCTTTTTTCATAATCTTATCCTCCAAAAAACAGGCTTACCGACAAGCAAATTTGTCGGTAAACCGTAGTAGTCAATAATTATTTTTCGTCAATGCAAGCAATACCGGGAAGAACCTTGCCCTCAAGGTATTCAAGAGATGCGCCGCCGCCTGTGGAGATGTGGCTCATCTTTTCTGAGAAGCCGAGCTTCTTAACAGCTGCAGCAGAGTCACCGCCGCCGATGATTGAAATTGAACCTGATTCAGCAACAGCCTTGGCAACAGCAATTGTACCTGATGCAAATGCTTCCCATTCAGAAACACCCATAGGTCCGTTCCAGATAACTGTGCCTGCATCCTTAACAGCATCAGCAAAAAGCTTTTCTGTTGCAGGACCGATATCAAGACCCATCCAGCCGTCGGGAATTTCATCGGAATTAACAAGCATATTTTCTGTATCGGGAGCATATTCCTTGCCTACGCGGTTATCCTGAGGAATAAGGAACTTAACGCCCTTTTCTTCAGCCTTAGCCATAAGGCTCTTAGCAAGCTCAACCTTATCTTCTTCACAGATAGATGTACCTACGCTGTGACCGAGAGCGCGCATAAATGTATATGCCATACCGCCGCCGATGATAAGTGTGTCGCACTTGTCAATAAGATTTTCGATAACACCGATCTTATCAGAAACCTTTGCACCGCCGAGGATAGCAACGAGAGGTCTCTGGGGATTTTCAAGAGCACCGCCGATGAACTGAATTTCTTTCTGGATAAGGTAACCTACTGCAGAAGGAAGATAATCAGCAACACCTGCTGTTGATGAGTGAGCTCTGTGAGCAGAACCGAAAGCATCGTTTACGAAGATATCTGCAAGAGCAGCAAATTTCTTTGAAAGCTCTTCATCATTCTTTGTTTCGCCCTTTTCGAAACGAACGTTTTCAAGAAGAACAGCTTCGCCTTCTTTAACTTCAGCAGCAAGTGCCTGTGCACTTTCGCCTACAACGTCAGCAGCAAGCTTTACTTCAAAGCCGAGAAGCTCTGAAAGACGTGCAGCTACGGGAGCCATAGAAAATTCGGGGTTGAATTCACCCTTGGGACGACCGAGGTGTGAGCAAAGAATAACCTTTGCACCGTTGTCAAGAAGATACTTGATTGTGGGAAGAGAAGCTACGATTCTCTTGTCACTGGTGATAACACCGTTTTCCATTTTTACGTTGAAGTCGCAACGTACAAGAACTCTTTTGCCTTTAACAGCGATATCTTCAACTGTCTTTTTGTTAAGTGCGCTCATAAACATACTCCTTTATATTGAAATATAAAAATTAAAAACTTTTTTTGTCCTTTGTATTTTACAATAATGTTAAAAATTTATCAATCATTAAAATACACAAAGGCTTGATTTATTTTTACAAGAATTTGTAAAAACATATTAATTACTCCAGAACACATATCCGTCAAGCAGCAATGCTCTTACGGGAGCCGCCTCCACACCGCTGATTTTTATCGGAGGTGCTATAAGAAAATATTTACCGGGCTTTACATCTGAAAGATTAAGATTTTCAAGCACCGCAATATTCTCTCCGAGGATTGCCTTATGAGGTCCGACCTGATCTGCGGCACTGCCTACGGACATAGAATCGGTACCGACAAGAATATAACCGTAATAAGCAAGCTCCTCTGCACCTGTTTTATCAAAATATGCCTTCCCGCCGCTTTTAATAAGAATCCTCTTACATCCCTTCGGAAAATGCTTGTCAACATAATCCCCTGTTATCCTTTCGGTATCGACCTCGATAACACGGCATTCACCGACAAATCTGTCAACGGGTACAGCGTTTATCGTCTTACCGCCGGGGATAAAATGAAGAGGCGCATCAGCATGTGTACCGCAGTGCAGCGTGGATGTAAGTCTTGCCATATTACAGCTGTCACCGTTTGCAACGGAAGAAAAAACCGACAATTCAGGAACAGGATCTCCGGGATAAGGCGGAGTTTTCACAAGGTCCTTTGTAATATCTATAATCCTAAAATCCACATTTTCACCTGCTTTTCTGCTGAAATCTGTCTTATAAGCTTATCAGCTTACATTGACCTTTCTGTCAATAAGAATTGTTGTAACAACAAAAATAAATACGGCTGCCATAGCTGTGCAATAAAGGTTTGTTATTGAATAAGCAGCAAAGCCGAGATCCCATGCTGCAGCAACCTCAGCCTCTGAGAGGGTAATGGTATAAGCAGTTTCGGAAATAATGAAATATATCTTGATAAGCTTTGTTACCATGCTTGAGAAGGTTGTAACACCGAAGAAAACAGCAAAGAAATAAATAAGCTTACCGAATTTACCTGCCTTATGGAAGGGACGGCAGTTTGATATTGTTATTGCAAAGAATATCATAAGTACAAACACACAGGCTCTTACAGCACCGTCAAATGCATAAAGTGAGCAAAGGCTCAGAAGCACTGACATTGAAGGAGTTGCAATACCTGCCGAACGGCAGAGCTCTTCAACCATCTGTATAACAAGCTCATAAACCGAATAATACATTTCATTACCTTGCACAATGTTTACGGAATGATTGATGATATAGATAAGTGAGCCGAATGCACATACACAGAGAATAAGGTAATTGAGAAGCACCCAGAATGAACCTGCAATCCACTTTGAAAGCAGAAGCGTGCTGCTCTTTACGGGCAAGGTCATTGTAAGATGTCCTTCATTACCGAACATATTTCTCTGATATTCGGAAACAATTCCCGTAATTGTCATTATCATACCTATTCCTGCAGTAAGGCAGAGTGCAATTGAAGCAAGAATCTTGATAACAAGACCGAGACCTATGCCTGTATCTCCCCACTGTGTCCAGTCAACAAGGAGAAGAACGGCCATTATAACGCCTATAACAGCCATGGCAACATACACGCTTGAAACAGAGTGCATATTTGCCTTGAATGTGTTTTTAGTCAACTTCCCAAGCATCGCCGATAACCTCCTTGAATATTTCTTCTACAGTCTTGCCTGTAGCACGTAATGTTTCAATACCTGTGTTAACAAGAATCGAGCCGTGTCCTAACATAAGAATGTGGTCAAAGCTGTGCTCAAGGTCATTAACAAGATGAGTTGAAAGAATAACCGTAGCGTTTTCTTTGTAGTTGTTCATAATGATGTCAAGAATAACACTTCTTGCAGCAGGGTCAACACCGCCGAGAGGCTCGTCAAGAACATAGATGTCCGCACTTCTTGACATAACAACAAGAAGCTGAAGCTTTTCCTTCATACCCTTTGACATAGTCTTTACTCTCTGATTGAGATCGAGACCGAAGCGGGCAGCAAATTCAACTGCCTTTACCTTGTCAAAATCCTTGAAGAAGTCACCGTAATAATTGATACAGTCTATTGTACGGAATCTGTCAGGGAAGAAAGTGTTATCGGGAAGATATGCAACATGTGCCTTTGAACCGATACCTACGGGTCTTCCGCCTACCTTGATCATACCCGAATAGTCATGGATAAGACCGACAAGAATCTTCATAAGTGTGGTCTTGCCGCATCCGTTGGGGCCTAAAAGACCTACTATCTTACCTGCAGGAATATCGAAAGAAATGTTGTTAAGAACAATATTTCCGTCATAATCCTTTGTAAGATTTCTTACCTTGAAAGCAAATTCATCTCTGGGTACTGCAGCAGGTGCAGGTCTCTGAACGGGCTCTTCGTAATACTCTTCGGCATACTCTTCTGTATATTCCTCAGTGTATTCTTCAGTATACTCGTCCTCATACTCTGACATATCTTCTTCAACCGCAGCAGCTTCACCGACACCGAAGGGCTCGGGAGAATACTTTTTTCTCTTGAATGCCATTTTTCTCTCTCCTTATTTTCTGTTATCCTGTGCAACTCCGAACTGAGGGAAGTCAGCATCGGAATATATATCTGTAAAGTTGTCATCAGAAAGAACACGTGCCGCAATGCCGAGCGCTTTGTCGTTATAGGCTGTTGCATCGTGTCCCTGAGAAGCAAAATACCAGGTTCTTTCCGGCCACAGTCCGTATGCAGCATCCACCGTCTTATCAGGGGACAGATGGCAATGCGAGCTGTCTTTGCAAACTCTTCCTTCTTCGGGGAATTCAGTAAGAATTTCACCGAGAGGTGCACTGAGAGCACCCATTGTTGTGGAAGAAATATGTATAATACCGTCAGATGACATTTTATCCGAATTTGCAAGTGCCATAAGCTGAAGTCCGTAACCGCATACAGCAAAGAACTCAACACCCTCTGCTTCAAGCTCCCTTACGACCTCAGGGAAACGAAGGCGGTATTCATAGAAACGGTCAGCTTTTTCTTTAAGTGTTGCATGTGCCTTGTCGGAAAGATATATTTCCGAAAGCTTCTTATATCTGTCAGTGGGAATGATTCCCCACATTGAAAGTGAATTTGAAAGCACCTCTCCGTTAAGAGCATCAAGCGCTTTGTCAACCGTTGCTTCAAAAACTCCCGCAGGCATCATCTTAAGAAGTCCGCCGAGGGATTCCGCAGTTTTTGCATCGGCAAGCATCTCTATCATTGCAATACCGTTTTCTGCCTTTACCGCCTTTTCCATGATGTCGGCAATAAGATGACTGCCGCCAAGTGCAGCAACAAAATACATAACACGCTTTACGTCCTTTTTGTGAGCATAAAGCTGGAAATATGCAGTAGAAAGTGCACCGCCAAGACTTACGGGAACAAGGTTTACCTTATCCGAGCCTGTTTTTGCCTTGACCATATCGATAAATTCACTCAGGTGTGCAGCGGTTTCGTAAGTATCACCGAAGGAATTGTATGAGAAGAAGTAAAGATTCTCCTCACCGATTTTTTCACTGAGCATCTGCAGAGGAACCATCTTGTATATGTATCTGCGCTCATCGGGAGTGCATTCTGCAAGGCTGTAGGGATATTCAACAACTCTGAGGCTGTTTCTCATACTGCCGTCGGGAAGGGATGCTATGGGATCGACAATATCTCTGACGACCGAAGCTACCTTATCGGAAAACCCCGCATCTTTTCTGAAGAGCATCATTTTCATAAGGGGACCCTTAAGCTGTCCTAAAGCTTCTTCACCGTCAACATCTATGGGCCACGCCATTTTGATTTTGCTGCCGTTTTTATCGACCATTTCCACCTTGGACTGACCAATACCCGGCAGGATGATACACGGCGTATATCTGTTTTCGGGCATAATTATTCCTCGATTCAATAATAATTTAATTTATACTATCACAACGCAAAATAAAAAGCAACATAAAAATATTATTTTTTCTTCAATTTTCATCATCGGCACAGATGGCGGTTTGCCGACTTTAACCGAAAAAACTCTTTGCCGGAAAAAGGGAGGAATATTCAATCCCTCCCTCGCTCATTTATTCAGCTCATCAGCCAGTTGCAGCAGCCATCCTGCAGAGCCCGTATAAAGGCTCCAACCGCCTCTGCCCTCATGCCCTGCAGCCGAATACACATCTCCGCACAGTGCATACGGCTCGGTTTTATAAATCGCCCCTTTCCCCTGCTCATACTTCAGATTCGGCAGCAAGGCTTCAAGAACCTTTCTGCCTTCTTCCCTCATACCTTCTCTGAAAAGCGCGGTTGCAAACCATACTGCAGCGTGAGTATACTGCCCTCCGTTTTCGCGCATGCCTTCGGGATAGTCATTGACATAGCCTGCTCTTTTGCTGCTTTTATTGAACGGCGGAGAAAACAGCCTGATTATTCCGTTTTCTTCGTCAAAAAGCCTGTCATATGCCTGCTTCAGCGCCAGTTTTCTTCTCTCCTCTGACGGCATACCGCTGAGAACACTGAAGCTCTGGGTAAGAATATCAATCTCACAGCTGTCATTACCCTCCTCCCCCAAAGGTGTTCCGTCATCAAAAAAGCCTCTCAGATACCATTTTCCGTTCCAAGCATATTTTTCGACGGCATCCGTATAATCCGATGCAACCCCCTTAAGATAATCGGCAAGTTCAGGTTTATTTATGATTTCGCAAATTTTTGCAAATTCCAAATTCACAAGCCTAATAAACATTGCAAGCCACACACTCTCTCCCTGACCGTTTATGCCAACCTCAGAAAATGAATCATTCCAATCCCCGTTACCCATAAGCGGCAACGAATGTGCCCCCTTTGTAAAAGAACGATTAAGCGCTCCGAGACAATGAAAAAACACACTTTCTTTTTTCTTGGAAAGTCTGTACTCACCATAAGCCTCCGACTGATTTTCCGACAGAACATCTCCTGTAACAAAGGGGATTTTTTTATTAAGAATATCAATGTCCCCCGTAGCACTCACATATCTTGCAACCGCATATACAAGCCACAGCATATCATCACTGCAGCGTGTGCGAACACCCTTGTATATCAAGCCCTTACGGTATATCGTATGAAACCAGTGCAATACATCCCCCTCATAAAACTGAGCCGAGCATGCCCTGTAAATCAGCTGTCTTACCTTACGGTTATCCCTGCCCGTAAGCGCCAGTGCATCCTGTAGCTGATCCCTGTACCCGAATGCCCCCGAATTCTGATAGAATCCGCACCTTGCATTAATTCTCGTATCCTTTACCTGATGATACAAAAGACTGTCTGCAAGTTCATTAAACATAGGATAATCGGTATTGAAAGAAACATATTCTTTTTCAGGCAAAGGAAATACTCCCGTCAACAGCTTTTCAGCAGATAATAAGTTGTCCGTGAACTGCAGAAAAAACAGAATTTTCTTTTTTTGTTTTTTATCAATCACAAATTTCTGCAATATTCCCGCGCATTTTTTATCCTCTGCAAAAAACTCCTTCATATTATCACAGCCTGTTGAATTCTCTCCGAAAGACCCTGCAACAACTACCCCCTTAAAATCATCATTAAGCGGATTTGTCATAATAACCGTATTATTTCCTTTGCGGATTTTTACAAATTTTCCGTCGGTGTTATTTTCACCCATAACAGGATGAACACAATAAAACATCTGAATCTCATAATTTATATTACCTGTATTTTCAAGAGAAACATCAATAAACTTTTTCATTCCCTTACCGGGTACAAAAACCCTGACTGTCACAAAAATATCATCTGCAAAGCATCCGTACATAGCCTCATTATCTTTGAACATAACTGTAGCATTATCCGTAAGATCATAAATTCTGTCATCCTTTTTCAGAAAAAGCCGTTCCCCATTAAGATCAGCGGCAGTATTATTTGACCACGGAGTAAGCCTGTTAAGAGAAGCATTCTTTGCCCAGGTAAAGCCTAACGAACGGTCTGTAAGAAGAGTGCCGAAGGTACTGTTTGCCAGAGTATGACTCCACGGAATAAGAGGATGACTGTTTATCAGATATCCGCCCTCATAAAACCCGTTTTCAATGTCAGACGCTCTTTTTGTCTGTGTCAGAACAGGTACAAACTGTTTTTCAGGCTCGGAAACAAAACCGTTGTCCGGATAAACAGCACCGGAAAATGCAACAATTGCATCAAATGAATCCTTGTCAATATCATTCCTGTAAATAATATGAATACCGCCGTGAAGTCCTATGCAATCCTGCCTTCCCTCTTCTTTTATAACATTCATAAGATGAGCTGAGCAGGTATCACCGTAGTCTCTGCTGCCCTTTAAAACAAACACTGCATCACATAGCAGTGAACACTTTGCAAGTCTTTTATGAAATCTCACAAAAGACCTCAGCAGCTCCTCCGGACAGTATTCATCTGAAAAAACGGTAAACACGGGGATATCCCCCGAAATTCCGCATTTCCATAAAGCCGTTACCGATGAAGAAAGGGAATTCCGTGCAGAATCAACTGCTTCCGGCAAGGCACCGTCAAAAAAAACCGCAGATAAAAAATTACAGGCAAAATTATAAACGGTTCCGTCACGCATAAACGGAGCCGCAGCACCCGAAGTAAGTGACGGCAGCATATTTTTTCTTACCGCATACAGATTATTAAGGGCATTCTCCCTGCCGATACCCATGCTGATAACGAACACACATTCACGGCTCTCACCTGCCTTCAGAATAATTTCCGTACTGACGGCACATACGGGATTAATGCCCCTTATACCATCGACATCTTCATTGTAATTCATTCCGAATACACCTGCTGCATCCTTCCTGCGGCTTATCACCTTTTCTCTGTCCGAACAGAAAACAGCGTTTTCCTTATTACAGAAGCCTGCCGCTATCACAGGGGAGCTGTCATCGTTTGTTCTCAAAAAAAAGCAGGCGCGGTTTTTATTATCCCGATATGCAGCAGTAAACATATCCGAATAAGCAGGATGTCTGTTCTTATCATAAGTCTTCATAAGATATGGTTCAAAGAAATAGAAAAGCTTTACCTTTTTCTCTTCATTGCTTTCATTCTCCGCTTTTACGGGTACAAGAAGCGAATTTCCCGAAGGATGAACCATAAGAGCAGATGTCACCTTAAGCTCATTATTATTCCTGACAGCCTTCATTCCGTATGGCTTCAGAACTATATTTTCTCTGTATAAGGGAAAAAGAGCTGTGATATTTTCATCTTCCGCTTCACGGTAGCCGACACTTATACCACGGCTGATATCAGAATACTTATATATTTCACTGCCTGCAAAAATCAGTCTGTTGTTCCCGTACTTATCGCATAAAAGTGTCAGTTCACCGTTGGAATAAGCAGCCGTATTGTTGTCGGATATATTGACGTTTCTGCTGACAGAATATTTTTTATCAGACTTTTTTATCACAGGATAATCAAGTCCCCGTAAAACAGGCGGATGGACCGGTAATTTTTCTTCAAGGAGTATTTTTGCCGAATTCATATGACCGTCTGACATAAAACGCTTTACAAAAATATTATCCTTAAGAACATTGCATATTGCAATAATGCTCATTCCCACATGATGTGACATATAAGCTCTTACAACAGCATAATCCTCACCCTCAGTCCTGCTTTTCGTAAAATCCGCAGCCTCATAAAAACCGCATCGTCCCTCCATATGAAGTGCCGACAATTCCGAAAGATTCTTCATAGCACTTTTTCTGTCAAACGGCAGGGTCAGAAAAACACTGTAGGGGGATATAACATCCTCCTCATCGGTTTCTCTTTTAAGCGAAAGCGATCTCAGTCCGTGCGCCTTATACCTGTAATTCATTGACGGATCAAGAGAAAAAAAACAGCTTTCGGATATACCGTACGGGATTCCTTTTTTTGCAGCATATTTTTTCTGCATATACAGACATACCTTCAGTGCCTCATACTGAAAGGTACCGTAAACCACGGGCATAAAAAGGACAGGCATAAAGTATTCAAAAAGCGTTCCTGTCCATGATGATACACCTACATAAGCACCGCTTCTTTTCAGGGTTCTGCCGAGAGCTGCCCAATGTTCCGAAGAGACATGTCTTCTTGCGCACTCATAATACGAAGTCATTCTTGCTTCGCTCATATACAGATCATAAAATGATTCTGACAATTTTCCGCTTTCACAGTCTATTCCTATTCTGAAAAGCTTCCGGTTTTTGTCATAAAGGATTGTCAGGTCACTGCTTTCAAGAATTCTCTCAATTCGTTCAGCAAGATTAAAAAATCTTCCGTCTATTTTCGCATACTCCTTAAGACCCTCCTTCAGTGCCGTAAGACAAACAAGATAATTGCCGCAGTCCACAGTTGAAACATACGAAGGTCTCAGAGGAGTAAGGCGGACCGTATCATACCAATTGTACAGAAGCCCCTTATATTTCGGCATTTTTTCTATTGTACCGAGAGTATTGTCTATACGTCTGAACATTTCATCGGCAGTAATAAGAAACAGATCAGCTGCGGCAAGACATGATACCAGATATAATCCGATATTGGTAGGTGAAGTTCTTTTTGCCTTTTTAGGCACGGGGGTTTCCTGAATATTATCGGGAGGCAGCCAGTTTTCAAGGGAAGACATATTCTCTTCAAAAAAATTCCAGGCGGCAGCAGCAAAAGAATCCAGTATGCGTTTTTCGTTTCCCGACAGAGGTTTTTCAAATCTTCCTGTTTTTTTAACGCCGTCTGAAAGCGAAAACGGTATAAACAACAGAAATGCCACCGCAAAAAACCTGTGAACCGAAATACCGAAAAAGCATACCGCAAGTGCATATAAAAAGGGGAATACGACACTTTGTACAATATTCTTCTTCCTGCTTTTTTCCGCCACTGATGCCTCAGTCCACTGAAGCAGCTTCTTTTTAGAAACAAGCCAACGGTACAATGCCCTGATAATCGCATCTGCGCACACATATGCATTTTCGGGAATTGATGCGATATTCACACTCATACGCAGAAAATTCTTATACACGCAAGCCGCATCTGCTGAAAAATATAAGGTGCGCAACACATCGGGGCCGTCCTTTATCATAGAGACAATTATTGCCGTAATCTCAGAAGCTGCAGCACTCAGAACAGACAAAGCCATAAAATAAAGCATATCATAATATCCGTCACAAAATGCCGATAAGATAAAAAAAGCTGCAGCAATAACAGGAGTAAATGCTCTTCTGAAATTATCAAACAACTGATACTTTCCGAGCACGGACATTTCGGGAGAATCTGATTTTTTTCCGAGCGCAGTAACCATATATCTGAGATTCTGAACATCGCCTCTTATCCACCGATGCTGCCGTGCAAAAAAGCTTCGTGCAGCCCCGGGAAAAGAATCGGCAAAGCGGCATTCGGAATAAAAAGCAGTTCTCATAACATTTCCTTCAAGAATATCGTGGCTTAATATTCTGTCGTTATCAAACTTATCCGATATTGTTTTCACAAATGCATCAACATTTATAAGCCCCTTACCGGTAAATATACCCTCAGAAAACATATCAGAGTATCTTTCATTAACCGCACCCGCATATGAAGATGTTCCGCCCGAAGTGAAAATCCCTGAAAAAACGGTTTTATCAGAGGATTCAACAGATGTTTCCGTAAGCGGATTTATGATACCGTAGCCGGACACAACACGGCTTTGCACTTCATCAATAACGGGAATATTAAGAGGGTGTCTTGCAGCAGCAACAAGCTTTGAAACAGCCTCAAAGCAAATCCTTGTGTCCGAATCAAGTGCGAGAATATATTCCGTTTTTCCGAGACCCTTTGAATCCCCGTACACAACAGAAAATCCGTTATCATTCTTATCTTTAAGATATCTTGCAAGAGTGATAATTGCCCCTCTTTTTCTTTCATATCCCGTATAAAGATTCTCCGTAGGCGAATATACTCTGTCCCTTACAGCAACAAGGAAGCCGCCTCCATGCTTTTCATTGAGTGAGTCAATAAGTCTTTTGAGTGCCCGTATACCTGATTTATCCGACGGGTCCTCAGGTACGCTGCTGCTTTTCAGATCAGCAAGAAGCATTACCTTTACATTATCTGCCGAATTTGCCGAATACAGATCAGAAAGATGTACAAAAAGCTTATCTGTCTCATCAGGAGACGGCATTACACAGGATACCGCAATCAGGGTATCGGCAGACTTTATATTTTCTTCATCAAGAGACAGCAGTTCAAAAGGCGGAAACAATTTTGAGCACAGCATATCACTGACAGGTCTTATCAGAGCATAAAACAGAAAAATACTCAGAGGAAAAACAAAATAATTGTCCGTAAACACAAAAGAAAACAAAAAAGAAAGTACGGCAGCCGTCAGCCACTCTGTAATTATCACTGCTGTTCCCTGCTTCTTTTTATCCGGGATTACATCAAGATAAAAACCGATATGATTATTTTCGCCGTTTTTTGCATCAATAAGCTTTTTCTTTATAAAGCTTATCTCGTCGGTTTTTTCTTTTTTTGCACCTTTTCTGACAGCCTTTCTGTAAAGCTGCTTTGTTTTTTCATTGCATTTTTCATACATCCCCGACGGATCATCATAAAGATATTTTTCAATACCGCTGACATAAAAGAAAACATCCGGGAAATTAATATTCCTCAGCCTTATAAGGTTTTTTATGCATCCTGATGTATCCTTTTCTTCAACGGCTTTTTCATAAGCGCATACCGCAAATGCCGCTGCCATAAAAATTTTCAATGCATCGCATTCGATAACCGTAAGCTTTTTTCCCGAAAACTTTTTAATTATACGGCTTTCGGTAATTTCGCCGTCCGAAGAAGCCAGTTCTCGGCACGACAAAAAAAGCGGCAAAAGCTCCTTTTCACTTTTTCGTGAAAGATAACCTTTTGCCGCTTTCAATGAAGCGGAACAGGTGTGATAATTATCACACATCCATAAAGCAGAGGAATCCGTCTCTCCTCGCTTTATCTGTTCTTTGCAATATTTTCTTAATTTTCTGTCATACTTTCCGAATAACATTCTGAGTGTCATCGACAAATCCTCCGTTTTCGGCAAAACAGGGTTTTACCAAAAAATAATGTTTACAGAAAGTTTTGACAGATTTTCAATTTTTATTCTTTTCTCTGCACCCTGAAATAAAATGCATCAATACTGCCGCCGTCAGATACGGCGCTTATAACAGTACTGCCCTTTTTAAGTGCAGGAGTTACATCATAAACTGTGCGGTCATATTCATCCTTAAAAGGTACAAGAGGCTTTCCTGAAGCAAAAACCTTTATGCTGTCATCACACTCAAAGAATACCGTAACCGTATCGTTAATCTGTTTCGGACATATGAATTTACGGCTGAGAGTGTATGCAGTTTTATCTGAATAAGGAAGTCCGATACTTTTTTTCAGAAATCCGCCTGCTCTTTTACAGGGCTTTTTACCGCTGTGATAATACCATTTATCGGGTAATGCTACTGTTCTGTTCATAGTAAATATCTCTTTTATACAAGGGGAATAAGTGTTTCATTTGCACCGCTTTGCATAAACTGAGGATATTTGCTCCATGTATTTACAGTGGGCTGCTCCTCGCTTTCAAGCAATGCAAATATAAAGTTCACACAGTCTGAGCCGTATCCGCCTATAACATGTCCTGCATCCTTTAAGAACCATGTATAATCTTTATATGCACAGGTTGACGCATTTATACACTTATCTGCAGATACATACTTGCTGTCACCTACAGCCAGCTGTTCTTCGGTAAGCTCGTAGCCCACTACGGATACAAGAGCACCGCCTGACATGGGTGAGGTTTCAACAGTTCCGTCACTCTGATACTTTGCTCTTTCATAAGCAGGCACCATAGGTGAACCGTAAGCCGCAACAACACAGAATTTTACACCCGAAGCAATTGCACCGTCAATAAGCTCTGTTCTCTTTGCAGCTACGTTATAATGGAAGCTGTCAATTCTTTCAAGAAGTCCCTCATACTGTTCTTCTCTGCCGCCGAAAATAAATTCACGGCATGCAGCATATTCATCAGCCTTACACATAGACCAGAAGCCGGGCAGGGTTGCGAATGTGGGAACAAGGGTCTCTTCATAAATCTTTGCTTCATATTTCTTTGCAAAGCTGTTTATAAAACTGCAAAGACCGTCAAGAACACCCGTAAAAGAAAGAACCTTCACAAAGCCTGCGATTGAGGGAACCATTGTAACAAGATATCTTTCAACAGCTTCTGCATCAAAGCAGACATTTCCCTGGAAAAGATCGGTAATAACATCAGTACCGAAAATTACGGAGGTGTTTGAAACAATTGTATCAATACTGCCATAGCCGTATTCTGCCATATAAGCAGCCATTATACTGCCGCCCATACTGCAGCAGATAAAGTCAGCCTTATCGGTGTTATGATCACTGAGGGCTGTCTTTACAAGGCTGTCAAGAAGGTCTGCATTGTCCATAGGATCAAGACGCCAGTCATAATCAAAGTAATATACCATATCTCCACCGTATCTTGCCATAAGTGAAGCAACGAGGCTTATTTCATCTGTGGCAGAGGGTGAGAAATATCCGGGATAATTTGAACAGGCTTCAGGGAATGAAGCTGCAGTGATATTGGGATAAAGTGAATTGCCGTTTTCGTCACAGGGATATGAACCGAAAAGCTTTGTAACATATTCACAGATTACACTGACACCTGCTTCAATACTGAATTCACTTACAACTGCGGCAAATGTCTTTGTAAGATAATTAAAAAGCTCGGCAACATCAAATTCGGGCTGAACAGCTCTTGCATTATCTGTATCTCTGTCAAACTGAAGACCGCCCGTAAAATTCATGCCTCTTACAACAATAACGGGGGTATCGGTTTTAACCTGTTCTATTGTAACATCGTTTACGGTTACATCCTCTTCGTTACCCGAAGCCGATGCAAAAACAGAAAACGGGATAACAAGGATAATGCTGAGAATTATGCAAAAAATCTTTTTCATAACAATTCCCCTATCAGATATTTTTCTATATTTTAACACAAGGGGAACACAAAGTAAACACTAAAAATCTATCTGACTGTCAATTTGTTTACGGGTACCAGCAAAGCAGGAAAAACCGTTGCCGTGTTTACTATGATGTTTATAAGCGCAACAGCAGTTTTTATATTTCCGCCGGAAACGGCTTCAATAAATTCAGGTAAAGGCAAAAACAGAGCAATCACAAGAAAAAGCACACTGCTCACGGCATTATATATAATGTGCATATAAGCAACAGTCTTTGCACCCTGTGAAAGCCCTGCACAGGAAATGGCACAGGTAGTACATGTACCTATGTTAGAGCCGAGAATAATGTAGTATGTATGACGTATTCCGGCAAGTCCGTCTGCAGCAAGCACCTGCAGAAGTGCCGTCACAGCCGATGAAGACTGAATAAGCGCGGTAAAAAACATTCCTGCAAGTATTCCCGAAACAGGTGATGAGCATGCTGAAAGCACTTCTGCAAAAAATGCAGAATCTCCTATCCCGTCAGACGCATCACTCATAAACTTCATACCTACAAACAATAATCCCGACCCGGTCAGAAATAATCCCGCTGCAGTTGTTTTTTTCTTTTTGGTAAAGCTCAGCAGTGCCACACCTATTATGCATAAAGCAGGGGCGGTTTTTGTCATATCCGTTGCGGTAATAAGTCCCGTAAAGGCAGTACCTGCATTTGCCCCCACAATAATCCAGAATGCCTTGTCCGTACTCAGATAGCCGTTGTCAACAAATGCCGCCGTCAATACACTTGAGGCAGATGATGACTGCATTGCAAAGGTAACAAAGGCCCCCGTAAAAACCGCACTGAAACGGTTTTTTGTACACCCAGAAAGTATGTATTTCATCTTTTCTCCGAAATTTTCTTTCAGCGTATATTTGATAAGAAGCATGCCGAAAACAAACAGCGAAATACCTACGGCAAGAAATACAGCTGAAAAAAAACTCATAAAATCACCTTATGCAAGAAATTATAAAAATTTATAAAAAAAGGTCAAAAAAACATATTGACACATTGTTACTACTGTTGTATAATGTCAAAGAATTAATGCAGATGACCCACGCAGAATGCGGAGGGAGGGAATAAATAATGAGTCAGGTAAAAGTAAAAGAAAACGAATCTCTTGACAGCGCACTCAGAAGATTTAAGCGTCAGACTTCTCGTGACGGTGTTATCCAGGAAGTACGTAAAAGAGAGCATTACGAGAAACCCTCTGTAAAGAGAAAGAAGAAATCAGAAGCTGCTCGTAAGCGCAAGTTCAAATAATTTCAGTAAAACAGGCGGGCCTTTTTCAGGGTCCGTCATTGTTTTTTGTGAGGATTGCAATGAAAAAAAATACAGGTCTTAATACAAATTCTATGCCCCGTTATTTTTTTGATAAAATCACGGATATTACCCCTGATGACATTTTTGCCATGGGCGGTACGGCTGTAGGAATTGATCTTGATAACACAACTGTTTATGACAGCACGCTGACACTTTTCCCGGGAGTCAGCAATTGGCTTAAAAGTATTCAGGCTGCGGGAATTCCCGTCATTATTTTAACAAATACATATACCGTAAGAGCAAAGCTCATTTCAAAAAAAATGAACGGTCTTCCCTATATTGCAAATGCAAATAAGCCCGACATAAACTGCTTCAGAAAAGCTGTTTCCGTAACGGGCACCGAGCTTTCAGGCTTTGTAATGATAGGAGATCAGCTTTTTACGGATGTGCAGGGTGCAAACAATGCCGGAGCGATTTCCGTAAGAGTAAAATACAAAACAAGAGAAATCCTCGCACTTTTCCATTTTCTTAAAATCAGAAAGCTGGAAAAGATATATCTTACAAATAAAGGTTCAGGTGACAAAGTATGATGTTCAACACAGACAAGCTGGCTTCTAAGCTTGGCAGCTTTGCAGATGCTGCACTTATTTTTTCTGAAGAAAACAGAAGATATTTTACCGGTTTTCCCTCTTCTGACGGTGCCCTTCTTGTTTACGGAAACACAGCGTTGTTTTTTACCGACAGCCGTTATACCGAGGCTGCAGCAAAATGCATAGGTGAAGAATCCGTAATTGATTCTTCTAATTTATATGAAAAGCTTGAAAAAATATTCACGGAAAATTCCGTAAAAAAGGTTGCTGTTGAAAATAACAAGCTTACCCTTGCAGAATTTGATACACTTAAAGAAAAGCTCCCCGGATTTGAATTTGATACAACAGATGCTCTGGCAAAAGCAATTGAAGAAATCAGAATCGTAAAAACCGGGGATGAAATCGAAAAAATCAAAGCTGCTCAGAAAATTGCAGAGGATGCTTTCAGCCATATGCTGACCTTCATAAAGCCCGGCATGACCGAAAAGGAAGTTTCCCTTGAGCTTGATTTTTATATGCTTTCCCACGGTGCAGAAGCAATTTCATTTGAAACAATTGCCGTTGCAGGTGCAAAATCATCTATGCCTCACGGTGTACCCGGTGATTATGTGCTTCAGAAGGGTGATTTTCTTACTCTTGACTTCGGTGCAGTTGTTGACGGCTATCACTCTGATATGACAAGAACCATTGCAATCGGCGAAGTCAGTGAAGAAATGAAAAAGGTTTACTCAACCGTACTCGAAGCACAGACAAAAGCACTTGATGCTCTTAAGAACGGCATCACAGGCTTTGAAGCAGATAAAATTGCCCGTGACATTATTGTTGATGCAGGCTACGGCAAAAACTTCGGTCACGGTCTCGGCCACGGTGTTGGCGTGGAAATTCATGAATCCCCCAATCTTTCACCCAGATCTTCACATACTCTCAAAACAGGCCATGTGGTTACCGTTGAGCCCGGAGTTTACCTTCCCGGATGCTTCGGTGTGAGAATCGAGGATATGGCAGTTATTACGGAAGACGGCTGTATAAATCTCACTACTTGTCCCAAGGAACTGATTATTATTGAATAAAATAGGGCTAATAAGCATTTTTTGTCTGTATTTTGATTAACAGGCCGAAAATATTTACTCAGGTACTTGCAAAAAGAGAAAAAATAATATATTATATACAGGTAATAAATCATTGATTACCGAGAAAGGATTGATATTTATGGTATCAGCCGGCGATTTCAGAAACGGCGTTACATTTGAAATGGAAGGCGGAGTTTGGCAGATTGTTGAATTCCAGCACGTAAAGCCCGGTAAGGGTGCTGCTTTCGTTCGTACAAAGATCAGAAACGTTATTCAGGGCAGCGTTGTTGAAAAGACATTCTCCCCCACAGACAAGTTCCCCACTGCTTACGTTGAAAGAAAAGAATGTGAATATTCTTACAATGACGGCGATCTTTACTACTTTATGGATCCCGAAACCTACGATATGATTCCCGTAGGTGCAAACGAGCTTGATGACAACTTCAAGTTTGTTAAAGAAAACATGGTTTGCCGTGTTCTTTCTTACAAGGGCAAGGTTTTCGGTGTTGAACCCCCCAACTTTGTTGACCTTCAGGTTACAGAAACAGAACCCGGTTTCAAGGGCGACACAGCTACAAACACACTCAAGCCCGCTACTGTTGAAACAGGCGCTATGGTTAAGGTTCCCCTCTTCATTGAAGAAGGTGAAATGATTCAGATTGATACACGTACAGGTGAATACCTCGGCCGTGCATAATTAACAAAATCAGCGGCTGCATATCTGCGGCCGCTTTTTTACAAAATAAGCTTAAGGAGTTTTCACTATGACTATTACAGAAAAGGTTGCATATCTCAAGGGTCTTATGGACGGTCTTGATGTAGATAAGTCCACCAAGGAAGGCAAAATTCTTGCTGCTATGGCTGATGTTCTCGAAGATATAGCTCTCACTGTTGCTGACAACTGCGATCAGATTGATGCTATTGACGAGGATCTTGAAAATCTTGAAGAATTTGTTTACGAAAGCGATCTCTTCGATGAATTCGACGATGACGATGACGATTTCTGCTTCGGTGATTGCGATGGCTGTGACGGCTGCGACGATATGGATTACGATGAGTATGAATATGAAATTGAATGTTCAAACTGTCACGAGACAATCTTTATTGACGAATCAGCATTTGAAGAAGGCAAGACATTTGAATGTCCCGCATGCGGCACTGTTCTTGAAGCTTACACAGAGCTTGATGACGAAGAATAAATCAGTTTTTATCTGATTCCTTCAAAAAATCAACCCGGATTTACATTTTTGTAAATCCGGGTGTTTTTTAGTTTTGTCAGTCATTTATTTTTCCGAACATCTGAATATAACGACATTCGACAACTTTCATAAGGTCTTTTTCGGTCATAATATCTGCCTTACTGTCAAGATTGCTTATGGCTTTTTCAAGCTCCGTCTTTGTAACTGAAGCCATTTCGGGATCATTACAGTATAAAAGTGCAAGAGCATAATTTACACGCTTCACATTGATATTATCTTTTCTTTTTTTTATAAACCTTTCAATATCTGGGGTCAGCAGAGTCTCTGTTGATTCTGCAGATGTCTCCAGAACCAAAGAGATGAATATTTTTTCAAGCGCAACAAATCTTTTCACATCGGTACACTGACCACATTTTTCACTGAGAAGCATATCTGCTGTTTTATCAGCATTTGCAAAATCTCCCGTTTCAAGATACCTGTACATTTTCAGCCATAAAATTTCAGATACTATGCGATCTGACAGATATTTTTCATCAATATCGTAAAATCTTTCTTCAGGCTGCTCTGCAAGACTTATACCCTGATGCAGATCCGTATATGCTTTTTTCAGTATCCACATAGATTTTCTCACATACTTGTCCTTTTTCAGCTGTCTGATTTCAGTGAAAACAGAAGGGAGGCCTTTGGATACAGGCATAAGATATAAAATTAAATTACATACAAACAGTAAACAAACACAGGCAGTATAAAATGCAGCAAAATTAAGATCTATCAGCAAGAAATAAATTACAACAATTCCCGAAATAAAGGCAATTACCGAAAAACCGATAACAGCACCCACCCTGTAAAGAACAAAAGAAAACTGTCCGTCATTGTAATCAGGAGGACTCATTCTGACATATACACCTTTTTTTCCTTTTTTGTAAACAAGATGAAATTTTCCGTCTGTTTTTCTGATTACAAAACGGTAAAGCTCAATAGAAATAAGCTTATATCCGCTGAGCAGTCCTGCAATAAGATATCCGAGTATATGCATCACATATATTGATATCATTACAGCCAGAAACACCATCGCAATATTCAGATATAAACTCCATATATCCACGTAATATTCATGACTAGCACCATATTCACGGACAATACAGAATTTAAAAAAATATGCAAGAAAAAAAGTTCCTGAAAAAACAACCGTTAATTTTCTGAGATTCATAACATCACCGTCTTTCATATTACGCATTAATTATATATTAAATTTTATTTTTTTTCAACAAATTAAATTATTCCCTTTGAGTTGACACAAAAATGATTGTATAGTAAACTGCTTAATATACAAGCCGACATACACAAAAAAAGAGGAGATTAAGGTATGGAAAATAAAAAATCGGTTTCAAAAAAAGCAATAATTATCATTGCAGCTGTTGTTGCTGTAATTCTTGCTGCGGCTGTTGCAGTCTTACTGTTCTTCAATGCAATCTCCACTGAGCCTGAAAGCAATATGACATCTGAAGAAATAAAGCAGTGGATCAGCGACAATTATTCAAAGGAAGAATTCAAAAAGGACGAGCTTAAGGAAATAACATCGAACACCACAGAGGATGATTTTTATGCGCAGTGGAAAAGCTCTCTCTTTCTTGCCGTAACAAAAGCATCCCTTGACATAAATGCTGTTTCTCAGGTGCTTGATACTTACACATCTCTTTACTATAATATTTATCCCTCTTCTGTCAGAATCGATGATTTCAACAATTTCAGCATTGAATTTTCGGAAATTGCATCAAAAACCGATGACATCAAAAAAGAACTCGGTTATATGCCGTATCAGACAATGCTCACAAACGGAGATTTTTATATATATAAAAAACTGACATCCTCAGAATTTGATGATGTTCTTAATGCAGTAAACACCGAGCTTACGGAATATTCAACACACAAGCAGAATTTTTACTTAGGCTCCGAAACAGGAGGGTATGACGATTACTGGCAGCCATGCCCCACCGGTCAGAGATTTATTTTCATATCCGTTGATTCAACCTTCCCCAAATTTACAGACTATGCCCTCACATATGAATACACGGGAAAAACAGCAGAAATCAAGGATACAGACGGAAAAATATACTCCTGTAAGGTAATGAGAGTTATTGGAGATCCGAACGCACACAACGCAAAAACACAGATAGTAGAGGAAATCAATAATTCCTTTTATAATGCAATCGCAAAAATGACAACCTCTATGGTAAGTCTTAAAAACGATAAAGAGCTCAGCGATTTATGTACTGTATATAATATGGCTTTCCCTGATGGCGGAAGTATGGACCTTACAATTTCTCAGGCAAACAACATTTTAAGAGCAAGATTCTCAGGGAAATATTATCAGGATACGGCAACTCTTTCGGAAATCATGTACCCCACAAATGAAGACGGCTCCTCCTGGGTTACATATGATATTATGTCAAAAGAAATCAATTCCGAATTCTTCTTCGGAAATGACGACAGCGTAAGTGTAAAAACAGAATTCCTGAGTGCCCATGCAGTATTCCCTCCCGCTAACGGCAAATATACCCGCGTAGATTCAGGTGAGCCCGTAAACGGTTATATTCCCGATTCCCCCGCTTCTTCACAAAGCTCCTCGGGACAGGAAACCGTATATGTTCAGCAGGGCAATTATTCATCAGATTACTCCTCGGCATATATTGATCCCTACCAGATGTTCGGAAACAGGCAGGTTGACTATTATTCAGGCAGCTTCTACAGAGTAGATGTAGGCGGTTCTGTGCTTAATGTCCGTACAGGCCCCGGCAAGGGCTATTCATTACAGACACAGCTTGCCGACAATACAGATGTTGCGGTTCTCGGAATTTATAACGGCTGGGCATACGTGCAATATGCATATTACGGTTATCAAGGCTTCTCAAATAACACCTCAACCTATACCGTTGAAGGCTGGGTAAGTGCTGATTACCTTAACCTTATCCCCTACTCTCCGTAACAGATACAAAAACAGGTTGTACCGTCTTCTCAGTGCAGCCTGTTTAATAATATCTCATAGCAAGTCCCTAAAAAGGGACTTTTATTATTTTATAATTGTTTTCGGAATATCACGTAAAGGAGACTACAATATGATTTATCTTGAATCCTTCAATTTTCCCTCTGCAGAGGATGAGTTTTCAATTCTTTCTCAGAAAACAGGCAAGTTCACACGCACCTGCTATAATACAAAATATCCCTTCGGATTATTTTCCGATATTCAGCTGCCCGACACCTTTGACTTCGGAGATATTACAATTTTCTGCGGAAATAACGGCAGCGGTAAAAGCACAATACTTAATGTAATTGCCGAAAAACTCGGCATAAAAAGAGATTCTCCCTGTAACAGAAGTGATTTTTTTGAAGATTATACTAATATCTGCAGATACACTCTTGAAGAGCCCGTTTCACCCGACAGCCGTGTGATTACAAGCGATGATGTTTTTGAACGAGTGCTTGATATCAGAAAAATCAACAGCGGAATTGATACAAAAAGAGAATCGGTAATAAATGAATGGATAGATATAAGAAGCGGCAACACCGATACGCAGCTTCACGGAATGGATGACTATGACCGCTGGAAAAAGGTAAGAGATGCCCGTAATAAAAATATCAGTCAGTCACAGTATTTACGTTCTCATCTTATGCGCAATATTACAGAACGCTCAAACGGAGAAAGCGCATTATCTCTTTTTGTTGATGCAATACACGATAACGCCTTATATATCCTTGATGAACCGGAAAACAGTCTGTCGCCTGCAAATCAGCTTGAGCTTAAATACTTTCTTGAAGACTGTGTAAGACACCACGGCTGTCAGCTTGTTATATCCACCCATTCCCCATTTCTGCTGTCGCTTAAGGGAGCAAGAATATATGACATAGATTCATCTCCCGTAAAGGTAAAAAAATGGACCGAGCTTGAATGTGTAAAGGTTTATAAAGACTTTTTCGATAATAATGCTTATTGCTTCTGAATAACTAAAAAACAGCCGCTGACATAAAGTCCGCGGCTGTTTTTCTATTGCAGTTTATAGGGTTTTATTTTATATAGCTTTCAATCTTTTCAAGATTTACGGAAATTCTGAGAATAATTCTTGCATCTGCTGCTGTAACACTGCCGTTTCCGTCAATATCAGCTGCCATCTTCTGATCCTCAGTGGGCTTTTCAAGATTTACAGATATACGAAGTGCAAGACGTGCATCAGCTGCCGTAATCTTGCCGTCATCATCAACATCACCGAGGGAGAATTTAACTTCACTTGTTCTCTTTGCAAGAATAAGGCTCTTGGGAGATTCGCCCTTGCTGTTTACTGCAGTTACTTCGATTTCATATGTTGTATCTGCCTTAAGACCTGTTACGGTATACATATTTTCTGTAACGGGCTTTGCATTTACCTTCTTGCCGTCAACATATACATTGTAGCTTGTAGCACCGTCAACAGCCTGCCACTTAAGGTCAATAGTCTTACCTGTCACGGCATCAGAAACAAGTTCTTCGGGACGTACGGGCTTAACCTTTGTTACGTCATCCCACTTTGCATAGAGAGTTGTATTCTTTGTAACCTTGTCTGTCTTGAAGTTCCATGCATTTGTGCACTTACTGTCCTTATACCAGCCTACAAAACGGTAGCCAGATGCAGCAGGAATAATAGGCTCAATAACATATCCGCCGACAGGAGCCATAATCTGCTCTTCGGTAATAACAGCAAATACATCATCATTGTTGTTGTCGAATGTAACGGTTATGGGAGTAAACTCAGCCTTATTGTATGTAAGGTCGTCGTAACCGACCTTATTCTTGATATAGTGAATAGTATAACCATCAGCAATATTATTGAATAATTTTCCACCTGTCTTTACAGGCCAGTTACCGGTAAAATAAATATCCTTAAGTTTTTTTGCCCCAGCAAAGGCACCTTCAATCAACTCAGACACCTTAGCGGGAACGGTAAGTTCAGTAATCTGAGTACCGGCAAATGTATCCGTATCTATAGAAATAAGCCCAGAACCTAATGTTACAGAAGTAAGATTTTTACAACCTTCGAACGTACCCATACGGTTATTTTCAATACCCCAGTTTTCAGGAATACTGTACCCTCTCGTTTTAATAGCTGTTACGCCATTACCTATTACAACATTCTGAAGATTTTCACAACTAAAAAAAGCCGCTGTGCCAAGAGTTGTCACATTGCTAGGAATAGTAATTTCTTTTAAAGATTCACAATCCATAAATGCGATATCACCAATCGTTATAACCCCTAAGCCTAAATCAACATTCTCAAGCACAGTATCATTTCTGAAAGCGCTGTAACCTATTGTGGTAACTCCATTACCAATTGATATTGATTTAAGTTTTTTGCAGTTCATAAAAACGCCTTGATCAAGAATCTTAACATTGTCGGGAATAGAAACACTTTCAAATGCGGTACCTGCAAAACAATCAATGCCAATTGAGGATACGGCACTTCCTATAACAATTTCGTCAAGTTTTACACAACCTTCAAATGCGCCCATGCGGTTATTTTCAACACCCCAGTTTTCGGGAACACTGTAGCCCCTTGCGCTAAGAGATGTTACACCATTACCTATTACAACCTTTTGAAGATTGCCACAACTGAAAAAAATAGCTGAACCGAGTGATGTTACATTACTCGGAATCGTAATTTCTTGCAATGCATCACAATTCATAAAAGCTATCTCGCCAAATGAACGAACAGCAGAACCAATTCTTACATCAATTAATGACTTATTGTTCTCAAATGCACTATTGCCTATACTTGTAACACCATTACCTATTACAACTTTTTTTAATTTAGCACAATTCATAAATACGCCATGTGACATTGTTTTAACATTATCGGGAATAACAATCTCTAACAAACCACATCCTGCAAAGGCATCCTGTCCAATAGTCTCTACCCCTTTGCCTATTGTTATCTGTTTTAGACTTATACAACCTTCAAAAGCACCATTTCTATTATTCTCTTTTCCCCAGTTTTCGCTAACAGAATAATCACGACACTCTAATGCAGCAACACCATCACCAACAACAACATTTTCAAGTGAATCACAAGAGAAAAATACAGCTTTTCCATAAAAAGTAACACTATCAGGAATCTTAATCTCTTTCAAACTGTCACAATTCCAGAAAGCACAATTATTTATAGTAGTAACCGTTTCGGGAATTTTGAAATTATTAAGTGACTTACAATTTTCAAAAGCTGAGGTTTGAATATTCTTAAGTTTTATATTCTTATGAAAGGTCACTGACTTAAGTGCAGTACAGTTTTTAAATGCACTATTATTAATAGTCCATACATTTGCATTGATAAGCACCTGCTGAAGACCGGTACAATCCATAAATGATTCTACACAGATATACTTTACAGAATTACTTACTGTAACTGTCTGCACAGCGGTATTTCCTTTAAAAGATTGCGCACCGATAAACGCTACACTTCCGCCGCCAAGCTTTTCAGGTATAACAACACTTGCAGCAGTACCTGTATACTTTGTGATATAAACATCACCGGCTTTTATATTTACACTTTTATCATCCTCAGTAAGTGCAGCCGCAGTGAGTACAATATACTGCCACTCGCCTTCCGTCTTGATTTCCAAGTTCTGATTATTGTATTTGTATGTTGCAGCTGATGCGGTTACACTGAACATGCAAATAACAAAAACAAGACTAAGAAGTGTGAAAAGCAATTTTTTTGTTCTGTTCATAGAATAATTCTCCTTTTCAGGTTGTTGTATTAATTCTAACATCCATATTATACAAAGTCAATTTACAGGGCTGTAATTCCGGTTTTACCGTCTTACAAATATTTATGTTGATACTTATTAAAAATAACCAAAATCGGAACAGCTTAATCATTCTTATGGTTTTATGTTTGCTTTTTCAGAATTATCTGTATATTTTTGCGCGATATTTCCGTATTTTTTACACTAAAATACACGGCTCACAAAATAAAAAACAGGCACAAAACCATACCAATCCGGCAGTTCTGCACCTGTATACTATATGATTATTTTTTCTTCTTACCAAAGAAACCTTTGCCTTTATCTTCGTTGAGAGTACCCATATTTGCAGGGTTAAGGTCCATTTCGAACTCCTTAAGAAGCTCCTTCTGTCTGTCGTTGAGCTTTTTGGGAACAACAACATCAACCTTTACAAGCTGATCACCCTTGCCTCTGCCGTTGACATTCTGAATACCTCTGTCCTTGAGCTTGAATACGTCACCGGGCTGAGTACCTGCGGGAACGGAATATTTTACATCACCGTCAAGAGTGGGAACAACAAGCTCGCATCCGAGAGCAGCCTGTGCGAAGCTGATTTTTGCAGTGTACCACACATTGTAGCCGTCTCTTTCAAAGAAGGGATGCTGTCTTACATTAACCCCTATTCTGAGGTCGCCTGCAGGACCGCCGTTGACGCCTTTATTACCCTGTGAACGCACATTGAATGCCTGTCTGTCATCAATACCTGCAGGAACATTGATTTCAATCTTGGAGGGTCTTCTGATTCTGCCCGTACCGCGGCATTTCTGACAGGGATTGGGAATAACCGTACCCTTACCGCTACAGGTAGGACAAGGCTTCTGTGTCTGCATAACACCTAAAATTGTTCTCTGCTGACTTGTAACCTGACCTGAACCGCCACAGGTGGTACAGGTCTGAGTTGTCGAACCGGGTGCAGCACCTGAGCCTGAACATCCGTCACAAACCTCTATACGGTTAACTTCAACTGTCTTTTTACAGCCCTTTGCTGCTTCTTCGAATGTAAGAGTGATATTTGTCTGAATATCAGAGCCTCGCTGCGGTGCATTAGGGTTCTGTCTGCCGCCGAAGCCGCCACCGAAGCCTCCACCGAAGCCGCTTCCGAAAATGGATGAAAAAATATCACCCATATCAAAGTCCATACCGCCGCCGAAGCCACCGCCGAAGCCGCCTCCTGCACCGTAGTTGGGGTCTACACCTGCATGACCGAAGCGGTCATACTTGGATTTTTTGTCGGGATCGGAAAGCACCTCATAAGCTTCATTACATTCCTTGAATTTAGTCTCTGCATCGGTGTTACCGGGATTAAGGTCAGGATGATACTGCTTAGCCATTTTACGATAGGCTTTTTTTATTTCATCGTCCGAAGCGCCCTTTGAGACGCCGAGGATCTCATAATAATCTCGTTTATCTGCCATAACATTTATCCTTGAAAAAAAATTAGTATGTATTTAAGCTGTAAAAGCCGCGGAAAACGGAGAGTCTTCCGCAGCTAAATGAGATTCAGTTATTAAACATCTGTGTAAGATGCATCATAGTAGCCGTCTTCACCTGAAGCACCGCCGTCTGCGTTTCCGCCGAAGCCTGCATCACCACCGAAGCCTGCGCCTGCACCGAAATCGGGAGCGCCCTGTTCAGGAGCAGCTGCCTTATAGAGCTTTTCGGAAATTTCATAGAATACCTTTGTAAGCTCTTCCTGACGGGACTTGATAAGGTTGTAATCTTCACCCTTGAGAGCTTCCTTAAGAGACTCTACAGCTGCATTGATATTTGCCTTGTCACCGTCTTCAAGCTTGTCGCCGTTTTCGGAAAGGAGCTTTTCACACTGATATACCATCTGGTCAGCATTATTCTTGATATCAAGCTCTTCCTTACGCTTCTTATCTTCTTCTGCAAACTGTTCAGCTTCTCTTACAGCCTTTTCAATATCTTCCTTACTCATATTTGAGGAAGCTGTAATTGAGATAGCCTGTTCCTTACCTGTACCAAGGTCCTTAGCGGAAACATGAACAATACCGTTTGCATCTATATCAAAAGTAACTTCAATCTGAGGAACACCGCGTCTTGCAGGAAGGATACCGTCGAGCATAAACATACCGAGGGTCTTGTTATCCTTTGCAAATTCTCTTTCGCCCTGAAGAACATGAACCTGAACAGAGGACTGATTGTCAGCTGCAGTTGAGAAAATCTGGCTCTTCTTTGTGGGGATAGTAGTGTTTCTGTCGATAATCTTTGTACATACACCGCCGAGAGTTTCAATACCGAGTGAAAGAGGAGTAACGTCAAGGAGAAGAAGTCCCTGAACCTCACCGCCTAAAACACCTGCCTGAATAGCTGCGCCTACTGCAACACATTCATCGGGGTTGATGCCCTTGAAGGGTTCTTTACCTGTAAATGCCTTGATAGCTTCCTGAACAGCAGGGATTCTTGAAGAACCGCCTACCATAAGAACCTTATCTATTTCTGCAATACGAAGACCTGAATCCTGGATAGCCTGACGAACAGGACCCATTGTTGCTTCTACAAGGTCAGAAGTAAGCTCATTGAACTTTGCTCTTGTAAGAGTTGTTTCAAGATGCTTGGGACCTGTTGCATCTGCAGTGATGAAGGGAAGGCTGATAGCTGATGTGGTAACACCTGAAAGCTCAATCTTAGCCTTTTCTGCTGCTTCCTTGAGTCTCTTCATTGCCATCTTGTCACCGCGAAGATCAATGCCTTCGGTCTTCTTGAATTCATTTGCAAGCCAGTCAATAATTCTCTGGTCGAAGTCGTCACCGCCGAGACGGTTGTTACCTGCTGTTGCAAGAACTTCCTGAACACCGTCACCCATTTCGATGATTGAAACGTCGAAGGTACCGCCGCCAAGGTCATAAACCATAACCTTCTGGTCATTTTCCTTATCAATACCATATGCAAGTGCAGCAGCTGTGGGCTCGTTGATAATTCTCTTTACTTCAAGACCTGCAATCTTACCTGCATCCTTTGTAGCCTGACGCTGAGCGTCTGTGAAGTATGCGGGAACTGTGATAACAGCCTCTGATACTGTTGTACCGAGGTAGCTTTCTGCATCGCTCTTAAGCTTCTGAAGAATCATTGCAGAAATTTCCTGAGGTGTATATGCCTTATCATCAATCTTTACACGATACTCGGTACCCATCTGTCTCTTGATTGAAGAAACAGTCTTATCGGGGTTTGTGATAGCCTGGTTTTTTGCAACCTGACCTACCATTCTTTCACCTGTCTTGCCGAATGCAACTACTGAAGGAGTTGTTCTTGCGCCTTCTGCATTAGCTATAACTACGGGTTCGCCGCCTTCGATAACAGCTACGCATGAATTTGTTGTACCTAAGTCAATACCAATTACTTTTGCCATTGTTTTTTCCTCCGAAATATAATGAATTGTAAATATTTATCAGTTTGCAACTATTACGGTTGCAGGACGGATGACTCTGTCACCCATTTTATAGCCCTTCATAAAGACTTCAGCAATCACATTTTCACCAAGTGATTCATCGTCCTTACGCATAACTCCGTTGTGAATATTGGGATCGAACTCCTCACCCTTTTCACCGTAAGCTTCAACACCTAATGAAGTGAACACTTCAAGAAGCTGCTTTACTGTCATATCGATGCCCTTTTTGTAATTTTCAAGATCAGCATCTGCCGAGGCGGCTCTCTCAAAATTATCTATAACGGGAAGAAGCTTTCCGATAATATCAGATTTTGAATCGGAATAAATTGCTTCCTTTTCCTTCACGCTGCGCTTACGGAAATTGTCATACTCGGCAATTGTTCTGAGAAGTTTGTCATTTGCATCAAGAAGCTTTGCATTGAGCTCCTCTATTATTTTATCCCTCTCATCGGCTTTTTCTTCAGCCGCATTTTCTGTTTTTGTTTCCTCACAGATATTTTCGTTTACTACTTCGTTTTTATCAGATTTTTTCTTATCCTTTGCCACTGCAGTAAAACCTTCCTTTCAGAAAAATCAGTCATCAGTCATTCCCGTAAGAATGGAGCCTGCGACCTCACTTATATATTTTACAAGCGGAATAACCCTTGAATAATCGGTTTTGGTCTGACCGATAACACCGATGGTACCCGCTGCATTTTCACCGACCTTATATCTTGCCTTTATGACCGCTGCTCTGCGAAGACATCTGAACTCGTTTTCAGAGCCGATTTTGAGAGAAACGGCTTCTTCACGCTGAGTCTCCATAAGACTTACAACAGCACTGCGGTTTCTTAAAAGCTCTATTATCTCAACTCCCGTAGAACCGAGCTCCGCACAAGACAAAAGCTGTGACTGTCCTTTAACAATAACATCTGCCCCGGAAGCCTCTGTTGCGCAATCAAAGAATGAAACAATAAGAGGCATTATATCAAGTGAACGTTCCCCCAGAGAAGCTGCAACAGACTGAAGCTTTGCCTTTGTGAATTCATCACTTGTAAGACCAATAAAGTTTGCTGCCGTAACATTATAAAACAGCTCCATAAGAGGATAATCAATCTCACACTGAAGCCGTGAAATACGGCTTTTGGTGATACCCGTCGATGTACTTACGGTAACCATTACGCTTTTTGTACTGATTGGAGTGAGCTTTGCACCCGTGACAACCGAATTTTCGCTGTACGGTGTCAGCGCAACTGCCGTAAGACCTGTCACAGCGGACAGCACCTCACATATCTGCGAAAGTATACTTACCGCATCACCCTCGGAATGGTCTATAGAACTGAGAATCCTGAAAATGTCGGCATCCGAAGGATTAAAATTCTGCAGAAGTCTGTCTATATAATATCTGTATCCTTTATCTGACGGAATTCTTCCGGCAGAGGTATGGGGCTGATCCAGATAGCCCATATCGGACAGCATTGCCATATCGTTTCTTACTGTTGCGGAAGAAACGGGAACAGCAAGCATCCCTGCAAGGAATTTTGAGCCAACCGGCTCACCCGTGGTAAGAAATCTTTCAATAATGGCTGAAAGAATCATTTCTTTTCTTTCGGAAAGCTCCACGGTAACTCCTCCTGTTTGATTTTTTGTTTAGCACTCTCCGTGTTTGAGTGCTAACTACATCTATAATATATATCCGTCGAACCTGTTTGTCAAGAGCAAAATTAAGATTTTTTCTGATTTTTTATGTTTTTTATCCATAAAAATAGCAATCTGCCGTCCTGTGTGCTAAGTTTATACAGACGGTTTTTTGTTCACACAACAAAAAAGCTCTTGTGCTTATACGAAGCTTATGATATACTTTATGATGTATAATTATTTTTTTAATAAATACGGAGATGAAATAAATGATAGACATATCTGCACTTTGTATGGAATGCCTTAGCGAGAAAAAGCCGAACGGCACCTGTCCTCACTGCGGAACAAAAACTGATTTCACACAGGAATCCCCGCTGCTTCCCCTGAAAAGCATTATTGCACAGCGCTATGTTATTGCAAAGATGCGCAAGCAGAACAGCGAAGGTATAACATATTCAGCTTTTGACCTTAAACTGAATAAGCCTGTTTCCGTAAGAGAATTCTTCCCCGCGAATATAGCAAGAAGACAAGCTGACCTCATATCAGTTGCAGTAGCTCCCGAAAACAACAGTGTATATACGCAGTATCTCAATGCTTTTGTTCTTATGTGGATAAAGCTTCAGCGACTCAAAGGCTTATCTGCACTTATCAGCGTCAATGAAGTATTTCAGGATAACGGTACGGCATATGCAGTTTATGATGATTCCGAAAGAATAACGCTCAGAGATTATCTTCTTGATACACCCGAAGGATTCATTACATGGGAAAAGGCAAGACTGATGTTTATGCCGGTTTTGTCCACCATCGGAACACTCCACACATCAGGCATCGTTCACAAGGGAATCAACCCCTCAGCATTCATTTTCTCAAAGGACGGCAAATTAAAGCTTACCGACTTCTGCATTGAAGCAGTAAGAACAACCACAGGCGCCCTTGATTCTGAGATTTTTGACGGCTATGCTGCCTACGAACAGTACACCATCAACAAACAGCTTGGTCCGTATACCGACATCTATTCATTCTGCAGCGTACTCTACCGTGCACTTATAGGTACAACCCCCATAGATGCAAAAACAAGAGCACGCAACGACCAGATGATGATTCCCGCAAAATTTGCCGAACAGCTTCCCCCCTATGTTATCAATGCCCTTATAAACGGTATGGCAATCGAACCCGATGACAGAACCGATAACATAGAACAGCTGAGAAACGATCTTTCCGCTTCACCGAGAGTAATAGGTGCATCAGCTCCTGCATATACTCCTCCCGTGACAATCGAGAAAAAGCCTGCCCCGCAAGTTCAGAAGAGTGCACCTCAGCGCCCTTCGTCGCAAAGACCCGCACCGCAGCAGCCCGTCAGAAAGCCTGCACCATCTCAGGAAGACAGAATAAAAGCTCGTCGGATAGCCGAGCAGGAAGAAAAGAATAAAAAGAAGAATATTCTCATAGGTGTTCTTTTTGCAATTCTTGCAGTGCTTATCATAGGTATCGGTATCTTGACGGCAGCTCTTTTTAATACAAATGAAGAGAATAACGATCCTTCCTCATCAGATGTTCCCACAGCAATCGGTGAAGAGCTCGTTCAGGTTCCTAATTTTGTAAACGGCAGAATAACCGATATAATTGCAAATCCCGTATATACAGATTACTTTGACATAAAAACTGTTGAAGAAAACAGCGCAACTGTTGCAAAGGGCTACGTTATTGCCCAGAGTATTCCCGCAAATGCAACTGCAAACATCGGAGATACTATCACTCTTACAGTAAGCTCAGGCCCGAAGGCTGCAACAATGGATGATGTTACGGGATGGTCATACATTGAAGCAGAAAAGCATCTCACAGCACAGGGATATGTGTGTTCAAAGTCATACTATCACAATGACGGCACACACACTCCCGATACAGTTTTTGAAACAACACCTGCTGCAGGTGAGCTTGTTGCCGAAGGAGCAAGCGTAATAATCATTGTTTATTCCGAAATCGCCGATAACAACACTCCCGCTCAGAATCCTGAGGGCGGAAACTCTGTTGAAGAATTCCTCAATGATCTCGAAACAACCGCAGCTCAATTCTGATTTTCAGATTAATTTCCGGACACCTTACCGTCCGGTCAATTACCCCGGAAAGCACACCCAATCATAAGGAGAATACACCCAATGAAAGTTTACAACACACTGACAAGACAAAAAGAAGAACTCAGACCCATTACCGAAGGCGAATACCGCATCTACGCCTGCGGTCCTACGGTTTATAACTACATTCATATAGGCAACGCACGTCCCATATGTGTATTTGACGTACTAAGACGCTATCTTGAATACAGAGGTAACAAGGTTACCTTTGTTCAGAATTTCACAGATATTGACGATAAAATCATCAACAGAGCAAATGAAGAAGGCGTAAGCTTTTCCGAGATATCCGAAAAATACATCGGCGAATACAAAACCGATGCAGGTGGACTTAATGTAAGAGAAGCAACAATTCATCCCAAGGCTACAGAGAATATCGATGAAATTATCAGCATTATCGAAACACTTATCGAAAAAGGCTATGCTTATGAAGCCGAGGGAGATGTTTACTTCAGTCCTCTTAAGTTTAACGAATACGGAAAGCTTTCACATCAGCCTCTCGATGACCTTATGTCAGGAGCAAGAATAAACATAGGCGAAAAGAAAAAGGAACCCATGGATTTCGCATTATGGAAGGCATCGAAACCCGGTGAACCCTACTGGGAATCTCCCTGGGGACAGGGCCGTCCCGGCTGGCACATTGAGTGCTCTGCCATGAGCAGAAAGTATCTCGGACAGACAATTGACATTCACTGCGGCGGTCAGGACCTTGTTTTCCCGCATCACGAAAATGAAATCGCACAGAGTGAATGCTGCAACGGTGTTCCCTTCTCAAATTATTGGATGCATAACGGCTTTATAACCGTAGACAATGAAAAAATGTCAAAATCAAAGGGAAATTTCTTCACAGTCCGCGATGTAGCAAAGCAATTCGGATATGAGCCCATCAGACTTCTTATGATTTCCTGTCATTACAGAAGTCCCATCAACTATTCCTACGATTCACTTATGCAGTGCAAGGCTTCACTTACACGTCTTCATACCTGCAGAGATTCTCTTGATTTCAATCTCAGATCCGCTGCCTCAAAGGGTTCGGTTACAGAGGCTGTTGCTAAGGAATTCGATACATTCAAGGATAAATTCTGTGCTGCTCTTGACGATGATCTCAACACTGCTGACGCAATCGGCACACTTTTCGACCTTACAAGATATATAAACAAGGAAATTCTTACAGCAGATGCTTCATCCGAGGACATTAATGCGGCAATCGCTGTTTTTGATGAGCTTACAGGCATTCTCGGTATTGTTTACAACGAAAAAACCGATGAAGCAGATAACGATGCAGCAGAAATCGAAGCTCTTATAGCCGAAAGAACCGCAGCAAGAAAAGAAAAGAATTGGGCTAAAGCTGATGAAATAAGAAACAAGCTCACAGAAATGGGCATTGTTCTTGAAGACACTCCCCAAGGCGTAAAATGGCATAAAGCATAAAAATTACGGTGCTGTACCTGTGAAGGTACGGCACCGTTGAGTTTTCTCAGGCTTAACATCCCGTTTTCTATATTATGTAATCAATCTTAAGCTGACTGCCGAATGATGAATTGTAAAAATCTGCCTTATAATTACCGTATTCATATGTACGGCATTCCCCGGAGAAAATTATTCCCTCTTCATAAAGTCCCGTATTAATCAGAAAATCATCTATATCATCAACATCACAATAAGCCATTGCGGCAGCAGAAGCAATTTTTATAAAAGCTGTGTCATTGCCCTCAACATCATTATTTATCATTGATACACTGACAGACAAAAGCCTTCTGTTTTCATCCTCCTTTGCTTTGATAAGTACATCGTGTTCATTAATAATCGAAAGAAATATATACCAGTGTGAATCGGAATAAAATGCTTCGGCAAAATCAGCCTGCAGCTGCTTGTCACTTCGTTCAATTCTCAGAAGCAGCTCAGAAAAATCAGGCCGTTGCTCCTTTTTGCAACCGCCACACAAAAAAACCGTAATAAAAATAACCAAAAGTGATATGGATTTTTTTAACATAATAAATATATTCTCCCTGCAAGTGATTTTTTTCATTTTTACCTATTCCATAATTAATAAATATGTATTATAATAAATTGTCAGAACAGATTATCAAGGGTGTGATAAAATGAAGGATAACAATCTTCCTGATCTTTCAGGATTGTTTCAGATAAATGAAAACGAAATCCCCGATGAAATAATAAAAAAGGAACCCGTAAAGCAACAATCGGGCGAATCAATTCTCCTTGCAAAAGAAGCAGTGGATACCTTACCCAAGCCTCAGAGAAAGGTCATTCACAAGGAAAGAAAGCAATACAAGCGCAAACAGACCATATTACTTGCCAGAAAGCGTATTGCCGTTATTGCCGCTGCAGTTATTGCCCTGGTGCTTGCAATAAGTCTTATCAGTTTCTTTGCCGATCGCTCCAAGCGTCCTGAAATAACCTTCGAAAAGGTAAGAAAGGAAACCATTATTTCTTATGCAAAAAACACGGGTGTAACCTACAGCAACGGTAATTCCATTGAGGCTGTATTTATTGATAACGACTATGATGTGAATTACATCACCACAGGTCAGACCGTACAGATGACTACCCCTGACGGACTTGCTGTCAACGGTATAGTCAAAGAAATAAAGGAAGAGCCTGCAGGCAGTGAGCTTATCACAAAATATTACAACATTCTGACCGGCACAATACCTGCCACATCGGTTTATGCCGTATATATTCTTCCGGATTCAACGGAAAGCTTTACTCAGGCAGGTCTTGCCGTTGATATTCAGGTTATTACAGGCACATCCGAAGACACTCTCACTGTCCCCTCCAGTGCAATACGCACCGAAAACGGACAGACCTTCGTATGGTTATATTCTTCCTTCTCAAAGGAAATTTCAAGACAGGATGTCAGCGTAGGAATCTCATATGACGGAAGAACAGAGGTTACCTTGGGACTCAAACGCTCACAGAAGGTAGTATCCTCATCGTCCTGCCTTGCCGAAGAATTATCGGAAGGTATTAAAGTAAGAGCAAAAAAAGGATAAAAAATGAAAAATATTTATTTTGTACAGGCAAATGCCGTGTACGGTGATACAGTAAAGAGTACATATATTCCCTATGCCGCAGGCTGTATTATATCCTATGCTATGAGTATTGAAAGCATACGCAATAATTACAGCTTCGGAAGATTTGTTTATACAAGAGAAGATATTTACGAGGCACTCTCAACATTCACCGACCCGTATATCGTCGGATTTTCCGCAAGCGTATGGAATAACGAATATAACAAGGCTTTTGCAAAGGCACTCAAAGAAAAATATCCCGGCTGCATTACGGTTTTCGGCGGACATCAGATTAGCCCCGATGCCGGCACAGCCTTCGGTGAATACGATAATGCAGACATTCTCATTCACGGCGGCGGAGAAGAAGCTTTTGCCGAAATACTGATTAAGCTATCCGAAGGAAAACCGCTTGACGGTATAAGCAATATCTCCGTAAGACATCCTGACGGGTCAATATATGACGGCAAGAGAGAGAATCCCTCCACACCCGACTACCCGTCTCCCTATCTTACGGGAACTTTTGACAGTATACTTGATGATGGATATGATTTTTCGGCAATAATTGAAACAAACCGCGGTTGTCCGAACAGCTGTGCATTCTGTGATTGGGGAATTCTGCGTTCAAAGGTAAGGAAATTTGATCTGAATAAAGTATATGATGAGCTTACCTGGTTAGCACATCACAAAATAGAATATGTATACTGTGCCGATGCAAATTTCGGTCTTTTTGACAGAGATATGGATATCACAGACAAATTCATTGAGTTGAAAAACAAGTACGGTTACCCTAAAAAACTGAAGGTCAACTTCACCAAAAACCGTTGTGATTTTGTCGGAGATATAAGCCGTAAGCTCAGTGAAAATGATATGGGTAAATCACAGACACTTTCTTTCCAGAGCGTTGATGAAACGGTACTTTCAATAATCGGCAGAAAAAACATTGACCTGAAGCATTTCAGACAGCTGCTGACAATGTATGCAAAGGACGGTATTCCAACATACTCCGAGCTCATTTTAGGTCTTCCCGGTGAAACCTATGAAAGCTTCACCCGGGGGCTTTGCACACTCATAGAAAACGGACAGCACAAATCCATAAACATTTATCCCTGTGAACTGCTGCCCAATTCAAAGCTCGGTTCAGAAGACTTTATCGAAAAATATAATATAAAAACCACACGGCTGCCATTTTTACAGTTCCATTGTAAAAAAGAAAATTCGGGCATTACGGAATATTCAAATCTGATAACATCAACCTCTTCAATGAGCCGTGAGGACTGGGTGGATTCATACTTCTTTGCAACTCTCATCCAGAGCTTCCACTGTCTTGATATAACAAGGGAAATTGCAATTTATATGCGCACCCTTCACAACCTTCCATACAATGATTTTTATAAAAAGCTGCTGTGCTTTGTAAACAGCTCTGAGCACAGCACACTCGGAAGCATATTCACAAGAATAAAAAATCATATTGACGGTATTTCACTTGCAAAAAATCCCATAGGCTTCTATGATGACAGATTCGGAAAAATATCCTATGAGCCGGATGAGCATATGTTCTTAAGCTGCGTTTATGAAAGCAAAAAAATCTTCGCCGAAATAAGAGAATTCCTTTGCACCATCATTCCAAAGAATACGGCAAAGCTTCTCGTATCATATCAGCAGGAACTGCTGTATCTGCCAGGAAAAACAAATACAACAATCAGTATTCCCGTTGATTTCCCTGCATTTTTTGACGCAGCGGAAAAAGGGGAAGAAGCAACGCTTCAGCAAAATCCCATTACCGTAAATCTTTGCATTCCCACGGAAGTTACCTCATGGGAGCAATATGCACGTGAATGTGTATGGTACGGCAGACGCAATGAAGGAATGCATATGAAAATACTGAAATCATAATCAGTATACCTTGAATTAATATATATCGGAGGCGCTATTATGAAAAATATTCTCGTTGCAGGCGCGGGTCACGGCGGTCTTTCCGCAGCAGCAATTCTTGCAAAAAACGGTTATAACGTTACGGTACTTGAAAAAAGTACAAGAGACACTATCGGTCATGACTGGCACGATGCCATGGATATCCCCGCATTCAGATTTGCAGATATTCCGATCCCTCCTGAAAGCAAATTCAACAGAGGGCTCCATATGTGTTATTTCAATCCTAAAAAAACAAAAAAGCTCAATATGGATGCCGGCCCCGGACTCAGTGCCTCTGACAATATAACGATAGACAGAAAGTTCCTGATAAACTATCTTATAGACCACTGTGAAAGCTGCGGCGTAAAATTCATATTTGATGTTACCGTCACATCCGCACTCACAGAAGACGATAAGGTACTTGGAGTAAATGCTGTTTACAACGGTGAAGAAACTCAGTTCCTTGCAGATATGATAGTTGATGCGGCAGGAATGAACTCTCCCGTAAGACGCACTCTCCCCGAGCATTTCGGTATTCAGAAGGATATCGCCGAAGAAGAAACCTTTGAAATTTACCGTGTCTATTTCGAAAATACGGAAAAATATATTACCGATCCCAACTATTCCGTTTTCTTCTTTAACTGCGGTAAGCCCGGTATTGACTGGGTAATTACCGAAGAGGATTATATGGATGTGCTTATAGGAAAATTCGGTTATATCACTGACGAGGAAATCGAAACATCACTGAAAGACCTGAGAGAAAATTATCCCGGTATGGGCACGACTCCCATAAGAGGCGGAGTAAAAGCCACAATACCTCTTGCCAAAACACTCCCCTTGCTTGTTGCAGACAGCTACGCACTTATCGGCGACAGTGCAAGCATGACAGTACCGCTTAACGGCTCAGGCATTGACCTTTCATTGCAGGCAGGCAAGCTTCTGGCATCTACAATAATGGCGGCAGAAAAGAATAATTATAAAAAAGAGGATTTATGGCAGTATCAGTACAGATACTTCACTCTTTTCGGTAATTCTCTTATTCCCATCAGCATTCTCCGCCGTTTCTTCAGTGTTATCACGGCAGATGATATTGACTTCTTCCTCGAAAAAGAGCTGCTTACCGAAACAGAAATCGGAATGGCAGGCGGAAACTTCTCCGCGATCAATGCGCCCTATGTACTGGATAAAATGATTACGGCTCTTCCCAAAGCAAATCTTCTTCCCGACCTTGTAAAAACAATGAAAACCCTCCCCATGCTTCCCGTTGTGACAAGCACAATGCCCGCCCGGTGGGATGACAAAAAAGTACAGAAATGGGTAGAAAAATATAAAGAATTATAACATTATATTCATACTCGTGCCCTTGCAATTGAAAAAACATTATGTTATAATTATCGTGTATATCTATACTTCTCAGGAGGTAACAAAATGAAAAACAGAATTTTGTATGTGTTTTTCGTGGCAACAGCGCTGATATGCTGCTTTGCCGTATCTGCTTTTGCAGGTTATGATATTGACAAGGACAAAATCCTTGAGCTTGAAAAGGTTGAAAGCCTCAGCGAATGCTTCTCTGCAGGCGATGCCGATGCCAACGGCAATACAACCGCAACCGATGCACGTCTCATTTTAAGAGCTTCTGTTAATCTTGAAAATATTGATGCATCAAATTTCGTAAATGCCGATATTGATGGTGACGGAAGACTCAGCGCAGCAGACGCAAGATATGCTCTTCGTATTTCCGTTGGTCTTGAACAGTACCCCGAGCATAAAATCGTGGATATTGTTATCACCCCCGCCACCTGTTCAACAGAAGGTCTTTCCGTAAAGCTTTGCACAGGCTGTGTAAAACTCTATGCAGTTTTCACAACACCTAATACAAACCACGTAAACGGCTTATGGGAAACTGTTGAAGAAGCCAACTGCCTTAAGGAAGGCAAGGCTCAGCTTAAGTGTCTGTTCTGCCAGGAGGTTATCAAAGAAACTTCTATTGCAAAAACCGGACACAGCGGTGAATGGGAATATCCCACCGGCAAGAGCTGTCTTGATCCCGTAAAGAAAACCCGTACCTGTGCTGTATGTAAGGCTGTTGAAGAAACAACAGAGAATCCTCCCGGAGCACATTCATTCAAGTGGATACACGAGATTCCAAATACCTGTCTTGAAGACGGTCTGGATGTTTACCAGTGTACACACTGCGGACAGAAGGGTGATTCAATAGTTACTAAGGCTCACGGACATCTTTATGAAAGAAACATAACTTCAGTTGAACCCACATGTACCGAAAAGGGTGTAAAGGCTGACGAATGTGTATTCTGCGGTGACAGACAGAATGAAAGCGAAATCCCCGCTACAGGACACAAGTTTGACGAAATGCACTACAAGGTAACAAAAGAGCCCTCATGCTCCGAAACAGGTACTGCAGATGTTGTATGTGTTTCCTGTGCCGCAAAGCGTGAAATTGTTCTTGATAAGACAGAACACACACTTGCTGCAGGTTGGATGATCACAAAGGCTGCAACCTGTACCGAAGGCGGTACCGAAGAAGGCGTATGCCGTTACTGCGGTCCCGTTACAAGAGACATAGAAGCAAAGGGCCACACCATTACAAGCTGGGTAAATGTAAGACCCGCTACCTGTGCAGAGGAAGGTCTCAAGCACGGCTACTGCTCAGAATGTAAAGAAGCCACAATAGAAGAAACTCTTCCCCTGACCGATCACTCATTCAATGAAGTTGATGCAAACGGCAAGACAGTAATTCATCACCTCTCGGGTGTTCTTTGTAAGGAAGACGGTAAGGGTTATGTGCTTTGCACCGTATGCGGATATCAGAAGGTCGGCACAATCACAAAAATAGGCTCCTGCCGTGCAGGTTCAACAAAGGTTATCACCCCCGCAACCTGTACAACAGATGAAACCGTAATTTCTCTTTGTATGTTCTGCAAAGAAGAAATGTCAGGCACAAAGAAGGTTAACAAGAATTCAAGACTCGGTCACGACTGGAGCGAATGGAATATAATAAAAGCTGCAACCTGCGCAGAAAAAGGTGCTCAGACAAGAGCTTGCTTCAGATGTGATGCAACAGAATCTCAGGAAATCCCCGCACTCACTCACCAGCCCGGTGAATGGACAGTAGTTACTGAAGCATCATGTGTTGCTGAAGGTAAGGCTACACTTTCATGTACAGTTTGTAACACAGTTCTTCAGACAAAGACAATTGAAAAGCTCGCACATACTCCCGGTGAATGGACCGTTATTTCCGAAGCTACTTGTGCTGCCGAAGGTAAGTCCACACTTTCATGTACAGTTTGTGAAACCGTACTTGAAACAGAAATCAGCGAAAAGCTTGCTCATACTCCCGGTGAATGGACCGTAATCTCCGAAGCTACTTGTGCTGCCGAAGGTAAGTCCACACTTTCATGTACAGTTTGTGAAACCGTACTTGAAACAGAAATCAGTGAAAAGCTTCCTCATACTCCCGGTGAATGGACCGTTATTTCCGAAGCTACTTGTGCTGCCGAAGGTAAGTCCACACTTTCATGTACAGTTTGTGAAACCGTACTTGAAACAGAAATCAGTGAAAAGCTTCCTCACACTCCCGGTGAATGGACCGTAATCTCCGAAGCTACTTGTATAACAGAAGGTAAGACAACACTTTCTTGTACAGCATGTAATACAGTACTTGAAACAAAGACAAGCGCAAAGACTGCGCACAAGCCCGGTGAATGGACCGTAATCTCCGAAGCTACTTGTACAACAGAAGGCAAGTCTGAGCTTGCATGTTCTGTTTGTGAAACCGTACTTCAGACAAAGGTAAGCGGCAAGACCGAGCACATTCCCGGAAAGACAGTAATTGAAACTCCTGCTACCGCTACAGAAGCCGGTACGGTAACTGTATACTGTGCAGCCTGTGAAGAAAAGATTGAAACCCGTCCCTTCACAAGAATCAGAGTTGATACAACATTCAATATCAAGTTCAGTGAAGACTGCGATATTACATCAGGCGGTGCAATCTCATTCACAATTGAAGATGCTGCTGAAAATATGATGATTGAATATTCATATGAAATCGATGAAACAATCTTCAATGAAACAATCGAAGAGCTCAACGGTGTATACTCATTCACAATCCCCGCAGAGCTTCCCGAAACTGCAGTTATTACAATTACAGTACTCTCCTGGTAAATAAAATTTCAAGGCATCTCATAAGAGGTGCCTTGTTTTTTGATATAAGAGCTGATAATACAAGAAAAAATCTTACGATTTGTCAACCCCCTGCCCCCAATCTTGGGGGAATCGGTGTTTCTTGATATATGTAATTTGCTCACTTTTGCGAGCAATCTACTACATATTAAAAAATCCGTACTGCCTGATAACCGGCAATACGGATTTTAGTTTTTGGCTATTTTCTTTTTTTGTTACGCAAATCCCTGAAAAAAGCACTCAGAAGCTCTGCACACTCTTCCTCCATAATACCGCCATATACCTCGGGGCGATGATTATAAGGCAAATCAAAGAGCCTTACAAGGCTTCTTACACTGCCCGCTTTTTTGTCGTAGGCACCGAAATAAACCTTTTCTATTCTTGAGTTGATAATCGCTCCTGCACACATAGGGCATGGCTCAAGCGTCACATACATTTCGCATCGCGGAAGCCGCCATCCGCCGAGCTTTTTACAGGCATTGTCGATTGCCTCAAGCTCTGCGTGATACAGTGCATTTCTGCCCTCTTCTCTTCTGTTTATTCCCGTTGCAATTATTTCTCCGTCGCGGACTATTACACAGCCAACGGGCACTTCGCCTGCCAAAGCTGCTTCACCCGCAAGGGCAATTGCGCTTTTCATAAACTCCATATCAGATAAGTTCTTCTACACGTTTAAGTGTATTAAGACCGTATTTTATACCCTTTTCTGCGTCTTCCATACCTTCAAACTCAACGGTAACATAACCGTTATAGCCTGCGTTTTTAAGTATTCTCAGGCACTGTACAACAGGCACACTGCCGTGACCGATAATAGCACCTCTGAGGAAATTACCTCCTCTTGTCATAAAGAAGCCGTCGGAAGGTATAAATTCTGTACCCTTCTTGAGATGGAAATCCTTTGCGTGTACGTGTACTGCATAAGGAGCAACATTACCTACTGCAACTGCGGGATTTTCGTCTGCGCACATAAAGTTACCGATATCAACAAGCGCACCGAAATTTTCGTGATTAACACCGTTTATAATAGCTTCAACACGTGCTGAATCCTGTGCAAAGAAGCCGTGATTTTCAATACAGGTACGCACACCCTTTGTTGCGGCATATTCGGTAACAGCCCTGTAGCCTTCAATAATTGCAGGTAAAGCATTATTAAAGCCCAGTCCCTTTTTCTTATCTTCACCGTTATAGCCGCCTGTAGCATCGTGGCGCATTACCGGTGCACCGAGTGCCGCACATACATCTACCTCACCCTTGAGTCTTTCAATCTCTTTTTCTGTATCATAGATAAGATTTGCACCTATGCAATATGCAACTATCTCAATTTCGTGCTTTTCAGCTTCTTTTCTCAGCTCCTCAGCATATGCGAGCTTTGTTTTTCCTTCGGGCTCGTGAATTTCCGCAAATTCAATACCGTCAAAGCCCATCTCCTTTGCAAGACCGATAAGCTGCTTTTCCGTGTATGCACCTTTTGATGTAAGAGCACTGTAGCTGTAAGAACTTACTGAATATTTCATTATAATATCTCCTTTCAGGATGTTTTGTACATTATCGAATAACCGATTGCATCAAAGAAAATACCCGTTGTCACCTTGATATAATACTTTCCGGGAGCCAATGCATTGTAGTCAGCTGTTACCTCTTCCTTATCGGATTTTATGCTGACCCTGCTTACTTCCTTTCCGTCAATCGTTGTTTTGACGGCAGTTTCATTTTCATCATAAAGGGTGAAAACAAATATTTCACGGGAATAAGACAGCAATTCATGCGAGAAAACAACAGACACATCAGATTCTTCCGTAATTTCAAATGTGTAATAATCATAATCGTAATCTATGTTTCTCTCGGCAAGAAGTCCGTTGAGTGCAGCAGCATCCGACAAAATATCGGCATCGGCAAAGCTGTCATTATACTCTGTTTCCCAATTATCACTTTCTGTATATATAAGTGTGAGATAATAGTTTTCCGTACTTTGATAAAGTCCCGAGCTATCCACGCGGATATAATATGTACCTGCACCAAGGCCTGTAAGAGATGAAACACTTACATCATCAATCCACGCTGAAACACTGCAGAAAAGTACATTTGAGTCAGAATCAATAAGACTGTAATTCCAACCCAGCTTATCATCCTCATCAGCCAGAGGGGTATGTGAAAACTCTATTGTAACGGTTCCTGCTGTCTCAAGTGTAAACTTATAATAATCCACATCAATTCCGTTTATCTGATTTGAAATTATACCGAGCATTGTTGTATTCGGAGCTATAACATTAGCTGTACCGATTGTGTCATTTCTTTCGTTTTCATGGTCAGAAACGGTATTTCTGCTGACCGTAAGTGTATATGTTTTATCAGAGTAAACACGGCTTCTGACGGCAATATAATAATTACCCTTATCAAGACCGATTCTTCCGCTTTCAAAAACACCCTTATCAAAGGTTGAGTTTACCGAAAATACAGGTGTCATATCCTCAGAGTAAAATATTACCTGCCAGCAAACGGTAAGCTTGTCCTTTTCCTCGGGATGGGTAAATGAAAGCTCAGCAAAACCGTCCTCATACATACGGAACATATACCAATCTTCATCCTGTCCGTCGGGAAGCTTTGATGCGCTGCCCTTTATGGGTACGTTTCCGTAAATCTCGGTATATCTGTAAATATTGTCATTACACTCAATCTCATATTCATAAGTGTCGGAGCAATCAACCCTTATACTGTACACTGATCCCGTAAAGGATTTACCTGCACTTACAACAAGCCTGAAATTGCCGGGGGCAAGTCCGAGCTCAGGTGAACGGTCGCTTTTGGCCGAAGTGGTTGACAAAGAATTAATAAGTCTGTATGCAATATCCTTGCCGTCACCATTGACATAATATTCCTCATACAGATCAAAATTCCATCCTTCTGTACCTTTGAACTCATCATGAAGCACCGTATATCTGAAAACAGACCTGCTGTCAAGTGTGAATTCATATACATTTATACTGCCGGAACTTTCAAGAAGCCCTTGTGTATCGGTAAAGAAATTAAGCCCCGAAATATTTTCATTTTTGTCTCCGGGTATGTAATCATTATCAATATCATTTTCTATGATTATGCTTTCCTCTATAATATCGTTATTCACTTCAGGCACAGGTGCAGCGAAGTCACTGATATCATCTTTGCTGTTTTCGGTAACAGCTTCTGTTATATTTTCGATTTTCTGCGAATTCCCGGTGAAGGCTTCCTGGTTATCATCACAATTTACGGAAATATCAGCCTCATCACAATCATCCGCACCATATGTAATGCTTTCCGGAATATCTTCAACTTCAAAATTGTCCAAAGAAGCAACTGTACAGTCCTTCTCAACAGAATATACACTGTCATTCTCAACAGCCTTATCTGTGTCTTTTATAATATTACCCGAAGCAAAGGGTACTATGGCAACAGCTATCATAACCGCCACCGTCAGATAAAAACATATCATACCCCTGATTTTATGCATCCGAGTCTCTCCTTAATATTTAATCATAATAATATTATCACAACTGTATTCACATATCAAGAACATCCACCGAAAAAGTCTCGTAAATCATTGACAATCCCCCCGTTATTTGCTAAAATAAACCCCGTACAAAAGCCTCCATAGTTAAATGGATATAATAAACCCCTCCTAAGGGTTAGTTGTGAGTTCGATTCTCGCTGGGGGTGCCAGAAGCGGTGAGACAAGCTCGCCTAAAAGAATAAAGAATAAAGAATAAATAAGAAATAAAAATGTTTCCGTTTTCGGTGCCGCTTCTGTATTATTCTTTATTCTTTTTTTATTTATTATTTATTCTTTAATGGACAAAGGAATAGTTAATGTAAAAAAGGAAAATCCGTTACTTGATAAATCCTTATTATTTGCCACCCGAATAGTAAAGCTCAATAAATATCTCACAAAAGAGAAAAAGGAAACAGTTATCTCAAAACAGATTATCCGCAGTGCCACGTCAATCGGTGCGAATGCAAATGAGGCAGTTTACGGTCAGCGTAAGGCTGATTTTATTGCTAAGCTTCATATTTATCTTAAAGAAACAGCAGAAACGGAATATTGGTTAAGACTTTTGATTTTATCTGAATACATCACAGAAAAAGAAGGTCAATCACTGCTTGATGATTGCCTTGAAATCAAAAAAAATCATCATTTCCACACTGAATACAGCTAAAGAAAACAAATAAAAGAGCCGAAGAACCTTTATTTTGATATAATCCCCTTAAAGTAGACACTTGAAATAACAAAAAGTTTCAAGACTACTTTAAGGGGATTATATCACTTTTTTATTTTATATCAAATTCTTTTATCTGTATGTTCTTAAAGATAAGAAATATTGTTTTCAGCTGAAAATAATGATAAAATTTATGTAAGATAAAGTATATTAAATCGGTTTATATAAGTGAGAGGAGGTTTTCAGATGGATGATAAACAACTAATAAAGCTTTTCTTTGTAAGAGCCGAAGAGGCAATTGGGGCCTTGAAGATGCGTTTCGGCAACACCTTATACAAAATTGCAATGAACATTCTCGGCAATCATCACGATGCGGAGGAAACAACAAATGATACATATCTTGCCATTTGGAACGCAATACCACCTAAAGAACCTGACCCTTTGGCTCCTTATGTATATCGTACAGGAAGAAATATGGCGCTGAAACGATTGGAATTTCTTTCAGCAGAAAAACGAAACAACAGTTATGACATATCCTTGGATGAGCTTGGTGCTTGTTTGCCTGATAATGATGTTAACCCTGAACAGGCTGTTATTATTCAGGAAATCGCTGACTCCATAAATAACTTTTTGGAACAAGATACTGATATGAACAGATATATTTTTATGCGTCGGTATTGGTACGGAGATTCGGTTGAGGATATAGCAAAAGCCGTCAGTATGAAAAGCGGTGCTGTTTCGGTAAGATTAAACCGTATCAGAACAAAATTAAAAGAACATCTTATTAAGGAGGGTTATTACTATGAAGCGTAAGCACGTATTGGAAGTTTTGGATAAAATAGACGATAGCTTTGTAACTGAAGCTGAAAAAGCTCCGAAAAAAATAAAAAAAAGACCATATTGGATAGGTGCGGTTGCGGCTGTTTTAGCAGTTGTAATTTGCATCAGCTCTTTCCTCAATACACCTATAATTACAGCAAACGCAATTGCCCTTCCCGGTGATGCACGTGTTATGGAGCGACCCGACCTTGATGATTATAAAGACAGAGAAAGCTATATGGCAGATGTGGCAATATGGGAAGAAGCGTTAAATAACAGAAGAACTGCAAGAGAAAATGCAGCTGTTTCCTTGTCACAGTTTTTCACAACAGGCTCTGCTGAATTCCTCACTTCACAGAACAATGAAAATGCTTTATGGTCACCTATAAATGCATATATCGGACTTTCTATGCTTGCCGAAATAACAGACGGTGACAGCCGTAAGGAAATTTTAGATTTGTTCGGTGTAAGCGATATTGAAACACTCAGAAGTCAGGTCAGTGCTGTTTGGGAATCCGTTTATGAGGATGACGGAAATGAAATATCCACATTGGCCAATTCTCTTTGGCTTGAAGAGAGCCTTAATTACAATCAGGATGCTATGAATAATCTTGCATATCATTATTATGCTTCTGTTTATCAGACCGACCTCGGCAGTGATAGTGCAAACAAGTCGATAGGTAATTGGCTTGATAAAAATACAGGCGGAATGCTAAAAGACAGGACAGACAAGATTGACTTATCGCCTGATACTATTCTTGCACTCTATTCAACGCTATTCTTCCAAGCCAAATGGGGCGATGAATTTAACAGCAAAAACAATACTAACGATATTTTCCACGGCGTTAACGGGGACAACAATGTCACTTATATGAACAAAAAGCTTTGTCAGATGAATTATTATTGGCATGATGATTACAGTGCGGTGCGATTATCTCTTAAAAACGGCAGCTCAATGTGGTTTATTCTTCCCGATGAAGGTAAAACAACTGCTGATGTATTAAGTGGCGGTAACTACGGTGAAATGATTTCTTCGGAAGATAGCGAAGAAGGTTGGCAAAACAAAAAATACATGAAGGTCAATTTATCCGTACCGAAGTTTGATGTTTCATCTACCTTGAACCTGAAAGATGGATTAAACAAAATGGGAGTAACAAAAGTCTTTGATACGGAAAGCTCCGACTTTACGGCAATTACCTCTGATTCTCCAGTGTATATTTCAGCCGTTAATCAGTCTGCGAGAGTTGAAATCGACGAAAAAGGTGTAAAGGCCGCAACATATATAGAAATTCCCGGATGCGGTTCTGCTATGCCGCCGGAAGAAATAATAGATTTTGTGCTTGACAGACCTTTTATATTTGTGATTTCAAAAGACAATTTACCTCTCTTTACGGGTGTGATAAATATTATTCAATAAAATGAAAACATCTGCAGAAAAACATCATTAAAAGATAAAATTCATATAATACGATGACTATTACTAACGGCTTTATATAAAAAACGAAAAATATATCGATAATGCAGTTTTTGAATTATATTTTTCTGAAAACTTATTTGTATTGAAATCCTTCAGATATTATGATAAAATAAACCGAACGGCATAAAAAGAAGGAAGGACAGATTTTCGGTTTATGAAATACAAAAAAATCGGCAACCGCATTTGGCAGGGACCTCCTGCGATAAAAAAGTTTGATATGGAAGAAAAGCCTCACGGTCAGTGGCCGATTTTTATCGGACCAATCTGGGCAGGAACAAAGCTCAGAAAAGACCTTCACCGTGTCAAATCAAAAACTGTCAAGCATGACGGTGCCAAGCCTCCGTATATCCTCTTATGTAACCATAACTGTTTTTATGATTTCTATATTATGACATCTCTTCTTATCGGGCACAGAGGTCATTTTCCCGGGGCTGTTGATGATTTCATCGGCAGAGAATGGATGGCAAGAAGAATCGGTATTTTTCCCACCCGTAAATTTACAACAGATATGAATCTTATATTTGTTGCAAGAAAAGTGTTGAAAAACGATGAAATTTACGGACTTTATCCCGAAGCAAAATACTCTCTTTGCGGCATAACTGAAACTATTCCCGATTCAGTAGGGCAGCTTATTAAGCTTTGCAAAGTGCCTGTCGTAACAATGAAGATGAAGGGCCACCATATTTTCAATCCCTTCTGGAATCAGAAATCCTTGCGCTGGTTTTTAAAAACAGAGGTAGATCACTGCCTTCTTATGACGGCTGATGAAGTAAGAAAAGCCACTGTTGAAGAAATAAATGAAAAAATCAGAGCAGCTCTGGAGCATGATGACTGGAGATGGCAGAGCGAAAACAGAGTTGAAGTAAAAAAGAAAACCCGTGCAGAGGGTCTTCATAATGTTCTCTATAAATGTGCTGCCTGCGGTTGTGAAACTAAGATGTCAACAAAGGGCGCACAGATTTTCTGCGGTGAATGCAATAAGAGCTGGACACTCAATTTCTACGGTGAACTGGAAGCCGATAAGGGCGAAACCGAATTCAAGTTCCCCTCCGACTGGTACAAATGGGAGCGTGAAGAGGTAAAAAAAGAGGTTTATGCCGGCACATATCATACAGAGTGTGATGTAAAGGTAAATGACCTTCCCAATGCAAAGGGCTTTATCTATATGGGAAAAGGACATCTTGTTCACGATTATGACGGTTTTAAGTTAAGGGGCATCCGCGATTATGACGGTAAGGAATTCAGTATGGAAATTCCCGCACTTCACCAATACGGATGCCATATAGAGTATAAGTACAAATACGGTTGGAAGCGTGACTGTATTAATCTTAATACGCTTGAGGATACATGGTATATTTTCCCCGAAGATACAAACATAAAAGTAACAAAGCTTGCCCTTGCTACGGAAGAAATCTTTAACAAACGCACTGCCGAAGAAGGTATAAAAAAGAAAAACCGTCAGAATAAAATAACGGAATAAAAAATAAAAAAATTGTCTTCGACAAATCATTACCCCCTGCCCCCTCAATCATGAGGGGGTATTGCTTTTAGAAGTTATGTTGTATAATGTTCACATGAATATATTACAACAAATTTTCAAAGAACATTATGAAGAACTTATCT
>JAZNEX010000044.1:0-3492 GCA_045588855.1 Acutalibacteraceae bacterium
TGATTTCCCTTAAAGTCTGCCGAGAAGGTGATGTAATCGCCGTAATCTTCTATATAGTAGTTACTTCCGCCGCAGTTCCATTTGGGATAAGCTGAAAGCTTTTCATCCCACTCTGCCATTATCTTTGCGTTTTTGTCTGCCTGTGCTTGTTCTTCGGCAATGGCTGACGGTAATTTAGCTCCGCAGTCCTGACAGAATTTTGTGCCGATGGCGTTCTGCTTTCCGCAGGCGGTACAAACTGCACCCTCGGCTACCGTCTGTTCGGGGAGTGCCGTTCCGCATTCGGGGCAGAACTTTTTATCTGCCGTGGTCGGCTTTTCACAATTCGGGCAAACCTTCATATTTTTTGCAGCCTCGGTAGCGTAATTATTTACGCTTCTTTCCAAATTTGCAAATGCGCCCTGAAAACCGCCGCCTTGAGTTTCACCTCCGTTTTGATTGCCTGCGGCATTATCTATATGACCTGCCGCTTTGTTTGCAAGATCTGTGGCTGTCGGCTCGATTGCTTTGCCTATGGCATCGCCAACGGCTCTGCCGATTCCCTGACTCACACCTCGTCTGATTGCTCTTTCCAAATCAAAGGAACTCATAACTTATGCCTCCTTTATATAGGTAAAATTTTTTGACTACATTTTTTCTCCGCACTGCGGACAGTATTCGGTGTCATCCTTTACAACCGTGTCGCAGTTTTTACAAAACTTGTGTCTTTCCTTATATTCCTGAAACATATTCTTTTCAGGAAGCTTTGCACCGCACTCGGTACAGAAGCTTTCTGTTGAAGGTGATGCGCGTCCGCAGGATTTGCAAACCTTCAGTCTTTTCATAGCACGGGGACCGAAACCGTATTCGTCCATACTTTCCTGCCGTACCTGTTCCGCTAAAATCAGTCTCATTCTTCATACCTCCTCATAGCGCAGAGCCGAGCCGCAGCTTGTGCAAAATGTATCAGATATTGAAACCTTGCTTCCGCAATGTCTGCAAAACTTCGGCGGGTTCTCCCAGGGGGAGCAGTCAACACACATAAAAGTATCTGCGTTATACATTGCGTCGCATACGAACCGTCCGCATTTTTTGCATCTGCTGATTTCCGGCTTTGCAATTTCCCATGCTCTTTTTAATCTTTCCTCCGGTGTGCCGCCCACGATCGGTTCGGTTAGAAAAACTCTCGCTCCCGATAAATCGCAGAAGAAGCTGTACCGATTTCCGTTTATAATTTTATAAGAAGCAATTTTCTCCGGCATACGCATCCTCCTTTCAGAAAATTTTTCCTTAGAAAAGTAACAAATTTTTCTAAAGTATTGAATTTTTCAACATTATCTGATATAATATAAATAATCAGAATTGGTAAGGTGCATCGGAAAATGATTTTTTGATGTACTTTACAAGCTCAATTATACATATTTTTTTACCTTTGTCCTCACCCCAAAATGCCAAAAGGATGGGAAAAATCAAAAAAAATTAAAAAAATTTTCTCAAAAGGGTGAGAAAAAGGGTGGGAAATTAGAAAAATTTGGTAAAGGGGACATATTTTTATGCGAAAATTAACGGCACTCATTCTCACGGGAATTTTAATCACATTTTCACTTGTCGGCTGCGGTCAAAATACAAGACTTAATCCAAGCAGCCCGACGACCTTATCCATCTGGCATGTTTACGGAAATCAATCCGAGTCGCCGTTTAACGATGCAATAGATGAATTTAATTCAACTGTCGGCAAGGAAAAGGGTGTTTTTGTTTCCGTAACCTCTATGGTTGATTCCGATTCCATTGACCAGCACCTTTTTGACGCTGCAAAGGGTACACCGGGCAGCGGTGATTTCCCCGATTTGTTTACTGCATATCCGAGAGTTGCCGAGGGTATAGGTGAAGAATTGCTTACAGACTGGAACGAGATATATTCCGAGGAGGAGCTTTCCGTCTTTGTTGATGACTTTCTTGCGGAGGGCAATATTTCGGGCAGACAGCTCACGCTTCCCATTGCCAAATCGACAGAGCTTCTTTTTGTAAACAAAACCTTATTTGACCGTTTTGCAAATGAAAGCGGTTTTTCAGTCAAGGACTTTGAAACCTTTGACGGTCTTTTTGAAATGGCATCCGCCTATTATGAATGGTCGGACGGCAAGGATTTATTCCAGTATGATGATTTCTACAACTATTTCCTTATCAATGTTGCCGCAAAGGGTGACGAGCTTATCAAAAACGGCAAGGTAAACTGCGATACCAACGAATTTAAGGATGTTTTTTATGCGATTGCCGAGCCCGGAATTGAAGGCGGTATAAGCCTTTATGATAATTTCGGAAGCGATCTTTGGAAAACAGGCGATATTATATCCTACATCGGTTCGTCTGCCGGTATTCTTTATACCCGTGATGATGTAACCTATCCTGACAACAGCGTGGAAAAGATTGAGCTGTCGGTTCTTGCATATCCTGTTTTTGAGGGTGCTGCACCTACCGTTATGCAAAGGGGTGTAACGCTCTTTGCTCATAAAACAGACGATGCAAAGAAAAACAAGGCAATGGAAATATTTGTTGATTTCCTTGCAGAAAAGGACAATAACATTGAATTTGCCTCTGCATCGGGCTATATTCCGGGAACAGACGAAGCCTTTGAAGGACTTTTTTCAAACCTTGAAGGAGTCGAAAATCCCAAATACCGTATGCTCTATGAAGCTGTAAGCGATATGTACGGCAAATATTCCTTTAAGCCGCTTCCCGTGTTTGAAAATTCTTCTGCCGTTCAAAAGGAATTTGACGGTAATGTTACCGATATACTGTCAAAGGCAAGGACAGAGTATCAGGCAAGAGTGTCCGCAGGCGAGGATAAAAACACCGTTTTACCGGAGCTTTGTGAAAAGGCGCTCAATGAACTTAAAAGCAAGTATTAAAGGATAAGGAGGAGCAGAAATGAAGCTGCCGCAGATTAAAGCTACTTTGGCGGAAATAAAAAACAGCGGTCTTTCTATGAAAAGAAGACTCGCTGTGTATATTGCTGTGCTTTTGATGCTGTTCCTTGTTGTTATCGGGATTGCACTGAATTTTTTAGGCATTCTCAATATTACGCCGTTTCGTCTGAGAGAAACCTTTCATCGGGAGCTTAAAGAAACGAACTACCGTGCAGAAACTTCTATTGATACAAATGCTGCTCATGCAATTCTGTTTGCAGAGCATCTTTCTAAGGAAACAGAGCATTATCTTGCCGCAAAAAACATAAGCTTTGAAGCTTTGGAAAACAATACTGCACTCATTGACGGGCTTGAGGCAGAAATTTACAATATTGTAGCTACGAATATGCAGTATGCCGATTGCAGCGGTGCATTCTTTATGCTTAACACGACAGTAAACAGTAAGCTTCCCGAAAAATACCACAGCGGCATTTACCTGAAGTTTTCCTATCTTCACTCAAACAGTATGATAAACCACAAAACATCAATGCTCTACGGCTCGTCTGCCGTTGCAAAGGAATATGGTGCGGATTATTACAACGAATGG
>JAZNEX010000045.1:0-2135 GCA_045588855.1 Acutalibacteraceae bacterium
ATAAAACGCAAAAACCTTGTTTTTGCCTGCTTTTGCTGATTTTTACAGTTTTAAAGGGTTTCTTTGGTAGTTAAATACCGAAAGAAACCCTTTAGTTATCTTGTTTTATGCGGTCTGCACTTTTTTTACAGCCCCTTTTATCTGACATTACCTTTATTATCACAGGTAAGTGTCATTTCTTTTTCTATTGTTTTAAGCGGAACCAAAAGCTTATATTGTTTTATTAAAAAATGCGCATGCGCAGTGTCATTCCCAAATGAACTTTCTGAGCTATGAAGCTTCCAATCTGAATCATAAATATTTATATAAAAATCTGAATCTGTACAGTTCACATTATTTTTTGAATATATAAAATCTGCTTCAAGGGCTGCCGTCCAGAGAAGTCTTCCGTCGGAAGAATAATAATTAAGATACTTTGTTTTTGATACACTTTTTTGTCCTCTGAAAAAATCAATAAGTTTTCTGAAAAATTCAAGAAGCCGTGCAAATATTCCGGACTCATTTTCATTTTCCTTGTTATCGGAAACAATACTTATATAATATGAGCCGTCGTCAAGATATTTTATTTCTTCTTCCCTTGATACCGAGGCAAAGGCAGGAATGATACACAATCCGGAAATCAGAACACAAAGAAATAGAGCAAAAATCTTTTTCATAACAATTTACCGCCCGATACATTATATATATAAAGAACTGTCTCGGAAAAATACCCGTGAGCCTCAGTATGCACATCAATTAAGCTTATTACAGCGAACAAAGCCCAGATAATAAGCGCGCAAAGAAGTACCATAATAATAATTTTACGCAGCCCGAGCTTTTTCTTTATATCGCCCCTTGTAAGGCTTTGCGCAAAACCGTCTGCTATATCTTCGGGTGACCCGAAAACTGCTTTGATTTCGTTGATATCTGCAGATGAAAAGTTTTCAACATATTCTTCAATTTCCGTTTTCAGCTCACTGATAAAAGCCTTTTTCTGCTTTTTGCTGCAGGGAGCAAGAGAATATATTTCATCATAATACGCTTCAAGCTTCCTGTTCAGAGACTCCGTCATTATCTTCCACCGCCTTCAATATAAGCTCTACGCCCTTTGAGATTTTATTGTATTCACTGAGTAATTCTTCATAATACTGCCTGCCCTTGTCTTCAAGATGATAATATTTACGCAGCCTTTTATTAACAACCTTATCATAATCGGAAATATAGCCGTTTTCGATAAATCTGTAAAAAACGGGATATAAGGTGCCTAAAGGCAGAACAAATCTTCCTTCACTTTTTTCATTTACGGATTTTACTATTTCATATCCGTACATATCCTTTTTAGTCAGCACCGATAACACAATAAGCTCTACGGTACCTCTTTTGAAATTATCCGTATTGGGCAAAGCTATCTTCCTTTCTTTGTTCTTATAAAATTTTACCACAGCATAAAAAATATGTCAATATATATCTTGTGACACAAAATATATATTGACACATAATATTTTAAATGCTATCATCAGATTGAATGAGAATAGCTGCAGATATTTTTGTTCAGAAATCAGAAGAAAGGAATTAAAATTATGCTCAGCAACAGTATTTTTTCAAGACTAATTGCAATTGTTCTGTTCATTTTATATGCCTTTGTTCCCTGTAATCCCGATGGTCTTACACTGTCGGTAACAGCAGATAACGGAGAAGAGCAGGTAATTACAGCGGAATGGCAGAATAACACAAAAAAAGCTATCGGCATTCCGAGATACTTCGTCGAAAAAAATGAAAACGGTGAATGGACTGAAATTCCCTTCTCAGACGGCTTCGGCTTCCCGGATATTGCTTCAACCTACTATCCTACCGAAAAAGGTGAAATCACAATAATAAGCGAAAGGGTATTCGGTCAGAGGCTGCCCGAGGGCAAATACAGAATAACGGTATATTATGATATATTGAATTCCGATATAAAAACAGGAAGCTCCGTTCTGGAATTTACATTATAAGAAAAAATCTTACGATTTGTAAACCCCCTGCCCCCCAGAAATCCTCGTACGAAAGTACGGGGATTTACTTTTTACCTATTACTTCTTTGCTCTTCACTTTCAGCTCTCCGACTCGGATTTCCGGAGGTAAAAAGTAATAAGTAATAGTGAAGAAGTGAATTT
>JAZNEX010000046.1:0-91013 GCA_045588855.1 Acutalibacteraceae bacterium
AGTCCGGAAAATGAAATCCGGACTTTTTTACTTTATAGGAAATTCCTTCCTATAAAGTAAAAAGATTATATTTCCCGCCGAACGGGAAGTAAACTTCCCTCGGCGATGGACTATACGAAAGCGTTTCGCCGCAGGCGTACGACGAAGCCGTTTTCTTGTCTGAAAAAGACGGTCACCGTGCACAGTGACCGTCTTTTGTGTTTTTAGATAAATTATAAATCAGAAAACTGAGGAATTTCAATTGCAGTACCGCCGTTTACTGCCGACTCGTGTGCAAGCACACCGGGGAGAGACATATTGATGGCAAAGTCAACATCAAGCACGGGTTTTTCGCCTGTTTTGAGGCAACGGACAAATTCAGCAACCATCTTATGGTCAGCACCGCCGTGGCCCTCTTTGCTTTCACCTTCATAAGCAGAATTTACGGGAATTTCAATCTTCTTTGAGAATGTACCGGGAATGCTGCTGAGATTAGCATAGGAATAAGCATCGTCAACAACCTGAAGTCTGCCTGTTTCAATAGCTCCCTTTGTGCCGCAGATACGGAAGTTGTGGTCATAGCTTGTGTATGCACCGAATGAAACAAGAATTCTGATAACAGCACCCTTTGCGGTTTTGATAAGAGCAACACCTGTTGACTTGATATCGGGGAAGTAGGGATTATAGATAGTATCAGCCTCCATACCCGAAACGCTTACACATTTGTCGTTCATAATATAAAGGAGGGGACCAAGCTCGTGGGTAAGATACTTTACTGCGGGATTGATTGTTCTCCAATGACCTACGGGGTAGTTATCGGGAGCAAATTCTTCAGGGTCCATAGCATGAAGATATTCAGCCTCGGCATAAGAAATTTCACCGAAAAGACCTTCCTCGTGCATCTTTTTCCATGTTTCGATAAAAGCCCAGAAGCAGCAGTTTTCTGCAGTCATATAAATAAGGTCGGGATGCGCATTACAGCACTCCTTTAATATTCTTGCTTCTTCAACAGAGTTTACAGAGGGAATTTCACTTAAAACATGCTTACCTGCATCCATTGCTCTTTTAACAACGGGAACATGGTAAACAGCCTCTGTTGCAACAATGACTGCATCAATGTCGCACTTGAGAAGCTCATCATAATCAGAGAGCTTGATGATGTCATATCCTGCAAGCTCTGAAAGCTCTGCATATCCCTTTTCAAGAATTTCGGGATTGTGGTCACAGGCAGCAACGAGCTTTGTTCCGGAAATTGTAAAAAGCTCACGGGCAATAGCTGTACCCCTGCCAAGTCCTACAACACCTAATTTAATAACTTTATCACACATAAAACCTTCTCCTTCCGGGATTGATTGAATACATTATAACACATAAAAATGATTTGTCGAGAAAAAACATAATTTATTCGGGAAAGGGATGCAAAAAAATCTGTGTGGTACGATCGCCTTTCCGTTTTTATTAAGATATCTGATGTGTTGCTTTTGCTGAGAAATAAAATGTTCTTTGCCGCTGACATTCTCGGCATACCGGCGTACGCCTTTGGGTGTCAGATACGACAGCTATGGCAGTTTCATTCATAGCCGGGATTTGAATTTCACAATTATAAATCTTCGGACTGTCAGAACGACGATTTATGATTTGCTGTTGAGTATACATCGCAACGGCAGGTCTGTGCCTTTCCTTTGTCAGAGAAAACAGCATGGATTTTTACTTTTTTACCCTGCCATTCCTCGGGAATATCCATATAGAAGGTATTATTTTTGTCTGAGTTAATAACTGCATGCTCCCACTGATTTGCCTTATATCCGGGGGCTCTGTCGGGGAATCCTGTGAATTTCCCGTCGATTTCGGCAACGCAGTATACGCTCTCGGTGCCGTGCTCACCTTCAACAGCTACAGCAAGACGGGGGAGCATACGGTCTTCGGGCAGAATGAATTCTCCTGACATTACACAGCATGTCTTTTTGTATCTGTAGTGAGCCTGCATATTGTTTGCCGAGGGGTTGTGAAGCTCTATTCCGGTATTGTCTTTTATAAGTCTTACCGAAAATATTCTGTCAACGGGATGCGCAATTCTTAAATATCTGATTTTATCATTAATACCGTATGCGGAAATCATTTTCTTTCCATCAAGCATATATGTGGTATGTACCGTAAAACGGATAATTTCCTGGGTATATTTTTCTTTTTCTGTCAGTATTACATTATCGGATGTTTTCCATTCTTTAAGGTCGCAGGAATATTCTGCGCTTACGGGTACTGACTGTATTTCAACCTCTCTTGTAGGTGTGTCGGTCCGGAAGAATTCAATTTCAACACGGTCGCAATCAATTTCTTTGCCGAAATCCACTCTCAGACAGCCGCCTTCAATTCTGAGGTTGTTATCGCAATAGGTTTTTGACTGTGAATCGTAGAAGGTGTCAGCTCTGCCGTCAAACATATTTGCCGCTTCAAGTCCTCTCAGGGCATAAAGCTTCTGATTGAAAAATGCATCTCTTGCCTTTTTTACCTGCGGAATTACGGTTTCTCCCGAACGGTCTATACTTCGTTTTTCAAGGCAGTCATTAGTAATATTGAACATTGCACTTTCATACAGAAATTCACCGTTTTCGGGATTGACCGTAATTTTGTCAAGGCTGCCGAGCTTTACGGGAGCTTTTTCCTTTATATGTATCTCTTTCCCCTTCATAAAGAAGCTTTCAGTGCCGTATTTACGAAGAAGTATGTCATCGTCGGAGCACTCAAGAAGCTTTACCTGTTCGGGGGTGCCGTCTGCAGCTTCCTTTATAACACGGTATTCTGCATTTATGAGCATAGGCTCAGCCTCTTCGGATACTGCGATTTCGACAAGGGTTGCTCTGAAGGGCATAAGCTGAATTTCAACCGTATCTCCCGAAGAAAATACTCCGAGGTGCTTTTCCACAGGATGATGAAGGTTTACCTCTACCTTTCTGTCGGTTCGGATTCCTGTTTCTTCTCCGATTTTAAGCTGTATTGTTTTTGTTTCCCATGAATTATTGCCGGTGGCAATAAAACGCTTTGTGTCACTTCCTCTTGAGCAGGCATTATCACCGTAGCTTTCGGACAGAAGCAAGCCGTTTACAAGTATGGCTGCATTTCTTTTGTGAAGATTATATACACGTGCAAGCTCGGGAAGCTCATCATCTCTCATAAGCCAGGGATTGCCGTAGGTTTCGGGAGCGAGAATAAGCGATCGGTTGAATGCCTGATATATAAGCTCATCCTCAAAATAATCAATGTAGGATGATATGCATACACCGTGATCCTCTGTAAGTCTTTCAAGATTATCCGTATGACCTCTTGTGAACATAAATCCTCTGTGGTGCATACAGGTATTGCTGTTTCCTGTGGAAACGTCCACATAAGTTTCGCTTCCGTTCCATAAATATGTAGTGATGTGCTTTTCTGCTTCAAAGAGATTCAGACGGTGGTTTAGCACAATAAGGTCAGGAGAATATTTTCTGCATTCCCTGAGCATATCTGCAAAAAGACCTGCCTTTTCCTTTCGAAGATGACCACATACTCCGTCAAGCTTGAAAAGTGCAAAGTTATGGTCACGGCACAGATGAACAAAAAACTCAAATCTTTCTTTTTCTGTTTCTTCATCGTCACCGAAGCCGTCGGGACTGCCCCACAATCCCATTCGTATACCTGCCTCGGCTGCCTTTTTTACCACATTATTATATTCTTCGGGATACTGCCCTTTGAATTTTTCTCCGTTGACATTGCCGTAGCCTTCACTTGCTCCGTCAAAATTACCTGCATCCCAGGCATAGATTTTTATTTCCATACCGTAGGTATCCTTAAGATATCTGAAAAAATCAAGATTGATAAGCGTGTGCTCTTCCGTGGAGCCCTCGTTTGTATTGTTTATCCATGAAAAATACTGGGGTACGGAGGGTGTAAAATTATCGGCACCCGCATCTTTTGCTGTTTTGACCATAACATGTAGCTTCCCTTCGGATTTTTAAGATTTGTTAAAGGAAAAAGTAAAAAATGGTTACAGAAGTTAATTAATTATTACAGATCGGAAATAATTGTTTATTTTTATTTTATCAGTGCTATAATCGGAATTGATTAAGAGAAAAATTCTGTATACGGAAGAGGTTAAAATGGCAAATATCAGAAAACGTTTTCTTTATGAAATTTCTCAGATAAAAAGTGATCTTCATATTATTGAATACCTGTGTTGGTGGGCACTGAGACTTTGTATGATAATTACATATATAGTCTTTACCGTAAAGGGCGAGGCACTCTATCAGAGAAATCTTATTCTCATTAATACAGTAGCAACCTTCGCAATTTTTCTTATGAGGTTTATTCTGCCGAAAAGGCTTTTTACTTCGAAGCTTTCATACAGAATTCAGTCGTACATAGATATATTCGTTTTGCTGGGCTCGTTCCTCGGCCACGGAATGAAGTTCCTGGGTGAGGTCCCCGAATATGATAAGTTTATGCATATTATGGCAGGCGGTGTGGTTGTTCTTATCGGAGCAGAGGTAATCAAAGCCTTTAACGGTCACGAAGCGCTTACTCCCGCATTAAGACTTTTCTGCGGTATCGGTTTTTCGTTTATGTTTATTGTACTGTGGGAAAATATGGAGTTTATTGCTGACTGGCTTATCACCGATTCAAACAATCAGAATTATCTCGGCGCCCCCGGTGAATATGATCCCTTCATAAAGATATTCGGTGAAAGTAAGAATTCCCCGGATCAGAATCCGGTATATGATACAAATGCCGATATGCTTTATGCAGTCATAGGTTGTATTCTTTTCAGTGTTCCGTTTTATTTTGTGCTTTCAAAAAATTACAAAAGGCTCAAAAAAGAAGATGTAATAAAAGAAACAGTAAATGTATAATTTTTAACCGTCCTTCAGTGGGCGGTTTTTTTGTATGGGGATATTTCCTGAGTATACAGTATGCCGTCAGAAACTCTGAATTTTATTCTGTAATCGGAATATTCAAAGGAATATATTCTTTCAGGGTCGTCCTGATAGTGAGGGCGCGGGTCCTGTGAAAGAATATTTTCAATAACGGTTAGCTCATCGGGATTTATACTGTTTATAATTTCATCGGTAAATTCCACTTTAAGCTGATTATTATATACATCCGCTGCAAATCCGCCCTTTGCATCGGGATGAGCATCAGTAAACGGCAGATAAGGCTTTATATCAAAAACGGGAGTGCCGTCAAGAATATCTGCGCCTCTTACATAAATAACAGGGGCATTTTTATCTTCATAGTCTATTTTTTCAATTTCAACGCAGGATAACCCCAGGTTATTGGGTCTGAAGGGAGATCGTGTTGCAAAAACGCCCATTCTTGTGTTGCCGCCGAGTCTCGGAGGACGCACGGTCAGAGAGTGAGAAGGGCGGATATTTTCAGAAAATTCCCATATGAGCCACAGGTGTGAATAATTTTCAAGTCCTCTTACTGCATCAATACTGCGAAACGGTTCATTAAATATAATCTTTCCCTGTGTATCGGTAAGTCCGCTTTGTCGGGGAATGCCGAATTTTGACGGAAAACTTGTATATATAGTTGCGACAGGAGTAATTTCGGACATTATTATCTCTCACTTTCCGTGAATATTATGACATTTTGCTTGTATTTGTTTCAAAAAAAACTGAAAGTGCATATACATTTGTAGGTTTATATAAATCTCAGTGATGCGTATTGTAAAAAACAACGAAATATATAATTGTGGACGGACGGTATTTTTTTTCAATAGTTATTTGTGTTAATATGGATATACAAAAAAATGAAAGAGGGATGTTTATGACTTTTTTCCTTGCTGCAGGTGCAATAATTCCCGGTATTGTGCTTCTTGTCTATATGTTCAGAAAGGACAGGGCCGACAAAGAGCCGATAAAATTATTGCTGTCATTATTGGGACTCGGAGCTGTTATAGTTTTTCCCATACTTCTGGTCAGTGCGCCGGTAGAGATGATTATTCTGGCAATCTTCGGCACGGATGCTTCGGGTGTTGAAAATCTTTCGGGTATAAGCTATTACCTGTATAATCTGGTTGAAGCTTTTTTCGGAGTAGCTCTTATTGAAGAGGGCTTCAAGTGGCTTGTGCTTTATTTTGTCACCCGTAACAATAAAAATTTCAACAGTCTTTTTGACGGAATAATATATGCCGTTTTTGTTTCTCTCGGTTTTGCCATATTTGAAAATTTACTATATGTATTCGAGTACGGCTTTGAAACAGCTATTATCCGTGCGTTCACGGCAGTTCCCGGACATATGTTTGACGGTGTTATTATGGGTTATTTCTATACCCTGTGGCATGCGGAAACTGCTGCGGATAAAATTGAAAAGCATTTTATTGCAAAAGGACTCTTACCGTCTTCTGCGGATAAATTCAGACCTGCACCGTATCTTGCTCTGAGTTTTGTTGTACCCGTTGCTGCACACGGTATATATGATTTTTGTTGCTTTGTTGAGGATGTATGGGCAACATTGTTATTTTATGCTTTTCTTATCGGTCTTTATGTTTTCTGTTTCAGAACAATCAACAAAATGTCAAAGAAGGATATGGGCGATTTTAACTACTCTGTTCTTGCCTTTAACAGTAAATATCCGGAGCTTCAGCAGGCGCTTATTGCCTATGTGCAGGAAATCCGCGCAGCCGCTATGGCAGCAAGTGTCTATACAGCCCCCGGAACACAGTCTGCCCCCTACGGTACTCAGCAGAGCAACCCCTATGGCGCTCAGCAGAGCAATCCCTATGGCGCTCAGCAGAGCAATCCCTACGGTACTCAGCAGGGCAACCCCTACGGTGCACAGCAGAGCAACCCCTACGACACTCAGCAGAACAATAAATTATGATTTTTTGTATTGTTTCGGTGATATGCTGTTATGCTTTCTGAATACGTTTATAAAATGGCTGGGGGATGAAAATCCTAATTCTTCCGCAATCTCTGTTACACTTTTTTCCGTTGTAAGAAGAAGCTTTTTTGCTTCATTTACTTTCAGAAAATTAACATATTCATTGAAGCTCATATTCATTACCTGCTTGAATGAGCGTGAAAAATAACTGTAGCTGATGCTGAATGCTTCAGCTGCTTTTTTTTCATCGCAGCTTCTGAAGTTTTCATTTATATATCCGAGAATAGGACTTATTATGTGCTGAATATTGCTGAAGGAGGGAGAGACCTGTGCCTCGTATCCGTTTTCACAGAGATATCCGACAGCACAGCGTATGATTTTAAGTATATCTGCAGTCAGAGACAGCTCAAAGCCGGTATTTTTTTTGTTGAATTCATTGAGTGCATCAAGGATTATTTCAGGTATACCTGATTTTACACAGAAGTCCCTGTTGTATACTCTCATATTATTTTCTGCCGTGTACATAAACGGAAGAATGTACTGAGTATCCCGTATGCTTCTTGCGGGAATATTTATAATATCCGAAGTGAATTTTATAACTATGCATGTACTTACTGCAGTAACCGAAGAAAGGCAGTGCGCTTCGTGAGGATTGATTATTATAAATTCATTCTTCTGAAGTGTATACTGTTTGCTGTTGAGGCTTATATTCAGTTTGCCTTCGGTCAGATACAGTATCTCGGTATGCTTGTGGAAATGAAAGAAGGGATCGGGCTTTTCGCTGTATTTTTTTATTTCCCTGCAGCTTGCGGGAAAAGCAGCTTTATCTGCAGTATTTGTGCCGTAAGCGGATTTTTTCATTTATAATCACCACAAAATTTTACAATTTTTTGTATACATATATAATAGCAAAATCATATTTATAATGCTATACTTTTTTTGGTGAAAACAAAAATTTACCTGAGTGTTATTTTTTAAGCAAAAAGGAGAGAGGAAAATGATAAGAGTTCTCGTCTGGAATGAATTTATGCACGAAAAGGATCCCGGCTGTAAGGCAAGTGAAATATACCCCGACGGTATTCATAGCTGCATTGCAGAATTTCTGGGTAAAGAAGATGATATTGAAGTAACAACTGCAACCCTTGATGATGAAAACTGCGGAATAACAAGAGAAAGACTCAGAAACACCGATGTTATTATATGGTGGGGTCACTGCGGACATGACAGGGTGCCCGACGAGGTTGCTGCTATGGTACAGGAAGAGGTTCTCAACGGTATGGGTGCTATTTTCCTTCACTCCGCACATAAGTCAAAGCCCTTTATGCGCCTTATGGGTACAAGCTGCTCTCTTACATGGAGAGAGTCTGATGATATGGAAAGAATCTGGGTTACTGCTCCCGGGCATCCCATAGCACAGGGCCTCGGCAGATATTTCGAGCTTCCCGGTGATGAAACCTATGGTGAGCCCTTCGGCGTGCCTGCTCCCGATGAAACGGTGTTTATCGGCTGGTATGATGCAGGTGAGGTCTTCAGAGCAGGTCTTACTTATGTGAGAGAAAGAGGCAAGGTGTTCTATTTCCAGCCCGGTCATGAGACCTATCCTACTTATAAGTATCCCGATGTTCAGAAGGTTATCACAAATGCCGTAAGATGGGCAAAGCCTGTCTGCCGTATAGAAAACTGTATGGACTGTCCCAATCTTCCCAAGGTCGGAGAATAATATGTCTCAGCTTAAAATCAGATAAATTTATTGTAATCTGCAGGATAAAGCACCTGCAGATTACTTTTTTTGTATTGAAAAAAGTCGGTTGCAGGTGTATAATAAATATTTAGTGTCTAAGATAAATTCTTGTGAAAGAAAAGAAGTAAATTATTATGAAGCTTATTGATTTTCATACTCATATCTATCCTGATGCCGTGGCACAGAAGGCTACTCAGAGTGTTGAAAGCTTTTACGATTCAGAGGCTCTTTGTGTCGGTACACAAAAGGAGCTTCAAAGGGTGAATGCACTGTCGGGAGTAGAGCTCAGTGTTATTCTTCCCGTTGCCGTAAAACCGTCGGGTGTTGTACATATAAATGATTATGCACTCAGTGTTCAGGAGGAAAATCCTCGTTTTCATTCCTTCGGCACAATCCACGCCGCTATGGAGAATATAGAGGATGAAGCAATACGTATATGCAAAAACGGTCTGCACGGTATAAAGCTTCACCCCGACACACAGTTTTTTGATATTGATGACAGCAGAATGTTTCCCGTCTATGATATAATACAGGGAAAAATACCTCTTATTGTACACGCAGGCGACCCTCGTTATTCATATTCCCATCCCGAAAGACTCAGACGTGTGATGGAAAATTTTCCGTCTCTTGTATGTATTGCCGCACATTTCGGCGGTTGGTCAATGGTGGATGAGGGAATAAAGAATCTCGCTGATAAGGAAAACTGCTATGTGGATATGTCAAGCTCATTTAAGTGGAACACAGAGGAAAAGTTGAATGAGGCGGTTTTTGCCTACGGTGAAGACAGGGTTCTTTTCGGAAGCGATTTCCCTCTCGGTTCACCCGTTGTCGAAAAAGAAAATCTCATAAAAATGAAAATCTCAGATGAAGCCAAAGAAAAAATTGCTTATAAAAATGCAGAAAGGCTTTTAGAAATAAAAATTTAAGGAGAAAGTATTATGTCAAAGTGGGATAAAGAATATCTTGACCTTTGTAAAAGAATTCTGTCAGAGGGCACAAGAGTAGAAAACAGAACAGGTATTGATACAATAAAGGTTTCTTCGCACCATTTCCATTTTGATTTGGGTGAGGAATTCCCCGTGCTTACCACAAAGCAGCTGTTTATACGTCAGGCTGTACTTGAAATGCTGTGGTTTTATCAGGCACAGTCAAACGATGTGCGTTGGCTTCAGGAAAGAGATGTAAATATCTGGAATGAATGGGAAATTGATGAGGACGGCTTCTGGACTGCCACCCAGATGATTCCCGATGAAAACGGAAAGCTTATAAAAACTCAGATAAAAAAGGAATTCGGTAAGGAGTGGGCACACACAATCGGTACTGCCTACGGTTATATAATAAATAAATTTCAGCTTACTCAGAACCTTATAAACACCCTTAAGCACAATCCTCGTGACAGAAGAATGATAATGAGTCTTTATCAGAATGATTATCTTGAAACGGCTGTGCTGCCCTCTTGCGTATGGAGCAGTGAGTGGGATGTTACTGACGGAAAGCTTAATGCCTGGGTTCATCAGAGAAGCTGTGATGTACCTCTGGGACTTCCGTTTAATGTGACACAGTATGCCGTGCTTCTCAGAATGCTCTGCCATGTAACAGGACTTCAGCCCGGTACACTCGACTGGAGCATAAAGGATGCTCATATATACGTAAATCAGATAGACGGTATAAAGGAGCAGATAAGACGCTTTGATGAAAACGGCAGCTATCCTGCCCCCGAATTATGGCTCAATCCCGATGTAAAGGATTTCTTTGATTTTGACAATTCAAGAGACCTTAAGGATATAAAGCTTATCAATTATCAGCATATGGGAAAAATTTCCTTCCCCATTGCTCAGTAAAAGGAGAGAATTATGACGGTTTCAATGATAGTTGCAAAGGGCACAAATAATGAAATAGGCGGCAATAACGACCTTTTGTGGTATATTCCCTCCGATCTTAAATTTTTTAAGGCAACAACCATGGGAAAAAGCATAATAATGGGCAGAAAAACCTTTCAGTCTCTGCCTAAAGCTCTTCCCGGCAGAAAAAATATTGTTATATCCCGTGATGCTTCCTTTGATGCACCCGGTGCTTTTGTTGTGACGGATATCAATGAGGCTCTTAAAGCAAGTGAGACCGATGAGGTTTTTATTATCGGCGGGGCAAGTATATATGAGGCATATTTCCCTATGGCAGATAAGCTTTATATAACAGAGGTTGACTTTCAGTCTGACAAGGCTGATGTTTTCTTTCCGCAGGTGGATTTATCCTTATGGAAGGCTCAGTTTCTTGATGAGGGCGAGGAAAACGGTCTGAAATACAGACATATTCTTTATACAAGAAACAAATAATATTTTTCGGAGTTACTATGAAATTAAAAAGTCTTATCGGCGATAAAGCCTTTTATAAAATGACCTTTACGGTTGCCGTGCCAATAATGCTTCAGAACTTTATCACAAACCTTGTCAATATGCTTGACAATATTATGGTAGGCTCTGTCGGTACGGAGCAGATGACAGGTGTTTCAGTTGTCAATCAGCTGATATTTATATTTAACCTTGCAATTTTCGGAGCCATCAGCGGGGTCGGTATTTTTACCGCACAGTTTTACGGCAAAAAGGATAATGACGGCATAAGATATACCCTCAGATACAAGCTCTATATATGCCTTGTCCTGTTTTTGATTGCTCTCGGAATATTCATATTCTCCGGTGAAAATCTGATATCCCTGTTTTTGCACGAAAGCGGAGACGGTGTGGATATTGCGGCTGTTATGATGTATGCAAAGGACTATCTCGGAGTTATTCTTATAGGTCTTCTGCCCTTTGCCATAGCAAATGCCTTTGCCGGCACTCTCAGAGAAACGGGAGATACCTTCACTCCTATGATTACGGGACTTATTGCTGTTGTTGTAAACTGCGTGTTCAACTACCTGCTTATATTTGACAAAATCGGTCTCCATTCTCTTGCAGGCGTAAAGGGCGCAGCCGTTGCAACGGTGCTTTCAAGATATGTTGAATGTATTATTATCGTTGCATATGCCGTTGCAAAAAGAAAAACAAAATTTCCCTATGTGCGCTATCTTCTCAAAAGCTTATCGGTCCCCGGAGACCTTGCAATTGCCGTTACAAAAAAAGCAATTCCTCTTTTTCTCAATGAGGTACTGTGGTCAACGGGTATGTCAACTCTTTCCGTTGCATATTCGCTTCACGGCCCTATGGTTGTTGCGGCAATAAGTATTGCAAACACAGTAAACAACCTGTTTATGATTGCTTTCCTGTCTATGGGCTCAAGCATCGGTATCATTGCAGGCAGAATGCTCGGTGCAGAAAAGCATGAGGAGGCATTTGATGCCGTAAAGAAGCTTATTGCCTTTTCGGTATTATTAAGCATCGTTATGGGGGTGCTGCTTTTTACCGTAGGCGCTCTTATTCCTTCGCTTTATCAGGAAACAGATATGGCAGCGAAGGAGCTTTCGGTATATTTTATCCGTGTGTTTGCCCTTGTTATGTGGATAGATTCAATTGCCAACGCATCCTACTTCACATTGCGCTCAGGCGGCAAAACCTTTGTTACCTTCCTGTTTGACTCCGGTACACTGTGGCTTCTGTCAGTGCCAACGGCATTTATACTTTTCTATGCAGGACTGTCAATTTACTGGGTATTCCCCATAATCCAGCTTATAGGTATAGTAAAGGTTATCCTCGGACTTACCCTTGTCGGCAAAAAAGTATGGGTCCGCACCCTTATATAAAAAATAAAGATACCGGAAAATCCGATATCTCAAAAAACATTTACAAAATATGAAAATAAGCATACAAGCGCTTCATTAAAAATCAGAGAAAAGGAGAAATTATATGCTGATCCCCGAATTTTCCGAAAACAAAGACAATGTAATGCTTCTCTACTTCAATGCTGACGGCACGGATATAAACAAAATATACGACGAGCTTGAAAAAACCTACGTCTGCTTCGAAAAAATGAACCGCACCATCAAAGACGGCAAATCATACGTGGTGCTTGAAATCAAGGACGAAGAATAATTATATTCCGGAAAATTTTTTGTTTAAAATGCTTGTGTACGGCGAGGATGTGTGGTAGAATAATACCAAGTATTATTTTATATGAGAGGTAATATTATGGCAGTTTTTCAGTCTATAATGGCAAACTTTACTACTTTTATTATGGCTATTCTTCTGACAGTCATTCCTTATGCAGGGTTTGAGCTTCCTGTTATTGATAACAAGGCAGATGATTGTCAGCTTACCGTTGAGCTTATTTCTGATGTTCATATTGAGCAGACAGAGGTTCTTCGTCCTATGTTTATGCTTGCCGGCTTCAACAATATCAAAAATGCAAGTGTTCCCATTGACGGTGTTGTTGTTGCAGGTGACCTTACAAACTACGCTGATGAGCCTTCAATCGCAAAGTATTTTGACCTTTGCAGAAAAAGTCCCGTGCCCGTAATTTCCGCAGCCGGCAATCACGATATCGGACATGTAGGCGACAGGGATGTTACCGATATCACCCGTGAAGAGGCAAAGGCAAACTTCATCAGATACAACAACGAATATATGGGTATGAACAATACCGAAAATTATTATGTAACCGAGCTTAACGGCTATAAATTCATTGTTCTCGGTGATGATGTTGTTGACGGCGGACATTGGGACGGTATGGATATTACGGCTGAGCAGATGGCTTTCCTCGATTCTGAGCTTGCTTCGGCAAACGGTGAACCCGTATTTGTTGTATGTCACTGGGCTGTTGATGGTACAAACGGACAGGAAATCATTTATCCCGACGGTGAAATAGAGCTCGACAAAAATGATATAAAAACAGTTATGGAAAAATATGAAAATGTTTTCTATATCAGTGGACATATTCACGGAGGCATCAAGAGCACAATAGCGGCAGAATACTGCGAGATGTCAAATGTTGAGCAGATAAACGGTGTTACTTATATTTCTCTACCAACATACGGTATTCTGAATTCCTTCGGTTATCCCTGGTCAGGCACGGGAATCCAGATGGAGGTTTATGATGATCAGGTAATTTTCCGTCCCCGTAATTTTATTACAAATGCCTGGTTCACAAACGCAGTCTACACAATAGAACTTGTATAAAAATAATAGGCAGTCTGCACGGACAAAATGTTCCTGCAGACTGTTTTTTCGTGCAATATTTTTTGTGCAATTATATTGATTATTTACATTTAATATGTTAAATTATTACAAAATATATTTTTATCGGTTGTAGCGGATAATTTTCTCTTGCTTTTGTTCTTTTTCAGCTGTTTCCTGCTGTCGGAGCAAGGTATTTTTTTTGGTTATCCGTATACGGCTGTTTTGTTTGTGTTCTTTGATACAGATTACGGATTTACAGGGGTATGAAGAAAAGTGATGAAATCTTTTAAGAAGTTTTTGTGCAGTGTATGCGCAGTATGCTTTGCTGCAGCGGCAGTTTTTGTTTTTTCAGGCAGCGGTGTTTTTATGGTTGAGGGTAATGCTTCAACATTTTTGTCAGGTGACTATTTCTGTGAGGTCAGCGGAAAAAATGCAACCATAACACAATTTTCATACGCTTATGAGGGTGAGCTTGAGATTCCCGGTACAATCGGGGATTACACGGTTACCGCTATTGCAGACAAGGCTTTTTACGGCTGCAGAGGACTTACTTCCGTTACAGTTCCCGAAAGTGTAAAATCCATAGGCGTATCCGCATTTGCAGAGTGCAGCAATCTTGAAAAAATATCCCTTCCCGAAGGAATTACATCCATAAATGACAGTACATTCTTCAACTGTGTTTCCCTTATTTCCGTAACCATTCCCGATAGTGTTAAAACTCTCGGTAACAGCACCTTCTACGGCTGCACATCTCTTAAGAGAGCGGAGCTTCCTGCTTCACTTACCGTATTGGGTGAATATGTTTTTGACGGTTGTACGGCCCTTACATCTGTCAGCATCCCCGAAAATGTTACTGCAGTGGGTGATTATGCGTTTTACGGCTGCAGTGCTCTTTCCGATGTAAAGATGGGTAAAAAAATCGCAACAATCGGCAGCTATGCCTTTTATGAATGTGGCTCTCTTTTGTCTGTTACTGTTCCCGATAGTGTGACAGCTATCGGAAATCATGCTTTCAGAGATTGTGTAGGTCTTGTTTCCGTTACTTTCGGAGAAAAGCTTTCAAATATCGGCAGCTTTGCATTCTATAACTGCTCATCGCTTAAGTCTGTTTTTATTCCCGATAAGGTGCTTCTTATAGGAAACGAAACTTTCCGTCATTGTGAAAATATTGTTTCGCTTCAGTTGGGTTCATCACTCAAAACCATAGGCAACAATGCCTTCAGAGATTGCATCAGAATCAATTCCGTTATTCTTCCCGATAGCCTTACTGCTCTCGGTGAAAGTGCTTTTGAGGGCTGCACGGGTATGAAGTCTCTTGATGTAGGTAAGAGTCTTACATCAATTTCCGAAAAGGCCTTTTACGGTTGTACCGGTCTTTCTTCCGTATATCTCGGTGATAAGCTTGCAACCGTAAGCCGTAATGCATTCGGCGGTTGTACGGCAATAAAGTCACTCAGCGTACCCTCCAGGGTAACTACTATCGGTGAAAAGGCATTCTCCGGTTGCAGCGCAATTGAAAAGCTTACTTTTCCTTCAGGACTTAAGACAATAGATACCTGCGCCTTTGAAAACTGCACTGCTATAAAGGAAGTTGAGCTTCCCGGCAGCATCAAAACTATGGGAGAAAAGGTTTTCTACGGCTGTACTGCCATAGAAAGTGCAGCATTTACAAAGGGTATTGCAACAGTAGGAGTTTCTGCATTTGAGGAATGCACAGGTCTTAAAGCCATTGTTCTTCCCGAAAGCATAAAGACGGTAGGCGAAAGTGCATTCAAGGGCTGCACATCTCTTGCTGCAGTAGAGCTTCCTGCAAGTGTAACAAAAATAAATGAGTCCGCTTTTGAAAACTGTTCAGGAATTTCATCTGTTGTTTTTACCGAAAAGCTTGAACATATAGGACACAGCGCCTTCAGAAACTGTGACGGCATAAGCGATGTTACTCTTCCCGAGGGTGTGAAGATTCTTGGTGAATATGTATTTGCTGATTGTAATTCGCTTAAGACAGTTGTTCTTCCCGAAAGTCTTACAACAATCGGTTACCGTGCATTCTACGGCTGTATGTCGGTAAATTCCGTAACATACCCCGTGCCTGAGGCAGAAGAAGAAACAACAGAAAGTTCAAAAAATAACAGCAAGAATAATAACGGCTCTTCGGAAGAAGAAACAACCGTTCCGGCAGAAGAAATCAAGCCTGATGTTCCCCTTACCAGCGGTATTCTCCAGGCAATTGTTTCGGGTGCAAAGAGAATTGCCTGACGCAGCTGTAATTGAATACAGAAAATATCCCCTCTGTGACTGAAAAGCCATAGAGGGGATTACTGTTATGTGTTAAAAATTCAGTTGAAATTCTTTACAACCTTCTCAAGAGTTTCTGCTATTACCTTGTGGGTATTGGGCCCCATGGAATTTGTTTCGTGATAGTGATTTTCATCAAAACGGTCACGGGTTGAATTGAGATAGGGCTGTGTGGGATGAAGCACAAAGTCATTGGCAGGTAAACAGTAGCCTGTCATATCATTTGTAACACCGAAGGCTATCATTTCGTGATCGCCCGCGATATCAGCAAGGGGTGCGGCATTGATTGCAGGGCTCATACCTGTGGTTGAATTTTCAGCATCCATATATCCGCCGTAAACGGTAGATACAAAGTTTTCACCTGGCAGAAGAAGAATCTTCTGGGAACCGATTGTCATATATGTAATTTCGGTTTTCATGGCAATGCCCGTAGCTGAGATATTTGAGGGGAACGCCTTGAAGCTCATCGTACCTCTCATTGCAAGAAGTGTGAGCACATTATTGTCAACGGGAAGATAGAACTGCTGAGTGATAAATTTAATTTCGGGGGAAAGCTCCTTATCATTGTCAATTTCAAAGGATTTTTCTGCATAATACTTTGCCTGGCACTTGATTTCTTCAACTCTGTCCTCGTTACCGAAGTCTTTTGCATCCATACCGCCGATAGCACCTATACCGAAAATAACGTCAGCGCCCTTTTCGGCTTTTATCTGTTCACGCATAAAGTAGGGGTATTCACCTGAAAGCATACGGTTGCCGCCGCCTAATGAATTGGGATGTGCACCGATGTTCATTACCCAGATTTCGTCACTGCCGTCAGCGGGAGTGAATCTGAGTCTTGTGAGAACCTCATGTCTTTCGGGGAGTCTTCTGCCGGTTGAGAGGCCGTTTTCTATACCCACTCTGCCTGTGTAGAGCTTGCCTTCTTTTCGGTTGTTATAAGCTTCAACGCTTACCTTGACTGCCTTTCTGAAGAGCATTTCCATATATTCGGGTACTTTACCGTCAGAGGGAATGCTGACAAGATTAGCCTTGCCCCAGTAGCCGAGGGTATCAATGCCCGAATGTGAGTGTGTGCAGCTGAAATTGACAGCCTTGCAGTTTTTCATTTCGGGACGTGCAAGTATCATTGCACGGATTTTATTTACTTCTATATTTGTGAGACCTACAATGTCGGCACTTATCCATATAATACCTTCGTCATTGCCGCAGTCAAGCCACATAGCATGAATGTATACGGGTGAAAGTGTTCCTTCCATTTTATGTCCCGAGCCGTGACCTGCAATCCAGTATGTTCTGTCAAGTGAGAGATCGGGCATAATTTCATCTCTTGCGAAGCCTGCCCGGAATGTGTTGCCTGAAATTACGGTGGGTTTTACATCGGGGATGGGGTAAGCGGTAGCGGTTTTCTGAACCTTCTTACCGAAATTGTTTGTTATTTTTACAATGCCTTTTGAGGCGAGATCCATAATATCCATATTGATTACCTCCGTTTCATTTTATTCTAACATAACTTTAATACTATTTCTACAGTTTCAGTCAAAAATATTGTATTTTTTTTGTATCTGCTTGAAATTTACACGGACGGGTGTTAATATATAAATATAAACAACTTATGAATTCAGAAAGGATCAATGCTATGAAAAAATTTTTAGCTTTAGTGCTCAGTATTGTTATGCTTTTTGCAGCTGCAATCCCCGCATTCGCAGCTTATGAAACCCCTTTTGAAGACAGCCTTTTCTTTGAATATGAGGATTATTCAATTCATTACAGAAAATGGGAAGCTGAAAATGCAAAGGGTCAGATTTTTATGATTCACGGCTTTGCACTTTCATCCTATTGCTGGGTTGAGCTTGCAGAAAGACTTGTTGCAAACGGATACACCTGTGTTATGGCAGACCTTCCCGACTTCGGTTATTCAACAAGAGAAACTGCAGATATGGAAAAATTGCCCCGTGAAGATATTATGTATGCTCTTATGACAGAGCTTTCCGATGAGCCCTGGTATGTAGCAGGACATTCAATGGGCGGTTATGTTGCTCAGGCACTTGCTGCAAAGTACCCCGATGCTGTTGTTAACCTTCTTCTTTACGGCACAGGCGGCAATGATAATTCTCCTGAGCTTACTGCATTAATGGGCAACGAGGCTTTTGTTGCTGTTATGGGACCTCTTATGCAGATTATGACAAAGTTTGATATTCTTGTAAAGCTTTTCCTTCAGATGGGTCTTAATGACAGTGAATATGCTGCAAGCTATGACCTTGCAAAAATCACAGAGCCTATCAGAATTGACGGTACAGGCAAGGGTGCCTGCTACAGCTTCTCAATGCTTACAAATACCGATTATGATGCAATAAAGAACGGCAAGCCTGTTCTTTTCGTAAACGGCAGTGCTGACAGTGTTATTCCCGATGCATCCAAAGACAGTATCAGAGCAGTTCTTCCCGAGGGCAGCGTTGATTATGTTGTAGAAAACGGCGGTCATATGTTCATTGAAAATCTTGCAGATGAAACCGCACAGGTGACTCTCAGCTTCCTTGCTGCAAATCCTGCAAAATAATTACAGCTTTTTGTATTGCCGGTGTTGTGTGAATCACAATACCGGTTTTTATTATTAGTTAAAAGTAAAAGTGATTTTACAGAATATAATATCTGTGTGGTAAGATATGTGCAGAAAGGCGGTCGGAATAAATGAAAACAAATAAGAAAACAGCTTTAGCTACAGCGGTTTTTGCCGTTTTGCTTCTTGTGGGATCTTTTGCAGGTGTGATTGCAGGATTTTTACTTTCGGGTAATGTAGGCAATTCGGTAAAGGATATGGTAAGCGATGCTATGTGTGAGACCACAGAGGAGTACGGTATTACCCATTGCTATCATATTCCGCAGGTGAATTCTGATGCCGAAGGAATAGCAGATGTTAATAATGAAATTTATAATACTCTTTATGAAATTTATGAAGGCGGAGTTGATGCAAGTCGGCAAAAATACGGCTTTATAAATCTCGGCAGTATGGTTTATAATTATGCTCAGAAGGATGATACGGTATCAATTGTTGTTCAGACACAGGATAACCGTTCAGATGAATATGATTATTATGTATTTAATGTTGATACAAAAAACGGTACTCTGATGACAAAGGATGAGATATGTGCTGTTTTCGGCAAGGATGAAAATTCCTTCAATGCCAAGGTCAGAGCTGCAGTTTCCGAGTATTCAGAAAGAGAAAAAGCAAAATATCCCGAATCGGAAATAGAAAAATATATCAATCCCATAATAGAAAGAACTCTGTCAACGGAATATATCAATGCAGCGGCTCCCTTTATCAGTAAAGATGGTGAGCTTTCTGCAGTTGTAAGTCTGTTTTCTTCAGGCGGAAAGGATACATATCACCACCTTTTTGATATTGAAACTGCAACGGACAAGGGTGCTCTCGAATCGTGCAAAAATCACATAAGCACCGCCGCTCAGTCTTCACAGGGTGGAAATACAATCCCTGAGGTATCCTATGTTTATGTTCAGGGAGAAGAAAAGAAGACAGAAAAAGCCGAAGAAACAACAAAAGCCGCCGAAGAAACAACAAAAGCCGCCACAGAAGCCAAAAAGCCCTCATCAGGCAGCAAGACACTTACAAAGGAAATTCTTACAAGTCACAGCTGGTATATTGTAATGCAGTGGGAATGCGAGTATATTTTTTATGATGACGGAACTTATGAATGGTTCGGAGCAGGATACGGTACCGGCAGATACAGGATAGAAGGTAATATTCTGCATACGGATGATTATTCTTATGAATACACTTCTCTTGAGGAAAACGACAGAGTAAAAGAAGACAGTTATTTTATGGATTTATTTGCTCCGAAGCTTAGGGAAGGCGAAAAATTCTTCTATTGCAATGATGGCACAGCTCCTGTCTGGCTTATTGATGCAACGGGTAGGTGTACTGCTGACAAGGATTATTGTATTTACAGAAACTTTGCAATAGATGAGTATGAATGTAAATGGGCTGAAGATTATGACAGTTACATTTATGCTGAATTTTGTATGATTGATGTCAATGAGGACGGTACTGACGAGCTTATTGTTCACGAGGGCACGTGTGAGCAGGACAGAAAGTATCATTTCTATACAATAGAGAACAGAGAGATTATTTATCTTGGTTCTGTATATGCCTGGCATTCTTCTTTGTGTGATAATGACGGTTATCTTATCAGGTATGACGGAATGTCCGGTGAGGGAATTTATTATAATGTATCTATAGAAAACGGACAGATTGTTGAAACTAAAGAAGGAACATTTTCATTCCCGCCTGTACCTGATTTTGGAGAAGAGTTGGATTTTGTGCCGACAATGTATTAAATTTATTATGCTTGATTTACAAAAATGTGAGGTGTTCAGAGATGAGTGCAAAAACAAAGGCTTTAATTGCAGTTCTGCTTGTATCAGTATTTTGTATCGGTCTTGCAGGAGGCTATTTCGGAGCTTATTTTATCAGCAATAAGGATATTTCTTCTGATAGTGATATTGCTTCTGATGAAGAGGGAAAAACTGTTAAGGAGCAGGACAGCAAAAAGGAAATTGATTTTACCGATATTGTCACGGATGTGTTCTGCAAGACAGTTCCATATGAATACGGTGAATATTCTTACAGAATCCCTCAGCTTAATTATGACGGAAACGGTGTTGATGAATTTAATAAGAAGATGTATGATGAGCTGTATGCCCTTTATACCGATTCGGAAGCAGCATCAGTAAATCTTGGCGGAGAGCCTCAGCTTGGTGATATCAGTTATACATGGTATCATACCGATGAGCTGATTTCAGTTGTTGCATTTACTTCCGATAATCAGTATTACAATCCTCAGTTTTATGTTTATACATACTCTTTTTCCGATGAAAAGGAGCTTACAAAGTCCGATATTATAACTCTTGAAGGCTATACGGAAGAAAGCTTTAATCAGAAGGTACGGGAAAATGTTCAGAAGGTAACAGACAATGTCCTGGAAAACAATTCCGGTGTTGCAGGTGAGTCTGTTTTCAGAGAAGCCATTGATATGACACTTGACGAAGAGCATATAAATAAGGCAGAACCCTTCTATAACAGCAACGGAGAGCTTTGCTGTATTTCGGATATATTCTCTCTCGGCGGTGCAGGAATGTACAGACATATTATTAACCTTGAAACAGGCACAGATGCTTGCGATTTTGATTGCGGGATATAAAGAATCAGAAAATGTATAAATAGGGGGAAGGTAAGTGGCTGACAATAAAAGGGATAACGGAAAAGTAATTATTGCACTTATAATAGTGCTGACAATAATATGCGGTTTATTGCTTGGTGCAATTGTCGGAATTGTGATAAAAAAAGATAAAATGGAAGATATAACAGAATCACCCGGCAATGAAGAGGTTGAATTTACATACGATGTCCCCGTAGATGATTTTGATGTGGATATAGATTATGATAATCTTGTATCGGATGCTTATGTTGAGCCTATTGCCGATACTGAAACCTGTTATCATATTCCTGAGATTAATATAGATCATCCTAAAATTGATGTAATAAACGAGAAAATATACAACACTATAACAGACGAAAAGGATATAGCGTATGAATATCTTCCAGGAACGACATATATTTATTTTGAGACGCTGAAATATACATGGACAGTAAAGAATGATGTGCTTTCTATTGTAGTGTTAAAGTCACGAAATTATGAAGGCCCGTATGTAGCATTTTTTGCTTTTAATATTTCACTTAAAACCGGAAAGGAGCTTACCGGTGATGAGATGTATTCTTTCCTTAATTTAGACAAACCGAAAACGGTAAATATCGTACAGCAGCATGCAATTGAATATGCTGCAGAAATGAGGGAAGCTTTAGGACCTCCGCTGGAGGGGTATGAAATCAGACTCGAACAGCTTACATCAATTGAGGAAATAAGTAATAATACCTTATGCTTTACATCAGAAGGAAATTATATGCTTATAACATATCCTTTGCCGGATGAGCACCGTATCAGTAACAGTTTGCTGAATCTTGAAACATTCGAAGATATGAAAGATAGGAAGTCACCGCTGTTCGGCTGTACAGGACCCCATATCAGAACCGAACCTATCGAGGAAACGAATAATGAGTGGAAAGATATACTTACAAAGTATTATTGGGATCAGACTATAAATGATCGCTGTATAATCCGTTTTTTTGAAGATGGTACATATAAAGCCTATTATTATCCCGATGATTTTTCATCCGATTTTTTCCCTGAGCTGTTGGATGAAATTGAAACAGAAGGTTATTATACTTATGAGATAAAAAACAACAAGCTTTACCTTAAACAGCAATTCGGCAATCAGGTTAATTCCACGCAATATGAATGGCTTGATATTAACAGTGCAAGAATACTTGACACATGGGTTAAGGAAAGATGTAAGAATGCAGAAAATATCTTCTATGATACATCCTGGCATCCGGATAATGACGAGTTTTATGAAACAGCCTACTATCTTAAGAATACCGGTTGGGTTACTGATGAGAATTATTACAAGACAGATAAATCAGAAAGCGAAGAAGCAGATATTTATACGGGATTTTTGTTAAATGAAGGCTATAATGAGTTCTGGGCATATAAGCATTGTAAAACTCCTGACAGTTTGAATGTTGAATCATTGTTATATGATTTTGATTCAGACGGAACAAAAGAGCTTTTTTTGTCAGCCTATGATAAAGATATGCCCTCATACAGGGGACAGGCTCTGTATACAATCAGAAACGGGAAGGTTGAAACCCTTCTGCTTGAAAATCAGGAATTTGCAACAATGGGATATACAATGCTGAGACTTAAGTATGATAATGTGAAAAAAATACCGGTTGTGGAAAAATTCAGTGTCGAAAAAGATTCAAGCGCTGCTACTTTTTCAAAAAGCACTATGGATTTTTATACTGCTGAAAACGGTTTTTCTGAGCCTGTGGTAAATTATGAAACTACGTGGCTGCAGCATAATGAGCCTCACGGATATTACACAGAGGATATTGAAAAAGTCAAGGCAGAAACAGACCTTCATTATATCGAAGACAAATATTTCAAGTTTTATAAGATAGACGGTGAGTATGTTGAAGATACCCGGTTTAAAGAGTACGATACCCGTTATACTACTCCCGAATCTTCTGAGCTTACATTAACCGAAGGAACATATAAGAAGCCGATAAAGTAAAAACTGCCGCCCCGGATTTTCAGGGGCGGTATAATTTTTACATAACTTAAGAAATTAATTTACTTTTTTGTCTGATTATGGTAGATTGTATATATTACATATAAGAGGAGTTAATTGTTATGACTAAGAACAGCAAGGACAATAAAAAGGTTTTTATTGCGTTGATAGTTGCAATGGCGGTAATATGCGGATTGCTGATTGGGGCTATTATCGGTGTTGTTATGAAAAAGGATGATGCTCCTACGGAGGAAACAACTTTTGCAGAAGAAACAACAATTACAGAAGAAACAACCCTTGCAGAAGAAACAACAGCTGCAGAAAAATTAACAGCTGCAGCAGAGGAAGACTCTTATGGGGTTCCGACAGATGTTCTGACAAAATATTATTGGGACGGCTCGGTGCAGTCAAATACTGTTTACAGATTTTTTGAAGACGGAACATATGCCGAGTATTTTTATGAAAAGAACCTTAACGAAAAATTCAATCCTGAATTTTTAACAGAAAATCCGGACAGAGGATTCAGGTATGAAGTAAAAAACAATAAGCTTTATATGTATTGGGAATACGCCGGAGAGGTTTCATCTGTTCAATATGAATGGATCAGTGCTGACAGTGAAAAAATATATGATTCCTGGGTAAAGGACAGATGCAGGGATTCTGATTATATTTTTTATGAAACCTCGTGGAAGCAGGATGAGTCAGGCATCGGAAATGCGTCATATCTGAGAAAGCTTGAGCTTATTTCCGGAAAAACTGATAAAGCAGATACTCCTGCCGTAACAGATGAAGCAGCTGTATATACGCAATATCTCAAAAACGGCGGATACGAAAAGTTTGATTCTTATGAATATGCTGACAGCATCAGTGACCTTACTCTCAGCACATGTCTTGTTGATATAGATAATAACGGAACAAGTGAGCTGCTTGTCTGCATTGAGTCAGATAATTTCGGTGTCAGAGGACCTGAGCAGACTTATGAGCTGCTGACAATAAATAACGGTAAGGTGCGCACTGCAATTCACGCATTTTACGGCGGTGGCAGCGGCGGCGGTGAAATACTCAGATTCAAGTATGATAACCGCGCAGGTAAATATGTCGTAGCAAAGGAAACCGATACCCGAAACGGTGCTATGGAAGTTTATCTCGACAATGAATATTATTATTCCGACAACGGCTTCAGCAGTCCTTCAGAAACACTTTCACAGGGAATATTTGATCCGCAGTTTATGGCATCGGCAGTTGAAACAATAAAAGGTGAGACCGATTTGTGGGAAACTGACGATAGCGGGATATTCAGATATTATAAGTGTAACGGGAATTATATAAGCGCAGAAGAGTATACTTCGGAATATGATAATTATACTGCTGTTTCCGACGGAAAATTCGCACTTGTTGAAGCTACCTTTGAAAAGCCGATAAGATAAAAACAAACCGCCCTGCAGGGATAATGCTCTGCAGGGCGGAATTATGTTTATTTGTGATAAAGCTTTTTTGTATGGCTGCGGGGCTCACAGGTCATATTTATGCCGAGCTTTTTGAAGGTCTGTATATCAACTGTCGCAAGCATAACCGTTGAATGTGCCTCAAGTCCCTTAAGACGGGGGAGCTGTTCAAGAGCCTTCTTTGCGACGGGGTTTGTCGCAGCGCATATTGAAAGTGCGATAAGCACCTCATCCACGTGAAGACGGGGATTTACACTGCCCATTGAATCCGTTTTAAGCTTCTGGATAGGTTCAATGATAGAGGGTGAAAGAAGAAGTATCTCATCGGGAATGTTAGCAAGTCTTTTTATAACATTTATAAGCATTGCAGAGGATGCACCGAGAAGGTCTGAGGTTTTACCGGTTATAATAGCACCGTCATCCATCTGAAGTGCGGCTGCTGTATCATTTGTCTGCTCTGCCTTTTTAAGTGCAGCGCTTACACAGGGCCTGTCCTCTGTGGAAATACCCAGCTGATTCATAAGAAGCTCAATTCTGTGAACAACTGCAGGATCTCCGAGTCCCTGACGTGCAAGGCAGGCAGCCTCGTAATATCTTCTTATAACCTCCTGCTTAGATGCATCTGATACGGCATCGTCATCAAAAATGCAGTTGCCGACCATATTTACACCCATATCTGTGGGGGATTTATATATACATTCTCCCGAAATCTTTGTAAGCATTGCATTGAGTACAGGGAAAATTTCAACATCGCGGTTATAGTTTACCGTAGTAACACCGTATGCCTCAAGGTGGAAGGGGTCAATCATATTAACATCATTAAGGTCTGCGGTTGCTGCTTCATAAGCAACATTTACAGGATGCTTAAGAGGAAGATTCCATATGGGGAATGTTTCAAACTTTGCATATCCTGCCTTCTGCCCTCTTTTATGCTCATGATAAAGCTGAGAAAGACATACCGCCATTTTGCCTGAGCCGGGGCCGGGTGCGGTTACCACAACCAATGAGCGCTCTGTCTGAATAAATTCATTTCTGCCGTAGCCCTCATCGCTTACAATAAGAGGGATGTTTGTGGGATAATCGGGGATAATATAGTGTCTGTAGACCTTCATTCCAAGGCTTTCAAGTCTCTGCTGGAACTTTATGACAGAGGGCTGACCTGCAAACTGAGTGATGCAGACACTGCCCACAAAGATTCCGATTTCCCTGAAGGCATCAATAAGGCGAAGACAGTCTGAATCATAGGTGATACCGAGGTCGCCTCTTCTTTTATTTTTTTCGATAGCATCGGCAGAGATAACAATAACCATCTCTGCTTCATCCCTGAGCTCCTGTAGCATTTTTATTTTGCTGTCAGGCTGAAATCCGGGAAGCACACGCGATGCGTGAAAGTCATCAAAAAGCTTACCGCCGAATTCAAGATAGAGCTTACCGCCGAACTGAGCAATACGCTCCTGGATACATTTTGACTGCATATGAAGATATTTGTCGTTATCAAAACCTTGTTTAGCCATAATAACACCCCTGAAAGATTAACAACATAAAAGTAATTATAACACAACAAAAAGACAAAGTCCAGCAAAATCATAATTTATCGGTCTTATGACCAATAAATTAAATGCAAAGTGTAAAATGCAAAATGCAAAATTGTGGAAGAACTCCATCTTGTCTGCTTTCGCTTTGTATAATTAAGGGCGCAGCCCTTCCGACACATTTGACGTAAGGCAAATATTTCGCTCATTCCGAAGGAATGAATTTCGCTGTCCGAAGGACAATTTCGCTCATAGCACAGCTATGAATTTCGCTATCATAATTTATCGGTCTTTCGACCGATAAATTATGATTTATACTCCCTGCAGGTCAAAAGGCGGTGTATATTCTTCCTTTGCAGAGGACAGCTCCTGAACGAAGCCGTTTTCTATACCTGCAAGATACATATAATCCACAGCCTTTTCATATTCTTCTTCGGTGAGTCTTCTGTTGAGGGACGGGTATTTAAGCGGCTTTGACGGAGGCGTGTACTGACTCATAAGAGAAAAAAGTACGCCTTCGCTGAAGCTTTCGCTGACCTTGTCGATTACATCATAGGTATTTTCAAGATATCCCGGCAGAACAAGGTGTCTTATTATTAATCCTTTTGTCAGCATATCATCTTCATCAAATTTTATATCACCTGTCTGACGGTACATTTCTTTTATCGCGGGCATTGCCTTTTCAAAATAATCGGGAGCATTTGAAAAAGCCTTTGAAATGGTGCTTTTTACGTATTTAAGATCGGGAATATAGATATCTATAAGTCCATCGAGCATTTTAAGTGCTTCGGTCTCCTCATAAGAGGAGGTGTTATATACTACGGGTACGGGAAGCCGTTCACCGGACAGTGCTTTTGCTATCTGCGGTATATAGTGTGAGGGCGTTACAAGATTTATGTTGTCTGCCCCGTCATCAATAAGCTCATAAAAAATTTCCCTGAGTCTTGTAACACTGATTTCTTTGCCGACCTTACCTCTTGAAAGGGGCATATTCTGACAGAAAATACAGCCCATATTACAGCCTGTGAAGAATATTGTGCCCGAGCCTCCGTAGCCTGAGATGCAGGGCTCCTCCCAGAAATGAAGACCTGCTCTGCCGAGGGTTATTTTGTCGGAAACTCTGCAGAAGCCTTTTTCTGTTTTTCTGTCAGCATTACAGTGTCTTGGACATAAATTACATTTTTCCATAAATATCAAAACCTGCTTTTTTATAATAGGGACACATTTTTTCTTCGCAAAGCAATAATGGGATCCTGCCGTTTTGCAAAGCAAAATCCGTTACTGACATAAGACATTCGCGGGCAAGTCCCTTGCCTCTGTATTTTTCTTCGGTAAAGACATCTGCAATCACGGCATATTTTTCATTCATTGATGAAACCGACGCGGAAGAAACAAGCTGTCCGTTTTCTTTTATGCCGTATACTGCGGCTATGCCTGCATTTACTGCACGTACCCTTAATACATATCGTTTTTCATCATCAAAAGAAAGCTGCTGCTTTCCCGAAATAAGCCTGTAAAGGTCAAGAATTTCTTTGCCGTGTAATTCTTGTGTGTTTCCTTTGATGCAGGTGCTTGCTGTGTAAATCATTACGGTTTTTCCGCATTGTGTGAGAAGAGAAGGAAACTCACTGCCGTAAATAAGAAAATATTCATTTCCCGTGTCAAAAATCACGCTTTTTATTTTTCCGTTTTCATCTTCTCCCAAAAGAAAGCTGTCGGAAATATCATCTGAAGATAACTGCAGTGTACAAAAAGCCACGGCTCCCTCAGGTGTATTGTTTATGAGGGAGCTGATTTTTTCTTTATCTTCTTTTATTGCTTTTCTGAATTTAAGCATCTGCGAGATTTTCTGACAGAGCCTTTGCAAGCTCATAACAAGCGGTTATATCACTTTTTTTCAGCATATTTGACTGAGAGTGGATGTATCTGCAGGGGGCACTTATGGCAGCAGCCTTTACTCCGAGACCGTTTTTGTGGATAATTCCTGAATCATTTCCCCCGGCTACGGCAGTTTTAACCTGTGCTTTTATGCCTTTTTCTTTGCTGAGTGCCAGAGCAAGCCTGAATACATCTTTATCATAAATGGTTGAGTTATCCATAAATGAAAGCACTGCGCCCTCACCCTGTATGCATACTCTTGATGAATCCTCAACGCCTGCAATATCCGAAGCGGTTGTGGCTTCAAGCACGATTGAATAATCGGGGCATACTCTGTTTGTCACACAGCCTGCACCTCTGAGACCTGCCTCTTCCTGCACGGTAAATGCAAAAACCGTGTCGTATTTTACACCCTCTTCAATCATTTTAAGCATAATTGCACAGCCTGTTCTGTCGTCAAGAGCTTTCGAAACTATTTTGTCACCGATTTCGTCATAATCAGCGGCAAAAACAGCCGTATCACCGGGCATAACATAGGACATAGCCTCTTTTTTATCCCTTGCTCCGATATCTATAAACAATTTATCTTCCGTAAGAAGAGTATTTTTTTCACTTTCACTGCTGAGATGTACAGGCTTGCTGCCTATAACACCGAGGATGCCGTTTTCAAAGCATATTTTTCTGCCGGACATAACGGCAGGTAAAATTCCGCCTACGGTATCGAACTTTATAAGTCCGTCATCGGTGATATAGATTGCAATAAATCCCACCTCATCCATGTGTGCGGCTATCATAACCTTGTTTTTTGCACTTTTTTCACCCTTTAATTCAACTATTATACTGCCTAAAGCATCAACGGTGTAAGGAATATCACCGAGCCTTGAAGTTATATATTCTCTTACCTTGTGCTCTCTTCCGGAGGTGCCGTTTATTTCACAAAGCTCTTTTAATATTGTAAACATCACATTGCCTCCTTTGCTGCTGCAGCAAGTATTGAAGCTACTGCTTCAATGTCTTTTATATCCAGAGTTTCTACGGGGGTGTGCATATTTGTAAGGGGTACGCTGACAAGTCCTGTTTTTATACCTTTGCCTGCGGTTACTGCAACATCGCTGTCGGTCATGGTGCGTGAACCCATAACCTCAACAGTGTAGGGGATTTCATTTTTTTCGGCTGTTTTTATGAGAAAGTCGGAAATTTCCTTCTGAAGAATAGGTGAAATGCATATCATACCGCCGCTTCCGAGAGGTGAAGACATTTCGGGGGGTATTCCCGGTGCCTTGCCGAAGGATACATCTGTAATAAATGCATAATCGGGCTGAAGAGCAGTAAATGATGCAACAGCACCGCCCTTTCCCGTTTCCTCACGGGTAGTAAAAACGGCGGTTATTTTGTTTTCGGTGCCTTCTGCGAGAAGCTTTTTACATGCATTTATAACTGCGGTACAGCCTGCACTGTTATCCATATATGCTCCTGTGAATCTACCTGAGAGAAGCTCTTCGACGGGAGATAAATATTCAACCCTGTCACCGATTGATACGATATCGGATATTTCATCATAGGTAAGACCGCAGTCGATATAAAGGTTTTCGATTTCGGGTACTGCAGTACGGTTGCCCTTTGCAAGATGGGGAGGAGTGCTTGTAACACAGCCCCTGATTTCTTTGGTGCCGGTCACTCGTACTCTTGATGCTGCAAGAGTACGGTTATCCGTACCGCCTGATTTTGCCACCTTAAGCATTCCTGTTGCCTTATCGACGGCAGTAACAACCATTCCGATTTTATCCATGTGAGCGCTTAAAACAATATGCTTTTTGCCTGTGGATTTTACGGTGCATATAATATTTCCTAAATTATCCGTTGTGATATTTTCACTTAAGGGTGTCATTATTTCAATCAATGCTTTATGAGTTTTGCTTGAGGGGATTGCCTCATATGAAGAACCGCAAAGAGTTCTGAGAGTTTCAACAGTTTTCATTATTTTTCCTCCTGACTGAGTACGGTATCAAGCACAAGCGAGAAGCTTTCCATAAATTCTTCAAGGAATATTTCCGCTTCCTCACAGTTCATTTCGTGAAGAGATTTTTCAGTAGCTTCTCTTGCTTTTATAAATTCCGTATTTCCGCTTCTTTCTTCGAGCAAACATTTGAGAAGGGCAGATATCTTATCTGCAGCCTTCACAAGACGGCAGTTTTCGTCTGATTCATCGGGAATAAGATATTCTCTGTAGTCTTCCCTTAAATCCTCGGGAAGTGAGTGAAGAAGCGACCTCTGAGCTGCTTTTTCAATATTGCCGAAGGCTTCTCTTATTTCCGCATTGTGATATTTTACGGGTGTAGGCATATCTCCCGTAATAATTTCGGGCATATCGTGATACATTCCGATAAGGGCTATTTTTCCTGTATCGTAGCATTTTCCCAGTCTTTTGTTACCGATAACTGCAAGTGCATGTGCGATTGCTGCAACATCAAGGCTGTGCTGAGAAAGGGATTCCGTATCTGTATTTCTCATAAGCGACCAGCGGTCTATATATTTCATTCTTGAAAATAATGCAAAAAAGTGACTGCTCATATTACTGCTCCTATGTATACTTTATATATTACAATATCACGGCAGGAATTCTTTGTCAAACATCTTTTATATGTATAATAACCAAAAGAAGCTGACTGTTTTATAATGTTTGACAATTGAAAAAAATTAAGTTTTTTATTAGAATAATATTAAATATATTTTCAGGCGGTGATATTTTTGAAGTGTCCGAAATGCGGGGTTGAAATTGCCCGTTTTGACCTGAGTCCGAACTGTAAAAAATGCGGTGTTCATATAATGTATTATACGCAGGAGGAGGACTTGCGCCGTGATGCTCAGAAAACCGAGCTTGAGTTTACCTCGGCAAGGATTCTTGTGGCAAAAATCAAGGCGGCATATATACAAAGCAAGACAGTAATTTTCAGATTTGTTTTTCTTCTTCTCAGCATATGCTCTTTGCTTTTGCCGTTATACAATATAAAGCTTTCATTCCCCTGGTGGGAGTATGAAATTTCTTTAGGGGCCCTCGGAGTTTATAATATGTTCAATGATTCCCTGTGGACTATGTTCAGTGCTTTTTCCGACATAGGAGTGGGCAAAACGCTTTTTGTAATCACACTGGTGTCTCTCGGTCTTCTTGTACTTACGGTGCTTGCACTTGCAGGCTGCCTTGTTGTGTGGCTTCTTGCATTCCTGGATATAAAGAAAACTGCCAAAATTTCCGTAGGCTTTGCTGTACCGGCAATACTTGCCGGAATAGGCTCAACCGTGCTTTCCTTTATTGCCGTAAATCTTTCGGGGGCAATTGAATTTGTTTCCGTGAAGCCTATGTTCGGTGGTATTCTTACTGTATTGATTACGGCAGCATTCATGGCAACAAATATAGCTCTTATCAATAATACCCCCGAAATTCCTGTTAAGGAAGCCGACAGAAAGAGACTTGAAATCAAGGAAAAGCTTAAAAAAGGCGAAATTACGCTTGATGATCTTCCGCTTCCCATAGTTGAAGAAGAAAAAGAAGAAGAGGCTGCAAGCGAAAAGAAAAGGGGGAAGAAAAAATGAAGCTTTCAGAAAAAAAGCTCAGTATTAAAAGCATCATTTTAATTACAATTATTATCCCCGTTCTTGTTATTGCTGCTTCAAGTGTGGCTATAATCATTACTGCAAAATCGGTACAGCCTCAGGAAACTGCTGATTTATCCCTTTTGTCGTCAAAGTCATATGCAATAGAAGCTGCTCCCGGAAACGGAGAGGAAGCTCTGGCGCTTCTTACCGGACTTTTTAACGATGCGGTTGAAGGCGGTATTCTGAAATATGACAGTCATACTGATGCCGGTGTAGAAGAAATAATCTGCGAAAACAAAAGCGTGCAGGATTTCTTTAATTTTGCAAGGGGCAGCATAAATTCAAAGCTTTCATCCTTTTATGAAGCCGATGCAATAAAATACGGTGAACCGGCAGATGCAATTCTTTCTGTTTTGCCGGGCAGTGTACCGGATGAGGTGACTTCGGATATTACCGATGATATCCTTCAGATGAAGCTTACATATAACACTGTAATAAAGAATATGTATTTCCTCAAGGATGATACGGCTGCGGTCAAGCTTTTTACTACCGAAAATGCAGGTGTTTTCTCTGTTTTAAATGAAAAATTTCTTCCCGGCATTTTTGAATTTACGCTTTGTGCAGATACCGTAACGGGAAAAATGCTTTCTTATACAGTTGACCGTGTTTATGAATACTCTGCAAATATAGCCTTCCGTAATTCTCTTTCAGACATAGGTACAACTCCCTTTACAATGAGAGTGCGTTTTTCCGAAATTTATAATTTCTCTTATGCCGGAATTGAAATTTCCGAGGATATTATGACAATGAAACCCGGTGATTATAACACTTTGTCAGTTATCCCGTATGTAGAAGAAAATCTTGATGAAAGCGAATTTACCCTTTCATTCTCAGAGCATGATAAATATATAACAATTGACGAAAACGGTCAGATAACAGCAACTGAATGCTGTGACAAGCCCATAGCAGTTACGGTAACACTGGAATATCTGGGGAAGACATTCTCTGATATCTGTATGGTTTACGTAGTAACGCCTGTTGAAGGTGTACGTATCAGTGATACATCGCTTACACTTCAAAAAGGTGATGGCTATGAGCTTTCTGCCGAGATAAGACCTGATGATGCAACGATCAAAGAAATTGTATGGATGTCATCAGATGAAGAAATTGTTACGGTTGATCAGCAAGGTCAGATAACCGCACTGCAGAACGGTACTGCAACAGTCAGCGCTATTTCCCGTCAGGGACTTATTGTTGCAAAATGTGCCGTTAACGTAACGGATTAAGGAGGTTGATTATGGAAAATAAAAATAGTGTTAATCTCCCCGAAAAGCAGATAAATGTTTATGAAAATTTCAACTATGTAGGCGTAAAGGAATCTGCAGCCTATGTTCTTAATGACGTTTCCAATACCTTCAATATCAACAGCTTTCAGGAAAGATATATATGGGACGTTGTGAAAATTGACTTTACTGTCAGTGCAGTAGTAAATATATTTACAAGTGCCTGGGATACGATAAATGATATTCTCTTAGGCTCACTTGTTGACAGCACAAGAACAAGGCTCGGTAAATTCAGACCTTATCTTCTGGGATTGCAGGTGCCTCTTACGCTTCTCGGCGCGATTTACTGGCTGATTCCCTTTATTTTCCCCGGTTCATCGGGAACCCATATTCCTAAGCTGATATTTTATTTTGCTTTTTCCGTTATTCAGGAAACTGCGACAACAGCAATGAATCTCGCCAAGGGCGGATATATGTCTACCACAACACCAAACCCGAATGAACGAGTGCGGCTTATTACACTTGCAGAGCTGCTGTCGGGATATCTCGGTGAGGATATGCCCCGATATATTTTCGGTGCACTTTATGACCTTATTGTAAATGAAAAGATTAATATGAAGCTTTCCACGGCATTTATGTCCTTTGGTGTAGGATGCAGCGTATTATCATCTCTTCTTACTCTTTATTATTTCTTCAATTCAAAGGAAAGAGTTCCTCAGTCGCTTGAAAGACCCAATGTAAGAGAAGGTCTCAGGGCTATAGTTACAAACTATCCCGTTCTTCTTATGTGTCTTTCCGACTTCCTCGGCGGCTTTGCGGTAAGCAGCAGTGAAAGCAACTATTTTATTGATGTTTTCGGCTCTTACTCTCTTATAACCATTGCTAATATTCCCTCATCTCTGAACGGCAGTATTTCTTACGGCTTTATTCCTTTCCTGAGAAAAAAATTCTCATCGAAGGCATTGTGGGTCGGTGCTGATATCTATGGTGATATACTGTCATTAGGCTTTTTCCTGTTCGGTATGATCAATAAGAATTATACAAAGATGATTCCCATGGTTGTTGCTGTGGGTGTGCGTGAATGGTTCTATAAGTGGGCATTCGGTGTAAACAAGGTTATCAACAGTGACCTCTGGAACGAGGCTATGGACTTCTGCGAATGGAAGCACGGCTACAGAATGGAGGCAACAACATCTGTTGCAAAGAGTCTTGTACTGAAAATCCAGGGCTCACTTATGAGCTCTGTCAGAAATATTATTCTTAAGAAAATCGGTTATGTCCAGGGTATCAAAATCGGTACTCAGAGTGACAGAACAAAGTTCTGGCTGTTTGCGCTTTGTTCCGCAGTTCCCACTATTTCCGGTGCGCTCGGTATCATTCCCAAGTTCTTATGGCCTCTTACAAAAGAAAAGAGAGCAAGAATGTATAAGGAGCTTGCAGAAAGAAGAAAAGAATTGGTAGAAACAGCAAATGAAGATTAACCGGAGACGTTTCGCCGTAGGATTGCGGCGAAACGTTTTCTGATAGTTATACTCCCTCGGAGAGATTGAATTTTTGCAGGGAGAAAGTAATATTTTTTTCCGTAGCAGCAGTTTACGGAAAATCACGGAGGATTTATGTACGATATTATTGTTATAGGCGCAGGTCCTGCAGGACTTACCGCAGCCATTTATGCAAGAAGAGCAGAAAAAAGTGTTCTTGTAATTGAAAAAGGTGTTTTCGGAGGACAGGTGACCTTTTCTCCCAAAATTGAAAATTATCCGGGCTTCGGCGAGCTTACGGGAAATGAGCTTGCCGACAAAATGGTAGAGCATACCATTTCTCTCGGTGCCGAATTCGAAATGGAGGAGGTAGTTGAGATTAAGGATGGTGTGCTTAAAGAGGTAATTACCGAAAACGGATCATTCTTTGCAAAGTCTGTTATTATAGCCACAGGTGCAGCGCACAGACATCTCGGTGTGCCGGGCGAGGAAAAGTATCTCGGCAACGGAATATCCTTCTGTGCTGTTTGTGACGGTGCCTTTTATAACGGACAGGAGGTTACTGTTATCGGCGGTGGTAACTCTGCTTTGCAGGAAGCAATACTTTTGTCCTCAAACTGTAAAAAGGTAACGGTAATACAGAATCTTCCCGTGCTTACGGGTGAAGAGAGTCTTGCAAATATTCTTAAATCAAAGGAAAATGTTGAAATTATTTATTCAAGTGTTGTGACAGGCTTTACAGGTGAAGGCACACTTGAGGGTGTTGTGATCAGAAACACTGACACCGATGAAAAAATGACGATATCCTGCGACGGCTGCTTTGTTGCTATCGGTCTTGTGCCTGCTACAGGCTTTATAAAGGATTTTGTAAAGCTTAATGATTATGGCTATATTGATGCAGGTGAAGGCTGTAAGACGGATATTGAAGGCGTTTTTGTTGCCGGAGACTGCAGAAGCAAGGAAATCAGACAGATAACCACTGCAACGGCAGACGGTGCTACGGCAGCACTTGCCGCAATCAGATATATATCTTAAAAAAGGATGTATTGTTATTAACGGAGGCTTATTTATGAATGTTACCGAAAGATTTCTGAAATATGTTTCTTTTCCCACTTCATCCGATGAATTTTCCGAATCTGTGCCCTCTACCGTAAAGCAGAGGGTATTGGGCGAATATATTGCCGGTGAGCTTGAGAATATCGGTATGGAAGATGTGGTGATTGACGATAAGGGTTATGTATATGCAAAGCTTACTGGAAATATGCTCGGTGCTATCGGATTTGTGGCTCATATGGATACATCACCCGATGCGCCCGACAGTGTTATAAATCCCCGTATTATTGATTATGCAGGCGGAGATATTGCTCTTTCTGATGAAGTCAGTATAACGGTAAAGGAATATCCCTTTATTGAAAAATATAAGGGGCAGCAGCTTATTGTAACCGACGGCAGGACACTTTTAGGTGCCGATGATAAAGCAGGTGTTGCCGAAATAGTATCGATGTGCAGTTATTTTATCGATAATCCTCACATTCCGCATAAGACAATTGCCGTATGTTTTACTCCTGACGAGGAAATAGGCAGAGGTGCTGATTTCTTTGATTACGGGCGCTTTGCCGCAAAGGAAGCTTATACCGTTGACGGCGGTGCTTTAGGTGAAATTGAGTATGAAAACTTCAATGCCGCATCCGCAGCTGTTACTGTAAACGGTGTGATTATTCATCCGGGAAGCGCAAAGAATAAAATGAAAAATGCCGTGCTTTATGTTTCTGAATTTTTATCTATGATGCCCGCAAACGAAATACCTGCCTGTACTGAAGGCTATGAGGGCTTTTATCATATCCACGATATTAAAGCCGATGAAACACACGGTGAAATCAGGATGATTATAAGAGACCACGACAAAGAAAAGTTTCTTGCAAAAAAAGACTTTCTTCTTAAGCTTGTTGATTATCTTAATTCCGTACATGGTGAAAACACCTTCCGGGTTGAAATAAAAGACAGCTATTATAATATGAAAGAAAAAATTGAGCCGTTTATGTATCTTGTTGATAATGCAAAAGAAGCATTTGAGGAAAACGGCATCACTCCCGTATGTGTGCCCATAAGAGGCGGTACGGACGGAGCGAGACTTTCTTATGAAGGGCTTCCTTGTCCCAATCTTTCCACAGGCGGAGAAAATTTCCACAGTGTAAGAGAATTTATTTCCGTCGAAAGTCTTGAAAGTATGGTTAAGGTGCTTATAACACTTGCAGGAAAGTAAATTATAAAAAATATTACAGTATGAAAAAAAGAGAGGCGCACGGCTGTGTACCTCTCTTTTATGATCAGATTTGATTTTTAGTGCTGGAACATTATGAGCATAAATCCTGCAGCTACGGCTGAGCCGATAACACCTGCAACATTGGGACCCATAGCGTGCATAAGAAGGAAATTTGTGGGGTTGTATTTTCTGCCTTCATTCTGTGCAACTCTTGCTGCCATAGGAACAGCAGAAACACCCGCAGCACCGATAAGGGGATTGATTTTACCGCCGGTGACAATATAAAGTATCTTACCGATAAGCACACCGCCTACTGTTGAGAAGACGAATGCACAAAGTCCGAGACCTACGATAAAAAGGGTTTCCTTTTTGAGGAAATCTACACCGTTTGCCGTAGCACCTACGCATACACCGAGAAGGATTGTAACGCTGTTCATAAGTGCATTCTGGGCTGTATCGGAAAGTCTGTCCGTAACACCGCATTCCTTAAAAAGATTACCGAGCATCAGCATACCTAAAAGAGGTGCTGCTGAAGGAAGAATAAGAGCAACAACGACAAGAACAACGACGGGGAATATAATCTTCTCTGTCTTTGATACCTTACGAAGCTGAGTCATCTTGACTTCTCTTTCCTTTTTGGTGGTAAGAACCTTCATAATGGGGGGCTGTATAATGGGAATAAGTGCCATATATGAATATGCAGCAAGTGCAATGGGAGCAAGCAGATGGGATGCAAGCTTTGATGCTGTGAATATAGCTGTAGGACCGTCTGCACCGCCGATGATTGCAATTGATGCTGCTTCTTCGGGAGCAAAACCGAGAAGAATAGCAACGACGAAGGCAAAGTAAATACCAAGCTGTGCTGCTGCACCGAGAATAAGTGAAACGGGATTTGAAAGCAGAGGACCGAAGTCAGTCATTGCACCGACACCCATAAATATGAGACAGGGGAAGATGCTTGACTTGACACCGACATAGAGGATTCTCAGAACACCGGAGTCGAACCAGTGTGCGCCTTCTATTGCGGCAGCGCCTGACATATCGCCCAAAAGGCCACCCGTTGTATCGAGCATCATATTTGCTCCGGGGAGATTTGCGAGAATCATACCAAAGGCAATGGGAACAAGAAGAAGGGGTTCAAATTTTTTCCATATGGCAAGCACAAGGAAAATACCTGCAACGCCGAGCATTACAAGGTTCTGCCACTGTAACGCAGCAAAACCCGACATTTCCCATAAGCCCTGAAGAACTCCTGTAATAAGCTCCATAGGGCGCCTCCTTAAATAACAGCAAGAACTGCGTCAGTTTCTACGACAGAACCCTTTGTTGCAAGAACCTGCTTAACTGTACCTGAAACGGGAGCAACGATTTCATTTTCCATTTTCATAGCTTCGAGGATAAATAATACGTCGCCTTCCTTTACAGCCTGTCCTGCAGTAACGTTAACTGCAAGAATGTTGCCGGGCATGGGAGCCTGAACCTTTGTGCCTTCTGTAGTAGCAGCAGCTATGGGAGCTGCAGCAGGAGCGGCAGGAGCAGCGGGAGCTGCAACGGGGGCTGCAACGGGAGCTGCAACGGGAGCTGCAGCAGGAGCTACAGAAGTGATAACTGCATCAGTTTCTGTAACATCAACTTCATAATTTTTACCGTTAAGTGTAACTATATACTTCATTATTTATTATCCTCCAGATTTTTGATGGAATTGAATTTAAGACGGTTGAGGGGAATACCTGTTTTTGAGCTTGTAACAGCCATGATAACAGCAGCTTCTTCTTCCGTAACGTTGATAAGAGTAAGGTCACCTATAGACTGATTTGAGGGAAGGGGAGAGCCTGTCTGAGTAACAGGGGCAGCAGCTGCGGGAGCTGCTTTTGCTTCAGCTTCCTTTTTCTTGCCGAGCATATCAAAAACCTTGCCCATACCGTAAACGAAAATTGCGAGGAAACCGAGAACAACAAAAACAATTGCGAAGCCTACAAGAGAAATGAGAAGGGTCTGTAAGAAATCCATCTCTCCTGAGGGATTAAGAGTTTCAAATACACCTAAATACTGCATATATTAGTCCTCCTTGATAGCCTTGATGCTGTATGTGAAGGTACGCTTTTTAAGCTCGTCTCTCTTTTCGAAGAATTTTTCGGCAAGCTGGGGGAATGCGATATAGGAAAGTACATCTTCATCACATGTAGCCTTTTCACCGAGCTCAGCCTTTGTCTTTTCGAAAGCGGGCTCAAGAGTGTCAGCAAAACGACATTCCATGGGCTTTTCGTCGCCGAGAACAAGTGTCTTTAATTCTTCACTGATTTCACCGGGAGCTCTGCCGTATTCACCTTTTACATAAGCCTTGATTTCTTTGGAAATGTTCTTATATCTGCCTACGAGCACGTTAGCGGTAGCCTGAACGCCTACCATCTGACTCATGGGAGTAACAAGGGGAGGATAACCCATATCCTTTCTTACTCTGGGAGTTTCTTCAAGAACCTCCTGAAGCTTGTCGAGCTTGCCCTGAGCTGTAAGCTGAGCAACAAGATTTGAAAGCATACCACCGGGAATCTGATAGCCGAGAGCATCTGTGTCAGTTGCCATAACAACGGGATTGAGAAGACCGTCCTTGAGGCATTCTGCTCTGTAGGGTCTGAAGAAATCGTTAATCTTCTTGAGACTTTCAAGATCAAGACCTGTTTCATAGCCGTACTGACGAAGAACATATTCCATAGTTTCAGTTGCGGGCTGTGCTGTACCGCCTGAGAAACATGAGATCGCTGTATCGATAACATCGCAGCCTGCTTCAACAGCCTTGAGAAGTGTCATAAAGCCGAGACCTGTTGTTGAATGAGTGTGAAGAACAACGGGCATTGCGGTTGCATCCTTGATAGCCTTTACTGTGTCATAAGCTTCCTTGGGACTCATGATACCTGCCATATCCTTGATGCAGATAGACTGTACGCCCATAGCCTTGAGATCCTTTGCTGTCTTTACATAGCTGTCAAGATCGTGGATGGGGCTCAGTGTGTAGCAGATTGTACCCTGAACCTCAGCACCGTTCTTAAGAGCCTCATCAACAGCTACTTCGATATTGCGAAGGTCGTTGAGTGCGTCAAAAATTCTGATAACATTGATACCGTTTTCGACACTTTTCTTGACGAACATTCTTACTACATCATCGGGATAGTGCTTGTATCCGAGAAGATTCTGACCTCTTAAGAGCATCTGAAGCTTTGTGTTGGGACAAGCCTTTCTGATTTTTCTGAGTCTCTCCCAAGGATCTTCGTTAAGATAACGAAGGCAGGAGTCAAATGTTGCACCGCCCCAGCATTCAAGTGAATAATAGCCTGCCTTATCAAGAGTTTCGAGAATGGGCTCGAATTCACTGAAGGGCATACGGGTAGCGATAAGTGACTGATTTGCGTCTCTGAGAATTGTTTCCGTGAACTTAATTTTCATCATACGTCTCCTTATACTAAAAATCAAAATTCAAATTTTAACCATTGTAAACTATACCACAAACAGCACGGATAAGCAATACCAAACTTTTTGTCAATTAATATGTTTTTTTTGTGTATTATAATAAAAAATCATAACCTTGACTATTGACAGCAAAAAACTTATAATGACAGTATCATACAGTTTAAGGTGAAATCAATGCTTTGTCAGAATTGCAAAAGAAACGATGCTACAACACATCTCAAAAGAATATTCAACGGTGAGACGGCAGAGGTACATCTGTGTTCAGCGTGTGCACTTGCTTTAGGGGTTCAGGATGCCGTATCTGCTTTTTCGGTTTTAGGTGAAATGCAGGGGAATGCACCTGCTTCAAATAACACAGGCAGAGAGGGCTTCAGGGCTCTCAGATGTGAAACCTGTGGTTTTTCATTTGATGATATTATGCGCACCGGAATGCCCGGCTGTCCCGATTGCTACAGGGTATTCAGCCGAAGACTTCGTCCTGTTATAACAAAGATTCACGGCAGAGGTCAGTATCTCGGTAAGGTACCTGTCAGTGCCAATGAAGAAATAATGCGGAATAAAGTTATAGACGGGCTTAAGGAAAGACTTAATAAGGCTATTGATGAACAGAATTTTGAGCTTGCCGCAGTGCTCAGAGACGAAATAAAGAAGCTTATGGGCGAGGTGACGGGTAATGACAAGTGAAAACATAAATAAGACGAATACCTTCTATACCGATGTTGTATTGTCTTCAAGAGTCAGATTTGCCCGTAATATAGCAGGACTTCCTTTTCCCGTAAGACTCAATACAATAGAGAAAAAAGAGCTTAACCTCCGTATATGCGGCATTCTTGCGGACGAGGGACTGCCCGTAAAATTTATAGAGATGAGCTCCCTTTATCCTTATGAAGCTATTTCTCTTGCCGAAAGACATCTTATCAGTCCGGGCTTTGCTTCAGGGGCAGACGGCAGAGTGCTTGTTCTTTCGGAGGATGAAAGGGTCAGCATAATGCTCGGCGAGAAGGACCATATAAGAATACAGGGTTTCAGTGACGGTCTTGATCCCGTTACGGCATATCATAATGCCGAAAAATATGATGACACACTTTCCGGAAAACTGAAATTTGCCTTTGACAATAAGTTGGGCTTTCTTAATCAGGATCCTGCCGAGCTGGGTACGGGTATGAGGGCATCTGTAATGATGCACCTACCTGCGCTTTCTGTCACCGGCGATATGGCAAAATTCTCCCTTACAGCGGGAAAATTGGGATTTAAGATAAGAGGCTCATACGGAGACGGTGCATCTGTAAAAGGTGATATATTCAGAATCAGCAATCATATTACAATGGGCATAAGCGAAGAACAGGCAATCGAAAATCTTAAGTCTATTGCTCTGCAGATCGCGACAAAAGAACGCTCTGCCGCAGAGGAGCTTGTAAAGGATATTAATATCCGTGACAGAATCAACCGTGCCGTAGGTCTTCTTGAAAGTGCCGTTCTTCTTACGGCTGATGAAATGATGGAGCTTATGTCTCTGGTGAGACTCGGTGCGCTTTACGGAGTTGCCCGTGCGGATGCAAAGCTTATAAGTGAGCTTTTTGTTAAAATGCAGCCTGCCACAATCAATGTTCTTGCAGGCCAGAAGCTGCCTCAGGCGGTAATGGATGAAATCAGAGCAAAAACCGTAAAACAGATTTTTAACTGAATAAGAGAGGGAAAAATTCCGTATAATTTAAGCAGACAGTCAGCAGATGGCCGTCTGCTTTTTCTTTGCATAACTATACTTATAAGGAATGTTTTTTATGTTTATGTTTACGGGATTTTCCGAAAAAGCGAATACGGCACTGAATAATGCCGTCAATTGTGCCGAAGATATGGGGCACACCTATATAGGAAGCGAACATATTGTACTTGGACTTCTTAAGGATCCGGGAAGTGTTGCGGGAATAATACTTGGTGCATACAAGATAAATTATCAGGTTTTTTATAATCTGATAAGTGACAGCGTGGGGCTTGGTATTCCTACATCTTTATCCGAAAAGGATATAACACCGAGAGCTGCCGACATAATACGAACCGCAGTTTCGTCGGGTGCAGCTTCAGGACACGGACTTACGGGTACGGAGCATCTTCTGACGGCTGTTCTGAGGGAGGACGGCTGCTTTGCAAACAGGCTTATTGTAAAAGCAGGAGCTTCTCCCCGTATTATTCTTGCGGAAATAAAAAAGACATCCCCCGAAAATATCACTGATACAAAAAAAATAGCTCAGAGGGAAAAGGATTATACACGTAACAAGCTGTCAACTTTAGAAAAATACGGAAGAAATCTTACTCTTATGGCTTCTGCCGGAAAAACAGATATTGTTACGGGCAGGGATAAGGAAATTGAGCAGGTCATAAAAATACTTCTGCGCCGTACAAAAAACAACCCCTGTCTGTTAGGTGAGCCGGGCGTGGGAAAAACTGCCGTGGCAGAGGGGCTTGCCTACAGAATTGCAATGGGTGACGTGCCGGATGCCATTAAGAATATGCAGCTGTTTTCTCTTGAACTTACATCTATGGTTGCCGGGGCAAAATACAGAGGGGATTTTGAAGAGCGCATAAAAAATGCCGTGAATGAGGCTGTTTCGGCAGGAAATATAATTTTGTTTATAGATGAAATCCATAATCTCATAGGTGCAGGCTCGGCAGAGGGGGCAGTGGATGCAGCCAACATCCTGAAGCCTGTTCTGGCAAGAGGCGAAATCAGGCTTATCGGTGCTACCACCAATGAAGAATACCGAAAAAATATCGAGAAGGACAGTGCACTTGAAAGACGGTTTCAAAAGGTGCTTGTGAAGGAACCCGCCGAAGCGGAATGCCTTGAAATACTTAAGAATCTGAGGCCTGCTTATGAGGCATTTCATTCTGTGAAAATTTCCGATGAGGCGCTTGATGCCGCGATTGAGATGTCGGTCAGATATATCCCTGACCGCTTTTTGCCCGATAAGGCAATAGATCTGATTGATGAGGCATGCAGTGCAGTCAAGCTTGCGGAAAAAGCCCTTCCGCCTGAAATATCCGACCTGGAAAAGCAGGTTGAAAAGGCAGGAAAAGACAAGGCATTATCCGTGAATATGCAGAACTTTGAACAGGCAGCGGCTTTCAGAGATAAGGAAAAAAAGCTTCTGAAGCTTTTGCAGGAAAAAAAGGCTGATTATAAGGATAATCCCGCTATGATTCCTGTCGTTACAGTTGCTGATATTGCAGAAAATGTCAGTATCGCAACGGGTATTCCTACGGGAAAACTGACCGAAAATGAACGTGAGAAACTGTGCCGTCTTGAAGAGGATTTGTCAAAGGAAATTATAGGTCAGCCGTCTGCGGTCAGCGCAGTTTCACTGGCGGTAAGGCGAAGCCGTGCAGGGCTGAGAGACCCGCTGCGACCTATGGGGACTTTTCTGTTCTGCGGTCCTACGGGAGTAGGAAAAACGGCTCTTGCAAGGGCTCTGTCCCAGGCTGTTTTCAGCCGGTCTGATGCTCTTATCAGGCTTGATATGTCAGAGTTCTCAGAAAGACACTCGCTGGCTAGGCTCATAGGTTCTCCGCCCGGCTATACGGGATATGATGAGGGCGGAATGCTTGTTAACAGGATAAGAAAGAACCCGTATTGTGTGATTTTATTTGACGAAATTGAGAAGGCTCATCCGGATATTTTTAATTTTCTTCTGCCTCTTCTTGAGGACGGCATACTGACTGCATCCGACGGCAGAACAGCTGATTGCAGAAACAGCATTGTTATTCTGACTTCAAACTGCGGGGCAAGAATAATCAGCGATGAACGGCAGGCTCTGGGCTTCGGTGAAGATGACGGCAGGGGAGATGACGGATTTGTCAGGAAAACAGTTGAAAAGGAGCTTAAAAAGGTATTTTCCCCCGAGTTCCTTAATCGTATTGACGAAACCGTGATTTTTTCAAGGCTGTCTGAAGCAGTTATTGAAAAAATTGCAAAAAAAATGCTCGGAACAATAAAACAGCGTCTTGAAAAGCAGGGGATTGTTTTTGAAGCAGATGCCGGTGTATATTCTTTTCTTGCAAGAAAGGGGTATGATAAAAGCTACGGGGCAAGAAATCTCAGAAGGCTTATTGTCAATACCGTGGAAACTCCCCTGTCTGAAAAGATATATGAGAATGATAAGGTCGGAAAAATATATTGCAGCATAAGAAATGACGAGGTAACTTTTGATATAATATGACTGTAACAAATTTTGTTTAAATCAGCCATATTTGTGCTAAAATATTCTCTTTATTTTACAAATGTTAATTAATAATCTCTTATTGAAAAATAACTGAAAAAGTATTATAATAACTCCGTATCGATATGTCCCGTTACAGGGACGTAAATTTTAAGATAAGGAGTTGTTGATAATGCGTTTTAAGAAAATACTCAGCGTATTTCTTTCGGTGCTTATGCTTTTCAGTGTAGTATCCGTCGGTGTTACCGGCGCGGCTGCCGAAATAGATTACGAATCGCAGTATCGTCTTCTTGCAGATGCGCTTAAAAATGAGCATGTGCGAGAGCTTACCAACTACACAGTTACAAACTTTACCCTTGATAACGGCACAGAGGGCTTTGACCCCGTGGCAAGAGGCTTTGCTTATGACCATAAGGTTGTGGCAAGGGATAATATCAACGGTGATATTCTCAAGGCCGCTAACCGTTTCTATTACATTGCAGAATCTCTTATGAGCTATCAGTATGGTGTGGGCTGCTATGATGCATCCACACTTATCGGATATATCACAAAGAAAATAAGAGATTATTTCTCATCTGCAGACGGTCTTGGTGAGGTTGTTTACGAAGACTTCTACGGCAACCGTTTTTATCCTACAGAAGAAGACCTTGCAGCTTACAACAAGGCAGTAAGTGATATAAAGGCTGTAGGCGCAGAAGTTAACCAGGCAACTCTTACTGAGTACGGTATTTACTTTATGCAGATGGATGACTGGTCATACTACAATGTTGATGCAGTTCTTAAGTACTTTGTAGGTAACGTTCTCAAAGTAAACGCCGGTAACTGGTATCACAGATTTTCATTTGTTGTTGAAACATCCATCAATGATATTCTTGAGGACTGTGAAGGTACCAATTCACTCGGCCGTATGCTTACTCTCAGAACTGCCGTATATGAGATTGATTATCAGGAAGAATACAATGAAAGTATGTCAAAGTCATACTATTCATTCAAGCCTTCATCTCTCAAGACAGTTTTTGATAACTACGGTGCGGAATTCGGCTGGACCAATGCTGTGCCCGATAACCTTGCAACAAGTGACACCCACAGCAATATTCTCAGGGACGGTCAGGCAGAGCACTTTATGATAAAGGTTACTTATGACCAGACTACCGTTAATTATCTTAAGACTATTGAAACAAAGTTTGATGATTATATTCTCAAGAGCTTTAATTCGGAGACTAAAGAAAAGTGGGACTCTCAGTTTGCAACCTGGTCTGACACAACTGTTCAAAATCATGCTGATACACCTGTTATCCTCGGTTATGCAGCTGATCTTTCAACAAACTACAGTAATGATGCTCTTAAGGCTGTTTTCGGCAACAAGCTCGGTAATATGGTTACACTTGCATACCTTTTCAAGGAAGCAAGAAGTGTTCCCACCAGAACCGTAAGAGGCACAGCCAAGTATGAGGCTACTCCCGATAAGCTTGACGATATCATCCACGATATCGATGCTCTTATTGCTCCCAATGAAAATGATACAGAAGATGTTAAGGTTTCAAACCGTGTTGCATCGGTTGTTTCTATGTTCCTCGATGTAGGCGGTCTTTTAGGTATCGAAGAGGAAATTGACTATTCAACACTTGAAGACCTTATCGGTAAGGTATTGCAGAAGCTGGTATTTACAGACAGCATCATAAATATGCTCGTAGGACTTTTATATCCTATGATTGTTGACCTTATTGTAGATAATCTCGGCAGTATTGATGTTATCGGCGGTGTTGCAGTTGACCTTGTAGGCAGTATTCTTGAAAATAACAATCTTGCTATCTATCCCAATACACTGGGCGACCTTCTTATCGATGACTACGGAGATAAATACAGAATTGCTGCTACCATCCTTCAGAATGGCGGAGACAATTGGGAGAATGTAAATATCGACGGTCTTACATGGGGTGTTGATGCAGCTCCCATGGATAAGAAAAAGGACGTATTTATTGATTCTCTCTGCGCAGCTCTCGGCGGATTTACACGACTTCTTGTTACATTCCTTTGCGGTGATGCCGAATATGAAAACAAGAATGCCGACGAGCGTTTCGGTAAATACTACGACCTTGGTGTTATTAATCTTGTTATTTTAGGTAAGGTATGGCTTTCTTCACAGGGACTTTATACAAAGCTGTTTATTCCGCTTTACAGAGTGTTAGGCCTTCAGGAAAATGAATTCCTTTCTTCTGCACAGTATCATGCAGAAATTGAAAAGGATTTCAAGCAGGCATTAAGACTTGCAGTTACTCCCATTATTGACTGGGTTCTCAATTATGTGGCAAAGAAGCCCATTGAAACCGTCATGAAGCTTGTTCCCAATCTTGTACACTTCCTTTCACGTCAGGGCGGAGCTCTTGACTATGCGGATGACTGGGCAAACGCTGACTTCCTCGGCAGCGGTCAGGAAAATGCACACAAAGGCTTCTCACAGCTTCAGACACACAGCCTTTACAGCATTCTTCATCATGTGCATCTTAAGATAGTTGTTGCCGGTCAGGCAATCAATATCAACGGCTCTATAGGTGAGCTTATCGGTGACGGTACTCTGGGAATGCTTACCTCACTTAATGCACTTCTTGATAAGGTTATTTCATTCAACTATGATACGGATGAAATAGCTTCGGTAAATACAGCTTGTTACTATGACTATAACGGTAACATAGTGCTTCCCGATTCTACCGAATATGCTCTTAATCCCGGTGCATATCCCAATGAGAGCACATTCTATTATTCGGATGCTTCAAATACAAAGTTCAGTCTTGAGCAGGATGATGAGCATCCCTTCTATCATGACAATATCACCTATGTCGGTAAGCCCTTCTATCTTCCCGCAGTTCCCGAAGCAAAGCTTATTTCCTGCGGTACAATAAATCCTGCTACAAACACAGTTATAGTTGAGCATCCCGGTGAAGTATTCAAATTCCTTTTAAGATATGTTCTTTCGGCTCTCGGCTACAGATATGACCTCAATGAACCCGGACTTCCCACACTTATCGAATGTCTCGGTATTGATATGAGCGGTGAGCTGTTTATGGGGCTTACTCTCAGTGATATTCTTGACAACGTTATGATTCATCCTGACGAAGCTCTTTGTGCTCTGCTTGAATTGTTCTATTCAAACGAAACAGGTGACTTCTTCGCTCATAAGCCTTACACATATCCCATTGAACCCATTGACTATCACGAAACAACCCTTCTTAACAAGACAATCAACCCCACCCTTACATACGGTGCGGATGTCAAGTATTCAAAATACTGGACCAAGGAATATGCAAACGATTTCGTTGCATCTCTCGGACCTCTTGCTGAAGATATACTTGTTATGCTCGGCATTGAAGGTATGGAAGACGGTCTCGGTCCATTCCTTGAAAACCTTCTTAATGAAAATGTTTTCAATAACGATCTTATAAATACCCTCTTCAATCTTATTTATCAGCTTCTCGGCGGTCTTAATGACAGTGTCGGTATTGATATTGAAGGTATTCTTGATGCAGTTCTTGATGTAAACTTCACACCGACCTCCGTTGCGCGTGCCGTAGAAAAGATAATGGGCTTTGAAACTCCCGCTACACGTATAATCAAGCTCTGCGGTACATGGCAGGCTCTCTTTGACGGCGGTGCTTCATATGATCCCATTACAGGTGAATATACACCTATTATCAGAGATGTTGAGCTTGATTGGGGTCTTGCAGTTGATGAAGAAACAGGCAAAACTCTTGCTGAGCAGAACGGAATTTCCCGTGCAGATGCATTCTTAAGAACAGTTTCAGCTCTTCTTTCTCCTGCAGCGTTTGTTCTCAAGTTCCTGTTTATGGACTATGATCTCAGCATTCTCGGTCTTATCAATCTTCCCGGTTATGCAGGTTATCAGTATGCATTCATCGGACTTCTCGAAGCGCTTTCCTGTCCCGATATTCTTACATATGAAGACTATTATACGGCAGCACAGGATCCCGAATGCGGTGATGCTTATGTTATCTATCATCTGTTCTCACCCTTGCTCGGTCTTCTTGATAAGGTTTATGCAGACCCCGTAAATACTGTGCTTAACCTTATACCCAACCTGTTGTTCTTTATTTCAGTCGGTGGTCTTAATGACCTTATCAATAACCTGGTTCACTTTGCATATGTTCTTCTTGATATTCTTAAGCCCATAATCAACGGTTATGATCTTCTCGGCGGACTTCTTGCAAATATTGAGATTTCAGGTCTTACTCTTAATCTTTCACTTCCTCTTGATATTGACGTAAACTCACTCATCAGTGACCTTCTCGGTGCTCTCGTAGGTGATGTTCTTACAATTGAAGGTGTTTCAATTTCACTGCCTTACATCGACCTTTACACTCTTTGTGTAGGTACACTTGAAAAGTTTACTTCCAAGGAAATGAGAACAATAGCACGTCTCAGCCCTGCAGGCGGCGGAGAGCTTCTTACGGCACTTCTCAGAATTGTATTCGAAGTTCTGTATATGGAAGAAAACCATCAGGCTCTCAGTCAGATATTAAGTAATCTTATAGGTGAAGGTAAGCTTGATCCGTATGATGAAGAAACCCTGTATATGGTAATAGACGGTCTGTTCGGACTGATTGAGGAGAATGAGATTCTTGATATTGTTCTCTATGCGGTTTATATGCTGATTACAAATCTTGTGCCCATTGCAGATACTCTTGCTGAAAGACTTCAGGCAAATGATATGACCATTACGGAGCTTATTGATTCTGCTTCGGATATGGATGCATTTACAGCAAACCTTGCACTCATACTCAAGGACCCCAATGAAGTTGAAAGACCCGACACAACAACTGATACAGAAGCAATCGGAGGTCTCTTTGCAAGAATCAAGGCATTGTTTGATAAGATAATGCAGTTCTTCCGTGAGCTTTTCAACTTCGGATAAAAGTATTGAAATTGCAGGGCGAAAGCCCTGCAATTTTCGGATAAAGGGAAAAATATGAAAAATAAATAAACAGGAGATTATTATGAAAAAATTATTAGCTGTTTTTTTATCATTGATAATGATGCTTACCCTTATCAGTCCCGCTTTTGCTGCTGAGGAAAAGTGTGACTGCGGCTTTAATCCCGTGATTTATGTTGCCGCATTAGGCAGTGCAACAGTATATGAAAATCCCGGTACGGATGCAGAAAAAGCACTTTTCCGTCCCGAAACTATGCCTCTTGTAACAGAAGCTGTATCAAAGATTCTTCCTACAATTCCTTCTCTTATGGCAGGTAATTTTGATAGCTTCGGTGATGCTCTTATCGGCTTTGTAAACTCCGCTTTCGGTGCGCTCGCACTTGACGGTGACGGCAATTCAAGAGAAAATGTTTATGCTCCTGAGGAATACCCCGAAAGCTCCGATCACGGAATTGAGCATTCCTTCTATTTCGGTTATGATTTCAGACTTGATCCCTATACCCATGCTGACAGACTTCACGAAACTATTCAGATGATGAAAGAGCTCACAGGCCACGATAAGGTACAGCTCAAGGCTTCAAGTATGGGCGGAGTTGTAACAATGGCATATATTGAACGCTACGGAACAGAGGATATTGAGACAATAATTTTCCAGAACTGCCCCATCAAGGGTACTGCAGTTGCAGGTGAATTATACTGCCGTAAGTTTGAAATCAACAAGGATGCGCTTCTCAACTATGCACTTGATGCTATTCCCAGCCTTGAACAGGACTTCTTACAGGGCTTCCTTTACGGTCTTGCAACAGCGCTTGACGATGCAGGTGTATGGACATTCCTTGTATCAATTGCCGATGTGATTGTTGAAAATCTTTTGGACAGAGTTTATGATGAAGCTCTTATTCCTATTTTCGGTACACTGCCCGGTATATGGAGCTTTGTTCCCGATGAGTATTACGAAGAAGCAAAGACCGTAATGCTTGATGAAACAACTCAGGCAGGACTTATAGAAAAGCTTGATGCTTATCATTACAATGTGCAGAATAAGGCAGAGGAGCTTTTACAGGAAGCAAACAAGAATACAAAGATTTACATTGTAGCAGGCTATGATATTCAGCGTACACCCCTCGTTACTGCATATCTTAATACCTCTGACGGTACTGTTGATACAAAGTACGCTTCCGTAGGTGCAATTACTGCTGATATCAGAAGCACTCTTCCCGAGGGCTATACTCAGAAGGTAAATGACGGTCATAACCATATTTCTCCCGATTTCTGTATTGACGCTTCAACCTGTGCACTTCCCGAGCAGACATGGTTTGTAAAGGATATGCTTCACTGCACAACACACGACGGTCATGATAAGCTGTACGAGCTTATGCTTACAAGCGAAGAGCAGTTCTATGTTGACAGCTATGAAGAATATCCCCAGTTTATGCAGAATAATATCCCTGATATGACATTTGACAAGGTTGAAAATCTCACTCCTGCCGAAATGTTCAGAAAGCAGCCTAACTTTACCAACCTTGTAATGCTTCTTCGTTCTTATATAGAAATGATCAAAAGCTTTTTTGCAGGTCTTTTTAACTGATAATAATGCAATGACTATTTAAAAGTAATTTCCCCCTTCAGTGAGTATTTCACTGAAGGGGGATTGCCGTTATATTCAGGCTCTGATAAGAAGACTTACGGTCTCCACATGAACTGTCCGCGGGAACAGGTCATAAGGAATTGCTTCTTGTGTTTTATAGCCTTTTGTTTCTAATATTGCAAGGTCTCTTGCAAGGGTTGCCGGGTCACAGGATACATAGACTATTCTTGAGGGATTCATTTCACTTACGGTGTTGAGTAATTCTTCTTCACAGCCCTTTCTTGGCGGGTCGAGGATTACCGTGTCGGGGGTTATTTTTTCGCTTTTAAGCTGTGTTGCCGCCTCCTTTGCATCAGCACATATGAATCTTGCATTGGAAACATTATTAAGCTTCATATTAACCTTTGCATCTTCAACAGCTTCGGGAACAATTTCAACACCTATGAGAGAATCTACTTTGTCTGCCATCGTAAGACCTATTGTACCGGCACCACAGTACATATCGATAAGTACTTTTGTGTCGGGGGTAACAGCAAATTCTGCAGCCTTTTCATATAGCTTTTCAGCCTGTGCGTGGTTTACCTGATAGAAGGAAAGGGGAGATATTCTGAATCGCTTTCCGCACAGAATATCCTCAATATATCCCTTGCCGTAAAGTACGGTTTCTTTTTTGCCCATAATTACATTGGTATCCTCTGTATTATGGTTAAGAAGAATTGTCTTTATACTTTTATCAGCCTTTGTGAGAAGAGAAATAAGCTCATCCTTTTTGAATATACGGTCTCCGTTTATTACAAGGCAGACCATTTTTTCTCCTGTTGCAAAAGCCTTTCTTATATAAATATGCCTCAGAAGTCCCTTGCGGCTTCTTTCGTCATAGGCAGGGATTTTATATCTTTCGCTCCATTTTGCAACAGCCCTGAGAATGCTTGAGAATTCTTCAGGCTGTAAAAGGCAGTTTTTACAGTCTATTACTCTGTGTGAAAAGGGTGCATAAAAGCCTGTGAGAAGTCTGCCGTTTGAGGTTTCTACGGGATACTGCGCCTTGTTGCGGTAACGGTCGGGTATATCTGCACCAACACATTTACCGGGGATTATATCAAGATGTCCTATGCGCTGAAATGCATCACGGACCTTTTGTGTCTTGATACTTTTTTCGGCTTCATACGAAATATGACGGTACTGACATCCGCCGCAACGGGGAAAAACCTGACAATCGGGAATGATTCTGTCAGGGGATGCTTTTACTATATACTGAATTTTGCCTATGGCATAATTCTTTTTTGCCTTGATTATGATACATTGAACAGTGTCGCCCGTTGCAGCACCGGCAACGAAAACTGCCTGCCCTTCATAATGTCCTACACCGCTTCCTTCTGAAGAAAAGCCGGTGATATCAAGATCAATAATATCGTTTTTTCTTAAAGACATAATGCACCTTTTTATATGTATTAGAGAGTTTTTGCAAGCTCCTTGATATATTCTCTGAAATCTTCACCGATTTCGGGATGAGTCAGGGCAATTTCGCAGTTTGCCTGCATGATACCGAGCTTATCACCCATATCATAGCGCTTGCCGTCAAAATCAACGGCAACAAGGTTGTCGTTATCAGCAAGTGCGGAAATTGCTTCGGAAAAATAAACTTCACCTGATTTGGGGTTGGGAGGAGTCTGACGGATAATGTCAAATACCTCGGGAGTCATAACATTTCTGCCGAGAATTGAGAAATTGGAAAGAATTTCATCCTTTGAAGGCTTTTCGATTATTTTATGTATGCTGTAAACATCGTTGCCAAGTGCAGTAACATCAAGAGTGCAGTATTTCATAACAAGCTCTGTGGGGCATTCCTGAACACCTGTTACGCATTTTCCGTATTTTTCGTAGGCATCAATAAGCTGACCGATAACAGGCTTTTCATTGTTGATTATAACATCATCACCGTAAAGAATTGCAAAGGGCTCATTTCCTACAAAGGCTTCTGCCGTGAGGATTGCGTGTCCGAGACCTTTGGTTTCCTTCTGCCTTACATAATAGATGTTTGCTTTGTCAGCAACGGCGTGTACTTCCTCGTAAATTGCCTGTTTTGAGGGATTTTTTTTAAGATTCTCTTCAAGCTCAAAGGAATAGTCAAAGTGGTCTTCAATAACGCCCTTGCCGCGGTTTGTTATAATAAGTATATCAGTAATACCTGCTGCTGCGCATTCTTCTACAAGATACTGAATTGCAGGCTTATCAACAATGTTGAGCATTTCCTTGGGAACTGCTTTTGATGCGGGGAGCACTCTTGTACCCAGACCTGCTGCGGGAATAATAGCTTTTGTAACCTTCATAGCGATAGTCTCCTTTTAGTTAATTGAAATATCTTTAATCTTATCGGCAATAGCTAAAAAAGTCGGTAAGAAGTTGATTAATACTACTGCTATAACCGAAATTATACCGGCAACTGCACCGACAGTTGAGGTACCGCCCCTGTTTTCAAGTTTTTTACGGTACAGCACTGCATCATCCTTATACGCTTTTTTCAGAGAATTTATGTCTCTTACGATTTTCTTTTTGTACAGAACATCCGCACAAAGTCCCATAACAATTGACAGCGACAGGTTGATATAAGAAATTAAGGTAGAGCAGGTATACTTGATTTTATCTGTTTTTGATAATTCGGTTTTTGCGCAGATTTCCCACAAGGCATCTATTTCTGCATTTGCTGTATTTGCTGCTTCCTGATCGAATTGATTTTTTTCCGCTGCTTCTCTTATTGTTTCCGAAATTATTTCGGCACTGTCATTGAGGTATACCTTCACAGGCTCAGTAAGTGTGCAATAAGTGCCGACACATGTCAGTATAAGGCTTGCAAGCAAGAAAAGAATTCCTTCCTTATAAAGCTTTCTGTATAAAAACCATATGGGACCTAAAAGAAAAGCGCATAAGGAAACAGAGAATTTTTTTCCGAATCTTTCCATAACGGCAAATTTTCTTATGAACTTACCTGCATTTGCCCCTATATATGATACATAGTCAGCAGCAGCGATACCGCCTATTTCGGTTTCGGGTTTTACTCCGCCGAAGGTACGGTAATATTCAAAAAGCTGTTCTCCGCTTAATTGGCTGTCTGTGTTATCCTGAGTGATTCTGTTATCATCAAGAGGCTGCTTACACTGCATGCATACTGCATCAAAGCCGTAATTAAGTGCACCGCAATGGGGACAGGTGACTGCAACCTCACCGTTCTGGAATTTGAAGTTTGTTTCATTTGCAGCAGGCCGCGGTTTTTTGAAGGTGAAAGCAGGAGGCTTAAGATGGGAGGGAAATTCCCAAATATATCCGTCTTTATGAAGTTCTTCATTTTTGCAGCTGCCGTTTTCCTTCCAGCATTCTCTGTGATGGGGGGATCCGCACTGGGGGCAGACAACAACATCTGCATTTTCATCAAATATTTTATCGCAGTATACACACTGCACATCCTTGAATCTCATATCTTTACTCTCCGATGGTTTCAGGTTAATATAATACTATTATATATAATATACAAAAAACCTTAAAATTTCAATAAAAATCGTAATATTAATAAGAGATACGCAAATAAAAAATGTTTGACATACGGCTTTGTTTTTTATATAATTAATTGATATGATTAAAAATAATTATTTGAGGTGAAATATATGCTTCAGTATGAAGAATTAAGACTTTCTCTGCTCGAACAGGAAACTCCTCTTAAAGAGCTTAAAGAATCTCTCAGTATTGACAGCGTAAAAAAAGAAATCGCAGAGTATGAAGAACAGACTGCGGATGAGAATTTCTGGAATGATGTTGCCAACTCAAACAAGGTACTTCAGAAGCTTGCAGGACTCAGAAGCAAGGTAAAAAAATATGAAGATCTTGTTGCAGACTATGAAGATACACTTACTCTCATCGAAATGAGCGATGAAGAGGAAGATGAAAGTATGATTGATGAATGCACCGAGGGTGTTGAAAGAGTAAAGGCTGAAATTGAAAAGCTTACCCTTGAAACTCTTCTTTCGGGGCAGTATGATAACAATAATGCAATCCTTACTTTCCATGCAGGTGCAGGCGGCACAGAGGCGCAGGATTGGTGCCAGATGCTTTTCAGAATGTACGGTCAGTGGGCTACTAAGCACAACTTCAAGTTTACAACAGTTGACTTCCTTGACGGAGATGAAGCAGGTCTTAAATCTGCCGTTGTTGTTATTGAAGGCGACAATGCATACGGTTATCTCAAGAGCGAAATGGGTGTTCACAGACTTGTTCGTGTTTCTCCCTTCGATTCATCGGGAAGAAGACACACTTCCTTTGCTTCACTTGAGGTTATGCCCGAAATTGACGATACCATTGAGGTTGAAATCCGTGAAGAAGATATCACAATGGAAGTTTACCGTGCATCAGGTGCAGGCGGACAGAAGGTTAATAAGACTTCATCTGCCGTTCGTCTTATACACAACCCCACAGGTATTGTTGTTTCCTGTCAGGTTGAAAGAAGCCAGCATCAGAACAGAGAAGTCTGTATGAGAATGCTTAAATCAAAGCTTATCGAAATAAAGGAAAGAGAGCACCTTGAAAGAATTGAAGATATCAAGGGTGTTCAGAAAGAAATCGGTTGGGGCTCACAGATCCGTTCTTATGTATTTATGCCATATACCCTTGCAAAGGATCACAGAACAGGTTTTGAAAACGGCAATATCAACGCTGTTATGGACGGTGAAATTGACGGATTCATAAATGCTTATCTTAAGCAACAGTCTCAGTCTAATTTGGGGGATAATTAACATAAAAGAAACATTTCATTGCCAAATTGTTGCGATTTTGTGATATAATATGACTGAAATATTAAAAAAATTAGCATTTTATTCATATTTATGTGCTTATTCTGTAAACACAAGGTGATAGAATACTTTTGCAGCGAAAGTGCTGCCTAAAAATAATTATTCCTTTTATTTATTTTCTCTTCCCCAAAAGGAAAGACCCGGTTGATGCCGGGTTTTTCCTTTTTTAAATGTTTTTATAATTCAGGTAAATTATTATTGTAGTTTAAGGAAAATATGGTATTATGGTATTATAAAAGAAACAAAAATTATAAAGGGGAATAATTATGGGAAAATATCTTATTGTCAATGCCGATGACTTTGGTATGTGCAACAGTGCAAATGAGGCTGTTTTTGATTTGTTTACATCGGGCAGACTCAGATCCGCTACAATAATGATGCCTTGTCCTACGGCTAAGGATGCGGTGGATTTTTCAGTTGAACATCCCGAATATGCAATCGGTGTACATCTTACTATGACAGCTGAATGGAAGGACTACCGTTGGAAGCCTCTTACTGACGGAAAAAGCCTTGTTGATGAGCAAGGCTTTATGTGGCACTCTGCAAAGCAGGTAGGAAAATACGGTAAACTTGACGAGCTCGAAAAAGAGTCAAGAGCACAGATAGCCCTTGCTCACGAATGGGGTATGAAGCCTTCTCATGTAGATAATCATATGGGCTCTCTCTACGGACATCTTACAGGCAGATTCAGTCTTCTGAAAATGACTCTGCGTGTGTGTGGTGAGCTGGGTTATGCTTACAGAATGTTCCTTGAGCATGACAAGCGTATATGCCCCCGCGGTGTGCCCTATTTTGCTTATGCTGCCTGCACAAAGCTTTCAAAATCATGGGCAAAGAAATTCGGGGTTATTATGCCTGACTATCTTTTATTCCCTGACTGGGGTGTAATGCCTAAAGATTCATATGAAAGCTACAGAAAGCGTATACTTGAAATATGGGCTGATATCCCCGAGGGTGTAACGGAAACCTTTGTCCATCCCGCAAAGGAAAGCGATGAGCTTAAAAGTATAACAGGTAACTGGTGGCAGAGAGTATGGGAGTACAGACTTATGAAAGACCCCGAAACAGAAAAGTACCTCAATGAAAGAGGAGTAGAACTCATAAGCTACCGCGAGCTGATAAAACAAAAATCGTAATTTATCAGTCCGCGGACCGATAAATTATGAGTTGTTTCTCTTGTTTTTTATGTGTTTTTAGTATATAATTATATCGGTTTAGTTTTTTATGAAAGGTAGGGTCTTTATGAATGATATAAACAAGCTTTACGATTTATGGCTTGAGAAAGCAACTGAGGAGGAGGTACATCAGGAGCTTGAGGCAGTAAAGGGTGATGAGAAGGAAATTCTTGATCGCTTCTGGCAGAATCTCACATTCGGAACCGGCGGCCTTCGCGGTGTGCTTGGTGCAGGTACAAACAGAATGAATGTTTATACTGTTTCTCAGGCAACTCAGGGACTCAGTAATTACCTCAACGAAACATTTGAAAATCCTTCCGTAGCGGTAGGCTATGACTCAAGAATAAATTCCGATAAGTTTGCAAAGGCTGCTGCTGCAGTGCTTGCCGCAAACGGTATAAAGGTTTATATTTTCAAGGAGCTTATGCCTACTCCTATAGTAGCTTATGCGGTAAAGGAATTGGGATGTTCTTCAGGTATTGTTATTACTGCAAGTCATAATCCTTCAAAATATAACGGATACAAGTGCTATGACGAAAGAGGCTATCAGATGACTGATGAGGCAGCTGCAAGAACTCTTCAGTATATTAACAGCTGTGATATTTTTGAGGATGTAAAGACAGTTGATTTTGAAAAAGCTGTAAGCGAAGGTATTATCGAATATATCGATGAAAGCTTTCTTGATAAATACTTTACTCTTGTTCTTTCAAGATGTATAAATCCCGGAATCACAAAGGAATCAGACCTTTCCGTAATATATACTCCCCTTAACGGTACAGGCAACAAGCCCGTAAGAAAAATTCTCGGTATGATGGGTATAAAGAATGTTACCGTTGTACCCGTACAGGAAAATCCCGACGGACGTTTCCCCACCTGCTCATTCCCTAATCCCGAAATAAGAGAAGCATTCAATGAAGCTCTTAAAATAGCCGAAACAAATAAGGCTGACCTTCTTCTTGCAACAGACCCCGACTGTGACAGAGTCGGTATTGCAGTGCTGACAGACGGTGAATATAAGCTTCTTACAGGTAATGATGTGGGCTGTCTTCTTGTTGATTATATTCTTTCTCAGAAAAAGGCACTGGGAACACTTCCCGAAAATCCCATTATTATCAAATCTATAGTTTCTTCAGATATGTCAACAGCAGTTGCCGAAAGCTATGGGGCAGAAATGAAGAATGTTCTCACAGGCTTTAAGTATATCGGTGAGCTTATGACAGAGCTTCAGGAAAAGGGTGAAGCACATCGCTTTGAGCTGGGCTTTGAAGAAAGCTACGGATATCTTTCAGGTATGCATACAAAGGATAAGGATGCCGTCAATGCATCAATGCTTATCTGTGAAATGGCTGCATATTACAAATCTCAGGGTAAAACCCTTGTTGATGTGATGAATTCACTTTATGAGCGCTTCGGCTATTGGAACAATGCACTGTTCAACTTCGGATTTGAGGGTGCAGACGGAATGAAGACAATGCTTTCTATGATGGATTCACTCCGAACAGATGCTCCTGCTTCTCTCGGAAATAAAAAAATTGTAAGAATTGAAGATTATAAGCCCGGTATTGCACTTGATGTAAAAACAGGTGAAAAGACAAAGCTCGATTATCCTTCATCAAATGTTATCATTATGCAGACAGAGAATAAGGATAAGATAATTATCCGTCCTTCAGGCACCGAGCCTAAAATCAAGATTTATGCAATGGTACAGGGTGAAAACGAAGAAGCAGCAAAGCTTCAGACAGAAAAATATAAAAAGGACATTATGGCAGTCCTCGGTATAGGAGAATAAAAATGAAAAAAAAGACAACAAGAATTATTGCTATTATCCTTGCTCTTCTTATGGCAGGTAGCGTATGCACAGCAGCCCTTGTGGCATTTCTTTAATATGACTGACAGCCGGCACTCTTAAAGTGTCGGCTGTATTTCAATAAAAATGAACGGAGAGGGATTATGAAATGTGATCTTCATTGCCATTCATACTATTCTGACGGTGAATGGTCTCCCGGTGAAATAATTGATTTTGCCGGTAAAAATGATTGTATTGTTGCGCTTACCGATCATAACACAACAAAGGGCTTGCGTGAATTCCTTGCCGCTGCAGAAGAAAAGGGTGTTGAAGCAGTTGCAGGTGTTGAGTTTTCTTCCGAATATAAGGGTAAGGAGATTCACATTCTCGGACTTTTTATTGACAGCTTTTATTATGATTATATAGAAGAAATAGCCGAGGATTACAGAAAGAAAAAGACCGAAAGCAATATTGAGCTTATAAAAAAACTCAATGCTGCAGGTTATGATATATCTTTTGAAAAATTGCAGAAAAATGCTGTGGGCGGCTCGTTTAACCGTGCCGCAATTGCTGCAGAAATGGTAAAAAAAGGATATGTTGCTTCCTCTGATGAGGCCTTCAGAGGTGTGCTTTCAAAAAAAGCCGGGTATTATATTCCACCCGAGCGCAACAATACTCTTGATATAATCAGATTCATCAGAAGTATAAATGCCGTGCCTGTTGCTGCACATCTGCTTGTAAGTCTTGAAAAAGAAGAATGTGCAGATTTTCTTTCGCAAGCAACACAAGCCGGGCTTATGGCAATAGAAACCTGCTATTCTATGTACAGTGAGGACGAAACTGCATTTGCAAAGGAGCTTGCGGAGCGTTTCGGACTTCTCGAAAGCGGCGGCAGTGATTTTCACGGAAAAAATAAGCCTGATATAAAGCTGATAACAGGTAAGGGAAGCCTTCAAGTGCCCGAGGATTTTTATATAAAGCTGAAAGAAGCAGGCAATGAGTTAAGGAGATAGTATGATATATGCTGTTGCAGACCTTCACGGGTATCCTTTGGAAAAGTTTATTGATAAGCTTAAGGAGATAAATTTTTCGGAGGATGATATATGCTTTGTGCTGGGAGATGTTATTGACAGAGGAAAAGACGGTATAAGGCTTCTCAAGTGGATAATGGCACATCCGTGGATTCGGATGATAATGGGGAATCACGAAAAAATGATGCTTGAAAGTGAATTTATTTTTTCTGAAATTACCGATGAAAGCATCGCTGAGCTTTCAGGGGAAAAATTATCCGCATATTCAAACTGGATGGCAAACGGCGGCAGTGTTACACTGGAAGCTTTAAGGAAAGAAAGCCCGGATACAATAAAAAGTATTTTTGATTTTATTCGTGAGCTGCCTTTGTTTGATGCGGTAAGTACCGAAGAAAATGATTATATACTGACTCACAGCGGACTCGGTAATTTCAGCAAAACAAAGCGCCTGTCACAGTATTCCGAGGATGAATTACTGTGGAACAGGCCGCATATTGATACAAAATATTTTGATAACGGTATTATTACGGTTTTCGGACATACCCCCACAATAAATTACGGAAAGGAGTATGAAAACCGAATTATCGTAACGCCTACCTGGATGAATATTGATACGGGTGCCGGCTACGGCTTTGAGCCGTCTGTGGTAAGACTTAAGTAACTGCCGGGGGATTATCCGACGGAAATTTCACAGGAGGATTCCTCTGTCTGAATGATTTCACCGCAGGCAGGTGTTTTAATAAAACCCGAAACCGGATTTTTGATGCTGATAAGGGGAGAAGTAAGCTGTGCTTCAACCTCTGATTTTTCAAATGAAAGGTCAGCCTCTGCCATTTCGCAGTTTATAAGCTTAAGACCCTTGCAATAGCAAAGAGGCTGTGTGCCTGATATTTTACAGTTGATAAAGGTGATGTTTTTGCTGTACCAGGCAAGATATTCACCTTTTATTATGCTGTCCTTTACGGTTATATTTTCTGCGTGCCAGAAAGCATCCTTTGTATCAAAATTACAGTTTGTAAAGGTGCAGTTTTTTATGTACTGAAAAGAGTATTTGCCTTGAAGAGAAACCTCACTGAAATCGAGATTTTCCGCTTTCAGCATAAAATATTCTCCGCAGGCGGCAGTTTTTTTCATATTTATATTTTTTGAAAACCAACCGAATTCGGGTGAGATAATATCCGAGTCGGTTATTTTTATATTTTCGCATTCTCTTAATGCCTTGATACCGTGAAGCTTTGTGTTTTCAATGGTGATATTATCAGAATACCACAGTGCAGCTCTGCAAAGAGAAGTCATTTCACAGCTTCTGATATCAAGCTTATGTGTGTGCCAGAAGGGATAGCGAAGATTAAAGAAACAGTTTTCGGTAGTTATATCGCGGCTTTCCTTGAAAGCACTTTCTCCGTCGGCAGGACCGTCAAAACGGCAGCCTACGGCTTTTACTCCGCTGCTTCCGTATAAAGCTCTTTCCTCATCAAAGCTTTTGTTTTCAATAATATTCATCTTTTATTTTCTCTCCGTAAATTATTATAATACAAAGCTCATAATAAGCTCTGTTACAAATACAGTGACGCAGCAGGAAACTGCAACCTTGAAAAGATTGAAGCCTATGGCTGCAGTGATAATTCCCACTACAAGTGCCGCAATTCCCGATATGGGAGATTGTGTCGCATTTATGATAGCAGGGAAGGTCATAACCGCCAGTGTAACATAGGGGACATAATAAAGAAATGATTTTACAAAGGTATTTTTTATGGGCTTTCTCAGAAGTGTCATAGGAAGAGCTCTTATGGCATAAGAAACTGCCCCCATTATCAGTATGTATATATATATGTTATGTGTCATACTGCAGCCTCCTCTGATATTTCATCCTCGTCCTTTCTCGGAAAAAGAAGAGCAGCAGCACCTGCGATTATTACCGTAAGGATAATTGTGCGTGTACCCTCTGCAATATCACATATAAACGGGATTTTGCTTGCAGCAAAGCTTAACACGAAGCTTATTATAACAAGCACAGCTATTATTCTGTCTTTTTTTGCAGGAGGGACAAATACAGCCATAAACATTCCGTAAAGAGCAACACTCAGTGCACTTACTATTGATGCCGAAAGCACATTGCCTGCAATTACACCGAGAGCTGTACCGAGAGCCCACAGAGGGACAGCGGTGAGCGAGCCGCCGTAGTGATAATAGGGGTTGAATGCACCGTTTCTTGCAATAGATATACCGAAAAGCTCATCGGTGATATACATAGCAGAAAGCGGTCTGTGTCTGAACGGCATATCGGGAGCAGCCTTCTGGCTGAGTGCACAGGACATAAGCATATATCTTGCATTGGCAACAAATGTGGCTATTGCAACCTCTATATAGGAGGCATTTGCAGCAATAAGTGTGAATGCAACATATTCACCTGCCGAAGCTGAGCACAATGCACTTGCAAGAAATCCCTGAAAGGCAGAAAGCCCTGCATTCTTAGCAACAACACCCAAGGAAAATGCAACGGCAAAATATCCGAAGCCTATTGGGAGTCCGTCCTTCAGACCTGAAAGAAACACAGATTTATTTGCTTTTAGTGAGTAGATTAAGGGAGATGACACGAAAAAATTACCTTCCTGCTATAATATTCAATAAGAGGGATTTTAGCACTGTTTTACATATATTGCAACCGGAAATCGTGCATAATAACCGAAAAGGTATATGAAAATATATAATATATTTCCTGTTATGTTTTATTTTTTAAAAACAGCAGTGCTTCTTTCGAGAATTCCGTGCATATGTGCTATTGCCATGCCGTAGTTTACAATGGGAATATTTTGAGAAATGCATCTGTTTATCCTTGAATGCATTTCTTTTTCATTAAGCATACAGCCGCCGCAATGTATAACAAGGGTATATTCAGAAAGGTCAGAGGGAAATTCTCCTCCTGATGTAAAGCTGTATACGGGCTTCACTTTTGTAAATTCTTCAATCCAGGCAGGAATTTTCACACTGCCGATATCACCGCACTGTCTGTGGTGGGTACATCCTTCACTTATAAGCACCTTGTCACCGTCTTTAAGATTTTCAAGTGCCTTTGCACCTTCAAGCAGCACAGAAAGCTCGCCTTTGTATCTTGCCATAAGGATAGAGAAGGATGTGAGGGGCATATCTGCCGGAAGCTTTTTTGCTACCTTGCCGAAAACCTGAGAGTCGGTTATTACAAGAGCAGGGGGATTTTTCAGACTGTCAAGAGTTTCCGAAAGCTCTGATTCTCTGCAGCATAATGCAATTGCACCCGAATCAAGTATATCTCTTAAAACCATCTGCTGAGGCAATATAAGTCTGCCCTTGGGAGCTGCCTTGTCAATGGGAATTACAAGAAGCACCGTATCTCCGGGCTTTATAAGGTCACTTACAATCACCTTTTCATTAACCGAGGACTTTGCATATTTTGCAATAAGTTCCTTTAATTCATATATGCCTTCTCCCGTAAGTGCACTGACGGATATTTCATTTTCATTGCTTATTGCTTCGGGGAAAATATCCGACTTGTTGTATGCAATAATATAAGGGATATTTTTTTCTCTGAAAGCCTCAATAAGCTTTGCTTCATCTTTGTTTATATGGTCAGAGCTGCCGTGTACAAGCACTGCAACATCAGTTTTTGAAAGGGTTTCAACTGCCTTTTGTACTCTCAGTTCACCGAGATTGCCTTCATCATCAATACCGGGAGTGTCTATTATCATAACGGGTCCTACAGGCAGAAGCTCCATAGCTTTTTTTACAGGGTCAGTGGTTGTGCCCTTTACATCGCTTACCACGGAAAGGGATTGTCCCGTAACGGCATTTACAAGACTTGATTTACCTGCATTTCGCAGACCGAAAAATGCAATATGGACTCTTTCACCCGAAGGGGTTTTGTTAAGCTCATTCATAATTATCTCTCCGTTTTATCAGAATCTGAAGTCACGGCGGTTGGAATTTTTGATATCGGTGATGTTCTGCTTTGCAATTGCCTTAACCTTTTCACTTGTTACCTTTTCAATTTCCTGTTCAATCATCTTAAAGCCTATTTCCTTTGTTCTGTCACTTGCATAGTCTGTAAGATATTCTGTAAGTGTCATAAGTGCATTGGGGTGGCAGCAGTTGATTATCTGACCGTTTTTGCAAAGAGACATAAATCTGTCACCGGTTCTTCCTTCACGGTAACAGGCTGTGCAGAATGAGGGGATGTGTCCGTTTTCCATAAGCCATGCCACAACCTCGTCAAGAGTACGCTGGTCTGAAACATCAAACTGCTCCGTATCGTGAGGGCGCTCTTCCTGGGTGTATCCGCCTACGGATGTTCTTGAGCCGCCGCTGACCTGAGAAACACCTAATCTGAGCAGCTTTGTACGTGTAGCCTCGGTTTCTCTTGTCGAAATTATGATACCTGTATAAGGTACTGCGAGACGGATGCAGGCTGTGATTTTAGCAAACATCTCATCAGAGATTGAATTGTCAAATGCGTCAGGATCAATATCATCAGCCTTTTTGATACGGGGTACGCTTATGGTGTGGGGACCTACTCCGTGGACAGCCTCAAGATGCTCGGCATGCATTATGAGTCCTGCAAATTCATACTTATATAATTCGAGACCGAAAAGAACTCCGAGACCTACATCGTCAATACCGCCCTCCATTGCTCTGTCCATAGCCTCGGTATGGTAGTCATAATCATGCTTAGGGCCTGTAGGATGAAGCTTGAGGTAACTTTCCTTGTGATATGTTTCCTGGAAAAGAATGTATGTGCCGATTCCCGCATCCTTGAGTTTACGGTAGTTTTCCACGGTTGTTGCGGCAATATTCACGTTTACTCGTCTGATATCACCGTTTTTGTGATGCACGCTGTAAATTGTGTTGATACATTCAAGAATATATTCAATAGGATTGTTTACGGGGTCCTCACCTGCTTCAATTGCAAGACGCTTGTGCCCCATATCCTGGAGTGCAATAACCTCTGCCTTTACCTCTTCCTGTGTAAGCTTTTTACGGGCAATAGTTTTGTTCTTAAGATGGTAAGGACAGTAGACACATCCGTTTACACAATAGTTTGAAAGATACAAGGGTGCAAAGATAACGATTCTGTTGCCGTAGAATGCAAGCTTGATTTCCTCTGCTATTTTATATAGCTTTTCAATTTTTTCGGGAATTTCACAGGCAAGAAGAACAGATGCTTCACGGTGTGTAAGACCTTCGCATACTGTGGAATTGCCCTGCTTTTTAGGACGGGCCTTTTCAAGAATACTGTCGATAAGTTCAGCATTATTTTTATTGGCTTCTGCATATTCAAGAGTTGCAAGTATTTCCTCATTGTTTATAAATTCTTCTGCTTTTAATGATTTCGGATTATAAACTGCCATAATATTTCCTTTCTGCGTCACCGCGGTGACACACTATTTCATAGCCGATATTTTTTATTTGTTTTTTTAATAATTCAATCATTTCTGCCGATTCGGCACCTGTCGAAAGCTTATTGTTATAAAGCATATATCTGCTTTTTGCTTCTTCGGGTGAGAGATTCGGCATTATGACATTGGCACCTGCAAGTATTCCTTTTTCTCTCCCGTTTTTTTCGAGAGTACCGAGAGCTGTTGTTGCAGGTAAAAGTATATGAGGATGCATTATCCTGATAACGGATAAGAGGTAACAGGTAAAATCCACACTGCCTGCTTTTTCTTTTCCGAAGGGAGTATCCTTGTGAGGGATAAACGGACCGATGCCGCACATTTCGGGATTGAATTCTTCAATAAATTTAAGGTCTTTTGCAAGTGTGCTTACGGTCTGTCCCGGTGAGCCTGTCATAAAGCCGCAGCCTGTCTGAAAGCCTATGCTTTTAAGATCATAAAGGCATTTTTTTCTGTTTGCAAGTGTAAGTGAAGAGGGATGAAGGAAAGAATAATGGTTATCATCCGCTGTTTCGTGTCTGAGCAGATATCTGTCAGCGCCTGCATCAAAAAGTGCCTGATACTCATCCTTTGTTTTTTCACCGAGAGAAAGAGTTACGGCGCACTCAGGATAAAGGGACTTTATATTTTTTATCAGAGATGTAAGTAAGGGGATTGTAAAATGTCCGTCCTCACCGCCCTGAAGAACAAAGGTACGGAAGCCGAGCTTATATCCGTTTTCACAGCAGGATAATATTTCTTCTTCGGATAAACGGTATCTTTCACATTCACGGTTGCTTTTTCGTATACCGCAGTAATAACAGTCATTTTTACATATATTGCTGATTTCTATAAGACCTCTGATATAAATGCTTCTGCCGTAAACCTCTTCTCTGATTTTACGGGCTTCTTCACCGAGAATAGCTGCATTTTCGGGGCTGTAACAGGCTATCAGCCTTTCGTAGCCGTCAGTGTCAAGCCTTTTTGCTTCAATAAATTGTTTTATTATATCATTCATTGCTTTTTATTCCCGAATATGCCGTCTTGACGCTGATACCTTCAAGATTTCCGATTTTTCCCGAAAGAGCAGAGATTACATTCTGCGGTGCATCAAGGGCAATACTTATCAGATTGATATTTTTTTCTCTGTAGGGGATTCCCATTCTGCCTATAATATATTTTCCGTATTCGTGTAAGATTGCATTGAGCTTTTCGACGGTATTACTGTTTTCTACAATAATACTCATAACAGCAACTCTTGTTTCCATAAAAACCACCTCCGCGGAAATAATATAATTTTTAGTTTACAGTGAGGAATTTGCCGTAAATAAAAATGCACTGCAGCACCTGAAAAGGGCGCGGCAGTGCACAGATATACAGAATTGATATTGTTATTTTACCGTCACCTTATCCTCAGAGAATTAACTCTTTATGTCAGGTCATCTTTATTATACAACATATTCCGGATTTTATCAACAGTTTTATTCATTGAGCATTTTAAGATAATTGTTCAGCTGCTCGTCTGTCGGTTTATAGTCAGTTTTTGAGCAGCAGGGAATTGTGGGAGCGCTTCCGTCTGAGCCGTAGAAGGGAGTCAGAGTATCATTTTCGTACTTTTTACAGTCCTCTTCTTTTGTAAAGTCGGGGATATCAAAGCTTCCGCCTCCTGCAAGAGCTGCTCTGTGCGCGAGTATTGCCACACTTGACATCCTGATTGCGGAATATATATCGAAGGGGTGTTCCGGCTGACGGTTTTCTTTTATACAATCAAGGAACATTCTTGCAGTGATAAAGTCTGCACCGCCGTGTCCGCTTGTCCTTATAAGCTCTTCATCATCATCCTGCCAGGTGGGTTCATAAAGGTTTACCGCTTCTTTTCCCTCGGGAACAGACCAGTCATTATATCTGAGTAATATTTTATCAGTACCTCTGATATTTTCAATCTGTCCTTCGGTGCCGCATACTCTTGAACTGTTGTGATGCGCACCGAATGCCGCACAGCCTGTTACTCTGAATACGGATCCGTCATCATTGAGTGTTGTGATAATTGTTGCACGGTCTCCCACATAACGGCTTGATACGTTCTCAGTAAAGCCGTGAAAAACAGGCATAGCCGTAACCTTTACGGGAGTAGCTCCGGTAAGACTCATAACGGGACCTAAGGAATGTGTTATGTAATATGAACGGGGAAGATAGTTTCTCCAGTGCTCGGGGAAATATATGCAGGCCTTGAAAAACTCAGCATCGCCTGCACTTACGGGGTGGTTGTATTCACCCTCGGCGTAGAGAATTTTTCCTAATGTGCCGGATTTGCATACGCGTCTTATTTCACGGTTAAAAATCATCTGAGGATAATTTTCCGCAAGCATATAAACAGAGGACGATTTTTCAAAGGCTCTGAGAAGCTGTACACCTTCTGCCATTGTACCGTTACTGATACATTCGGAAAATACGTGGATATTTTTCTCAAAGCATTTTATCGCATATGGAGTGTGCTCATGAAAATAGTTCGCAAGCACAACCGCATCTGTTTTGTGCTCAATAAATGAATCAAAGTCCGAATAAAGAGCTACATCTCCGCCGAGTCTTTCGGCGCCCTTTTTAAGTCTGTCCTCATTGAAGTCACAAAGTGCGGTTATTTCGCATCCGAGAAGTCTTAAATTTTCCGCAATATCTATACCTCTGCCTGCACCGAGGATGCTTATTTTTATGGCTGACATATCTTTTCCTCCGTTTATAAAACTACTCTGAAGCGTTATTAGTTTTTGCAAAGCTCTTCTGCCAGGGCTTCGATTTCTTCGAGATTCTTTTCGTTTACACCTGACATTATTGATACCGTATTTTCTGCGAAGGTAAGATTTTTACTCTTTTCAAACATATTTTTCATAATCTTTGCGGCAAGAGGTGCCCAGGTGCCGTTTTCAATAAAGCCTACTGTACGGTTGCTGAAGTTTCTTTCTGTAAGATGATTTATGAATTCTTTCATAAAGGGGAAAATATCCGAATTGTATGTGGTTGTAGCAAGTACGGTTTTTGAATATCTGAAAGCATCTTCAACAACCTCTGCCATATCGCTTCTTGCAAGGTCATTTACAACAACCTTGGGACAGCCCTTTTCCGTAAGCTTGTCCGCAAGTGCGAATGCAGCCTTTTTAGTGTTGCCGTAGACAGATGTATATGCAATCATTACACCCTCTTCCTCGGGTCTGTATGATGACCATGTGTCATAAAGAGAGATATAATAGCCGAGATTTTTATTGAGCACGGGACCGTGAAGGGGACATATTGCTGCAATTTCAAGAGCCTGAGCCTTTTTGAGTACTGCCTGTACCTGTGCACCGTATTTACCTACAATGCCGAAATAATATCTTCTTGCTTCGCATGCCCAGTCGTCATCCTCTGAGTCAAGAGCGCCGAATTTTCCGAAGCCGTCAGCAGAAAACAGTATTTTATCTGTGCTGTCATAGGTCATAATTACCTCAGGCCAGTGTACCATAGGTGCTGTTACGAAAGTAAGAGTGTGCTTTCCGAGGCAGAGAGTATCACCGTCTGCAACAGAAATTGAATTTTCGCTGATATCCTTGCCGAAAAAGTTTTTTATCATTTTGTATGCTTTTGCAGAAGCTACAACAGTTGCATCGGGATAGGCTTCGAGAAAGCATACGATACCTGATGAATGGTCAGGCTCCATATGCTGTACAATCAGATAATCGGGCTTTCTGCCGTTAAGCACTGCTTTTAAGTTGCTGAGCCATTCTTCGGTAAAGGATGCATCCACCGTATCCATAACGGCAATTTTTTCGTCTGTTATACAGTATGAATTGTATGCCATTCCGTCGGGAACTATATATTGCCCTTCAAAAAGGTCTGTGATATGGTCATTTACGCCTATATATTTTATATCTTCTGAGATAAACATAGTAACCTCCGTTGGGTTTTATTTTTTGATTATTTTAGCATATATATCTAATGTTTACAAGATTATTTTAAGGCTCTGTACGGAGTTTTATCCGAGTTTTTTTATAAATAATCCTCAGACCTGCCGTGAAGTGAGTCTGAGGATTATTCATAATTTATTCTTATCTGCGAAGTCTTATAACCGTTACTGAATACATAGGTATTGCATAGTTGAACTGTGACGAAACGCCCTCAAGGGTGAATTCTTCAATTTTACAGTCTTCTTCGGCACCTAAAATATTATCATTATCAAGGCTGTCACCTTTCATTTGCTGAACGTCAGCTGCTGATGTGATTGCGGTTTCTCCGAGATCTACTGCACATACCTTTGTTTCTCCTGTAGTATTTACAAGCTTTACAATGATATCTCCTGTTTCATCGGTGCTGACAACCGTATAGGTTTCGGCATATGCTTTATTGCTGAAATCGTGTTCAAACTGAAGAGCTCCGTCTATATATCCCTTTACTGTTGTGCCCGAAATTTCAAGCTTTATTTCATAGGTTCTGCCTGTCTCAACGGTAAAATCTGTCTGTGTGCCGAGAATTTCGGTTTTGTTGTTGTTTTCAATAAGCTGAACAATGCTTCTTGTGTTGCCCCAGCCGCCGATGTTCCAGAAAAAATTGTTTTCGGAATCCTTTACGGCAAAGGGAATAAGGAAGCCCTCTTCACCGTCTGTTTTTGTAGCCTCTACCGTGAAGGTGTAATCTGTCCAGGTATCGTCACCGAAATAAATAGCACTGCCTGTGTTGGAATATGCCATATCTGTAGTTGTCTGGCAGAGCTTTCCGTCTTCGATTTCCCAGTCACCGTCTGTGGGCTTTGTCCAATTCCATCTGAGGTTCTTTATACTGAATTTATCTTCCGCAAGGAGTTTGCCGGTCTTGTTATCTGTTATCCTAAGATTATCAAATTCAGCTGATGTGTACCATGTTCCGAGCCCTACCTTGCCTGTAAGAGGACCGGATTCAATTTCCGCACCGCTGAGCTTATGATCAAGTACTGCTGTGCCCTGATTTGCAGAGAAGAGCTTCTGTGCATAATAGTTTATAGAGCCGGTAACCTGATGATTGTTGAACCATATAAGATCAGGTGACCAATGTGTTGCAGTGAGATTGCCGAACAGGGGTGCATAAGCTGCCATAGTGACAATATCACCATTTCTTTCAAGACCTGTCATATAAGCAGCTTCCGCAAGGGCAGCTTCAAGACGGTTGCTCTTTGCAGCATATTCGCCTAAGAAAACATTTATTGCACCGCCGTATATTGTGTCGGTCATTTCGTTTACTGTTCTTCTGTAGTTTTCTTCATCATAGTAGTTTGCGTTTTTAAGGAACCATATGGGGTCATTATAATAATGCTGGTCTGTTGCTCCTGCAAAATCAGATGCATTCTGTGAGCCGGCTTTATCAAGCTCATTCTTTGCGTATTCATAAGACGGAAGGTATGCTGTGCCTCTTGTGCCGTCTGCCGTGCCTGCAGAATATATAAGCTCAATTCCTTCATAAAACTCAGGATTTTCAGCCTTTGCTTTGTTGAATTCACTTAGGAAGGCTGAGTATCTTTCAAAGTAAACCTGTCCTTCATTTTCATTACCGATACAGATATATCTGAGAGGGAATTCTTCCTCGTGACCCATTTCAATTCTTACCTTACCCCAGACGGTGTTTTCGTCACCTCTGCAGAATTCAATAAGATCAAACATATCGTCAATATAGCGTTGGAATTCGGGAGTGTACATTTCAACGGGTCCTTTACCTCTCATCTGACAGAAGAGACCGCAGTTAAGTACAGGTACACCGACAGCACCGATATCCTCTGCAAGAAGGAAGTATTCATAAAAGCCCAGACCATAGCTCATAAAGCAGGGGAGCGGGTCTTCGGTAGCCCCAATGTCTGTCCAGAGGTTTATTCCCTGCTTTCTTGCCGCAACATCACCGTAGGTGCCGTTGAAAAGAAGGGGTTCACGGTTTTTATCAACACCTATTGAATCTTTCCAGTCATAAGCTGTGTCATCGTCATAACCTTCGATTACACATCCGCCCGGAAAACGAAGGAACTTAGGCTGAAGTTCATCGAGCATTGTGCCGAGATCATCTCTCATTCCGTTTTTTCTGCCCTTGAATGTGTTTTCGGGGAACATGGAAATCATATCAAGCCATAATTCACCCTTATCAATAAGTATCTGAAGAGTGACTCCCTGATGTGCGCTGACGGGAGAAACAAGGCTTGTTTCATATTTATGCCATACAGATGAGCTTTTTATCATAATAACATTTTCTTCTGCCTTTACTTCACCGCCTACAGCAAGGCGTACCGTTATATTGCCGCTGTAGCCGTCGGGCGCTTTTGCATAGAAGGAAACATTGTATTTTTCGCTTTCCTCAACACTTATTCCGTCAAGAAAACCGCTGTTTTCAATACCTGCTTTTTCAGAAGTTGTATTCTTAAGAGAAAGGAAGTTTACATTGTTTTCGTTAAGATAATTCTTGCTGTCATTTTTTATGACTGAGCACTCTGCATTATTTACGGAAGAATAAGCATAAAGCTCATCACCTGCAGCAAGAGAGGTGTATTCAAAAGAACGGTTTGCAATTTTTTCTGCATAAAGGCCGCCGTCTGCCGCAAAGTTTATATCCTCAAAGAAAATACCGAATAAAAGATCACTTATATCGTGAATCTCGTTTTCGGCATCAATATCAAGTGTGTAATCTGCCGTTTCCGTGTCGTATGCGGAAATTATATTTTCTTCGATGCTGCTGCTGTTGTCACCGCAATTGAACATTGAAGACATAGAAAGAATGAATGCGGTAAGAGTTGCAATCACCATTCTGAAAAAGCTGAGTAAAGAGTACTTCATTCCGTAAATCTCCTTCTGAAACTGTTTTTCTATATAATAAATAAAAACAACGTTGCCGTCAACCGAAAATACAGAAAAAACAAATCTGATATTGTTGAAAAATGTGTAAAAATAGAGTATAATGTCTCAAAACACTTACGGAGGGGTATGTATGTCGGAATTCAGATGGTTAAAAATTGATACCGCAGCAATAATGTTTTCCTGTCTTTCTACAAAAAACTGGGGAAGGACATTCCGTTTTTCTGCTTATTTCAAAGAGGATATTGATCCTTCTTGTGTTGAAAAAGCGTGTCGTGATCTTATGTCTGATTTTCCTTCTGTGTATGCATATCTCGGCAAGGGATTTTTCTGGAATTATATTGCATTATCCGATTCATTACCCGAAATCCGTGAGGAAACCGAGGAGGGAATTCTTCCTATTACTCTGCGTAAGGACAAATGTCCTGATTTCCGTCTTACATACAAAGCAAAACGACTGAATATTGAATGCTTGCATTCCATTGGTGACGGTAAAGGAATGCTTCACTATTTCACAGCTCTTCTTGAACGCTATAATGAACTGAAAAACGGTGCAGCGGAAAAATATGTTTGCCGTGAAAATATTGAGGCAAATACCGAGAATTCCTTTGCGCGTTATTATGACGGCGGAGAAAAGGCCAAGGGCGACCCCGTAAAAGCTTATCATTTTGCAGAGAAATATACCGACGGCTACACAAAGCTGCTTTTTGCCGAAATGAGTGCAGAGGCTGTTAAGAATGCTGCGCATAAATACGGCTGTACGGTTACGGAATATCTTACGGGAGTGCTTATGCTCGGTATATTAATGGCAAATAAAAAACCTGTGTATGAGCCTGTTACCGTTGCCGTGCCCGTTAATCTCAGAAGATTTTTTCCTTCTGAAAGTGTAAGAAATTTTACCGTGCAGTCATTCATCACATTTTATCCTAACGGCAGAAAAGACATTACTTTACAGGAAATTCTCAATGAAACAAAAGGTCAGCTGAAGGCACAGACTAAGAAAGAAGAATTGCAGAAAACCATTAACAAATACGGTGCACTTGTCACAAATCCTGTTATAAGGATTGTTCCCAATTTTATAAAGGGTAAAGTAATGATGAAAATTCAGATGAAAACACATGCCGGAGTTACAACAATACTCACAAATTCAGGTGTGTGCAGCCTGAGTGAAGAGCTCAGCGGTGCTGTAGAGAAGCTTCAGTTTGTAAACGGTGATACAAGAGGCTACGGACTTGCCGTTACATGCTCATGCATAACCTTCAATGATGTGCTTTCGCTTTGTTTTTCAAGAGCTAACAGCGATACGGTGTTATATGATGCCTGTCTTGAAATTCTTTCAGCCGAAGGACTTACGGTAAAAACTGATGTTATTGAAGGTAAAAGCAGCGGTAAAAAGAATAAGGGGATGTCTGTCAGAGGAAAGATGTCCCGAGAAAAGCTGAAGGCAATCCTCAACACAAAGATATAAAATAAACCCGGTATAAAGTAACAAAGTTTTACATTTTTCCTCTTATTATTGACAATATGTTTTTCAGATTGTAAGATAGTTTAGTATTATGAAAACTTCTGAAGTTATAAAGGCGGAGGTATTTTGCAGAAATGAAAAAAATCAGAATTTTTGCGTTGCTTACAGCCGTTTCATTACTTTTAACCATGTTTACAGCCTGCGGCGGTAACGAGGGCAGTGAGGAAACAACGACTGTTGACGGTGAAACTGCCGTCAGTGATATTGAAACTACGAATGAAGAGGGCAGCACGGAAGAGGGGGAGGATTCTTCCGCAGATGACGAGGCATTCGGTCTTGAAACAGAAAAAATCGGCAGCACCGATTATTCTGTACACACCTGTGAAAGCGGTATTTATTATACTGACAAAACAGGTAAATTCGGTGTTATGACCTTTGACGGCAAAACCGATACGGGGGCAATTTATGATTTCTGTGCCCCTGAAGGAGAATATTTCACTGTTGTGAAAAATATTCCGGAAGAAGCTCTGCAGCCATCCGAGCTTAACTGTAAGGCTCTCATTGATGTAGAGGGTAATGAGATTATTCCTGCCGAATATGCAAGCTTTGCAGTGCTTAACGAAAGATATATCCGTGTGTACCGTGTGATGGGACTTACTGAGGATGAAACCGAGGCACTTCTTGATCTTACAGACAGCTCATTCTCTCTTAAGGCGTCTGAGGGTAATCAGCTTTTCAAGGGTGAATGGGAAATATTTGACCTTGAAAAGGGTGCTGTTGTTGAAGGTATTATCGGTACAAAGCCCTCTATAGTCAAGGCTTTCGGTAATTATATCAGCTATACAGATGATAACGGCAGTAAGTTTACCGTAAACGGTGAGGGAAAGGCGCTTCCTACGGGCGGTGTGCTTTTTGATAACGGCTGCTATATCGTTACAGTCAAGAATAAAACCACAGTATATGATACAGATGATACAGAGCTTTTTGTTGCAGGTAAAAAGGATTATAAGCCCGTAAAGAGTGTCGGTGATACTTTCCTTGCAGAAAAAGCAACATCAGGGGATGACAGGTATGTTTATCTTGATAAAACAGGAAATCCTGTATCCGGTACATTTGCATCCGAGCCGGAATTTCACGGCGATTACACCGTTATCGGTGAAAAGGTTTATGATTATCAGGGAAATCTTGTGTTTGAAGAAAGCTACAAGCAGGTTTATTATGACAGTGTTTTCGGCAGAGGTTATTTCCTTCGTAATGATGATGATTATACTCTCGTAAAGAATGACGGCACCGTTATTGCAGAATTTACGGATAATGATTCCGTAAGTGTTTCCGCTCTCAGCTTTATCGCAACAAAGCGAGAGGATGACGGCACAAGATTATATTACTCTGTCAGTGAAGATGAGTATTCACTTTCAGGTTATATTCTTGATTCATGGCTTGTTGAAAGAGAAGTAAGCTCAGGTGTATTTGAGGTTATTGATGTTTACACCGGCGAGGCAATTCTCAGCGGTTATAAAGATTATATTACAGTGGCATCCGAAAACAACAGTATGCTTGTTTATGCAAAAACCGATGCCGGAATATATGATATATACAGAGTATCATAAAATATAAAGTATACTGAAAATCAAAAGGATTAAGTTTATGTGAAGTAAACTTAATCCTTTTTTGTTATCCTGAAACTGTTATTATGTTTTTACGGACTTTTACAAAACCGCCGTCAACATGGTGTGAAAAAATCTGTTCACCTTCGGAAAATGCGCGGATTTCTCCTTTCCCGAGGGCAATCAGGGCATCTGCATGCCCTTTTCTTATGCCGTAGCTGCCGCCTCCCGTGTCCTTGAGATTATCTGCAATGCACAGTGTTATGCTGTCACAGCAAACCTCGGGAAGTGAACCGTAGGGAGATGTGATTTTAAGTGTAAGTGGCTTTCCCTTATTGTCCGGCATAGTTTTCACCGCCTGTCATTAATTTATTGTCTTGCGTAAACATCGTCTATAGTACCTGCATTGAGGAAGTGCTGCTCGGGGATGTTGTCGCATTCCCCGCCGAGAATATATTCCATACTTTCAATTGTTTTATCAACGGGAACATATACGCCCTTGAGACCGTTGAAGGATTCTGCCACATGGAGAGGCTGACTTAAAAATCTCTGTACGCGTCTTGCTCGTTTTACAGCCTGCCTGTCTTCGGGAGAAAGATCTTCCATGCCGAGAATTGCAATTATATCCTGTAATTCATTGTATTTCTGAAGTATTCTCTGTGTTTCCTTTGCTGCCCTGTAATGTCTTTCGCCCACAATATCGGGCAGAAGGATTCGTGAGGATGATTCAAGGGGATCAACGGCAGGATAAATACCAAGCTCAACTATTTTTCTTGAAAGAACAGTGGTCGCATCAAGATGTGAGAATGTTGTTGCGGGAGCAGGGTCTGTAAGGTCATCGGCAGGAACATAAACCGCCTGTACGGAGGTGATTGATCCGTTACCCGTTGAAACGATTCTTTCCTGAAGCTTACCCATTTCCGATGCCAGCGTGGGCTGATAGCCTACAGCTGAGGGCATTCTTCCGAGCAGAGCAGATACTTCGCTGCCTGCCTGAGAGAATCTGAATATATTGTCTATGAATAACAAAACGTCCTTATGGGAATTTTCTCTGAAGTATTCAGCCATTGTAAGACCTACAAGGGGGACTCTGAGTCTTGCACCTGCTGTTTCATTCATCTGTCCGAAAACAAGTGCTGTTTTGTCGAGAACACCGGACTGCTTCATTTCATTCCACAGATCATTTCCTTCTCTTGAACGTTCGCCGACACCTGCAAATACTGAGTAACCGTCATGTTCAAAGGCAACATTACGTATCAGCTCCATTATAAGCACGGTTTTGCCTACACCTGCACCGCCGAAAAGACCGATTTTTCCGCCCTTTACATAGGGAGTCATAAGGTCAATTACCTTGATGCCTGTTTCGAGCATCTGATCGGATGCTACGATATCTGCAAAATTAGGGGCAGGGTGATGTATTTTCCATTTTTCTGCAGTTTTTATTTCATCTCCGTTATCAATAGGAGAACCGAGAACATTTACCATTCGTCCGAGGGTCTGTTCACCTACGGAAATTTCAATGCATTTTCCCGTGTCAACTGCCTTAAGTCCTCTTGATAAGCCGTCGGTGGGGTGCATAGAAATGCAGCGTACCATTCCGTTTCCGAGATGCTGCGATACTTCAAGTACAAAGGTTTGTGAATTATTCTCAATTGTAATGGCATGGAAAATATCGGGGATTTCGTCCGGAGCAAATAATATGTCAACAACGGGTCCCGTTACACGCATAACCATACCTTCACAGCCTTTTGCCATAGTTATACCTCCTGTACCTGCGTGATTTATGTGATAGAGTTTTGTCAGTTTCTTTCAACTGCCGTTTCAAGAACATCGGCAGTGACTTCGCTTTGTCTTTTGCGGTTGATTTCTGTTTCAAGCATTGCTGAGTATGAAGTTGCCGTATCATATGCAGAGCGCATTGTTGTCAGTGTTGCTGCCTGTGCCCCGAGTGCAGTTTCGAGCAGAATCTGAAAAACCGCAGTCCTGATTACGGTCTGTGCAATATTTTTCATAACTGTCTTTCTGTCAGGAATAAACAGTATATCCGTATTCTCCTTATTGTCGGTCTGAACGGAAGAATTTACGGAAAACAGCTCCTTTACAACGGGAATCTGCTTCATAATGTTGGCATAAGTCGGATATATTACCGTTACTTTTGATATTATTCCGTTTTCTCTCATACTCAGTATTTCACCGAGAAAAGCATCTGCTTCTTCAGATGTTGGAATTTCACTGAAAACAAAGGATTTGCTGAAGGGAATTTTTTTTTCTGTAAAGAAATTTATTGCTTTTTTTCCGCAAGGAAAAAAGAGTGTGCCCTCCGCAAAGAGGTCAATCTGTTTTTTTGCAAAAGAGAGAAGCTCGGAGTTGAAGCCTCCGCACATGCCTCTGTTTGAAGCTATAACAAAGACAGCCTCGGGAGCTTCTTCTGAGCAATCAGGGAAAAATTCAAGAATTTCTTTTTCATATTCCGAATAAAGCTCCATACATGTGTTTCCGTATACGGAATACGTTCCGAATATTCTGTTAAGCTGAGAAAATCTTGCCGCGGAAACGGTTTTCATTGCTTTTGTCAGTTTTTCGGTTGATTTTATTCCCTTAAGCTTTTTTTTCAGAACCTGTAAAGTTGCCATACTCAGGACCTCTCAGTGTATTCTCTGACAGCCTCGCGTACTAGCTGAAGCTCTTCGTCGGAGAGTTTTCTTCCGTTTTTGAGTATATTGCAAAGAGATGATTTTTCGTTTTCGAAAAAGCTGAAAAGACCTTTTTCATAATGTGAAGATTCAAGGTCGTTTTTACCTGTGAGATTTTCTGAGACCGCAAAGAGAATAAGTGACTGTTTCCAGCTGTCAATAGGAGCATATCTGCCCTGCTTGAGTGTTGCCATAAGACGTACGCCCGAATCAAGTGTATGCTTTGTGACTTCATCAATATCTGTTCCGAACTGTGTGAAATCGGAAAGCTCACGGTATTGTGCCAGCTTTGTTCTGAGGGATGCACTTACCTGCTTCATAAGCTTATACTGAGCCGAGCCGCCTACACGGGAAACTGAAAGACCCACATTGATGGCAGGGCGCTGACCCTCGTGGAAAAGCTCACCGTCAAGGAAAATCTGTCCGTCGGTAATAGATATTACATTTGTAGGTATATATGCCGAAATATCGCCTGCAAGGGTTTCTATTATGGGCAGTGCCGTAATTGAACCGCCGCCGAGCTTTTCGCTGAGATGTGCCGAGCGTTCAAGCAGACGTGAATGAAGATAGAATATATCACCGGGATATGCTTCACGGCCCGAAGGACGATGAAGCAGAAGAGATAATTCTCTGTATGCAACAGCGTGCTTTGATAAGTCATCATAAACAATGAGAACATCCTTGCCCGCATACATAAAATGCTCTGCCATAGCAGTGCCTGCAAAGGGTGCAATATACTGTAATGCTGCCGATTCGGAAGCGGGTGCAGAAACTATTGTTGTGTATTCCATAGCACCGTGCTTTTCGAGAGTTTCTCTGATTTCGGAAATAAGAGATTCCTTCTGACCGATTGCAACATATATGCAGACGGTATCCTTGCCCTTCTGATTGATAATTGTATCAATGGCAATAGCGGTTTTACCTGTCTGTCTGTCACCGATGATAAGCTCACGCTGTCCTTTGCCTATGGGTACAAGGGCATCAATAGCCTTTATGCCTGTAAGAAGGGGAGTGTCAACGGGAGCACGGTCAAGTATTGCGGGAGCAGATACTTCAATAGGACGTCTTTCATTTGTGAATATATAGCCGTCGCCGTCAATAGGTGTACCGATTGCATTGACAACTCTTCCGAGAACTGCGTCACCTACAGGTACCGATGCGATTCTGCCCACACGTCTTACCTTGCTTCCGCTTTCGATATGGTCGAATTCACCGAAAATAACACAGCCGATTCTGTCAGGCTGTATATCAAGAATCATACCTCTTTCACCGCATTCGAATTCTATGACTTCGCCGTACATAATATCAGCAAGACCGTCCATCCAGCAGATACCGTCGGATACGGTAAGAACTCTGCCCAACTGATACTTGTTGATTGCGCTCTTGTAGTTTGCTGCTGTTTTAAGAAAGTCTGCTGTTATTTCCTTGACAGCATCATTACTTACAAGAGGTTCTCTGTTGAGTCTTCTTTCAAAGTGATAAAGCTCCTCTGAAACAGTACCGTCATAAACCGTGTCACCGATACGAAGACGAAGTCCTCCGATAAATGAAGGATCTTCCTTTACCCAGAGCGAGGTTTTGCCGTTTACTGTGGCAAGAAGCTCAGTTGTTGCTTTATCTACCTTATCAACAAGCTTTTTATCAAGAGGAAAGGCTGACATAAGAGTTACATAAAGTACATCGTGATGTCTGAGATATGCCATATCACCCGGAGTAAGAGTGATTTCTTCAAGTATATTATCAATAAGCTTTTCTTCAACAGCTCTTATTTTACTGTAATAGGGCTCTTGTGAAAACAGCTTCCGTACTGCTTCGGTAAAGTCTCCCATAAGCTCTTTTTTTGTCTTATCCATCATAAGACGGTGGATTTCCCTGCATTCTCTTACTTCAAAAGAATGGATTGCATCAAGCTTCTGCTGCGCAGCAGCTCTTTCGGTAAGTATTGCTTCAGGGATTCTTTCCTCTGTTCCGCAGGGGATTTCTTCAGTGAAAACAGGCAGAGGAGTGCTTTCAATCCTGTCTGCCTCGTCGAGCTCACTGAGTATTCTTTTTCTTCTGTCGCCGAAGATTCTTTTTACTGTTTTTCTTCCTGCGACGATAAGAACAGCTGCGAGAATAAGGAAATTTATAATTACATATTGTATTTCCATATTTACCTCCCTTATAAGGATTCCTTACAGGGTAAAATTATCGTGATATCAGTCTGTCAGCAAAAGCTTTTACTATTTCGTCCGAAGAGGCCATAAAGGCAGCTCTGATTTCTTCCTTTTCCTTTTCGGTTTTTTTTATGTATTCCCCTGTTCTTTTCAATCGGAGGGCTTTTGCTTCTTCTGTGTCCTGTTTACTTTTGACGCGGATAAGCTCCAGCTCACTTTTTATAAGATTTTCCTGCTGGATTTTTTTATCTTCTTCAATGATAGCAAGTCTTGCTTCGTGTTCTTTTATAATTTCCTTTTCTTTTTCCGTTTTCAGCTTTGCGTTATTGATTTTTTCTTTTCTTTTATCAAGTAACTCAAGAACCGGTTTAAAAAGCAGAAATTTAAGCACTGCCATCAGAACAAGAAAACATATTACAGTCCATATAACAACGGAAATCTGTATGTTCATATTCTGTCACCCTCAGATTTTTGAAATAAGCATAAATGCAATAAGAAGTCCGTAAATTGTAAGAGCTTCCATAAGAGCAAGGGCAATAATAAGAGTTGAACGGATATCTTTTGCTGCGTCAGGCTGACGTGCAATGCTTTCCATTGCGGATTTTGCCGTAAGTCCCTGTGCCAAAGCGGGTGCTATTGTGCTTACTGCGATTGCGATTGCGGCTGCAATTGCGATGAATGCTGAGTTTGTCATAATTTAGTTCTCCTTTAATTAAAAATTCTTATTCGGATTCGGTCATTTCATCAAGATAGATTGAAACGAGCATTGTGTATACCATTGCCTGTAAAGAACAGAACAAAAGCGATAATATCATCATTACTACGGGTACGCCTATGGGGAAGATTTCGTAAAGCTGGTGTGTTACCATTTCTTCACCGAAAACATTACCGAAAAGACGAAGTGCAAGAGATGCGGGCTTGATTATTTCATCAAGCAGCAGCAACGGAAGCATTATAAAAATGGGACTTACAAAGTGCTTGAAATAATGCTTTACGCTGTGTCGTATGCCCGAGGTCTGCAGGAATATAAAAGTAAGTACACCGAGACCTGCGGTTACGGAAAGTGAAGCGGTAGGTGCCTTTGCCCAATCCGTAAGACCAACGCCGGGGATAAGCCCCGAATAGTTTGCAAAAATTATGAATATGAAAAGCGAGGCTAAAAATGTGAAATATTTTCTTGATTTTTCTCCGAGAAGATCTCTGAAGAAGTTATCAAGTGCTTCAACACCTGTCTCAATCATATTCTGAAAAACTCCCGGACGCTCTTTCAGGGTAAGCTTTATTATGAGTGAAATAATTGTTATGACAGCAATTATTGCCCACATCATAATTACTTCGCCTGTGACATCGAGCACTCCGAAAAGGCTGAACAAAACTGTTGACGGTTCACCCATCAGTATCATCCCCCTTCTTTTCAGATTCAGATTTGTTTGTCAGCAACAGTCTGTATGTTGTGATAAGCATAGGAAGGGTTACTCCCAGCACACCGCCCACAAGCACATAGGTTTTATCCCAGGGGGTATAGTCTGCCGTAAAGAACAGAAGCGCTATATATCCCACCTGTAATGCCTGACGTATCAGTGAAACGGCGGAAACAATCTTTTTGTGTTTTTTTAAGAAATAGTCGGACAGCCTGTAATTCACAAAGCATATTACAGCTCCTATGATAAAAAAGAGAAACGCACCGACAAAATTATTTCCCATTGGCATCACCTCTTTGATAAAACTAATATAGCACTGTTTTTTGCTTTGTCAAGTAAAAAAATATATATATTTATTAAATAAAACTATATATATTTACATTGTATTAACATATATGGTATATTAAATGCCGAGGTGGTTTGTTATGGCATTTGAAAAAAATGAAAAAGGTATAATTCCCGTATTTGATTTTGAAGCTTTTATTCCCGATGAAAAAACACCTTTTCCCGATAACAGAATTCTTGATTTTCTGACAACGGGCCCCTTTGTGCTGCATACAGACGGTTCCTTTGAATCTGAGCATATGTATGAAAGGGAAAAAATTCTTAATGAGGATTATCTTTTACCCGACGGCGGTGAGAAAAATGTTACTCCCGTGCTTGACGGCAAGGTAAGAAACATATACTACGGAGATGAATATCTTTCGTGGAAAAAAGGTTTTATAAAATGGAATTGTCTTCGATTTGATAACGAAGAGGATGCCTGCGACCCTGCACTTTATGTTACTCAGCAGAGAAATGCAGTTTATTATGCTGCCTTCTATATACGTTGCAAAGAAGAATGTAAGGCTGTTATATGCTATGAAAATTCGGGCTCGGCGCTGTTTATAAACGGTGAACAGGCAGATTTCCGTCCCTACGGCAGAGTAAAAGGGCTGTGGGGGCTCGGCTATCAGTGTCTTGTCAGCTTAAGGCAGGGACTTAATCTTATTATGTTCAAGCTTCGACCCGGCTATATTGCGGACAGTATGGATATTTCAATGTCCGATTGCTCTGTTTTTCCGGTTATTGCTGAGGATGACGGACTTCTGATTACCACTCCTTCGATTACTGCAGCCTACACCGGAGAAAAAGGAAATGAAAAACAGGTTTTTCCTGTTTTTGCAGCAGCCTCAGAGGATATAAAGGAAAGAGAAATTGATTATACTTACGGCAGACTTATTGTGCCTGAGCTGAAAAAAGGCGGTATTATACCCCTTCGCTTTGAAATTCCCGCAAAGAATGAGGAGGTAATAAAAGCACCTGTTTCATCCGGAAATACTGCTGCGGAATTTTATTTCCCCGTTACTCCTTATGACGGTTATGACGGAAATGAGCATATTTTTTCGGATTTTCACTTTGATACAACATATCATCAGGAGCAGCGTACTTATGCTCTCGGAGCTTTTCATATAACAAAATCCATAATTGAAAGACTTATATCAAATCCTGATTTTAAGGCAACTCTCTCGGAGATTGATTATCTTCATCCGTATTATTCTCTGTATCCTCAGCACAGACAGGTGCTGCGTGATTGCTTCAGAGAAGGAAGGGCAGAGTCTGATTGTTTTTATAATCAGCCTAATGACCTTACCTCTTCGGGTGAAGCTTTTGTGAGAAATCTTGTTTACGGACAGCTTTATCACAGGGATGTGCTGGGCAGAATCAGTACCGTATATGTACCGGGCGATGTTTTCGGTCATTTTTCGCAGATGACACAGGTATGTAAAAAGGGCGGATGTGATTATATAAAGTGGGGCAAAATGATGCTCGGTGTTGATAATCTTTTCCGTCATGTGTCTCCCGACGGTACAAGTCTTCTGCACGATAAGGGGATGGGCAGAGCTGCCGCAAAGCGTCTCGGTGTAAAGGGCTGCGATGCATCCTCTGTGATACTTTCTTATATAGAAACCTATCCCAGAGAAGGGGATACATCGTGGATGAAAGACACTGTTTCAAATGCCCGTTTTTCAGTGTTCTCAGACCTTGCCGAAAGTGTAAACCGGAGTGCAGAAAAAAACAAAAGAAAAGGAAATGAAACGGAGATTCTATACAGCTCAAGAGACCTTACGCAGCATCATTCAGGGGTTATTCTTACAAGAACGGATTTCAAGCAGGCAAACAGACTCTGCGAAAATCTTCTTGTGACTGCGGAAAAATTTGCAGCTGTTGCATTTATGTACGGTGCATCATACCCCGACAAGGCTATTGATAAGGCAACCCGGCAGCTCCTTTGTGCACAGCATCACGATTCAATAACAGGTACAAACAATGAAATATCTTTTATTGATCTTATGATAGAATACCGTGAATGTGCCGAAATACTTACGGATATTATAGAAAAATCCTGCAGATTTATAGCAGGCGGCGTAAAGACCCACAGTAGGGAAGACTGTGTATTTGTTTTTAATCCTCTTACATGGGAAAGAGGCGGAAGGTGCTTCTTTAATGTGCCCGAAAAATTCAGAGATACTAAAAGTATCGTACTCACCGATACAAAGGGCAGGGAATATCCTGCTGTTGTAAACGGTGATAAGGGCTGGTTTATTTCAGAAAAGCTTCCCGCTATGGGGTACAGTGTTTTCAGGGTAAAAACAGCACACGAGGCAGTTGAAACAATAAAGGGAAACGATACTTTTATAGAGAATTCAAAATTCCGTATCGAAATTGATCCCTTTAAGGGCGGTACGATAGTTTCGCTTTATGATAAAAAAGAAAAGCGTGAGCTTATTGATTCTTCGGCACCTGCACCCGGAAATACGGTATATGTGCTCAAGGAAATTCACGACCGTATGGAAACACAGCATGAGCTTTATACAACAGGTCATAAGCTTCTTTCAAGCGAATTTGAGGCTGATATAAAGAGTGAAAAATCTGCTCTTTGTCAGAAGCTGATTGTTACCGTAAAGCTTGATACCGTAGCAAGGCTTATACAGGAAATCACTCTTTATAAAAATGCCGATACGGTTGATTTCAGAACGGTTGTTGAGGATTATCAGGCAGAGGATGACCTTTTCTGCGTGACTTTCCCCGTTGATATAAAGGGAGGCGGTGTTGTTTTTGATGACCGCTTTGCGCCTCATATATCTACCCGTTCGAAAAAATATATGTCCTTCCAGACTCATCAGTATGCATCCTTTTCGGGTTGCAGAGTTCTGCCTGCAGGACAGTGGTTCGGTGTGGGTCCGACATTTACGGCAAAAATAAACAAAAACGCTTCGTTTAATTTCGGAATGACAGCTGTTATAAGAGAGGAAAAGCGTGCTGTAGCTTCAATTTCCGACAGAATACTTTTTGCTCTTACAAAAAAAGCCGTTCCCGTAACATTATACAGCGACAAGGAACAGCACGGCGGAATGAAGATTATACATTATAATGAGGATGTATATTCAACCGATACAAGAATTGTGCTGTCTCTTGACGGAGATAATAATGAATACACTGAATATATTCTGAGTACTCTCAGAAAAAAAGATGAGGAAAAGCTTCGCAAAAAGCTTGAAAAAACAGGTGTTGCCGCAGTATATACAAAGGATAATAACAATGCATACAAAAAGGACATTGATGTGCTTCTTATTGTGGGCAGGACAGAAAATGACCTGAGTATGTTTGCTGCCGATATCGAGAATCAGGCTTCAGCAGGCAGCACTCTTGTTCTTGATGATGTTATATGTGCCGGTGATGCAGAAAAGGCAGACGATTACGGCTGTGTTCTTATCAACAACGGTACACCTGCTTCAAGTGTTGAAGGAAAGGCTACTCTCAATATGATGCTTTTCCATACAGCCTCCTTTTACGGAAATATGGGCAAAGTTACGGGTGCAAAGGAAATGGTGCCCGAAAACAAGAGCCATATATTTACATATTCTCTTTATCCTCATAAGGGCTCGTGGCGTGAGGGAAAGGTTTATAAAAAAGCATATGAGTTCAACGATATGCCTTTTGCATACTCGGATGTTACGGCTTGTGAAAAGGAGCATCTGCCCGAGGAAAAGGCTTTTCTTAAGTCGCCCGATAACTTCAGTATCACTGCATTCAAGGCTGCAGGCTATCCTTACGCAAATCTGAAAAAGGTGCCCGATTCACCCTCTCAGAGAGGATTTACTGTCAGAGGCTTTGAAAATGAAGGCTTAAGCTCCAAGATTACTCTCAAGACAGGCTTTGAGATTTTCGGGGCTGTAAGCACGGATCTTCTTGAAGAAAATCCTGTTCCTCTTAAGGCAGGCGGTAACAGCATAAACTTCAGTGTTACTCCTCACAGTATTGAAACAGCTGTTATCAAGGCCCCCTCAACAGTCAGAAACGGCAGCGGAGCTATCGGCAGGGAACATGAAGAGCTTCCCTGTACATATATAAGAAGCTGGGATCACGATATGGGCAGTATGCCTATGGGTAATCTTACCTTTGCCGCGACCATAGAAAAGCTTCCGCGGAAAAAAACAGAAAAAGAAACTTTATATATTAATGCGGTTAATAATTCTTTAAGTGAAAATACGGATGTTGAAATTGATGTAATATGTTCTGAGGGTATAATTGCCTGCCGTGACAAGCTGCACGTATCCTTAACACCGGGCGAAAGCACAAGAATACCTCTTGAGGTTACCTTCCCCGAAGCAGGATACGATGGGCAGATAAAAATATTCTATACCTACGACGGTATATGCTTTTATGATGTATATGAAGCAGGATATTTTGAGCCTGAGGTATCTGTAAGAATTGCAGAAAAAGAAATTATCTGTACTGTAAAGAACCCCACCGGGGAAATTCTTCATACAGGTCTGTTTATTGCTTCTCCCTTTGAAACCTGGGGCAGCATCATTCCTGCCGAAAATGCGTACGGCAGCATAGGTGAATATGCCCATCAGGTTATACTCGGAGCATACGAAGAAAAGGAAATAAAAATTCCTTATTCCGTAAGCGATGAATTTATTACGTCCTTCTGGGTGGCAGCAAAGCTTACCTGCAACGGCAGAATTTATTTTGCCTTCGACAGTATAAAAGGCGAAAGACATAATGTCTGGGCACACGAATTCTTCAGTAAAATTATTGAAGATAACGGCTCAATTAAAAAAATTCTTGAAATGTAAAAAAATTATTGATTTTTATGTGACCTTTCTGATTTCTCAGACGTATTACAGATAGGAGGGTAACAAGTGGGGCTGTTTTCCAAGCCTGAAAGAGACATAGCAGATGTCTATAAAAAGTATTCCGATATGCTTTTCAGAATTGCACTTATGCAGTCGGGAAACAAAGAGGATGCTATGGATGCTGTTCAGGATGTATATCTTAAATATATGGGCAGTAATATTCTGTTTATGTCGGCTGAACACGAAAAAGCCTGGTTTATAAGAGCTACGGTAAACCGGTGTCATGATATTTACAGAAAAAATACGGTCCGTGACCACGATGAACTGTCGGCTGCAGAAAATACAGCGTATACAGAATACTTCGGAAGTGAAAACACCGGTGTGCTTGATGCGATTGAAAAGCTTCCCGAAAAAATACGCACGGTTGTTATTCTACATTATCTTGAAGGTTTTTCTGTTGAAGAAACCGCAAAGATGCTGAGAGTTTCCGTTTCTGCAATAAAAATGAGACTTTCCCGCGGAAGAGATGCCCTTAAAATACTTCTGGAGGAGGAGTTCAATGTCTGACAAAGGCTTTATATCCCGGTATAAAAGCATTAAGGCACCCGATGAGCTTTACGGCAGAATAATGAACGCCGATATTCCCGAAGATAAAAGAAACATAAAAGTCTATGTAAAAACCGCACTTTCAATTGCTGCTGTTTTTGCGGCAGTTATTGTTACCGCATTTATGCTTAACGGCAGGAATTATGTTCCGGGCGTATACGTTGAGGGTGAAAGGCTTACGGGTGAAGTAAGCATTACCGAAGCGGATAACGGAGGAATAATGCTTGCAAGAAGCATAAGTGAGCTTACCTGCAATCTGGAATTTGACTTAAAAGAAGAAACGGTTATTTCTCTTTCTGACGGACTGCTTTTTTCGGATGACGGTGAAATCCTTCTGGAAAGCGGAAAGGAAGCCTCATTCAACGGCAGGATCTGCGCAAAATGGCTTATTCCCGGTGCGGACAGCACAAAGACTTATAACGCACGTCTTCAGGATAAAAACGGCACATATTTTATTATACTGTCCTTTGACAGTCAGGCGCAGATATGGAGTGCCTGTCTGACTAAATAAAAAACAATCAAAAAGGAGAAACAAAAAATGAAAAAGATTATCGCACTTATCATCGCAGGACTTATGGTACTCAGCTTTGCTGCTTGCGGCGGCAACACAGAAGAAACAACAGCTGCTGACGAAACAACAGAAGCAGCATCAGATCTTACTGCAGCTGCAACATTTGCAGAAGTTTTCAAGGCAGAAGCAGCTAAAGAAGGCGCAACAACAAACTCAATTGCTACAGCTCTTTCCACACACGAATCAGTTGCATTTGCTCCCATGGTATTGGATGTTGAAGAAGGCTTCCTTGCAGGCTTTACTTCAGAAATCACAGGCTTTACTTCATGTACATCATTTGCTCCCATGATCGGTTCAATTCCCTTTGTAAGCTATGTATTCGAGCTCAGCGAAGATGCAGACAAGGATGCTTTTATTGCAACTCTTGATGAAACTGCTGATCTCAGATGGAATGTATGTGTTGAAGCAGAAGAAAAGCTCAGCGCAACAGAAGGCAATTTCGTATACTTCGTAATGTCTCCCCTTTCCTTCGAGCAGGAAACTGTTGAAGAAGGTGCAGAAGCTGAAGGCGATGTTGTTATTGAAGGTGACATTGTTGAAGGCGACGAACTTGAAGGTCCTGCTGCATTTGATCCCGATGCAGCTGTTGAGGGCGAAGTAGCTGAAGAAGAAACAGCAGAAGTTGAAACAGCTGAAGAAGAAACAGAAACAGTTGCTTAAGTTTCTTAAAACAGTTAAATACTGATATGAAAGGGTGCTTATATCTTGTTTGTTGATTAAGCCCCCTCTTTTTTTAAAGAGGTAGATACAGATGCTTTTTTCAAGTATTTCATTTTTGTATTTCTTTTTGCCTGTAGTTTTAATTTTATATTTTATAGTTCCCAAAGCACTTAAGAATACGGTGCTGCTGCTGTCCGGTCTTGTTTTTTATGCATGGGGCGAACCGAAATATATTATCATAATGATAATATCCGTCCTCGTGGGATATGTCTTCGGTCTGCTGATAGAAAAATTCAGAGGAAAAAAGCTGTCGAAAGTATTTATGATTCTTTCAGTGGCGGTTGATCTCAGTCTGCTGGTGTATTTTAAATATGCCGATTTCTTTATAGAGAATTTCAATGCTGCTACAGGTCTCGGTGTTCCTCTTCTCAGAATTGCACTTCCCATAGGTATCAGCTTTTATACATTCCAGATATTAAGCTATACCGTTGATGTTTACAGAGGGGATGTGCCTGCTCAGAAAAATCCCGTAAATCTCGGCGCTTATATAGCAATGTTCCCTCAGCTTATCGCAGGTCCCATTGTTCGCTACAGTGATGTGGAAAAGGAGCTGAGGACCCGTAAACACACATTGGAGAAAACCTATGAGGGAATTGTGCGTTTCTGTGTAGGCTTCGGCAAAAAAATTCTTATTGCCAATTCACTCGGAGAGCTTTGTGAAACATTTAAGGGCGCTGATGAAAAAACAGTTGCATTTTATTGGCTTTATGCCGCAGCATTTTCTCTTCATATTTATTTCGATTTTTCGGGATACAGTGATATGGCAATAGGACTGGGCAAAATATTCGGCTTTACCTTTATGGAAAACTTCAATTATCCCTATATCTCAAAGAGTGTGACAGAATTCTGGAGAAGATGGCATATGTCTCTCGGACAGTGGTTCAGGGATTATGTATATATACCTCTCGGCGGAAACCGTGTTCCGGCATTAAAGCACCTGAGAAATATTTTTATTGTATGGTTTCTCACAGGCTTCTGGCACGGTGCTGACTGGAACTTTATTGTATGGGGCTTATATTTTGCAGTACTTCTTACTCTTGAAAAAATGTGGCTCGGTAAAATTCTTGCCAAAAGCCGTGTGATTTCAAGAATATATGTGCTGATTCTTATTGCAATAAGCTTTGTAATATTCAATGCTTCATCTATGGGCGAAGCTGTTCAGTATATTTTCGGTATGTTCGGTATCGGTGCTGACGGTCTTTATGATGCCTTGTGGCTTTATAATCTTCGTAGCTATGCTCTTATTTTTGTTATTGCATGTATCGGTGCTACCCCCGTACCGAAGCTTATTGTGAAAAAGCTCAGTGACAGCAAGGGCGGAAATATCGCAGTTACGGTGCTGTCTCCCGTATTTACGGTGATTATTATAATACTCTGTACTTCATACCTTGTTGACGGTTCATTTAATCCGTTCTTATATTTCAGATTTTAAGGAGGACTTTTGATATGAATGACAAGATAAAATATATCGTAACAACAGTCCTTGCCGCAGTGCTTATTTTCGGCTTTTCCGCGTGGTTTCTTTTCAAAGAGCCCGTGCCGTATTCTGAGTCCGAAAGAAGAAAGCTTCTGACACTTCCCGGATTTTCTTTTTCTGATGTGCTGTCGGGTGAGTATATGAAGGATTTTGAAGAAGCTTCTCCCGATCAGTTTCCGCTTCGCGATATTTTCAGAAGCATCAAGGCATATGCATCGGAATATATTTTTAATAAAATGGACAATAATAAGATCTTTGTAACGGACGGACATCTTTCAAAGCTTGAATATCCTCTGAAGGAGGATATGATTGACTATGCAGGTGAAAAGTTCGGTTATCTGTATAACGAATATATAAAAAATACGGATGCGGAGATTTTTCTCTCTGTTATTCCTGATAAAAACTGTTTTATTGCAGAAAAAAACGGCTATCTCGCATTTGATTATGATGAATTCAGCAATAAGCTCAGCAGTAAAATGCCTTATGCCGGATATATTGATATAAAGCCCTTGCTTGGTGCCGACGATTATTATACAACCGATACTCACTGGAAGCAGGAAAATATCATTGATGTTGCAGAAAAAATTGCAGTTTCGACGGGTGCGGAATTTAATAATGATTTTACCGTAAATAAGACTGATAAACCCTTTTACGGTGTATATTATAATCAGGCAGGTCTTAAGGTTCCTTATGACGAGATTTCATATCTTACCGATTCGGCCATTGATAATGCCGCAGTTACAAATTATGATACCGGAAAGCCTGTAAGCTATCCTGTTTATGATATGAAAAAGCTTGACAGCCACGATCCTTATGAAATGTTTCTGTCAGGTACCGTAGCAGTTTCCGTTATTGAAAACAAAGAGAATAAAGACGGTAAGGAGCTCATACTTTTCCGTGACTCATTCGCAAGCTCATTAGCGCCTCTTCTTATCGGAAGCTATTCAAAAATCACAATGGTGGATATAAGATACATTTCTTCGACTGCACTGAACGGAATTGTTGATTTTGAAAATGCGGATACCGTATTGTTTCTTTATTCAACCGTACTTCTCAACAGTGCAACAGCACTCAGGTAAAAAAGAAAAGGGGATGTAAAAAAACTCGTTTTTTTACATCCCCTTTTTAGGGGCTAGGAAAAAATGCGCAGAATGAACAAACCGAGCCAAAATAAAGCGTTCAGCTTTATTTTGGTTTACCCGACGGCGTACAAAGGTACTCCGAG